>CAVFGI010000001.1:0-111405 GCA_963621975.1 Selenomonadaceae bacterium
ATCGCTGTTTGCAGTTGGCGTTCCATAGGCATAAGAGCCAAAAAGATAGATTTTTCAGTCTGGACGGACTGCTTAATCACATTACTAATTTGTTTTAGTTTTTCTAATTCCTGAACGCTCATGTGCTGATTATACCAATAATTATTTGTAACGCAAACTGAAAATGTGGTGATTGAATTACCATGTTAGAATTATCATAAATTGGGGGTTATGAATTAGGTAAAAAAAGAATTGCTATCCTACATTTTTAACGGTCCTTTTTCTACATTTTTATTGTGCCATGTACAGCACAAGAGCTGTTGGAGCGTGTTGCCTCCATTCAAGGTGTATCTCAAGAAATAAAAAAGAGGGGCTAAAAACAAACCCTCTCTATTTGTTGAAAGCTGAGATTAACTTGCCGTTTTTATACAGCCTTAGCGTTATTTTTTTTTAGGCATATCAAGTATCTTGCGAATGATTGTCAGCTCTTCATTGCTTGCCTTTTCAAGGTATGGTACAAACTCCATACAAGGGCTTTTGGTGTAGTTTTTGTTGAACTCATCAAAGAACTCAATTGGGCTAACATTCAAAGCCTTGGCAAGCTTAACAACCATTGATTGAGGAGGGTCTACAATCCCTCTTTCAATTTTGCTGATTGCGCTTTTCGTTCCAAAGCCAACAAGATGAGCAAGCTCCTCCTGCGAAAAACCTCTTTTTTCTCTAATTTCTTTTACCTTTTCGCCAAACGTCATATCAAACTCCTTGCTGTAATTATATCAGAAAAACAGGGCTTGAGCAGTGGGAAAAAATCAGAGATAGAAACGAGGTGTTAGACTGCTTTGTTTATAATTTCGCAATGGTCTATTTATTGCAGGTAGATTCGTTAACGGATGAGGAATGGGACGAGCTTGCAACAAGCCATGCAATTGCCGAGCAGATTCCTGAAGAGGCTCGCCAGGAGGCAAGAACCCTTAGAAGAAGAAGGGGAACAGTGTCGCAAGGACTAAACTATTCTATCTAAAAGAGATACTTACAGTTAAGTGTACGCAAAAATGCACACAAAACAGGCTTTTTTTGCTTGAAAATTGGCTCGTTTTTTTTGTTGCAAAATTTTTTTCTCATTTTCTAAAAATTTTGGAAAGTTGTGTTCCCGCCTGTGGATGACAACTTTTCAAAAGCTTAAATTTCCCAAAAAATTCCAAAATTTGTTTTTTCTAGAAAACTACCCCCAAAAACTGCTGTACGCAAAGTGTACGCAAAGTGTACGCAATTTTTGGTTATTTTTTCTGTCCGTAAAATTCAAAATCTGCATTCTAGCTATCTAAAATGCAGATTTTATGTAAAATTTTACCCAAAATCCTACCAAAGACGGGACTTGAACCCGTACGGCCGCAATGGCCAGGGGATTTTAAGTCCCCGGTGTCTACCATTCCACCACTTTGGCAACAGGGGAATTGTATGTTCAAATTGTGTTTTTAGTCAATTAGATTGAGCTCTAAAGCACTTGAATGTGCCTTATTGCTCGTCAACAACATTGTCCTTGTCAATTAGTTTTGCGTTGGTTCTGCCGGGAAGGATTTTCTTCCAGAAAGGTTGGATGCCGGAGTAGATTTGCTCAAATTCATCTTCGCTTTCTTTTAGAGCGGATTGCCATGCTGCACCAAAGCCTGGGCTGTTGATGATTAATCTGTCAACTGCTTTTTGGTAGATTTGAAGACGCTGAACTTCTGCTCGGCCAGGCTTTTGAGCCAGGGCTGCATTGGTGACTCTAAGATTTTCATTTAATTTTTTGAGCTCTTCGTTCTCTGCCTTGATTTTAGTTAAACCTGCCGATTCAATGTCCATTCTATCGGCAAGTAGGTTTTTTAGGCGCGCAATTTCCTCTTTTGAGGATCTTTCAATGTCCTTTTTTGATATGCTTTGCCAAATGTATACAATTATTGCCACTAAAAGCCCAATTCCAAGTCCAATCAGTAGTTTATCCATAAGCAATCTCCTCTGTGGATATTTGTGACCTGTTCTAGTTTTCCACTAATTGCAGACCACATTAAATATACTAACTAACACTTGAAGCGGTCAATAACAGCTTGTTCGCTATTGGCAATAGGCTCTGGCATTGTTACGCGACCATCAAATACAGCCATATCTTTAAATCCAATGCCTGTGAGAAGCACACAGATATCGGTCTTAGAGCCAAAGCGTTCCTTAATTATGGCACTGTCTTTTTCAAGTGCTGCCCATGCGGTGGCGCTAGCTGGCTCTACGAAGATACCACTGTCGTGGACAAGCTTCATTTGGGCATCCAAGATTTCTTGTTCAGTGACCTGTGTGCACCAGCCATTGTAAGCTTTGAGATATTGCACTGCCATACGACCACTGGCTGGGATGTCCACGGAGATGGAATCTGCACGTGTGGAGGCTTCAATTGACTTGAATTGACCGGTTACAAAGGCTTGGCTGATAGCATTAGATTTCTCGCTTTGTGCACAAACAATATGTGGAATGTGATCTGTAAGGCCCGCCTGCATGAGGTCGTAGAAGCCTTTGTAAACTCCACTTATAATGCAGCCATCGCCAACTGGGACGTAAACAATATCTGGAATCCTACGACCAAGCTGCTCAAACAGTTCAATTGAGATACTTTTCTTGCCTTCAATGGTCATTGGGTTGTAGGCTGTATTCCTATTAATTCCTCCAAAGTGCTTTGTGTAGGCAATAGAAAGGAGGAAGGCATCATCATAGGTGCCATCAACTGGAACTACGGTTGCTCCATAAAGCACACTTTGCATGAGTTTATTGATTGGGGCTGTTTTGGGAACAAATAGGATTATATCTAGTCCGTAGGCTGCACCTGCACAACTCATGGCCGCACCTGCATTTCCTGTCGAAGCTAGTGCAATCTTTTTGGTGTTGTGAGCTATTGCCTGGGCTGCAATTAGCTGGCTGGCTCTATCCTTAAAGGATCCCGATGGTAAATACGCATCCATCTTGCAGTATGCATTTTCAAGGCCTAGTTGCTTATTGATGCGCATTGGTTTAACAATAGGGGTTGTTCCAATTGGATAAACTTCCTTGTTGGGAACGTTGTAGGGGAAGAAGTCGTAGATTGAAACGTGGTCTTTATCCTTGAGTTTCTTCAATTCATCTTGGTCATAGATAACTTTGAGGTAACCCCGAGGGAATTCTCCCTCTTTTGACTTGGCTGCGCACTCTGGACATTGATAAATTACTTTATCTGTGACGAATTCTTTGCCACAGTCAATGCAAACATATTTGAATTTCATGTTTAACTCCTAATTTAAGTTTTGTTGGACTTCACTAGGTGCACTAGGTTCACTAGGTGTTTTTCTGCTAAAAAAAGAGCTGTAACGCCATGTCAGCCAAAACTAACCGTGTTACAGCCCCGTTCTTTAATTATAAGACTCAGTAAAACTCAGTCAGCAAGAACTTCTTTATTGAAGTCCTCAATAAGCTTATCAATTTCAGCAGCCATTGGAGGAATTGATGTCCAGTAGTCTCTGTCGTACCACTGAGCGTTGATCTCTTCATAAGTCTTGCCCTGTTGCTCAACCCAAGTGTAGTACTTAAGGTTGTGGATGCGAAGTCTGTCATAGTAACCAAGCTCAAGAGCATCCTGATAACTCTGATGGAGAAGGGCACCACTGTGAACTCTTGCAGCTTCCATCTCTGTGAACTTGCCCTGCTGCTGGTCAAGCTCTGCAAGTCTTGTCTTGTACATGACGGAGGAGTCTGTGCAGATTGTGAAAATGACATCGTCTTCGTCCATTTCATAGTACTTAGCCATCTTGATTGCACTGAGAGTATTTCCAATACCGGAGATACCAAAGTACTGAAGCTCATTGATCTGCTTATCTGTAAGACCAACAGTCTCTTTGAGGTATTTAATACCAGCTGGCTCGTTGAAGAGTCTGTAAATATCCATACAATCCTGGTCATCAATAGCACAAATCATGTCAGTGTTCTTTACATTGTGGATCCATGGTACATGCTTATCTCCAATACCTTCAATTCTGTGTCCACCAAAACCGTTTCTGAGGAGGGTTGGGCACTGCTTTGCTTCACCAGCTGCAATTACCATGTGTGGGTAGACTTTCTTGAGGTGGTCACCAGCTGCAAGTGTTCCGCCACTACCTGTTGATGATGCATAACCACGAACGTTTTCTGGTTTTACACCAAGTTTCTCTAAAACTTCAAGGATTGCTGCACCGGTTACGGTGTAATGCCAGAGGTAGTTCTCAAACTGCTCAAACTGGTTGAAGATAACAATGTGTTTGCCTCTTTCAGCATCCAACTCATGGCACTTGTCAAAGATTTCTTTAACGTTTGACTCACAACCAGGTGTTGCAATAACTTCACCAGCAACTGTTTTGAGCCAGTTGAATCTTTCCTGTGACATCTCAGCAGGAAGAATAGCAATGGACTTGCAACCAAGAAGTGCGCTGTTGTAAGCACCACCACGGCAGTAGTTACCGGTTGATGGCCATACAGCCTGCTGATTCTGAGCATCAAAGTTTCCTGTTGCCAAAGCTGGTGCCAAGCATGAATATGTTGCTCCAACTTTGTGTGCGCCGGTTGGGAAGTATTTTCCAACAAGTGCATAAATATGAGCTTTTACGCCTGTGAGCTGTTTTGGAACCTCAATGTAGTTAACTCCACCAAATCCACCACCTTTCTCAACTGGTTCGTTCTTCCATGTGATTCTAAAAAGGTTTACTGGGTTGACATCCCAAAGACCAGTCTTTGCGAGTTTTGCCTTAATCTCAGCAGGAACAGTTGATGGGTCTACCATCTGCTTGAAGGTTGGAAGAATAATTCCTTTTTCCTTACAAAGCTGGATGTTCCTTGCTCTAACTTCCTTGTTCATGTTCAAATTAATGAGCATTTTTGTCCTCCATAAGCTTTATAGCTGAATGTACAATATTTATCGTTGGTAATTATTGCATAGGTTTTTTCAGATGTAAATAGGAAAAGCACATATTTTATATAAATCTAATTTTATATTCACAGATTTGCGTTTTAACTAAATTTTACTCATTGAAATTGCGATATTGGTAGAAGAGCGCTATAAACCATCAAAATAATAATATGGAGTTAGGCTTTGGCCTATCTGTTGCATTTTGTTGCATTTTTGGTTGACTTTGGAACGATATGGTTTAGAATATAGGTTAGAATATTATGAAAAAAGGAGAGCCAGTATGGGAGATCGTATGAGACCAGTTCCATTTGAAGAACTGATGGACAGAATTTTTTCTGAGTATAGAAATCACGGTACCATTTTTGGAATAAGTAAGGAGAATTTCCATAAGCCATCTTCAAGACATTCTATTGAGGTTTTTGGACAAAAATGTGCTACTCCACTGGGACCTGCCGCAGGCCCACATACACAGCTTGCACAGAATATTGTTAGTGCCTATCTAGTTGGTGGAAGATTTATGGAGCTTAAGACGGTTCAGATCATGGATCATCTTGAGATTGCTAAACCTTGTATTGATGCTAGAGATGAAGGACATAACGTTGAGTGGTCAACTGAATACACTCTAGAGAAAGCATTTGACGAGTACCTAAAGGCTTGGTTTGCTGTACATGCAATTCAGGCAGCCCTTTCTGGAAAGTTTGAAGAGCCGGACTTTATTTTTAATATGAGTGTTGGCTACAACCTTGAGGGTATTAAACAGCCAAAGATGCAAACATACATAGATAATATGATGGATGCATCAAAGAGCCCTCTTTTTGAACAGTACAAGGCTTCCCTTAAACTAATGATTGAGGATGATGAACTTCTTTGTGGTTCTGACCTTGAGAAGAGTGACAAGGCTTTGAAGTCAGTAGTAGAGAAGATTAGTCCTGTTATTTGTAAGGGTGTTACAATTTCAACCATGCATGGTTGTCCTCCAAAAGAAATTGAGGCTATATGTTCTTACATGCTTACAGAGAAGCACCTTAATACTTTTGTTAAGCTTAATCCTACACTTTTGGGTTATGACGAAGTAAGAGCTATTTTAGATGATATCGGATTTGGACATGTTGTGTTGAAGAGGGAGAGCTTTGAGCATGACCTCCAGTATCCAGATGCAATTGCTATGCTACACAGGTTAGTGGAGCTTGCAAAGAAAGAGGGACTTGGTTTTGGCGTTAAGCTGACAAATACGCTTGGCAATGTCAATGACGCAAAGGTTCTTCCTGGTGACGAGAGATATATGTCTGGTAGGGCATTGTTGCCAATTTCAACTAAGGTTGCCTCTAAGCTCAGTGCTGAGTTTGATGGTAAGCTTCCTGTCTCGTATTCGGGCGGATGTACTGTTTATTCGGTACAAGATATCTTTGATACTGGTATTAGACCAATAACCATGGCAACAGACATGCTTAAGCCAGGTGGATATGCAAGAATGGCCCAAATGGCCGATATCCTTGAAAAAAATAGCAAGACATGGGGAAAAAAGGACATTGATCCTAAGGCTGTTGAAGAGCTTTGTCAGAAGGCAAGAACTAGCTATTATACTCAAAAAGAGTTCCGTGGAGATGCAAAGGCTAAGGTTGCGGGAGAACTTCCATTGTTTGATTGTTATGTTTCTCCATGTATGATGGCTTGTCCAATTCATCAAAATATCCCAGATTACATTGAGTTAGTTGGCGAGGGCCGTTATGCTGAGGCTCTTGATGTTATCTACGAAGAGAACGCTCTCCCTAATATTACGTGCAATATTTGTGACCATCAGTGTCAGTTCCACTGTGCAAGAATGGAGTACGAAGGTGCTGTTCAGATTAGAGAAATGAAGAAGATTGCTGTTGAAAACGGCACAGACGAGTATCTTGATAAGTACTTTGAAGCGCCACAGAATCCTTCAGATATTAAGGCTGCTGTTGTTGGAGCAGGTCCTGCAGGACTTTCTGCCGCATACTTCCTTGCTAAAGCTGGCTTTAATACAACAATCTTTGAGAAGGCTGCAAATGCCGGTGGAGTTGTTGCCAACATCATTCCTAACTTTAGAATTGATCCTAAGGCTGTTCAGGCAGATATTGACCATGTTGCACGCCACGGAGTTAAGTTTAACTATGGCGTAAAGCCTGAAGAAGTAACAGTTAAGGCTCTTAAGGATGCAGGTTACGAGTACATCTACTACGCCGTAGGTAGCGAAAAAGACAACGAGATTAAGGTCTCTGGAGACGGTAAGGTTCTTGGTGCTCTTGAGTTCTTGGAGGCATTTAAAGCTGACAAAGCTTGTGCAATGCTTGGTAAAAACGTTGTGGTCACAGGTGGTGGAAATACAGCAATGGACAGCGCCAGAGCTGCAAAGCGCACAGAGGGCGTTGAAAACGTCACAGTTGTCTACAGACGCACCCAGAAAGAGATGCCAGCTGACCCCGATGAATTCAAGATGGCTAAGGCCGATGGCATTGATTTTGTATTCCTTGCTAATCCAAAGAGCATTTCAGATGGCAAATTGGTTTGCACAAAGATGGAACTTGGTGAGCCAGATGCAAGTGGCAGACGCAGACCAATTGAAACAAATGAAGTTGTTGAACTCCCATGCGATGTTCTCATAACTGCAATTGGTGAGCATGCAGATTCTCAAGCTCTTACATGGTACGGTCTACCAGTTAATGAAAAGCTTTGGCCAGTAGTAAATCCAGAGACAAACGAAAGCCCAGTTGCTGACGTATTTGCTATTGGAGATGTCCAAAGTGGTCCATCAACAGTTGTCAGATGCATTGCTTCTGCAAGAAAGGCAGTTGAAGCTACAATTGATAAGATTCTTGATTCTGTAAAGGACGCTGAAATCATTGATCAGAAGTGTGAAGGCTGTAATGGCTGCAATGATTCCAATTCTTGTGAAGGATGCAATCAAGAAGGATGTAAAGATAACAGTTCCTGCGATTGCAGAAAGGACCTCCCAGAAGAAGATGAAGCTGAAGATGAGGAGTACTTGGAAGCTGAAGAAAAGTTCTACAAGGATGTTCAGGAAAGAAAGACTCACATTTGTCTTGATTGCAATAGCCCATGTGGAATAGAGAAGTTCGCAGAAAGAGAAGCAAGCAGATGTATGGATTGTACGTACTATTGCAACAAGTGTGTTGATGTATGTCCAAACCGTGCAAATGTTGCTATTGATATGAGATTCTCAGATGTAAGTGAAGACCCATTCCAGATTCTCCACTTGGATGCCTTCTGTAATGAGTGTGGAAACTGTGCAACATTCTGTAATCACGAAGGTAGACCTTATAAAGACAAGTTTACGCTCTTTAGCAGAAAGGATGACTTTGAAGATAGCACAAACAGTGGTTTCTATGTAGAAAATGAGACTGTTTTAGTTAGACTTCATGGTGAGATTGTTGAATGTCATATTGATGGAGAAGGAAACCTTATTGGTGAGGTTCCAGCTCTTGTGAAGGATCTCATTGAGCAGGTATTCCTTTGCTATGATTACCTTCTTACTCGTGTGGAGGAGTGATAATGACTATTGTTATTAGAAACGCAAAAGTTATTCAAACCATGGAACCTGTTGAGGTTCTTGAAGGTGTTGATATTGTTATTGAGAACGATCTTATCAAGGCTGTTGGCAAAAATGTCGGCAGCCAGGTCAAAGCCAACAAGGTTCTTGAAGCTGAAGGCAAGTATGTAATTCCAGGCATGATTTGTGGACATCATCACTACTATAGTGGATTGAGCAGAGGTATGCAGATTTCTGCTGGCCCTCAGACAGACTTAATCCAAACCCTCAAGGAATGGTGGTGGCGTTTAGATAGAGCTCTTGATGAAGAGTCTTTGTACTATAGTTCCCTAATTTGCACACTTGATGCAATAAAAAACGGTACTACTAGCTGTATAGACCATCATGAGAGTCCAAATTACATTGCAGGTTCTCTTTCAACAGTCGCCTCCGGAATGGAAAAGTTTGGTCTTAGAGGCATTGTTGCTTATGGTATTACAGACCGCAACTATGGCATGAAAGAAATCAAAGATGGTATTGCAGAAGGAAACAGATTTGCCAAAGAAGTTGATGACAGAGTAAAACGAGGCGAGAACGTTATGTGTCAAGCTATGGTTGGCGGTCATGCTCCATTTACAATTCCTGAAGAAGGAATGGAAATGCTTGCTGAATCTGCAAAGCTTACCGGTAGAGGTGCTCATATTCACGTTGCAGAAGGCGACTATGACCAAATTTGGTCACATCATTTCTACAATATGGACATCTTGGATAGACTTGATAAGCATGGTCTTCTTTCTGACAAGACTCTTCTTGTTCATGGTATTTACCTCAATGAACATGAAGTTGAACTTCTTAATGAAAGGGGTTGTTATCTTGCACATAACCCAAGAAGCAACATGAATAACCAGGTTGGCTATAGCAAGTATATTCCAAAGATTAAGAATTTGATTCTTGGAACAGATGGTTGTGGAAGCAACATGTTCGAAGAAATTAAGATTGCTTTCTTTAAGAATAGAGATGCTATTGGTCCATATTGGCCTGGCGACTATATGTCAGCTTTAACAAGAGCTAATAAGTTCTTAGAAAAGTACTTTGTTGGAGATAAGTTTGGAAGAATTGAGCCAGGTTACAAAGCTGATTTGGATATTCTTTCTTATCAGAATCCTACACCACTTAATGCTGGTAATGCTGCAGGTCATCTTGTTTGGGGCATGAGTAGCAATTGTGTTGAATCTGTGATTATCAATGGTAAGATTGTTATGGAAAACAGGCAATTTGACTTTGATGAAAAGGAAATTTATGCAAAGGCTGCTGAAGTTGCTAAGAAAGTTTGGGCTAGAACAGATGCAATGCCTGCAACTGGAACAAGTGGGATAGTCAGATAATTTTATGATATGTTTTCACAATATTCTGTAGGATTATTTGTGTTTTTTTAGTATCTTAATATTAGGGCCGCAACTGAGGTTGCGGCATTTGTGTTTTAAAATATCCCATTATTTTTTTCTAAGATTAATGGGATAAGGCTTGGGAGGAAAAATGATTGCACATGACATCTCAAAAGCTGTAAGAAGAGTTGATGCTGTATCAAAGAGTGAGGGTACTGCAAAATATATTTCTGATTATGATTTTGCTGATTGCCTTTGGGGACGATTAGTTCGTTCAAGCATCCCAAGGGGAATTATCAAAAGCATTACTTTACCTGAAATGCCAGAAGGTTATAGATTTATAACCTACAAAGATATTCCTGAGAGTGGTCATAATTATTTGCATATGATAGCCACAGACTGGAAATGCTTTGCAGAAAATGACGTCAGATACGTTGGCGAGACTATCGGAATTATGGTAGGGCCAGATAAGACCACCGTGGAAGATCTCAGAGAGCAGGTGAAAATTGAGTATGAAGAGCAAGAGCCAGCCGTCTCCATTGATGATGGTATTGCGTGCAAGGGTGGCGCGTTCGTAAATTCAGACAATATTCATTGCCGTTTGAAGCTTGAGGTTGGCAATGTGGATGAGGCTTTCAAGAAGGCTGACCGCATTGTGGAAGAGACTATTGAGACAGGCTTTCAGGAACATGTATATCTTGAGACAAATGGTGCTTGCTGCATGCCAAATGGTGATGGGTATAAGATTTATGCATCTGCACAATGTCCGTTCTATATCACAAAGTCCGTTGCACCTCTTTTGGGTATAGATTCAAGCAAAATTACAGTCCAGCAGACTGTTACAGGTGGTGCTTTTGGTGGAAAAGAGCACTTCCCAGATGTAGTTTGCGGGCCTCTGCTTTTGGCTTGTTATGTGATGAAAAAGGGTGTAAAAATGATTTTTGATAGGGAAGAGGATATTGAGAACTCTGTCAAAAGACATCCTTCAAAGACTGTTTTTAAGACAGCCCTTGACAAAGATGGCAACATCTTGGCCATGGATAGTATAGTTTACTACAACGTTGGTGGATATCTGTCATCTTCCTTTGTTGTTCTTCAAAGAGGATGTTTTCATGTAACGGGATGCTACAGCTTCCCAAATATGAGAACTGTTGGTCTTGGCGTTGCAACAAACACCTTCCCAAGTTGTGCATTCAGAGGTTTTGGCGCTCCTCAGACGCTATTTGCAGTTGAAACTCACATGTGCCATCTAGCTGAAATGCAAGGCTTGGATCCTCTCGAATACAAGAAGAGATATTTCATCAAACAGGGCGACACCACAAGTACAAACGGCAAGGTAGTAGAGCGCGTCATGATACCTGAGATGCTTGAACAGGTACTTAAGGCCAGCGATTACGAAAGAAAAAGCAAGGAATATAAATGGGGCTCTGGAAAAGGTATTGGAATTTCCTTCTATAATCACGGAGGAGCCTTCACCGGTAACGGAGAACAGGCCATCATCAAAGGACGCTGTAAACTACACAAATTTAAGGATGGCACAGTAGAAATCCTCTGCAGCCAGACAGAGATGGGACAAGGCTTTCATACCATTTTGCCAAAGATAGCTGCATATGTACTTGAAATCCCACTCGAAAAGGTTATTTTCTTGGATCCCGATACTTCTAGGGTCCCTGATTCAGGACCAACAGCAGCATCAAGATCTACAATGATTGTTGGAGAACTTGTTGAGCGTGCAGCTAGACTCATGAAACCAAGATATGACAAAGAAGAAGATTTCACAGTTGAAACACACTATGAGCATCCAGAAGGCTATCCATGGGATCAAAGCACGTTCCAAGGCTATGCTTATCTAGGATACGGATGGGGCGTTTGCGCTGTTGAAGTAGAAGTGGATCCATGTACTGGCGAAGTTACAACCAAGGGTGTTTGGTCTAGTCATGACTGCGGACATCTCATTGATGAGATGATAGTTCACGGCCAAGTTAATGGAGGAATTCTTCAAGGAATTGGTTGGGCCTCAACAGAAGTTCTAAAGAACGTTGGAGGACACTTTAAACAAACGTCAATGAGCGACTACATTGTTCCAACCTCTATGGACTGTCCAAAGCAGGGTGTTTACTTTGTTGAAAACCCATACCAGTGGGGGCCATTTGGAGCCAAGGGCATGGGAGAATTGGTGTTTAACGGAAGTGGCGCAGCCTATATTGATGCCCTATCTCGTGCAATTGGTAAGAAAATTTGCGCTATTCCTGTCCCAACTGAAGATGTTATGGGTTATATGCTTAATGGAAGAGACCTAAGGGAGAGTTTGTGATGGAAACAAAGATTTCATTTAAATTAAACGGAAAAGACGTGAGCATTGTCACAGATCCTCTTAGACGTCTAATAGATGTACTCAGAGAAGATTTTAACTGTGTTGGAGTTAAAGAGGGTTGTAGTGAAGGCGAGTGTGGTGCTTGTTCCATTATTTTCAATGGAAAAATAGTTACTCCTTGTCTTATTCCAGTTGGTGGTGCAGATGGTCAAGAGCTTATGACTATTGAAGGCCTTAAAGAGAAGGAAGAAGGTCAAATAATTATTCAAGCCTTTGCAGACGGTGGCGCTGTTCAGTGTGGTTTCTGTATTCCTGGCATGGTAATTGCAGCTTACTACCTTCTTTCTAATAATCCAGATCCAACAGAAGCTGAGATTAGACTAGGAATTAGCGGAAATATCTGCCGTTGTACTGGCTATGATTTGATTGTTGAGAGTATTAAACTTGCGGCAAAAAGAGGAGCACACTTATGGAAGAAGTAAAAGAAGTAATGTGCTATATTCCAAAGACCTTAGAAGAGGCTTTGAAGATTAAAAGTGAGCATGATGTAATTGTTCTTGCTGGCGGTAGTGACCTCATGGTCTCACATAAGAGAACATTGGGCCTTACTCCTAAGTTTGATAAGCCTGTGATGATTATTAGAAATCTTCC
Organism: Selenomonadaceae bacterium; assembly: GCA_963621975.1. Lineage (GTDB taxonomy): Bacteria > Spirochaetota > Spirochaetia > Sphaerochaetales > Sphaerochaetaceae > UBA9732. The sequence goes on from CAVFGI010000001.1 coordinate 12,780, forward strand.
AGAACTCAAGAATATTTATATCAACAAGAAAGGTGAGTGTTGTATTGGATCCGGCTGTACAAGTTCACAAATTGCTGAAAATACACTTTGTCCTTGGCATTTAAGACAGGCAGCTTCCAGAATGGGTGCTGTTGCCTTGCGTAATAGTGCAACTATTGCTGGAAATATTGCTAATGCCTCACCTAAGGGCGATACTCCGGGTCCTCTGTATCTTTTGGATGCTAGAGTTAAGATTTCTTCTGTTCGTGGAGAGAGAGAAGAACTTGTTAGCGATTTTATCATTAAGTTCAGAACAATTGATCTTGAGAAGGATGAAATGATTACTGAAATCATTGTTCCATATTCTGAAGACAATTTTGACTATATTTTCTGGCATAAAGTTGGAACTCGTAAGGCAAATGCTATTAGTAAGATTACTCTTAGCCAAGCTATCAAATTCAATGAAGATGGTACAGTTAAGGATTACAGAGTCTCTGCAACTGCAACTGGTGCAAAGACTAATCGTAGCAGGGATGTTGAAAACGTTATAATTGGTAAGCATCTTACTTTAGAACTGATTGAAGAAGAAATTGTTGCTTTTGACTCTATTATTTCTCCACGTGCCATGCCAGAATTTAGGCGTGAAGCAACTAGAAGAATGATTAGACGATTTTTGACTAAGGCTGTTGAAAATTATGCTAATGGAGTCAAGGAAAAAGTTATAGATACTTATGATGACTACTATGTAACTGGACAACCAGTACCTAGAGAGTAGGTAATAGGATAGGATATGAACGAAAAAGGTATCTTTCTTAAAAATATATATGCTTTGATGACAAATCCAGCAAAGGAAACTTTGTATGGCTATGATATGGTTATTGAAGATGGCACAGTTAAGTCCATTGGTAAAAATTTAAATGCTCCAGAAGGCTTTAGAGTAATTGACGGTTCCAATCTTGCCGTTGTTCCGGGTTTTGTTAATACTCATCATCATTTTTATCAAACATTAACAAGGAACCTTCCTGCTGTTCAGGATGCAAAGCTATTTGATTGGCTTGTATATCTTTATGAGGTTTGGAAATACATTGATGAAGAGGCTATTTATTACTCTTCTCTTCTTGCAATGAGTGAATTGCTCAAGACGGGGTGTACCTGTTCTACAGACCACCACTATGTATTTCCAAAGCAGTGTAAGGGTCAAGATTTAACAGGAGCTCAGTTTAAAGCTGCCGACCAACTTGGAATGAGATTTTCTCCAACCCGTGGTAGCATGAGTCTTTCCAAGAAAGATGGTGGACTTCCTCCAGATTCTGTTGTTCAGACAGAGGAAGAGATTCTTGAAGATAGCGAACGTGTTATCAAGAAATATCATGACCCATCACCTATGGCTATGCATAAGATTGTGTTGGCTCCATGCTCTCCTTTTTCTGTTACAAAGCGCTGCATGCTCGAGAGTGCTCGCCTTGCACGAAAATACAACGTACGCCTTCACACGCATCTATGCGAGACTATGGACGAAGAAAATCAATGCAAGGACATGTATGGCATTCGTCCAGTAGAGCTCATGCAGGAATGTGAGCTAATTGGGCCCGATGTTTTTTATGCCCATGGCATTTGGTTTAATGACGATGAGCTTAAACTCTTGGCCAAAACAGGTAGCCATATTGCTCATTGTCCATCCTCTAACATGCGCCTTGGTTCTGGCATTTGCAGAACAAGAGAGCTGTTGGATTTGGGCGTTAATATCGGGATTGGAGTGGATGGAAGTGCTTCCAATGATAGTTCAGATATGTTATCTGAGATGCGCAATGCATTGCTCTTGGGCCGTGTAAAGTATGGAAGTACGGCTCTCACAGCGCGTGACGTATTCAAGATGGGATGCGAAAACGGGGCCAAAATGCTTAATTTTACGAATGTCGGCCGGCTTGAAGAGCTCTGGGCAGCTGACTTGGCCTGTTTTGATGTCTCTGGCATTGCATATGCAGGTAGCCAAAGTGACCCAATTGCGGCATTGCTTTTCTGTGGCTGTGACCATACAGCACAATATACAATCGTAAATGGGCAAGTAGTTGTGGATAATAGAAAAGTTGTTGGCGTAGATGAGCTAGAGCTTGCAAGAATAGCCAACAAGATAAGTAATGGTCTTATTGAGAAGAGGAGAATCTATGGTTGAGAATCTGATTCTAGCAAAAGATGTGGCTGAGGCCGTGGCTTTAGCTTCAGAGTCCGGTGCAGTCTTTTTGGCTGGTGGAACTGAAATTAACAGACTAAACAGCTCTGTTGAAGCAAGTTCTCTTGTGGCATTAAATAAGGTTCAAGAGTTGAATTTCATCAAGGAAGAAAACTCCTTTGTGGAGTTTGGTGCTATGTGTACTTTTCAACAGATTATTGATGCAAAAGAAACTCCAGAGTATTTTAAGAAAGCCTGCCATTTTATGGCCTCAAGGACCAAGAGAAATATGGCTACAATTGGTGGAAATATAGCACTATGTAGAGACGATTCCTACCTTTGGTCAACGCTTCTTGCTTGTGATGCTTCGTTAAATTTAGTTGCTGTAGATGGGCAAAGGAGCTTTGTTAGCGTAGATTTTTATCTTGAAAATCATGAAGACCTCAAAGATGAGCTTATTTATTCTGTTGTAATTCCTTCTTGTGCAAACATTGCTTCAAAGAGGTATTCAAATACAGCACAAAGTCATGCAGTCTTAACAATGAGTGCCTCAAATGGGTCTAATGGCTTAAAAATTGCAGTTGCACTTAAGAAAGCGGGAATCTTTACTTTGCCAGTTATAGCTAAAGCAATTTCTGATGGAGTTTCAGATGAAGAGATTCAAGCTCAGGTAAAAGCTTGTGATGGCTTAAAACTTGAAGATGATTTGCTCTTTGGAAGTGCAACATACAGAAAATACTTGCTAGCTGTTACAGCTTATGATCTTGCTCATGAAGTCTTAGATTGTAACGTTCAAGGGTGTGTCACACAAGGAGGTTCAAAATGAAAGTACATTGCAATATTAATGGAAAAAATAGAACATTCAATGTAGAACCTTCTACAAAACTCAGAGAAATGCTTCTTATGAACGGCAATCTAGCTGTTCGTGATAGCGATGATGCTGAAGGTTTTTGTGGTAGTGATACCGTTTTGATTGATGGCACTCCTGTTTTCTCCAACTTAGTGCTTGCTGGGGAAGTTGAAGGTTGTGAGATAAGAACTCCAGATGGACTTGGAAGTCCTACACATTTGACCATTGTTCAGCAGGCCATGATTGATGCTGGTATTGTTCAAAGTGCTTATAATGCACCAGCTGCTGCTCTTTTGTTAACATGGCTTTTAGAAAACAATCCTAATCCTACAAAAGAAGAAATCAAAGATTGTCTTTCTGGTATATTTATTAGAGATGCAGGTTATGAACATTATTATCTTGCTGTAAAACTTGCTCAAGAAAAGATGCAAACTGGCTCTTATCAGTCAACAATAGCACCTTCATTTAGACCTGAATGTGACGTTATTGGAAAGCCTATTTCAAAAATTGATGGTGCCCAGCTTGTTTCTGGAGACAAGGCCTTTGTTGAAGACTTTGTCCCAGCCGATACCTGTCATATGGTAGTTCTCAGAAGTCCACATGCTAGTGCTTATATTAACTCTATTGATACCACAGAAGCTATGAAGGTTGATGGTGTTATTGAGATTTTAACAGCTTATAACACTCCTGAAACTCATTATATGCAGGCAGGACAGGGTAACCCAGAGCCGTCTCCACATGATAGAAGACTGTTTAACATGAAGGTTAGACATGTTGGAGACAGAGTTGCCGCTGTTATTGCTGAGACTTTAGAGGCTGCAAAAGAAGCTTGTAAGCTCATTAAAGTTGACTATGAAGTTCTTCCTGCTGTTTTTACAGTTGAAGAAGCCATGGCTTTTGGGGCTCCAATTGTTCATAATGGTGTTGTAGAGTACAGAGCTGGTGCTCCTGCTAATTTGGATGAATACAACAAGACTGCAGGCGATCCACGAGAAGGAAAAGTTATTTATCAATTCCCTCTTGGTGCGGATGTTAAACATAACATTGCTGCATCTAACAAGGGTCACATTGGTGATGTAGATAAAGCTTTTGCTACTTCAGATGCAGTTGTTGAATGTACATATCAAACTAGCCAAATTCAGCATACTCCACTTGAGACACATATTTGTTTTGCTCGTATGGAAGGACAGCGTCTTACAGTTTATGCTTCAACTCAGGTTCCTTACCACGTAAGAAGAATTGTGGGTTGGGTTACCGGTCTTCCAGAAAACAGAATTCATATCATCAAAACTCGTGTTGGCGGTGGATATGGCTCTAAGCAAGATATCCTCATTGAAGACCTTACTGGCTATGCTGCTTATGTAACAGGTAAGCCAATTTTGTGTCACAACACCAGAGAAGAGGAGTTTATTGCAAATTCCACCCGTCACCCAATGAGAGTTCACGTAAAGATGTCGGGCAACAAAGATGGCCAGATAACCGGTATTTATATGGAAGTTTGCGCAAATACTGGTCCATACGGCAATCATTGTCTAACAGTTCCTATGAACAGTTGTTCAAAAACTTTGCCTCTGTTTAAGGTTGACAACATGAAATATGATCTCAAGGTTTTCTATACTAACACTCCACCTGCAGGCGCATATCAGGGTTACGGAACACCAAAGGGAACCTATGGTCTTATGATGGCAATGTCACTTTTGGCTGAAAAGCTTGGCATTGACTACAAGGATATGGTGCTTAAGAACCACGTAGAAGAGGGCTACATGCTTGAAATCCTCAAGGGCCTAGGAGAAGGCCGTGAAGGTGCAGTTGTTCCAGTTGGTTCTTGTGGACTTGATGAGGCTATTCGCAAAGGTTGCGACATGATTAATTGGGGCCAGCGCGAAGAAAGTGGAGACCCAAACTGGAAAATTGGAAAAGGTTTTGCAATGATTATGCAGGGTTCTGGATTACCTGGTTTGGACCATGCAGAGGCCATTGCAAAGCTAGAGACAGATGGCACTGTCATTCTCAACAGTGGTGGTGCAGACCTTGGAACTGGACTGGATACCATATCTGCAAAGATTGTAGCTGAAGTTCTTAAACTTCCAATGGACCGCATTACAGTTGTCTCTGGAGATACAGATTCTTGTGCTTTTGATACAGGTGCATACGCATCTTCAGGAACATTCTTCAGTGGTAATGCATCATTGGAAGCAACTAAGAAGCTTAAAGATATGATTATTACTGAAGCCGCTTACCAGATGGGAGAAGAAGAAAAAGACCTTGATGTACGATATCCAGGTGAGGTTTTCTCCTTAAAGACAGGCAAGACTCGTTCATATTATGAGCTCTCTCATTCAGCTTGCGCAGGTGATGGGCATGGTCAAATGATTGTACATGGAACCTTTATCACAAAGGCATCCTCAGTTCCTTATGGTGCTCACTTTGCTCAAGTTGCTGTCAATATTAGAACTGGTGAAATAAAGGTTCAGAAGTTCTACGCTCTTCAGGATGCAGGAACTCCAATTAATCCAGAAGTAGCTCTCTGCCAGATGTATGGTGCTGTTATGAAGTCCATTGGACACTCAATGTATGAAGACATGATATTGGATAAAAACGGTGTTTGCATTAATGCCAACATGACAGATTACGGGGTGCCTATGATTTCTGAAGCTCCAGATGATTTCAAATCTGTTCTTATTGATGTTAATGATGCTTATGGTCCATTTGGAGCCAAATCTATTTCTGAAATTGCTTGTAATGGAGCTGCTCCGGCTATTGGAATTGCTATTCATGATGCATGTGGCGCATGGATTACAAGTTGGCCAATGACGCCTGAAAAGCTACTGAAGGCATTGGGAAAGATTTAAGGGTTCTGGTGAACTCCTGAGGCTTGGTATGGCAATATGTTCTCCAATATATTCTCAAGATAAGGTAAATTTACACACCCATTCGCGATATTGTGGACATGGAAAGGGTGAAATTAGTGATTATGTTAAAGAAGCTAAGGCGGAGGGAAAACTCTCTGTCTTAGGCTTTTCAGAACATTGTCCTGTTCCTGACAACCGTTGGTCAAGAACGCGTATGAGCTATGAAGACTTTCCTTCCTACATGGCTGATGTTCGCAAGGCACGTCAAGAGGAAGAAAATGTTGGAGGTCTAAAAATTTTGCTTGGTGCTGAGTGTGATTATCTTCCTCAGTACTATTCTTATTATAAGGATGAGCTACTTGCAGAGCAGGGATTTGATTATTTAATTGGAGCTGTTCACTTCCACCATGATCCAATAACGGGCGCATATATTTATCCTAACAAAATTCCAGACTATACCCCATTTTTGGGTGAATACGTAAAAAATTACATCAATACTATAGAATCGGGCCTCTTTTTACTCTGTGCGCATCCAGATTTGTATGCCTATAGCACTCCGTGGACTGCAGAATTAAAAGCGGCTGCCAAGGACATTATTCAGTGTGCATTAGATCATAATATGCCTCTTGAAGTTAATTGTTATGGGCTTAGAAAAGGTCTGACTATGATTGGTGGTGCGCTACGTCATCATTATACTATTAGAGAATTTTGGGAAATGGCTCTTGATGCTGGTGTAAAGATTTGTTGCAATAGCGATGCTCATAAACCAGAACATTTATCTATTGAACCTGGACTTGATTTTGGCAAGGATCTTGGAATTGAGTTTGTAAACTGGCAAGTTGAAATTAGTGCTGATGACAGACACATTGGTGGGCACAATATTAAGTTTGTTTGAAATCTCCTTAATATCCATGTAAATCGTAGTAGGAAGGACTAAAAATTTGTTGCAATTTGTTGCATTGCGATGTAGACTTCTAACTAGATTTGATTGGGCATGCTATGCCAAATGTAACAATGGAGGAAGTTTATGGATTTTGCTGCCATTAAGAAGGCTGCCGAGGCTTACGGACCTTCAATGACAAAATTTCTCAGAGACATGATTGCAATTCCATCAGAGAGTTGTGAAGAGAAAGGTGTCGTCTATAGAATTAAAGAAGAGATGGAAAAACTTGGCTATGACAAGGTTGAGATTGATAAATTGGGAAATGTCATAGGCTGGATGGGAAATGGTGACAAGATCATTGCTATAGATTCCCACATAGATACAGTTGGAATTGGAAATATTGAGAACTGGACTGCTGATCCTTACAAGGGTTGGGAGAACGAGACTCAAATTTATGGTCGTGGTGGTTCTGACCAAGAAGGCGGAATGTCTTCTGCTGTTTACGGAACAAAAATCATGAAGGATCTTGGACTCATTCCAGAAGGCTATAAGATCATGGTTGTTGGTTCGGTTCAGGAAGAAGATTGCGATGGTATGTGCTGGCAGTCAATTGTCAACGAATACTTCAAGGGACCAGAAGATGCAGCAAAGCAGATTGAATTTGTAATTTCTACAGAGCCAACAGATGGCGGCATCTACAGAGGTCACAGAGGAAGAATGGAAATTAGAGTTGACGTTCACGGTGTTTCCTGTCACGGCTCTGCTCCAGAAAGAGGAGACAATGCTATCCACAAGATGGCTGAGATTCTTCTCAACGTAAGAGATCTCAATGAGAATTCAGCAGATAACGAGAACATTCATGGCCTTGCAAAGATGCTTGATCCAAAGTACAACCCAGAGCACTATGAAGATGCACGTTTCCTTGGAAGAGGTACATGTACCACATCACAGATTTTCTACACATCTCCATCAAGATGTGCAGTTGCAGACAGCTGTGCAATCTCAATTGACCGCAGAATGACAGCAGGTGAAACCTACAAGTCATGCTTAAAGGAAATTGAAGATCTTCCAGCCTGCAAAAAGTACGCAAAGGATGTTAAGGTTTCCATGTATATGTACGACAGACCTGCATGGACTGGCCACGTCTACGAGACAGAATGCTTCTTCCCAACCTGGATTAACAAGGAGAGCGCTCCACACGTCAAGGCATTGGTAGAAGCTCACAAAGCTCTTTGGGGCGACAGTAGACTTTGGGCCGATGACGTTGCAAAAGAAAAGAGAGTAGGTCGCCCACTTTGCGATAAGTGGACCTTCTCCACAAACGGCGTTTCTATTCAGGGTCGTTATGGCATTCCATGCGTAGGTTTTGGTCCTGGTGCAGAATCACAGGCACACGCACCAAACGAGATTACTTGGAAGCATGACCTTGTAGTATGTGCAGCTCTTTACGCAGCAGTACCTATGCTTTACAAGCCAGAAGATAAAGACGGAAGCGCAACATCCTTCCGCCAGGAACTCACAGGAAATAAGATTAGGTAAGGAGAAAACAAAAATGAGCAAAGCTTTAGAACTTGCAAGACATCTTGAAACCTTGCACATCAATAACATGTACAAGAACGATTTCTATTGGACATGGGATAAGACAGATGAAGAAATTGATGCTATCTTCACAGTCGCTGATGCACTCAGAGACCTAAGAGAGCACAATAAGAGCACCCGTATTTTTGATTCAGGTCTTGGAATTTCAATTTTCAGAGACAACTCAACACGCACACGTTTCTCATTTGCAAGTGCATGTAACCTTCTTGGTCTTGAAGAACAGGTTCTTGACGAGAAAGTCAGCCAGATTGCCCACGGTGAAACAGTTCGTGAAACAGCTAACATGGTTTCCTTCATGGCAGATGTTGTTGGTATTCGTGATGATATGTTTATTGGAGAAGGTCACAAGTACCAGAAGACTTTCATTGACGCATGTGAATATGGATACAGACATGGCATTCTTGAGCAGAGACCTACTCTTGTAAACCTTCAGTGTGATGTTGACCACCCAACACAGTGTATGGCAGACATGCTTCATGTCATCCATCAGTTTGGCGGAGTAGAGAACCTTAAGGGCAAAAAAGTTGCTATGACATGGGCATATAGTCCATCATATGGCAAACCACTGAGCGTCCCACAGGGTGTTATTGGTCTTTTCACAAGATTTGGAATGGACGTAACTCTTGCACATCCAGAAGGCTATGAAGTAATGCCAGAATGCATTGAAATTGCTAAGAAGAATGCAGCAGCAACTGGTGGTAGCTTCAAGCAGTGCTACAGCATGGATGAGGCTTTCAAAGATGCAGACATTGTTTATCCAAAGAGCTGGGCTCCATTTGCAGCTATGGAGCAGAGAACAAAGTTCTATCAGGCTGGGGATAAGGCTGGTATTGATGCTCTTGAGAAGAAGCTTCTTGCTCAGAACGCAGAGCACAAAGACTGGACTTGTTCAGAAGAGAAGATGAAGCTCACCAAAGAAGGTAAGGCTCTCTATCTCCACTGTCTCCCAGCAGACATCACAGGTCTTTCATGTAAGGAAGGTGAAGTTGATAATTCTGTCTTTGATAGATACCTTGATCCTCTTTACAAGCAGGCTTCTTACAAGCCATATATCATTGCAGCAATGATTTTCATGTCAAAGGTTAAGGATCCTGTAAAGGCTCTCATGACATTGGATGCATCTGACAACCTTCGCAAACTTTATTGATTGCTTATTGCATGATAAGGAAGCTTTTGGGAAAAAAGTGAAAAAAGTTTCAATTTAGACCCAAAAAGCTGAATGAAATGGTACTTCCCATTTGTATTACCTTATAGGGGCGTTTAATTGCTTTGATAATTAAACGCCTAGGAGGTAAGTATGAAAGGGAAGTATTTTTTTATCCTAGCGTGTTTAATTCTTTTGGTTTCATGTAGTCAGGAGCCAAAGCAGCAAAAGGCAAATTTGGTCGTAAGTGTAGAAAATGAGGTGGCAAGCGCAGAAGATTCCAAAACTATAATGCCAAAGCTGAATTTGATGGATGCAGTGAGGTTTTCAGTAGAGGGTATTGGTCCTTCAGGCATTGGTTTTGCACCTGTGTATGGAGATGGGACAAAAATATCGGTCTCAGAGCTGGCTCCGGGGCAGTGGACTATCACGGCGCGTGCATATAACGCCGATGGAAAGGAGCTTGCTATGGGCAGTACTACATGTACGCTCAATCGTGGTGAAAATAGTGTGACGGTGGTGCTGGATACAATTCCCGGGACTGGAACGGCGCAGATATCGTTCACATGGGACGAGTCAATTTCTTCTAGCACAACAATTAAGATATCTACTACTTTTCAATCTGATTTAGGTACGTCAATAAAAAATGAAAAGGAAGTGAATACTCGAGAGAAAAAAACAATCATCACGCAAAGTCTTCCTGCTGGTTCCTATGTTGTAAAAGTGGAGGTGAGTGATGAGAAGGGAAAAATTGGTATTGGAGCTGCTGAGGCACTGCGTATAGTGGATAATACGCAGTCAATTGGAGTAATTCCACTAGTTAGCTCTGGCTCAGGCATGACTGTTTATATTGAAAACAAGGTTGCATCTCCCATGCAAGTTTATTTGGATTATACTCCAAAGGCTCTAGTTGTGGGTGAAAGGATAACTTTAAAGGTAAGCTTTAATAATTTGCCATCTTATGTGAATAGCTCTGACCTAAAGTATCAATGGTACAAAGATGGAGTGCTAATGACTGTTGGAAATGCCACATACTCGTTTGCTGCGGAGAAGGGTGTGCATAGATATGATGCTATTGTGACTAATACAAGACGAGGTTCTACTTCTAGTGCATCCATGACGCTTAATTTGAATTAAGGGGCTCTGGCAGGAGTTTATTTAGTGCTAGGTGGGCTAAATTAAGTCCAAAGATTCCGGTGAGTGTTGGCAAACTTCCAAGAACTTTTTTGTTACCGTCTTGTCCATATTGAAAATCAACTTCTTCTGGGGAGAAGACAACTTGGATTCCTTTGCCAACACCTTCCTTTCTTAGTTTTGTGCGTACCTGTTTTGCAAGTGGACAGCCGTGAGTTTTCATTAAATCTCCGGTTTGTACTAAAGAAGGGTCTTTTCTTAGTGCGGCTCCCATTGAGGAAACTATTGGAATGCTGTGTGTATAAGCGTACTTTAGGAGTAAACATTTAGAGGATACTGAGTCAATGGCATCTACAATGAGATCTGGTTTTTTCCCTTTATTATTGGGTGCTACAACTTGTTCTATGTTGTTTTCATCAAGGAAGATAGGGAGAAGTTCTACATTAGTTTGTACTTCAATATCATGAATACGAGCTTTTGCAACTTCTACTTTAAGTTTTCCTATTGTAGATTCAAGAGCAACTAATTGACGGTTTATGTTGGAATATTCAACTTTATCAAAGTCTACGAGACGAAAGGACCCTATGCCACTGCGTGCAAGTGCTTCAAGACAGTATGAACCAACAGCACCAACTCCTACTATGACAACAAATTTGTCATCTAGTGAATTGACTGCATCTTCTCCAATGAACCGGCTAATTCGTAAGAGTTTGCGCTTGTCCATAACAGTGCTCCTTTAAGTCTTCAACTGTCCATTCTAACTGAGTTGCACAATTTTGATAATGCCTTTGTAGAATAGAATTGTAGGTTTGATAAGTGTTTGTTTCGTTGTCTTGGGGATTGTAGTCTGTTTCTAGAACAAAGTTTGGATGAACATTTGCAATGTCTTTGAGATTTTGCTTGTTATAGCGAGGGCCTATGGATATGAAAATTTTCATTTTATATAGTTCTTCTGCTGTTTCAATTGAGCCGTTAAAACCATGCCAGATTGTTTTCCAAGGTTTTAATTGGGCTTGTTTTAGAATCTTTATTGTACGTTCGGTGGCCTGCACACTGTGTATGGTGACAATTTTTTCAAGTTTGTTGGCATATTGGAGTATTGTTAGTAGATTTTCTTCTTGTTGTTGCAGACTTATTTGGTTTTTGTATCGTTTATCTAGACCAACTTCGCCAAGATGAATCTTTGTTGTTTTTTGGTCTTTATTTTTATTGAGGATGCTCATGAGCTTTTCTTGTTCTTCTTGTTTCCAATACTGAGGCAAAAGGCCTTGACAGTACAGAAAAGGTGTTACTTGAAGATGTTGGATTGTTTCTAGCTGAGGTTCTGGTTTGGCTGTGCAATAAATTGCATTGCTTGCAAGATAATGGCAATGGAAATCTAGTAACATGAGTTTAGATTATCAGTTTTAACAGTAGTAGTTAAGGGGGTTTTGATTTACAATGAGCACAAGGAAAAAGATGAACTACAAAAAAGTTTTTGTCTTAATAGTTTTTCTCTTTTGTATTGCCATATTGCCAGTTTTTGCTTTTGTTGATATTAGGCCTTCTATTTCATTTTATGGAGGTGGAGCCTTTTGTATTCCAACTAGCTCTTATTTGAAAGAATATCCAGCCTCCAAAGATGTAAAGATGCCTCTCTTTAGAACTAGTACAAATTTTGGTATGGACTTAAAGGCTCTAGAGCTTGCTATTGGAGACAAAGAGGGCGCATTTTCTTTTGGAGCAGGGCTTTCTTATGTAAGCATTAGTAAATCCATAGCCTATGGTGCAAGTCAGCTTAGGCCATACAGTGGTTTTGGTGCATTCGTTGAATTTGGACTTACTTCAGACTCATTGTCTTTAACCATGCTTCTAAGATATCTATATTGCAAGTTTTCAAGGGTTAAACAGGCCTTTGTTGTTTATGAAATTGAAACTATTAGCTCTGTTAAACTTGCTTCTTTTGGAGCCTGCAATCTTTATGTAATTGCTCCTACCACAGTCTCTGTAAAGGCTGATGCTACTACTATTAGGCTATCTTGTGGTTTCAAAGTTGACTTTTCAGTAAAGAAGGCTTTTGAAAGAGGGAGGCAAGGCAAATGAAGCAGAAAAATAATAGCCCAAAATGCTCATTATTGTTTATTTTTTTGTTTGCTGTTGTCTTTATGGGCCTTTGTTCTTGTGAATTATTTATGGAGGCTAAGCATGGTAAGCCTACTTTCTCAAAGGTAAATATTCTGGTTTATGGAAATGATTATTACTATGGAGCACGTTATAAGGGAACTTATGGAAGTCCTTTAAAATGCACAATAAATGACGTTACACAAGTTGGACTTGCTCTTGAATCTTGGGCCGATAAAGCTGGTATAAAATGGGAATCACTTTATGTAACAGGCAAGGACTATACTAAAAAGGGCTCTTCTGAAACTATTCCTTATGTTCCAGAAAACAGAAGCGACCATAACACAACAAAATCTCATTTTAGAACTCTTATGGAAGAACTTGCGGAAAGATCTAATGATGGCGAATTGACCTTTATCTTCTTTAGCTGTCATGGCTACAATACAAGTCCAACTGGGGTTGTGCAAGACTATGGAAAAGAACGCAATACGGGATTTGTTATGTGTGGAAACTTTAGTAACACAGAGCAATGTGAGATATATTGGCATAATGAATTTAAAGAGGACCTAGCTAAAATCAATGGGGCCAAAGTTGTTTTTGCAGACGTTTGCTTTTCAGGCGGGATAGTAGATTCTGGCAATGTAAGTATTAACACAGCCGAATACAACGGTATGACTGCTAACCAGCTCTTTTTAGAAGATAATATATATGAACTTTCCGATACTTTTAGCCTTGCTGCTTCTCGCTACTATGAATTGTCATGGGAGTCTAGTTCATTTGAGCATGGTAATTTCACAAAATCATTATTGAGTGCACTTTGTTGGGATGAAAACAACCAATGCTTAAATGGCAATTCAGAGGGCAAGTTAACGTTTCTGGAATTATGCCAACAGGTGGTATCAGATGTTCCAAAATATAATTCGTCTCAGCATCCAATGCTAAGTGGTGGAAGTAATGATTTAATTTTGTTTGAAGTCTAATGATTTGGAGGTATTATGAAAAAGTGTAGTCCTGTGTTTATTTTATTTGTAATTCTTGGTACTTTGCTTTGTATTTTTGGGCTTGTACTTATGATTGTTAACCTTGGAAAGCCATTTGCAATCACAAATCTAAGACCTATTGTATTTCTAGTCGCCGGTTTCTTTGTTTTCATAATTGGCGCCATAGTAATTGAAATGAGCTTTCGTATTAGATGGATGCGCCGTATTGAGAAAAAAGTTGATCAATTACATTAATCATGTAGTTTTGGCTATCATTCAGTTGCTCTGAAGAGCTTTTTTTCTGCAGCACACAAAGGACATTCAAAATCTTCTGGAACATTTTCCCAAGGAGTATTTGGCTCAATACTCTCTGCAGGATAGCCATCTTCCTCGTTATATACCCAGCCACAAAGATTGCAAACATATTTCATATACTTCTTCCTCCCCATGAAGAGAGGTTTTGCAAAAACCTCTAGAAACTTCTGTTTTCATGCTAACAGTGAAAATAATATAAAACAGTTGTTTTTACAACCACTCTGTTGTAAAATCCACAAATGAAAAGGAAGTCGTTTCATGGGAGATATTTTGGGAACAAAAAGGATGCTTGTTAATACACAGCTATTTAAAGGAATTAATGTAGAAGAGTTACCTCATTTGCTTCAATGCCTGAATGCAAGAGAAAAGAAATATAAAAAGGGCGATATTATTTTCCTAGAGGGTCATTGTTTGTCTGATATCGGGGTAGTGTTGGATGGAAGTGTATTTATTGAGTTCTGTGACGCGTGGGGAAATAATAATATTATAAGGACCATAGGTGCAGGTGGCGCTTTTGGGGAAGAATATGCTTGTGGGGCAAAACTCCCGCTTGTTGTTTCTGTCAAGGCAGCTACAGATACCTCAATTCTGTTTCTCAGTGCTTCGCGTGTGCTAAGAACTTGTACAAGGGCATGTGAATGTCATGAAAAAGTTATTTCGAATTTGCTTTATGTATCGGTTACAAGAAGTCTTAATCTTTTCAGACGCATTGTGCATTCTAGCCCTAAAAGCATAAGAGGGAGACTTGTTTCTTATTTCTCGGAGTGCATAAAACGTAGTGGAAGCTATAGTTTTGAGATCCCATTTAACAGACAACAGCTTGCAGATTATCTTAATGCAGATAGAAGTGCTTTGAGTAATGAACTTTCCAAAATGAGGGATGAAGGACTTTTGACCTATAAAAAAAATCATTTTGAGATTCATGAATTGCCTGATGATTTTTAGTCTTTAACTCTATCCTTTGATATATCCATTGATGTATCCATTGGTCCAAAGCCAATCTATGGTATCTGATAACGTTTGCTGTAGTGGTCTGGTAGAATATGAAAGTTCTTCTGTGGCTTTTTTGTGCGTAAAATTGGCATTGCTTTTTAGGGTATAGAGAGAATAGGGAGTGAAAAGAGGCTTAACTTTTCTTCTCCTATAATAAAATTCTGCAATTGGAGCTAGAGGTGCAATAATCCACATTGGTAGAAAGATTTTTATCGGTTTTTGCGCTGTCATTTTTGAAAGCATCTCCAATAAAGATTGTATGGAGGAATACTGATTCGACAAAATATAGCAATTGCCTTTTTTCCCATGTGTCAAAGCATTAACTATTCCAGAAGAGACATCCCTAACATCAACAAAGTCATATCCACCTTTGACTGCAGCTTGAAGTTTCCCATTAAGGTAGTCAACAAATAATCTTGTAGTATGCCCTATATTAAAATCATTTGGCCCAATAATGGCAGAAGGGTGCACTATAACTGCATCTAAGCCTTTCTTTGTAGCATCCAAAACAATTTGAGAAGCAAGTGCTTTTGTTTTTGCATACTGTCCTTTTACCTTGCTTTCTGCAAAGGTTTCTTGCTCTTTTATGATAATTCCTTTTGGTTTTTCTTCTAACGCATGAACCGTACTAACATAAACAAGTTTTTTAACTTTGTAGTCAATGCAAACTCTTACTACGTTTTCTGTCCCTGTAACATTGACATCAAACAATTTTTGATTTGGCTTAGAAGCAATGGAAACAATTGATGCACAATGAATAATGTAAATGGGCCCTTGTAGTGTTTTTATTAGAAATTCAAAATCTTTTATCTTTGTAATATCCCCATAATGAAAGGTTATTCCATTTAAATCATGGCTTTTTTTGGGGATTTGAACATCAAAGATTATTACTTTCTTCCCATCTTCAAATAATTGTTTGGCAACTGTCAAACCAAGGTGTCCCAGTCCTCCTATTACAATGTAAGTTCCCAGTTTGCAACTCTCTTTCATTTATTGCCGTCCTGTAGAAATCAAAGATAAAACCAAAGAGAAAACAATACGCCCCTAGCTGTTGTTGGTAAAGGTTGGACTGAGGGGCGTAGCATTAACACCTAAACTCAAAAAAAGGGAATGCATTAATATTTTTTAATGGAAAACTTGATTTGTATGTTGTTGTTACAACGAGACAGAGTGGGCTGAAAACACTCAAGCTTTGTTTCGCGCCAACTTTTCCCTGAAAAAAGTCAAATTTGGGATTTTTCAGGGAAATTTTCCCTAAAAAAGTTAAAATTGCTATTTTTTCAGGGAACTTAGGAACTGTGGCGAAATAAGTTGGGCAAATTATACGAAGTTATGTTGCTAGAACAACTGAAATAAGGGAAATTTAGAATGGATAATGATGTTGGGAAGCAAAAGACTCCTCTTTTAAATTGTTAACACCAGACTTTTTTGCAAAAGTGGAGAAACTTTTCCCTCCTTCCAAAAATTTGGACACCTAGCAATCCCCTCTTAGGTGTCCATCTTTTTGTAATTGGTTTTCAAAATGTTTTTGCACAGCCTTTCAAGAATTACTTCTTAAAATATCGGTTTAAGAGACCTTCAAAAGCTTTTCCATGGCGTGCTTCGTCTCTGGCCATCTCGTGAACTGTGTCGTGGATGGCATCGAGATTGTATTTTTTAGCTAGCTTTGCAAGTTCTGTCTTTCCGCATGTAGCTCCGTTTTCAGCTTCAACTCTCATTTGAAGATTTTTCTTGGTTGAATTTGTGACAACTTCCCCAAGGAGCTCTGCAAATTTAGCTGCGTGCTCGGCTTCTTCAAGACCAGCTTTCTCCCAATACAAACCAATTTCAGGGTAACCTTCACGGTGTGCAACTCTTGCCATTGCAAGATACATGCCTACCTCACAGCACTCGCCTTCAAAGTTGGCTCGTAGACCATCAATGATTTCTTTTTGGACTTCTTCTGGAACATCTGTACCAAATTGCTTGCCTACGCCTACAACATGCTCTGAAGCCCAGGAGAGTTCTCCTTTTTGCTCAACAAACTTTTCACCAGGACATTTACACTGAGGACACTTTACAGGTGGTTCGTCTCCCTCATGCACGTATCCACAAATTGGACATACCCATTTTTTCATCGTATTTTCCTCCGATTGTTTTAAGATAATTCAAGTATGACATGTTTTCTGTTGTAAGACAAACGGTTTCGCGTCTTCCTACCGCAAAGCTTCGCCTCCCCATTGTCATGGGGGAGTCGCCTTCAGCTTCTTTCCCCATTGTCATGGGGGAGTCGCCTTCAGCTTCCCGGATGTCCAGCTTCAGGCCGGCTTTGCTTCAGACGCTCCATGTTTTCGCGTCTTCCTACCGCAAAGCTTCGCCTCCCCATTGTCACCCTCAATAAGCAAAAAGGGCTGCGATTGCAGCCCATTTTGTTTATTGGAGGTGGGGGGAGTCGAACCCCCGTCCTAACGGCCCACCCATCAGCGTCTACAGGTTTAGATCCGGCTGATAAGTCTCAATTGGATTTGACAGCTGGTCAGTTCTTATCCAATCCAGGGTGAAAATGTCTCAATGACTTACATCCATAGGTCAAAGATAAGCCCAAAGGGTTTTACAGGGTTCAGGGTCTTGGGCAAAACTTCCGTCACCTTGTCCGTTCTGGCTACGATTAAGCAGCGAGAGCGAATTCTGCTTCGTCGAGGACGAATTCGTCTTCTTTCTTTGCAGTTAATTTTTTTTGCTAGTTTTACAAGTTGGCGCTTGACCTGCAGCTGGTGGCATGACTTCCGCCAGTCGAAACCAATACACCCCCTTAGAAATGCATTGGTACAGAAAGAATACTGAATTCTAACCTAAACGACAAGTACGAAAAAATTTTTAATGCTTCTATTGAAAGAAACACAAAAAAGATGTATGTTTCTGTTAATAGAAACAAAAACTTAAGAAGCTTAAAAACCTTAAGAAGCTTAAAAACCTTAAAAGGAGTACTTATATGGAACACGAAATACCTTACAAAATTTACTTACAGGAAAGTGAGATTCCAAGGTTTTGGTACAATCTTAGAGCTGATATGAAAACCAAACCAGCTCCACTGTTGGATCCTGTAACAGGAAAAAAGTTGAACCAAGATGACCTTAGCCATATATTCTGTAGTGAACTAGCTAAACAAGAATTAGATGATACAACAAAAGAAGTAGAAATACCAACTGAAATTAGGGATTTCTACACTATGTATAGGCCGTCTCCTACTGTTAGAGCTTACTGTCTTGAAAAGGCACTGAATACTCCGGCTCACATATATTATAAGTTTGAAGGAAATAACACATCTGGAAGCCATAAGTTGAATTCTGCAATAGCTCAGGCTTTTTATGCAAAAAAACAGGGTCTAAAAGGCCTTGCAACAGAGACTGGGGCAGGGCAGTGGGGAACCGCATTGTCAATGAGCTGTGCGTACTTAGGCCTTGAATGCAGAGTTTTCATGGTCAAAGTTAGCTATGAACAAAAGCCGGCTAGAAAGGAAGTAATGCGCACTTATGGGGCAATTGTTGAAGCTTCACCTTCATTTACAACCGAGATAGGAATAAAAATTAACCAAGAACACCCAGGAACAACGGGCTCTTTGGGATGTGCTATATCGGAGGCTGTTGACTATGTAATGCACCATTATGGGTATAGATATGCATTAGGTTCTGTGTTGAATCAAGTGATGTTGCATCAATCAATTATCGGGCTAGAGGCAAAAAAGGCGCTGGATAAATATAACGTTGTGCCGGATGTGATTATAGGGTGTGCAGGTGGTGGAAGCAATTTAGGGGGTCTGATTGCACCGTTTATGGGAGAAAAGCTCAGGGGTGAAAGGGACTATAGGATTATTGCAGTGGAGCCGGCTTCTTGCCCGTCGTTTACACGTGGAACATTTGCCTACGACTATTGCGATACCGGCCGTGTGTGTCCGCTTGCTAAGATGTACACGCTTGGTAGTCAATTTATTCCTAGTGCAAACCACGCTGGTGGGCTTAGATTCCATGGAATGTCGCCAATTCTCAGTCAGCTTTACCATGATGGCTATATGGAGGCTGTGAGCGTGAATCAAACAAGCGTCTTTGAGGCGGCTGAGCTATTTGCAAGAACAGAGGGAATTTTGCCTGCTCCAGAGAGTAGCCATGCAATTAGATGTGCCATAGATGAAGCTATCAAATGCAAAGAAAGTGGAGAGTCTAAAAACATACTCTTTGGATTGACCGGTACAGGTTATTTTGACCTCACTGCATATCAAAAGTTTAATGACAATCAAATGGGGGACAATATTCCAACAGATGATGATATTGCAAAATCTGTTGCACTACTGCCAAAAGTGCCAAAGCTGTGATACAATAATAAAAAGAGATTATTGCAAAACCTCTAAAATCCACAAATATTAGGAGAGCAAGGCGAATGGATCCGCTTGTTCTGACATTTGATATAGGCACACAAAGCTTGAGAGCTCTGCTCGTAAACAAGAAGGGAGAGACTGTTCTTTCATATCAACTTAGGTACGAGAAGATTAAACTTGACTCAGATATTCCTGGAATGGCAGAGCAAGAGCCAGATTTTTACTACGACCGTCTTTGT
Source organism: Selenomonadaceae bacterium (assembly GCA_963621975.1). Lineage (GTDB taxonomy): Bacteria > Spirochaetota > Spirochaetia > Sphaerochaetales > Sphaerochaetaceae > UBA9732. The sequence goes on from CAVFGI010000001.1 coordinate 32,369, forward strand.
GAGGCAGGTCTTTTTCTAAAACGTCTTGCAGATAAAACTCCAGAGGAAAAATACTTTGAAAGAATTAAGGCTGTAACCATTACGTGTATTAGAGATACAGTCTTAATTCTTGATAGAGATTGCAAACCTCTTAGGAATATCATTGTTTGGCTTGATGAGCGAAGAGCACAAAAGGAGATTCAACTTCCACTGTGGAAAAAGATTCTTTTTGGTTCAATTGGAATGACAGAAGCTATTCATATGATTTATAAAGATGGCTTTTGCAACTGGATAATGCAAAATGAGCCGGAGCTTTGGGAAAAAACATATAAATTTGTTGTTCTTCCTTCTTATATTAATTACAAGCTTACTGGTCAGCTCAAGGATGGAGCTGCAAACCAAGTAGGCCATATTCCATTTGACTATAGAAACAGATGTTGGATGAAAAAAGGCCTTTCACGCTGTCTAGCCGATATTCCAATGGATAAACTTGTGGACATTGTTCCCTCTCCTGGAATTGTTGGTTATATCAATGAAGAGACGAGTTTTCGCTCAGGTGTGCCAAAGGGAATTCCTCTTATATCTACTGGAACAGACAAGGCATGCGAAGCTTTAGGCCTTTCTGTAACCACGGAAGACAAGGCCGCAATTTCTCTTGGCACGGCTTCCACCATTCAATTTTGTAGTCAGCATTATTTTGAACCCCAGCCTTTTTTACCTTCCTATCCAGCTGTTATGCCCGGCTATTACAACGGTGAATATCAACTTTACAGAGGATATTGGATTGTAACGTGGTTTATCAAAAACTTTGCACAAGAAGAGGTCGTTGAAGCACAGAGAAGGGGAGTTAAGGTGGAAGCCATCTTTGATGAGCACCTAGCAAGCGTCCCACTTGGCTGTGAGGGCCTAATTCTTACTCCACATCTGGCACCAGGCAACGGAAATCCATTTGCAAAAGGCGTCCTCATGGGCTTAACAGACCATCACAACAAATACCACATTTACAGGGCCATCATTGAGGGTATAGACTTTGAACTCTACCACGCCATGCTCAGAATGCAGAAAAGATCGGGCCAGCAAATCAAACAGCTCTACATAGCTGGTGGCGGGTCAGTTTGCGACACCGTAGTACAGATTTGTGCCGATATTTTTGGACTTCCAGTAAAAAGAATTCAAACACATGAAGCATCTGGTATTGGGTCTTCTCTTGCGGCATTTGTCTGTCTTGGTGAATTTAAGGACTACAACCATGCTGTTTCTTCCATGGTGCATGACAAAGATCTTTTCAAGCCTAATGCAGAAAACCACAAAAAATACATGGCAATTTACAACGGTGTCTACAAACACATAGAGAAAAACAATACATATTTGTTTAAGAGACTTAGAAAGTTCTAGTTTTGAAAGTTTTGCAAAAACCTCTTTAGAATTTATACTCTTTGGCTTCGCGTTTACTTTGGCGGTCCAGATCTCGTTCCTTGATTGCATCACGCTTATCGTGAAGGGCCTTTCCTTTACACAGAGAAACCTGAACTTTTACGAGATTGCCCTTAAGATAAACTTTTGTAGGAATAAGAGTTAAGCCTTTTTCTTCGACTTTACGTTTTAGGCGTTTGATTTCTTGTTTATGGACAAGAAGCCGTCTATTGCGCTCTGGGTTATGGTTGAAGATTGAGCCCTTGTCGTATGGTTGAATTGTAAAACCAATTAACCAAAGTTCTCCGTTTTCAATTTTTATGTACGAGTCGACAAAAGAAAACTTGCCAGCTCTGAGAGATTTTACTTCAGTTCCAGCAAGAGAGATTCCTGCCTCTAAATCTTCTAACACAGAGTAGTTAAAGTATGCCTTTTTGTTGACTTGTAAGGTTTTTATTTCTTTTTTTGTTGTTTCCATTTTTAGTTCCATACAATTCTGAAACCCATGTAATCGCTACAAAGACTTCTGTAAGTGGTCCCCACGCTGTAGGCGTCAATTTCACTTGCAACATTTACGTAGGAGCCACCTTTTACAACCATAGAAGCCTGAATATCTAGGTCTGAGATAACTTGATTTGCATCATTACTTTCTTGGGCCGATATTAAACGAGAAAGAGGTACATATGGGGTACAAGTTAACTCCCAAAGTCCACCTAACATTGCACTTGGGAAGCTTTCGCTGATACTTGGCATAAGAGATTTCTGAAAGCCTCCCTCGCTATCTGTAAGAGTTGCAGCAATCCATTGATTTTCTGTAGGCAGTGTTACTGTTTTACCTGTTTTGCTACTGAGCCAACTACAGAAGGCTTGGGCAGCATACCAGCTAATATTCCTAACAGGACGGTTTGAAACTACTGTCATTGAAAGAGTTACACCATCAAGATAGTAATCATCAACGAGACCTTGTATTATTAGATTTTCTTTGTTTGAAATTCCCCAGTCTGGGTTTTCATTTACAAAGTAGGCCCACATGTTTTCTGTAATACAAATTCCTGAGATATTAAAGCTTTCAGTTGTAATTTCTTGGCCAGCCTGCTTAACTTTTGGGTAAGAAAGTTCAACTTCATTTCCGTTTGAGAATGTTACTTCTGGAATTGTAAAGCCGGCAATTTTGAAAATTCCAACATCAAGTGTTGTGGTTTTTGCAGTTATAAGTTGGTCTTCTTGATGTGCTATCCCAGCGGTTGTTGATGTTGTGTTCTCAAATAACTTTGATGCATCCAAAGAAAGATTTAAACCTAAAATACCAATGGCTTCTTTAGCATCATTGTACATTTCTTGTGTTGTTATAAAAAGAAGGGCTGTTTCAAAGGCTTGAGTCTGACTCTCGTAAGCAGAGCCTTTTATACTCTTTGCATATGTGGTAAAAATAGGAGCATATCTATGAACATCATCATATTCCAAAATGGCTGAATAGGAGTTTGCATCTTCAAGTAATTCTTTTGATAAAGCGGTAAAAGCTTCTTGTGTGAGCGTTGCTGAACTTGAAACATTTTGCTTTCTTGGAAAGAGCCAGTTAAAGAACCAAGGATGTCCTACTTTAATGGTAAAGCTATCAATTTCATAGCCATTGACCTTATATAGGACATCATGAGTGCCACTTGAAACCTTTCTAGTAAAAGGTGTTCCACCTGCATACTCACCATCTATGTACACAGCTGAGTTGTATGCTGCACTAGTGAAAGTGACTCTTTTTGAGCCATCAATGATGTCCGGAAGTACTCCTACTAAAAAGAGAATTAATAAAATTGCAAGGGCATAGGCTATGGTCAACCAAAGACCAGGTTTCATTCCAAATAGAGGTTTTATTTTAACAGGTTCAACCTGCGGAAGTTCTTTCTTTTTTTTCATGCCTTAAACCTAACTTTATTGTACGTTATTGTCAACTTAATGCTTTGTTAATATACTTAATTACATGGATGCCTTTTTCGATGCTGTTCAAAATTGGACAGAACGTTATTTAACAAAAAGAAAAGCCATAAAACAGGCTAAAAAAAATAAAAAACGTACGCTGTGGACTGAGATTCTTGATTGGCTGGATGCAATTGTTTTTGCTGTTGTTGTTGTCCTTTTAATCAACCAGTTCTTGTTTCAGTTCTTTATCATCCCTTCTCCTTCAATGCTGGACACTTTGTTGGTTGGAGACAGGGTTATGGTCTCAAAGCTTACCTATGGTCTTGAGTTATATCCTGAAGGTCCTAAAATCCTAAATTCAAGACTTCCTGATAGAGATGAAATTATTACATTCTACAATCCTCAATATGAGAGTAGAGGTTCTTTGTTTAGTCTGTTGAGTACTGTGCTTTACATGGGAACTCTGTCTTTGGTGAATATTGATGTAGATGAAAATGGCAATGTTAGGGAAAAGCTTCTAGTTAAGCGTACTGCCGGAGTTGCTGGAGATACTATAACTTTTAGAAATGGAGATGCTTATATTAAGGCTTCTGGAACAGGAGAATACGTTCTTGAGTCATCTTTTAGAGAAGAAAATGGTTTGAGTACTGCCCCACATAGAACTATTGATAAGGATACTTATGTTGGTTATAACGCTCTTGGGCGTCTAAATGGTTTGTACAACGGGGGTGTTTCTACCAGCCAAATGCCAAAACATCTTCTTGAAGACCAAAACTCTATTGATGAGAATGCATCTTTTACTGACCAGTATGGCTACGATAAGAGTGTTGCTATTGGTATAATGATGGCCAACCCTACAGATGATGATGCTAGAAGCCAATGGGCAAAGCTTGAAGTTGGAATGTATATGCCAGAAGGTTATGTGCTTCCTTTGGGCGATAATAGAGACAATTCAAGTGATGGTAGATACTTTGGCCCTGTTCCAATTGATACCATTAACGGTTATGTCTCAACTAGAATATGGCCTTTAAATAGAATTGGTTCTCTTATTGGTCAATGAGCTTATTAGACTTAAATTCTTTTGATTTTAAAGAGCCTCTATCATTATACATTCATGTCCCATTTTGCGACTCTAAGTGTAATTATTGTGCTTTCTATTCGGTTTCAGGCTATGATTCTGAAGTAAAAAACCTTTTTGTTAAAAGGCTTTTAACTGAACTTGAAGATGTTGTTTCCTGCATGAATGATAAGCCTTTTGAGACTGCTTATATTGGTGGTGGCAATCCCGCATGTCTTGGTTTGAGAAATCTGGAAAAGATTGCGCAACTTGTTTGTAAGAATGGTAGACCAAGAGAATTTACTGTTGAAATGAATCCAGATAGTTTGAATGGTGAAATGATAAGTCTAAATGGTCCTTTCAATGGTCTTATAAACAGGCTTTCTCTGGGAATTCAAAGTTTATCGGAGAAGGCTTTAAAATTTCTTGGTAGAAATGCAACTTTGGAACAGACTTACCGCGGTTTAGAACTTTCTCAAAAACTTAATTCTTTAACTGGTTGCGAATTAAGTTATGATTTAATCACTTGTTTGGGCACTTGGCATAATGCTATAGATGATGTTGAAAAGCTTACTTTTAATTTTCCCTCCAATCATTTGAGTGTTTATGCATTAACGCTTGAAGAAGGAACGCCCTTGTTTAAGAGAAAACCTGCTTTGCCTAATGATGATGAGCAATATGAAATCTTAAAGGAGATTTGCTCTTGCCTTGAAAATAAGGGATTTGAACATTATGAGGTTTCAAATTTTGCGAAAAATGGCATGAGAGGGTTTCATAATTGCAGATATTGGGACTACAGACCTTATTTAGGTCTTGGTCCGGGTGCTGCTTCTACGGCTCAAAAGGGTGGTATTTTTACAAGATATAGCGTAGAAAAATCGGTATTGAGGTATGTGGAAGGGAAGAAGTTTTCTTGTTGTGAGTTGGAAAATCTGAGCCGGAAAGAGGCCTTGGAAGAGTTGGTGTTGATGGGGCTTAGATATAAGGGGGGCCTTGACTTGGGGCGTATTACACGTGAATTTGGGATTTCTGGTGCGCTGAAGGTGGGTCTTACAGGCTACGAAATTGATAATTTTGTGCGTTGTGGCCAACGCTTGGTGCCAACTGATGACGGCTTAATGATTGCGGACTTCATTGCACAGAAGGTAATTGAAATATTACTGCAGATGTGTTAGATTTTCTCTGTTATTCTCAACAGTTATAAGAGGTAAATATGTCAGGTCATAGTAAATGGGCTACAATCAAACACAAGAAAGGCATTGCTGACCAGAAGCGTGGTCAGAAGTTTACAAAGCTGATCAAGGAAATTAGCGTTGCTGCAAAGATGGGTGGCGCAGATCCAGATACAAATGCCGCACTCAGAACCGCCATTCTTAAGGCACGTGCAGAGAACATGCCTAAAGACAATATTGAAAGGGCAATTAAGAAAGGTTCAGGCGAAATGGGTAACACCGTTTTTATGGAACTTACTTATGAGGGATATGCCCCTGGTGGAGTAGCCATAATTATTGATACCTTGACAGATAATAAAAACAGAACTGCTGCTGATGTTAGAAGTACTCTTACAAAGCTTGGTGGTTCCCTTGGTTCTTCTGGTTGTGTTTCTTACATGTTCCAAACAAAGGGCGTAATTACTTATGATGCAAATAAGTATACAGAAGACGAGATTTTTACAGCTGCCTTGGAAAATGGTGCAGAAGATGTTGTTAATGAAGACGGGACAATTGAAGTAACAACAGCTCCATCTGATTTTGGTGCTGTTCTTGAGGCTATGCAGGCCGCAGGTTTTGAACAGGAAAGTGCCGATATCAACAAGATTGCAGACAACACAGTTTCTTTGGACAAGGAGAAGGCTCAGAAGGTTATGAACATTGTTGAAAGACTTGAAGATCTTGATGATGTTCAGCAGGTTTCAACAAACCTTGATCTTCCTGATGATTTCTACGAAGAGTAAGAATTATGATTATACTGGGCATTGATCCAGGTCTTGCAAACACAGGCTGGGGCGTAGTCGATTTTGTCGGCCAGAAGTTCCGGCCTGTTTGTTTTGGAGTGGTTAACACAGATCCAAAGGCAAAGCTGGAAGATAGAATATCTTTGATTGCAGATTCTCTTGGCGAAATTGTTCAAAAGTATCAGGCTAATCATGTTTCTATTGAAGATATTTACTTTGCTAAAAATGAGGTATCGGCTATTGGGGTGGCTAAGGTAATTGGTTCTGTTGCTTATAGAATGCATCAACTTAACATCCCTGTAACCATGTTTACACCACTTCAAATTAAGATTGCAATTACCGGTTACGGTAGGGCAGAAAAGAAGCAAGTTCAGGAAATGTGCAGAATTCTGCTTGGTTTGGATAAGATCCCAAGGCCCGATCACGCCGCAGATGCTTTGGCCGCTGCTGTGTGCTGGGGTAATACGAGTACAACACAGGGGAGGCTTGGAATAGTTAAATGATTAACGCAGTCATTGGTCAGTTACTTTATGCTAGTGCACAAACGGCAATTATTCTTGGTGGAAGTGTTGAGTTTGAGCTTGTTATTTCTTCTCAAACAGCCACAAAACTTTCCAATCTACAAGGATCAGAGCGCAACAATGTTAGAGTTCTTACTTGGCTTCAGCATAGAGAAGATGGGATGACGCTTTTTGGGTTTTTAGATGAAGAGGAGCGAAGGTTATTTCTTGAATTGATTAAGGTTAATGGAATTGGACCTAAACAAGCTATGAAGATTCTTTCCGGTGTCCGTGTTCATGATTTTATTAGAGCCTTAGATCAAAATGACTTGTCATTCCTTTCAAAAATTCCAGGACTGGGTGCTAAAACATCTCAAAAAATTATTCTTGCCTTGCGTGATACGTTAGTCTTTACAGAAGAGGCATCTAAGCCTCAGAATGTTGTTAGCGGTAACTCTAAGAAATATCAAGATATCATTGATGCCCTTGTTGAGATGGGCTATGACAAGAAAAAGGTTCTTGATTGTGTTGCAAAACTTCTTAAAGACAATGAAGAATTTGTTTCTTCTCATGAAAATAGCGCGGTTGAAGAATGGTTATTCAGAAAAGCTATTGTTGCTTTGTCATAGTTGAGTGTTGTGGAGGGCTGAATGGACGACGTTGATTTCTTACAAAGTACTTCTGTTGTTTCAACAGGTTATCAGGATGCTGATGCTCAGGAAAATATTCTTAGACCAAAACTCTTAGCCGACTTTCAGGGACAGAAAAAGATTAAGGAAAATCTTAGTGTTTTTATTAGGGCTGCTCGTGAGAGAGGAGAAGCATTGGATCATGTTTTCTTAATTGGTCCTCCAGGTCTTGGAAAGACTACATTAGCATCTATTGTTGCTAATGAAATGGGCTCAGAGATTAGAATGACTAGTGCTCCTGCTTTGGATAAGCCAAAAGATCTTGCTGGAATTCTTACAAACGTGACAGAAAACTCGGTCTTCTTTATTGATGAGATTCATAGATTAAAGCCTGCTTTGGAAGAGATGCTTTATATTGCTATGGAAGATTTTGAGATTGACTGGGTTATAGGACAAGGCCCTAGTGCCCGAACTATGAGAATTCCAATTCCTCATTTTACGTTAATTGGTGCTACTACTAAGGCTGGTATGGTAAGTTCTCCACTTCAAACTAGATTTGGTATTAATTGTCGTATTGAGTTCTATAACGAGGAAGAACTTGGTCAAATTATTAAAAGAAGTGCTTCAATTATTAATGTTCCTATTGAAGATGAAGCTGTAGGCCTTTTGGCTAAGTGTTCTAGGGGAACACCAAGAATTGCAAATAGGCTTCTTAGAAGATTCAGAGATTTTGCTGAAGTTACATCTGATGGTGTTATAACTGATGATGTCGTATACAAAAGCATTAAGAATCTTGGTATAGATTTAAATGGTCTTGAGGATCAAGACAGAAATATTTTGCGTACTATAATTGAGTTCTATGGTGGTGGTCCTGTTGGAGCCGATACTCTTTGTATTTCTGTTGGCGAGGCTATTGAGTCTCTAGAAGATTTTTATGAGCCTTATCTTATACAGAAAGGTTATCTAAAACGCACTCCACGTGGACGAATGGTTACAGCTAAGGCCTATGAGTTATTAGGACTTGAAGACAAGATGACATCAAGTAATGTTTTTATGGCACAAGATGCTCAAGGAACTTTGTTTGACTAAAGTTATTAAAGGGTTATTAAAGGGTTATTAAAGGGTTCTCCCAATGAAAATAAGTGAATTTACTTTTGATTTGCCACAGGAGCTTATTGCACAAACTCCGGTAGAAAGGCGTGGTGATGACAGGCTTCTAGTTATTAATAGGAAGACTGGAGAGTATCAAGATTCAATGGTTAAGGATTTTCCTTCATTTGTTGAGCCAAATAGTGTTGTTGTTGTCAATGATACTCGTGTAAGAAAGGCTAGGGTTTTTGGACTTTCTGAGACAGGTGGAAAGGTGGAATTTCTTTTTACCGGAGCTCTTGGACCGGATAGATGGCAGGCTATGGTTTCTAAAAGCAAGAAGCAAAGACCAGGTAAGTCTTATTCTTTCTACGATGCAAACAATGTCCTATATTGTCATGGTTGCATTGAAAAAGATGTTGAAGATGAAGATTTAGGCTCTTCTTTGAAGATTGTCAAATTTGACAGAGATATTGATGAAGACTTTTTTCTTGCATGTGGTCATGTTCCACTTCCTCCATACATCAAACGCGAAGATGACTTTAATGATGAAAACCGATACCAGACAATCTTTGCCAATGAATGTGGCTCTATGGCTTCGCCTACTGCTGGTTTACATTTTACTCCAGAAATAGTGAAAGAACTTGAAGATAAAGGGGTTGAAGTTCTTCACATTACTTTGCATGTTGGAATGGGCACTTTCCTGCCTGTTAGAACAGAGAATCTTGAAGATCATGTTATGCACACAGAAAGCTATCATGTCTTGGAAGAAGTTGCCCAAAAGATAAATGAAGCAAAAGCACAAGGAAAAAAGATAGTTGCAATTGGAACCACTAGTGTTAGGACCTTAGAAAGTGCTGTAAATAGACAAACGGGACTTCTTCAAGCAGGTTCTGGTTCTACAAATCTTTTTATCAAACCAGGTTTTGAGTTTAAAATTGTTGATCAAATGCTTACGAATTTTCATACACCAGAGTCTACTTTGTTGGTTTTGGTTTCTGCCTTTGCAGGAAGAGAGCACATACTCAATGCCTATAAACACGCAGTGGAAAATAAATACAGGTTTTTTAGTTACGGCGATGCTACTTTTTTAAGCTGATTTTTGTAGCGTGCTTATGCAATTTGGTGTAGAATTAAAGAGTTTTTAATAGAGGTTTTGACTAAACCTCAATATAATCGGTTTTGATGAACTCTAACTAAGGAGGACAAAGTGAAAAATTCAAAGAAACTGTTTATGGTACTTCTGATTGTTGTATTAGCTGTTTCATCAGTCTTTGCACAGTCAATTAAAGAAGTAACACATGGAGATCTTTACGGTAAGACCGTTCTTCTCCATTCAAATGACGTCCATGGAGCAATTGAAGGCTACGCAAAGATGGCTGCTCTTAAAGAGGCGTACGAAGCAAGAGAAGCTAATGTCATTCTCATTGACGCAGGCGACTATAGCCAGGGTACAACTTATGTAAGTACATCAAAGGGATATGATGCCATAACAATGATGAATGCTGTTGGTTATGACATTATCACTCTTGGAAACCATGAGTTTGACTATGGCTTTGATCAGTTGGTTTCTAATCTTAGTCAATCAACGAGTCTAGTTCTTTGTTCAAACCTCTACAAGGGTGATAGTCCAATTGCTAATTCTTGTGCTGTTCTTACATTGGACAGCGGTATGAAGGTTGGTTTCTTCTCTCTCCTTACTCCAGAGACACAGACAAAGTCAAACCCAGCATTGATTCAGGGTCTTGACTTTATTGGTGGCGAAGAGATGTACACTCTTGCACAGGAACATATTAATTTCCTTATGCAGAATGACTGTTCTTCAGTTATTTGTATTGCTCACCTTGGTGTAGATGTTTCTTCTGAGCCAAATACTTCTTACGATGTATGGAATAATGTTCATGACTTAGACTTCATCATTGATGGACACTCTCACACAGTCATGACAAACTGGGATGGTAATCCAATCCAGTCAACTGGTACAGCATTTGCTAACATTGGTGTTGTTGTTATTGATGACGAAACAGGTATGATTGAAGATCACTATCTTGTTGACACAACAACAATTGAAACAAGTAACGCTGATGTTGCAGCTGTTGCTCAGACAATCATTGATAGAGTTAACGCAGAATATGACATTAAGTTTGCTGTTTCTGAAGTTGTTCTCAATGGTAGCAAAGAACCAGGTAACAGAACTGAAGAGACAAACAATGGTGACCTTATCACTGACGCAATGCTTTGGTGCATTACAAAAGATGGTAATAGCTTAGAGGTTCCAACCGAGAATATTCTTGCAATTACAAATGGTGGTGGTATTAGAGCTAAGGTTTCTGCCGGTGATGTTACAAAGAAAGATATCAACACAGTTCTTCCATTTGGTAACACAGTTGCTGTTGTTTATGTAAAGGGTTCTGAACTTCTTGAAGCTCTTGAAGCTTCTACTTTCTGCACTCCAATTTCCTTGGGTGGTTTCCCACAGGTTGCAGGTATTGAGTTTACAATTGATACTACAAAGGAATACGACAAGAACAACGAGACCTACCCAGGTTCAACCTATTATGGTCCAAAGTCAATTAATCGTGTAACAATCAATAACATTAATGGTAAGGCTTTTGATCCAGAAGCAACTTATGCAGTAATTACAAATAACTTTGTTGCCGCTGGTGGAGATACTTACTATGCATTTGCAAGTGCATCTGCTCAGTTTGACACTGGTCTTCCTCTTGATGAAGTTGTAATGGACTACGTTGTTGAAGTTCTTGGTGGAGTAATTGGTTCACAGTATGCTGAGCCACAGGGCAGAATTCATGTTATTACTGAAGCTGAGCCAGAAGAGCTTACAATTGAAGTTTCTAACCTTGATGCAAACATCTTCACAACAAAGTACGGCAACCTTTATACAACATGCAAGGCTTCCGATTTCTTTGGTGAACTTGGTTTTACATGGGGTGACCTTGTAACTGTTAAGTTCCTTGATAAAGAATTGGTGCTCCCAGTTGTTCCAACTTATTCCTATGTTGACACAGGTAAGCCTGCAATTATTATTGAAAAAGACTCTGACGGAAAAGAGACTGGTTATCTTTCAATGGCAATTAACATGGGTAACTTCACAACCACCTATGGTATTGGTACAAAAGTCACAAACGAAGATAAGACTTGGTACTGGGTTGCAAATGAAGGCGTAACATTCCCAATTAAGGTTGAGTTTGAGATGTATGAGAAGGGCGGATATCTTGCCGAGTACATCCTTCATGACCTCAGCAGAACAAACAACAGAGAGGATTATCCAAACCTCACAGATGAAGAGTTCGCAAACTTCCGCCAGATTAAGACAACTGGTATGGGCAATTCTCTTTACAGAACAAGCAATCCTGTCAATCCAGAGCTTGGACGTAATACTTATGCCGATGCTGCTATCAAGAATGCTGGTGTTACAGTTATCATGAACCTTTCTGATGATCAGGCAACTGCTGAAGCAAGAGAGTGCTTTGCTGGTTCTTACTATTCAAAGCAGAATGTTATCTACTTGAACCTTGGTGTTGACTTTGCAGATCCTAGCTTCCAAGCTGGTCTTGCTGAAGGTCTTAGATTCTTCGCAAACAATCCTGGTGTTTATGCCGTTCACTGCACTGAAGGCAAGGACAGAGCTGGTTTTGTTTCCGCTCTTCTTGAATGCTTGATGGGTGCAACAGCTCAAGAGGTTGTTGAGGACTACATGACCACTTACTACAACTACTATGGTGTAGAAAAGGGCACAGAAAAGTATGAAGCTATTGCTAACAAGAATATTGTCATGACTTTGAAGACCGCTTTTGGCGTTCCTGCAGACTATGACATTACTTCTGTTTCATCTGCTGATCTTCAGTATGGTGCACAGGCATATCTTAAGGCTATTGGTCTTACAGATGCTGAAATTGCAGCTCTTAAGGCAAATCTTGCCAAATAAGATTTAGTTTAAATTAAAACTATAGACCCCAGTGGATAAAATATCTGCTGGGGTTTCTTTTTGCCTTGAGATTTTGCATCACAAATATAGGTGGACAGTGCAGAGATGGTAGTTTATTATTAAGCAGTTATGAGAATTGAAGAATTAAAAAATGAAGTATACATTACAGGACACAGGAACCCAGATTTAGATAGTTTATGTTCAGCCTATGCTTATGCTGTTTTAAAGGGTTCAATTGATAGAATTCATGAATACAAGGCCGTGCGCTGTGGACATTTGTCTGACAGTGTTCAAGCACAAGTTGACAAACTTGATCTTCCAATTCTTCCGTATATGAGAGATGTGCATCCAAAAGTTGGAGATGTCATGAGAGTGGGGGAACAAATCCTAGATTGTAATGCTCCAATTTTTGAGTTGGTTTCTATTTATAACAGAACAAAGCCATCGGCTGTAGCAATATTTGACGGGGACAAGTATAGAGGTCTTTTGAGCGTTGATGATATCACCTCGTGGTTTTTGAGAGATAACTCTGAAAGATATCCGCTTTATTCTTTTAGGGCCGATAACTTTGGTAAAGTCATTCCTGGGTACTATGTACAAATGGGAACGCCTGTGGAGTTTTCTGCCACAATCAGGGCCGATGCACAGAGTTTTAAAGATGCAAATAGTGAGATGCTTGTGATGCATTATGATGATGTTGCATTTAAACGTGCCCTTGAAGCAAAAGTACCAGCGATAGTCGTTATTGACCTTCCTAGCGAAAAAAAGTTGAATATAGATGGCTATAAGGGTACCGTTTACGTTTCTAATGAAGGTATGGCTGAGACTCTAAGAAAGCTTAGAATGACTCCGGCTGTCTCAACTGTTCTTGGGACACAGGGACCAATCTTGCAAAAAACAGATCTTTTTGATTCGGCTAAAGAACAGCTGGCTTCTTCAAAACTTAGAGGTCTTGCTGTGTTTGACGGTGACAATTATGCTGGCTTTGTTACACGCCGATGTTTCTTAAAAAAGCCTAAGTACAGTGTAATATTAGTTGACCATAATGAGCATGACCAAAGCATCAGGGGTGTTGAAACTGCAGAGATTAAAGAGATAATTGACCACCATAGACTTGATGCCCCCAAGACAGACTTGCCAATTTTTATTGATTCAGAGCCTCTTGGAAGTACTTGTACTATTATTTATCAGCTCTTTTTAAGAAATAATGTTGTGCCAGACAAGACTACAGCAAGGGTTCTGCTTGCTGGAATTTTATCGGATACCATTATATTAAAGAGTCCAACAACAACCGGAATTGATATTTGGTCTGCTGAAAGACTTGCCCCTATGAGTGGAGTGGCAAATCTTGAAGAGTTTGGAAAATCTATGTTCAGTAATATTGGAAGTCTTGGCACTAGAGACCCTGAAACTGCTATTACAAGTGATTTTAAGACGTACAAAGAGGCAAATATCAGCATAGGAATTGGACAGTGTGAGGTTCCAACCCTACAAGATGTCTTTAGCTATAAAGATGTTTATCTTCAGGCACTGGAGAAGATTAAGGCTCTTCATCACTTGGATTGGGTGATGTTGATGATTACAGATGTTCTTAAAGGAAAGAGCCTTCTTTTGTCATCGGACTATCCTTTTGAGAGTAAACTTTCGTATGAAGAGATGTCAAATCATGTGTATGATATGCAGGATACGCTTTCTAGAAAGAAGCAACTTTTGCCTGAAATTATTCATGTTTTAAGTATGTAAATTCTTGTAACAGAACCTATTAATCCTCTGTATTGTTTTTTTTATATAATGGGTATCAGTAATAGTACGTGTTCAAAGTTTGTAAAAATCTAGTACCTTTATCGTGTTTTAAGAGATTTTCGAAAAGTTATATTTGGATATATTTGGATATATTTGGAGGAAAACGACAAATGAAAGAACAGAAAAGGGTACCAATTGATAGTGTAGAAGCACTGGAAAAGGCTCTAGTTCGTGTTAGAGCTGCACAGAAAGAGTATTCTACATACACACAAGAACAAGTGGACCGTATTTTTCTTGCAGCAGCAATAGCCGCAAACAAAGCTAGAATCCCATTGGCAAAAATGGCTGTTGAAGAAACAGGAATGGGAGTTGTTGAAGACAAAGTAATTAAGAATAACTATGCTGCAGAGCATATTTACAATGCCTATAGACACGTCAAAACTTGTGGCGTTATTGAAGAAGATAAGGCTTACGGAGTAACAAAGATTGCTGAACCTGTTGGAATCATTGCAGCTGTAATTCCAACCACAAACCCAACATCAACTGCAATTTTCAAGAGTCTATTGGCTCTTAAGACAAGAAACGCAATTGTTATTAGCCCACACCCAAGAGCAAAACATTCAACTATTGAAGCTGCTAGAATTGTCCTAGAAGCAGCCGTTGAAGCAGGAGCTCCAGAGGGAATTATTGACTGGATAGATGTGCCAAGCTTGGATCTTACTAACTTAATCATGAGAGATGCAGATTTAATTCTTGCAACAGGTGGACCAGGTATGGTGAAATCGGCCTATTCTTCAGGAAAACCAGCTGTTGGTGTTGGTCCTGGTAATACACCAGCTATTATTGACGACTCTGCTGACATTGTTTTGGCTGTAAGCTCAATTATTCATTCAAAAACATTTGATAATGGCATGATTTGTGCTTCAGAGCAGTCTGTTATTGTTCATAAGAAAGTCTATGATGCTGTAAAGAAAGAATTCAAGACTAGAGGATGTTATTTCCTTAATCCAGAAGAAACAGACAAAGTAAGAAAAACCATTTTAATCAATGGCTCCCTTAATGCAAAAATTGTAGGTCAGAGCGCTGTTAAGATTGCAGAACTTTCCGGAATCAAGGTTCCTGAGATTACAAAAATTCTTATTGGTGAAGTTGAGAGTGTAGAGCTTTCTGAGGAATTTGCACATGAAAAGCTTTCTCCTGTTCTTGCAATGTACAAAGCAAAAGATATTGACGATGCATTTGATAAGGCAGAGCATCTAATTGCAGATGGTGGTTATGGTCATACATCTTCTATTTATCTTGATGCAGTTACACAGAGAGAAAAGCTTCAGGAGTTCCAAGAACGCATGAAGACTTGCAGAATTCTGGTCAATACTCCTTCTTCTCAGGGTGGTATTGGAGACCTTTACAACTTCAAACTTGCTCCATCTCTTACTCTTGGGTGTGGTTCTTGGGGTGGAAACAGCGTAAGTGAAAACGTTGGTGTAAAGCACCTTCTTAACATCAAAACAGTTGCAGAGAGGAGACAGAATATGCTGTGGTTTAGAGCACCTGAAAAGGTTTACATTAAGAAAGGCTGTCTACCAGTTGCACTTGACGAGCTTAAGACCGTCATGGGTAAGAAGCGTGCATTTATTGTTACAGACAGTTTCCTTTACAAGAATGGTTATACAAAACCAATTACCGATAAACTAGATGAAATGGGTATTGTTCATGAGTGTTTCTTTGATGTTGAACCAGACCCAACACTTTCATGTGCAAAGCGTGGTGCAGCACAAATGACAGCTTTCCAGCCAGATTGCATAATTGCACTTGGTGGTGGTTCTGCCATGGACGCTGGTAAAATCATGTGGGTTCTCTACGAGCATCCAGAAGCAGATTTCATGGACATGGCAATGAGATTTATTGATATTAGAAAGCGTGTTTACACCTTCCCAAAGATGGGTGAAAAGGCTTATTTCATTGCAATATCAACATCTGCTGGTACTGGAAGTGAGGTTACTCCATTTGCAGTTATCACAGACGAGACAACTGGAGTTAAATACCCACTTGCAGACTACGAGCTTCTTCCAAAGATGGCCATAATTGACACAGATTTACACATGACCGCTCCAAGAGGACTTACAGCCGCATCCGGCATTGACGCTGTAACGCATGCCCTTGAAGCTTATGCATCTGTGATGGCTACCGATTACACCGATGGCCTTGCTCTTCAGGCTCTTAAAACTATATTTGAATATCTTCCAAGAGCTTATGACAACGGTCTTACAGATGTTGAAGCACGTGAAAAGATGGCTAATGCAGCAACTATGGCTGGTATGGCCTTTGCAAATGCATTCCTTGGTGTTTGCCACTCAATGGCTCACAAACTTGGTGCCTTCCACCATCTTCCTCACGGAGTTGCTAATGCGCTAATGATTGAAGAGGTCTTACGCTTTAACTCTGCTGAAGTTCCAGCAAAGATGGGCACTTTCTCACAATACGACCACCCACATACACTTGCTAGATATGCAAAGATTGCAACTGAACTTGGTCTTGGTGGTAAGAACAATGAAGAAAAACTTGAAAATCTCATCACAGCAATCAATAATCTTAAGAAGAAAGTTGGAATCAAGGAAACTATCAAAGACTATGGCATTGACGAACAAGACTTCTTGAATAGACTCGATGCAATGGTAGAGCAGGCATTTGATGACCAGTGCACTGGTGCCAACCCAAGATATCCGCTTATGAGCGAAATCAAGCAAATGTACCTGAATGCATACTATGGCAATCAGCATTTCCAAGAAAAATCTTCCAAGTAGGGGGCTAAAATGAATCTTGACAACGTAATTGCAACCAGAAAACACAAGACTATCTACAGAGATGGCGACAAGTGCTATAAAGTCTTTGACAAGAGCTTTTCTAAGGCCGATATCCTTAACGAGGCTCTAAATCAGGCTAGAGTAGAGGAAACATGGCTCCATATTCCAAAGATTTATGGGGTAATGCCTATAGAAGATGGTAGATGGGCTATTGTTTATGACTATATTGAAGGTAAGACCTTGGCTCAGCTTATGGAAGAGAATCCAGAGAAGAAGGACAAGTATCTAAACGACTTTGTTGACCTTCAAATTAGCATGCATGCTCTTAAATGCCCACTTCTTAACAAGCTCAGAGATAAGATGAAGAGAAAGATTACTGAAACGACTCTTTCTGCTACAGTAAAATACGAACTTAAGATGCGCCTTAGCGGTATGCCCAAACACGTTAAGCTTTGTCATGGTGACTTCAATCCTTCCAATGTCATCATTACACCAGACGGCACGCCTTACATTATTGACTGGGCACATGCAACACAGGGTAATGCCTCGGCAGACGTTGCTCGTACATATCTTATGTTCTGTCTCTCAAAAGATGAGGAGACTGCTAACAAGTACTTGGACCTTTTCTGTGAAAAGAGCGATACTCCTAAGCAGTACGTTCAGAAGTGGATGCCAATTGTAGCTGCTTCACAGAGCGTTAAGGGAAATGAAAAGGAGCGTGAGTTCCTGTATCATTGGGCCGATGTAGTTGAATACGAGTGATTTTGTTAGTAAAACAACAAAAATGTCAGATTTGAAACTTTTTTCTAAAACTTAATTGACAGAAACTTGGACTGTGGTGTATACAGAATGCAAATTTATGCATTAGAAATCTTAGGAGGAGAATAAATATGAAAAACGTGCTTTTTAATTCATCATACGAGTTCTCTTTCTATTATTACTTTAGTTGTCCTCACTACTTCGTCTGAGAGTTGAAAGTTTTTCAAATCTATTAAGGTTCTCCCAGACGGAGAACTTTTTTTTTACTTTTAAGGAGCGGAACATGAAAAAAATCGGGCTAGTTTTGGTAGTTGCAATTTTGTGTGTGACTAGTGTGTTTGCTGGTGGAAATAGCGAAAGTAAAGCTAAGTACACTGTGGGAATTTGTCAGTTGGTGCAACATGAGGCCTTGGATGCAGCAACACAAGGTTTCAAGGATGCCTTGGTGGCAGCTTTTGGGGATGATGTGACTATCTTGGAGCAAAATGCGTCTGGAGATTCGGCCACATGTATTACCATTGTGAATGGTTTTGTGTCCTCAAATGTTGATTTAATTATGGCCAATGCAACCCCTGCGCTACAGGCCGCTCAGGCAGCTACTGGTGATATTCCAATTTTGGGGACAAGTGTTACTGACTATGGTACAGCCCTTGGTGTAAGTAACTTTTCTGGTGTGACTGGTACAAATATTTCTGGTACAAGCGATCTTGCACCTCTAGACCAGCAGGCAGCTATGATTATGGAGCTCTTCCCAGAGACTAAGAAGGTTGGACTTTTGTACTGCTCTGCCGAGGCCAACTCCACGTATCAGGTAGATGTTATTAGAGAAATTCTTCAGGCTAAAGGAGTTGAGTGTAAAGATTTTGCTTTTGCTGACTCCAATGATGTAGCTTCTGTTACAGAGAATGCCTGTGCATGGAGTGATGTTATCTACATTCCTACAGATAACACTGCTGCCTCCTGTACTCAAACTATTAGAAATGTTGTTGAGCCACATAAGGTTCCAGTAATTGCTGGTGAAGAAGGTATTTGTAAGGGTTGTGGAGTGGCTACTCTTTCAATTAGCTATTATGAGCTTGGCTTTAAGACTGGTGAGATGGCTGTTTCAATTCTTAAGGGAGAAGCAGAGGTTTCTTCTATGCCAATTCAGTATTCTCCTGGCTTTACTAAGGAATACAATGCAGAGCTTTGTGCTATTTTGGGTGTAAGTGTTCCTGAAGATTACAAGGCTATTTAATTTTAGTTGAGGTTTTTGCAATTGCAAAAACCTCTTTTGTTTGCTTTTTGATGTGTTTGGAGGATTGTTTTGAATATTTCTGCTTTGCTTAGTGCTTTGCCTGGTGCAGTTGCCCAAGGTTTAATTTGGGGAATTATGGCTATTGGTGTTAATTTAACATACAAGGTATTGGATGTATCGGATTTGACGGTTGATGGAACTATGGCTACTGGTGGTGCCGTTTGTGTTATGTTAATGATTAACGGTGTCAACGTTTGGGTGGCTATGTTATGTGCTGTTATTGCCGGCATGATTGCCGGGTTTATTACCGGGGTGTTTAAGACTTGTATGGGTATTCCTGCAATTTTGGCAGGTATTTTAACTCAATTGGCTTTATATTCAATTAACCTTTGGATTATGGGGTTTAAGGCTAACCAAGGAATTAACGTTACTAAGTTTAACTTGATTGTTAGTGCTAGAAACGTTAGGCATTTAAGCTTAGACAATCCAATTCTCATGCTTGTTATTATTACAGCTTTATTGATTGGTTTTTTGTACTGGTTTTTTGGTACTGAGCTTGGTTGTTCTCTTAGGGCAACAGGCTGTAATGTTAACATGGCTAAGGCTCAGGGGATTAATGTGGACCATTGTACTCGAATTGGTTTGATGCTCTCAAATGGCATTGTTGCTTTATCTTCTGCACTCTTTGCTCAATATCAGGGCTCCGTTGATGTAAACATGGGCCGTGGCGCAATTGTTATTGGACTTGCTGCAGTCATCATTAGCAATGTTCTTTTTGGCAAAATTTTTCACAATTTTGGACTTAAGCTTTTGGGTGTTTCTTTGGGTGCTGTAATTTACTATTTAGTTATTCAGGTTGTCCTGTGGTTGGGACTGAATACCAATCTTCTTAAGTTGCTTTCTGCTTTGATAGTGGCACTTTTCTTGGCTATTCCATATTGGTCTGCCAAATATTCACAGAAGCATATTAAGAGTACACATTAGAAGTACACATTAGGAGTACGCATTAGGAGTTAGTCATGCTTGAAATTAAAAATCTTCATAAAACTTTTTTGCCAAATACTATTAATAAAAAGGTTGTTTTTAATGGCCTTGATTTACAGCTTAATGATGGTGATTTTGTTACCGTTATAGGTGGAAATGGAGCAGGTAAGTCTACATTGTTAAATGCTATAGCTGGTGTATGGCCCGTTGATGATGGTTCTATATACGTAGACAGTGTGGATGTTACTAATTTATGTGAATATAAGCGTGCATCCATCATTGGACGAGTTTTCCAAGATCCTATGATGGGTACTGCTGGTAATATGCAAATTGAAGAAAATCTTGCTCTTGCTAAACGTAGAGGACAAAAGCGAGGTCTTAGCGTTGGTATCACAAAGCAGGAAAGAGAGGAATATAAGAGCCTTCTTTCTACTTTGGGTCTTGGCTTGGAAGATAGACTTACAACAAAGGTAAAACTTCTTTCTGGAGGCCAAAGACAGGCTTTGACTTTGCTTATGGCTACCATGAATAAGCCTAAGTTGCTTCTTTTGGATGAGCATGCTGCTGCTCTGGACCCTAGGACTGCAGATAAGGTTTTGTCTCTGTCCGATAAGATTGTTGAGGAAAACCACCTTATGACATTAATGGTTACCCATAACATGAGGGATGCAATTCGTTACGGCAATAGACTTCTTATGATGCACAATGGAAAAATTATTCTTGATATCAGTGGAGAAGAGAAAAAAAATCTTACGGTTTCTGCTCTTATGAATGAATTTGCCAAGGCAAGTGGTGATGAGATGTTGTCTGATAGGACTTTGTTATCTTAGATTTTCCTAAAGAGGTCTTTTTTTGAAAATAATCTTATTTTAAGAATCTGACTTTAATATGAGCCTCTTATAAAATAGAAAATGCCCCTTTTTTTCCGTAATAAGCAAGTTATATAATCAAAACATGAAAATTCAATGGCTAAGTAACGAAAAAGAAAACGTAATTAAGAATTGGCTTGGTTTAAAGTACGGCATGTTTATTCATTATGGACTATTCTCTGTTTGTGGCGGAGTTTGGAATGGTAAACGTGTAGAAATTGGATATAGTGAACAAATATTGTCTCACGGAGATGTCCCCCAAATAGATTACGAAAATCTTGCAAGCACTTTTACTGCAAGTGCTTTTGATGCAAAAGAGATTGTAAAACTTGCAAAAGACTCCAAAATGAATTACATAGTTTTTGTTTCTAAGCATCATGATGGTTTTTGCCTTTTTGATACAAAAACAACTTCCTACAATTGTGCAAATTCACCTTGTCATAGGGATTTAGTAAAAGAACTTTCTACAGAGTGTCAAAAAGCAGGTCTCAAATTTGGCTTGTATTTTTCATGGATAGATTGGCATTATCCTATGGCTTTACCTATCAGTGCTCACAATTCAGACCCTATCCCTGTTGAACACATGAGATACAATTTAGAACAGCTAACAGAACTTCTTTCAAATTATGGGCCAATTTGTGAACTTTGGATGGATATGGGAGCTCCAACATATGAGCAATCCAAAACAGTTTATGAACTTGCTCATAAGCTGCAACCTCAAATTATGGTTAACGGCCGCGTATGGAATGATTTTGGTGACTTTGTAACTATGCCTGATAACACTTTGCCAGATTGTGATTTGGATGTACCTTGGCAAACTCCTGCCACTGTATATCATGCAACCTGGGGCTATAGAAGTTGGCAAGAGAGAACGAATTTAGAGGAGAAAATACAAGACATATCCTCTAATATCAAGAAAGTTGTAAGTCATGGTGGAAATTACTTGTTAAACATAGGTCCAATGGGAGACGGATCTGTTGTTCCTTTTGAGAGAGATGTTTTACTGGGTATTGGAAAAATACTTAATAAAGAAGGTTTTGCTATAAAAGAAGATGATTTTGATGCAAAACCTCTTTCAGAACTTTGTCTTTCAAATGGAAAAGCTCTGTACAGATACAGTGGGTCAGAGTATTACTCTCTGAGGAAAATTATAACAGGATATTTTTGGAATGTTCTTATCAAAGAAGAAGGAAAATATATTGTTGAATATGAGCTTGATGATAAGTTAGAAAGGGAGTGCAAGTTGTGTTTGGACACAAATGAAGACACCTTTGTCTTTTCAATGAAACAAGGAAAAAAAGCTTTGGGTATTTGCTCTTCTGTTCATTTAAAGCCCGGTAAACAAAGCATCAAACTTTATACCCCAGGCGAGCCTGGACACAGAAGCGAATTTCCTTTGAAAAACGTTACCATCAAACTATTTAAGGCATAAGAGCTTTTGCAAGTGCAACTTCATTTTTTGCCACTTCTATAAGCTTGTCATATGAGTATTCAAAAAAGAATTTATAGGCGCTACAGTAATAATTGTTTAAACCTTTCTCTGTTTGGGCCAAATCTCTCTTACAACCACCATGGCAAAGACCTTCCCATTTGCAATCTTTACACTTGATGGCTCTGGTATTTCCTTCTTCTTGAAAGAGAGTTGAAATCTTGCCTTTGATAGCCTGTAACGCCGATATTGTATGAATATTTCCAAGTTTCCACTGATCTAGGACATAGAAATCACAAGGAAAGAGGCTACCGTCTGCTTCTACTACCAAGTAAGAACCACATTGTCCAGAGGTTGCACAAGTAGAAGGTTTTCTTCCAACCAAAAGATGTATATAGTCTTCAAACAAACGGACACTGGTATAGCTACCTTCTTCCCAATCTCTATACCAATCATCAAAAACAGCACATAAAAATCTTGCATACTCATCAGGCGTCAAAGAGTATTGTTCTTGGCCTCGTTGTCTTTCTATTGGATCAAGACAGGCAATGAATTGCAAATCTGTAAAACCCAGTTCTTTCAATTTTGCATATACCTTATGTGGCTTGATAGTAGCCTGTTTTGTCACAACACATAGGGCATTACATTGCACGTCATATTTTTTCAATAATCCGATATTATTGACAATTCTATTAAAGGTTTTTTCTTCAGATGCAGTAACTCTATATAGGTTGTGAAGCTGCTCATATCCATCAACTGATACACCAACGAGAAAATTCTCTTTTTTAAAGAAACTTACCCAGTTTTCATTAAGATTATATGCATTAGTTTGAATACTATGATAAAAAAATCTTGAAGAATACTTCTTCTCTTCTTCAATGAAATGTTTATAAAAATCAAGCCCTGCCAATGTTGGCTCTCCACCTTGAAAAGCAAAAATAATTGAACCATTATTATTTGTTGCTTTGACAGCTTCTTTAATGAGTGTATCAGCTGTCTCAAAACTCATGATGCCATAATTCTTAATTTCTCTGTTTTGAGCCTCATTTTCATAGAAGCAATATTTGCATTTTATGTTGCATAAAGAGGAAACTGGTTTAATTAAGAAAGTGATTGTTTTCATCTTAATCATTGTATCTAATTTTATGAAAATTATGTAGTAGCGTGTCTTTATAAAAACCGCTATAAAGACGGCTCAAATTGACCATTTGAGCATTATTTAATAGAATAGAAAACATCAAACAAATACTTTGAGGCTAATTAATTAAGGAGGCGATTGATGAACCAGAAAAGAGTTTTTGTTGGAGGCATGCATCATGAATCTGACACATTTAATCCAATAGTTACTTCCAAGGATGATATTTGGGTTTTAAGAGGTGAAAATCTGCTTAAAAGTACAGGTCGTGGCTCTGTGAATGGTGTTATTGATACCCTACGAGAAGCAGGATATGAAATTGTTCCTGGTTTAATTGCAAGGGCTGTTCCCAATGGTGAATGGGATTATGACTATTTTATGCAACTTAAGTTTGAATTTTTAGAATATTTGAAAAATGCATTACCAGTTGATGCTCTATGTCTAAGTCTTCATGGCTCAATGAGAGTCAAAGGACTAGGGGAGGCAGAAGGTTATTTGCTTGAACAAATCAGAGAAATTTGTCCCAATGTTCCAATTATTTCATCCTTGGATATGCATGCTACCATAACAGAAAAAATGATGTCCAATGCAAATGGTTTTGTTGGCTATAAATGCGCACCTCATACAGATACCTATGAAACGGGTGTTTTGGCTGCAAATATAACTAGAAGAGTTCTTGAAGAAGGTATTACTCCATTTATGTCAGCTGTTCATCTTCCATTTATTATTGCAGGAGAGCAGTCAGAAACAAATGTTCAGCCAATGAAAAGATTGACCAATCTATTACGTGACTATGAAAAGAAACCACACATTATGGGAGCTTCCTATCTTTTAGGTTTCCCTTGGGCAGATGTAAAAGAGAATGGGGTTACAGCTTTAGTTGTTACTGATGATAGTCAAGAAAGTGCAAACAATGCTGCATTAGAACTGGCCCATGAGTTTTGGGACACTAGAGAAGAATTTGCTTTTTACAATGAAACAAGAGAAGTTGATAATGCAATAGAGAATACCGTTTTAAGCATAAACGAGGGAGTTTTTCCAGTTGTTCTCTCAGATAGCGGAGACAATCCAACCGCAGGATCTTCCCAAGATGTTACAAATTTCCTAAAGGCTATTATCAAAGACAAACGACTTGCTATGTTGAATCCTCCGCTTTGTTATCAAGCAATTTATGATCCAGAGTTTTGCGCAAAAGCTGTTGCATTGCCAGTTGGAAGCCACATTCAGGGCGAGTTGGGAGCCTGTTTTGACAAAAAAACAAGTACTCCAATCAAAATAGATGGGATTCTTAAGGCAAAATGCATTGGTTGGAAAGAGGCTCAAAATACAGACATGGCTCTTGTTGACGTTGAAGGAGTAGATGTTGTTGTCACATCTAAACATGTTGGATGTTATGATCCTGAAATGATGAGAGCTCTTGGGGTTGAGCCCAATAATCTGAAAGCCATAGTTGTCAAACTTGGTTATCTTGAACCTGAAATTAAGGCAATTGCAAAACGCTCTATCATGGTTTTAACAGATGGAAGTACAAATGAGATATTCACACGACTTCCTTACAAAAACATAACTAGACCAATTTACCCATTAGATCCTTCAACTGTTTGCAATTTTGATTTTATAGGGCGTTCCTAAGATCTGACGGAAGTTGATGAAAGCGTCTACTGAAAGCTCTTCTAAAGGTTTGTGGGTTTGTGTATCCACATTGTAAGGCTATAGCATTTATTGATAAATCCCTGTTATTTATCAACATTTGCATAGCCTTATCTAGTCTATACTCTTCAAGATAAGACGCAAATGTTTTTCCAATGCGTGTACTTATAAAATGGTAAAGATAGTTCTCTTTCATCTTAAGATCTGTAGCCGCAACCGATAAGTTTAGCGAAGGATTTGAATAATTCTTTTCAATATAGGCCACAATTGCGTCTGTAGTGTTTTGTTCAAATTCATTTTTAGTAGGAATTGTTTGTCCGGCTTTTTCAAGAAAGAACTGTTTTACATCTGAAAAAGAAGAGAATTCTTGAGGGAGTGTTTTCTTTCCTCTTTTCAAATTATATTGAACAGCTGTTATATACAGTTTATTAATTAGTGATGCTCTGTTTTCTGGATTTAAATTTCTTTTTATGAAATTTTCATTATAGACTACATCTAATTGTTTTGTAACTTCTTGAGGATTATTTGAGCTTGTAGCATTAGTTAATGCTTTTTCCATATCCACAGTAAAGATGTATGAATCAGTACGAGTAGCTAGCAAATTGTAACTTTGCATGACGCAGTGCAGGTTTGAGTCTTTTATTGCGTCTGCCACTAGATTACATTCAAGTGCAGCTTGAGATAGTCCTTGCAAATCTACTTTTGTATCTGAGAGTGCCATGCAAATCTCAAATGGAATTAGTTGCACTATCTTTTTCCAAAAAATCTTTATATTTCCATTAAGTAGGGTTTCATTGTTATTCCAAACAATAACCCAAGAATTAAATTCATAATCTGTAAAGACAAAGAAATTTTCATGGAATGTTTCTTTTGTCTCTTTGTCTGTAACTAAGCGTAAAAAATCCAAGTCATCTATATCAGTAAGATTTTCTTTTTCTCTTATAATAATCTTTAACAATTTGTAATTAGCCGTGTTTTGCCAATTGGGGCCAAAAATTTCAGAAAACAAAATATTTAATTCAGAATCTGACTGTTGAGCATTATGAATATAGCGTCTGAATAGGGTTTCGTATTTGAATGGAATTTGTTTTGCAGTTGTTGAGTTTGATTTTTGTTCTTCTTTAAGAATGGAAGAAATAGTGTCTGCAATCATTTCGTACGATGTATTTTCTTTTGGTTGTCCAATTAATGCTTTAAGTTTGTTCCAGTTCCTTTGACTTTTGAAAAAATGTTTAAAACTGAAGATAAACGAGCATGTAAGGACTAAAAGAACAAGCAAAGGTAGTAAAAAAGACAAGGGCAGCAGCCCTGTATTTTGTGTTATAGCACATACATAACGTAATCCTGTTGTGTTACTTGTAGTCACAGAAACAAAGAATTTTTCATTTTTAATTGTGACATTATTATGTTGTCCATTAGACAATGAGGCTATTTCCTTTGATTTTGCATATTCAATATTTGACGTGGTAATAATTCCATTATTTTGATCTTCTATAGAATACCATCCATTTTTTGTGGTACTTAATGCCCCAAGTTGAGAAGAAATGAAATCCTCATCAAGCAAAAGCATTATTTTCCCAGTATTTGCAGCCTGGTTTGATAACGGAAATATTTGAATATATGGCACAACACGAATCTGACGGCCACTGACAACTGCAGTAATTGAGGGAAAAAAGCCCGATGTCTTTGAGTAGAGGAAGTTTGATTTGAATTGGAGGCTTGAATATCCTTGAAATTGAAAAAGCGGATACATTTTATCAATATCAAAAAAAAGGTTTGAAGAGTTCAGCAAATAATTACTAGCTTTTGAATAAATGAAAACATCTGCAATTATGGGGTTTACAGTTTTTGATGTTGGGAGTTTCCATAATATGTCTATCATTGTTTGAATGTCACTTGAACCGTATTCTATTGGTCTTTGGTATATGAATTTGGAAACATTAAGATCCAATGATAGTGTTTGTCCAACTTTTATAGCTTGTTCTATATAGCTGTCTGTTATTGCA
This sequence comes from Selenomonadaceae bacterium, assembly GCA_963621975.1. Classification (GTDB taxonomy): domain Bacteria; phylum Spirochaetota; class Spirochaetia; order Sphaerochaetales; family Sphaerochaetaceae; genus UBA9732. The sequence goes on from CAVFGI010000001.1 coordinate 59,466, forward strand.
ACAGACAGGTCAATATTTGAATTTGTATTTGCTGTAATATCGTTCTCTGTTTTATTTAACAGCCATATTTGTTCAAGCAAGAGAAAACAAAGACATATTCCAATAACCATAGCAACAAATTGCGCTGTTTTCATGAGATTATTTTATCACGTTTTTCTAGATATGGTATTAATTATGTTATATGATTTTTATATGAGCTCACGAAAAAAACATTACAGCATTTTTATTTTTGTTTTTGTTATTTTATTGCTATGTTCTTGTGCTTCTTTGTCTACTGTTTCCCAAAACACGTCTGAAGAGAAAGGCAATCTTACCTTTTCTCAACTTTTAGACGGAAAATGCTTTGACAAAAAAGGTAATTTAGTAACTCTAAATTCTGACTACTACTTAGTTTATTATGCAGCAAACTGGTGTCCTTATTGTAAAGAATATCAGGAAACATTAAAGGAAACAGCTAGACGGTTGCAACGTATGTATGGAAATGTGCAATTTATATTTGCTGGACATATTAGAGATGTTTCAGATCAAGACATGTTAGATTTTCTAGAAGAGGGTGGTTATGATTTTCCTTATGTTCCTATTTGCTACAGGGAAGAAACCGGAATAATGAATTTGGTTGATGTACCAAAGTTTTGGATTCCAGGTTTTGTTTTGCTTGATAAGAATGGAAAAGTCTTAAGTTCTTCAAATGGCCAAACAAAAGAGGATTATATTAGGGACAAGCCTTTGTCTTATTATGAGACATTACAGCAGTGTGATTGTCTTCAATCCATTTAACCGTATCCCAAATTCGTTGACCCTCATTTTCTTGGATAGCACCGGGTGTACTTCTCCCATCAAGAACCCTCTTTTTTAAGAGTTCTCTAAGCTCTAGATAAACATCTTCATATTCACAAATGACGTTTTTTGTCTCACTAATATCGTTTTCAAGGTCATATAACTGAAAATAAGGCAGATTGCTTGTATTGTCTTTTCCTGGTACAGGATAGGACCAACCCCCTGATCCTGGGCACATCTCTAACTTCCATTTTCCTTTTCTTATAGAAAGAGAACCGTCAATGCTTTGATGAACTAAATCATCACGTACTTGGCTTTTCTCTTTTTTCCAAAGAGGAAGATTACTTACAGAATCCTCTCCTGCATTTTCAGGAATCCGAAAGCCTAAAATATCGGATAAAGTTGCCAGCAAGTCTGAAAGACACACTGTGGCATTGCAAACTGAGTTCTCTTTGATAACATTAGGCCATTGCACTATTAGAGGAATTCTATGACCGCCCTCATAAATATCTGCTTTGTTTCCTCTGAATATATAGCTTGGATTGTGTCCGTGTTCTTTAAGTTCTTCGAAGTTTGCCATTGGTGAGCATCCGTTATCAGACGTAAAAATGACAATTGTGTTGTCTATAAGATCCAGCTCTTCAAGTTTATCTATTATTCTTCCTACAACAGCGTCGCAATGTAAAACAAAATCCCCATATTCATTGGTTTTAGATTTGCCAAGAAACTCTTTGGAAGGAAGAATAGGCGTATGTGGGGCGGGGAGGGCGAAGTACACAAAAAAAGGGTCTTCTTTGTGCTCTTCAATAACGTTTAATACTTTAGATGTAAGTTTATCAAGAACTTCTTCATGTACAAAGTCTTCTGCAGTGGGACCACTACGCCAGAATTTTTTCCCTTTATTATGGCTTGTATGATTTGGAACTTTGGTAAAATGATCGTTCTCAATGTACACATATGGAGGCATATCCAAAGAGCCACTTATTCCATAATAGTAGTCAAAACCATTTGAAGTTGGTCCTCTTTTTATAGGTTTTGCATAATCCACGCCATCACAAGCATCATAATCTGGTGTTTCAATAAAGTCTGGAGTCTTAGCGAATGACATTCCTAAATGCCATTTACCTATACAAGAAGTCCAATATCCTTGCTCTTTTAAGAAATTTGCGACTGTTTTTCTTCCTGGGGAAATTATAGGCTCTGAATATCCCCCTACAACTGAAGATTTCAGTGTTGATCTCCAATTATATCGTCCCGTTAGGATACTGTAACGAGAAGGAGTACAAACGGCTGATGATGCATGAGCATCTGAGAAATTCATTCCTTTTTTGCACATTTTATCTAGTGATTTTGTGATAAAAGGGCAATGTTTGTTGTTTGCAGAGACATCTCCATAGCCCATATCATCTGCAAGGATATAAACCAAATTTGGTTTGTCTTTCATAGATACTCTCCATAATAATAAACCGTCCGAGAGATATCTCGGACGGTAAAGACTTATAATTGACAATTAGTTCAAGTATTGTCTGTTGTATGCTGTTTGCATCAGATCAAGACAATTCTTTAATTGAAGCTTGTCAAGATTAGCAAGATATTCATTCCATACAGCATCGTTATTTACGTCAAGAGTTCCTACCATGAACTTAACAGCGCTCTGACGGATAAAGTTTGCAAGCTCAACTCTTATAGTGTTGTACTTTTCGTTCTCTTCAGCTGTGTACTTTAGGGTAGGAACTTGAAGTTCTTCATGTGCATATGGCTTATAAAGGTTAGCGGTCTCATCATATAAGGTCTTTTCATTGTTGCTTGAAAGATAATATGCTGGATCATCTTGTGGAATCTGTTCTCCGGCAAGACCGTTCTTGAGAGAATAAGACATTGAACCACAAAGGACTTGAATCCATGTTACGTTCTGTGGGTCTTTGTCATTCCATTGTATAAGCTGCTGCCATACTGCAGGCTTTCCATCAAGACCAACTTGTCCTTCTTGTGCCCATTCCCATGCTGTACCTTCAAAACCGTTTCTTTGCTCAAGTAAGCCTTGTTCTGTGAACATATAGTCAAAATAACGAATAATGGCATCTGCATATTCACAATTAGCAGAAATGACTAATGCTCCAACGCTTGGGTTCTGGAAGAAATTAGCAGCTTCCTGTACACCGTTAGGTCCTTTGAGAGGAGCAATTGCTCTAAAGTTGTTGAAACGGTCTCCACCAATAGATGTGAACTGGCCTCTCCATCCACCTGTTGCAAAAGCTACAGTTGGTTCACTTGAGCTTTCAACAAGCTGTGTGAGCTGGTTGGAATCCTGAGTAAATGAGCCATTGTAGATAAGTCCCTCTTTGTAGAGTTTTGCAATGTAAGCGAGACCTTCTCTGTATGCATCCTTGTTTACTATGGTATCAACTTTATTACCATCCATTAAGAAGCCAAGACCACTGATTGAACTTGAGTTAATATCTGTTACTAAGTCACAGTAGATGAATGCGTTGAGAAGATATCTTTCAAGGTTATCACTCCATCCAACAATTGAACCGGCAAGAGGTATTTCATCTGCTTTTCCGTTTCCATTAGGATCTTGTGTTTTGATTGCTTTAAGAACTTCATAGAACTCATCAGTTGTGGTTGGAACTTCAAGTCCAAGTGCATCTAAGAATGGCTGATAAACAAACATCTTTGCTTGATTGGAACAGTGGAAGCATCCTTCAAGTCTTGGAAGAGAATAGATGTTTCCGTCAATGTTTGTCATATAACCTTGTGCTCCTGGGAAGTCTTCAAAAGCTTTCATCATGTTTGGCATCCATTCCTCTGAGTAATACTTATTTAAAGGAAGGAAAAGATGTTCTTGTGAACCGTATGTTGCTTCAAGATCACCTGAAATACCAAAGCCAAGGAAAGCATCTGGGTAGTCTCCTGATGCAAGTGTCAAAGCAAGTTTTTCATTAGCTGTTTGCTCTGGAACCATGATGAAGTTGACATAAACATTTGTCTTTTCTGCCATGTATTTTGAGAATTCATTTGTATTGAAATCTTCTACACATGGAGCCTGAACAACCATAATGTCAACGGTAATGGGTTCTTCAACTATTGGGTAAGTTCCATTTGGAGTATACTTTACCTCAGTAGTCTTTTTCTCTGTTGAGCTTTGTGCAAAGATAAATGATGTGCACATTAAAGCAACAAGCATTAGAACGATTACTTTTTTCATAAAAACCTCCTAAAGTTTTTAAAATTAAATATACAGAAAGGTTATTAGCCTTTTACTGATCCAATTAAGACGCCCTTAACAAAGAAGCGCTGTACAAACGGATATGCAATTAATAGTGGCAAACTTGCAACAACAATAACTGCATACCTAACGGTCTGGCTTAAGCCTTGATACTTGGCTGCAGCTGCAACGTCACTCATCATGCTTGGGGTTGAACTATTGATGATTAATATGTTCCTGAGAACAATTTGTAACGGATACAGACTTTTATCTTGTAAATATAAAAGTGCATCCATGTATTTATTCCATTGTGATACTGCATAAAACAACGATAAAACAGCTATGATTGCGCCTGAAAGAGGGAATACAATCTTAAAAAGGAATGCAAAATCGGAGCATCCATCTATTTGTGCTGCATCATACAATTCATTTGTTATGTTTTCTTTTAAGTACGTTCTAGTTATTATCACATTCCAAACGGTGATTGCATTGGGAAGAACCATTGCCCAAATTGTGTTGTACAATTTTAGATTTTTAACAACAAGATATAAGGGTATCATTCCACCAGAAAATAACATTGTTATAAGAATAAAAGTTGTAACAACGTTTCTTCCATAAAATTCTTTTCTTGAAAGTGGGTAGGCAAGGAACATTGTGAGCATAACTGAAATGAAGGTGCCAATTATTACGTATATTAACGAATTTTTATAACCTATCATGATGTCTTTATTTTTAAAAACGGCTTTGTAGGCTTCCAAATCTGGTTCAACAGGCCAAAGCCAAACTTTATTTTGTACAACTTTTTGCGCATTGCTGAATGAACAGGACAAAATAAAAACAAGAGGATATAGGACAATCAAGAAGCAGAAAATTAGAAATATGTTATTAATGATACGGAAGGCTTTATCTGCGCCTAATTCTTTTGGTTGTAAGTTTTTATTTCTTACCATATTCCACCCTCCTCAGAAACTGTTTTTGCTAGTTTGTTGAAAACAAATATCAAGATGATATTTATAACGGAATTCAACAGGTCAATTGCGGTGGAGTAGGCAAAGTCACTGCTTAATAGTCCCATTTTATAAACGTAAGTAGACATAATTTCTGATGTTTCAAGATTTAAAGCATTTTGCATTAAGAACACTTTTTCAAATCCTAAGCTCATTACATATCCCATGTTCATAATAAACATTGTGATGATTGTTGTTCTTATGCATGGTAAATCTATGTGCCATATTTTTTGCCACTTATTAACGCCATCAACTCTAGCAGCTTCGTATAAATCGAGGTTAATTCCGGTTAGTGCTGCAAGATAAATGATTGCATTGTAACCGGTGTTCTGCCATAAAGCTGACCATACATAAATATGTTTAAACAGCTTTGGCTCTCCCATGTAGTTTATTGATTCTAGCCCAAACAAACGCCGTACAGCATTAAAAACTCCCATGGATGGGTCAAGAAACTGGTTAAGAATGGAGACCATAACAACAGTGGATATAAAGTACGGAGCATAGGTTATTAGTTGTACTGTTTTTCTACAAGCTGTTGATCTACACTCATTAAGACAAATTGCCAAAAGAACAGCAAGAGGAATAGAGGCAAGCAAAGCGTACATGCTGATTGAAAATGTATTCCACATTGTTCTAATTGCTGAAGGATTTGAGAAGAATTTAACAAATTGACCAAATCCATGATAATTTGCCCAAGTACTTCCCCATATGCCCTTTGTTGGCGAATAGCGTTGTTTGAATGCTAAAAGTATTCCGTACATTGGGACATAGCGGAAAACAATAAAATAAAGTATGGGAAGTGCAACAATAAAATAAAATTGCCAATGCTTCATAACCTTAGAGCGAAAAGATTTCTTTGGCGTCAACAGTTCTTGTTTTTTCATGATTTAAGCATCTAATGGTTTTTCTTTCAACACGAGTATTTGTTTTTCTAATGATAGTTCAATCCACAAACAATGAAGGGTATTTTATTTAAACCGTACTATATTTTTAAAAATATTATGCTACCATGCTTAGATTATAGTGTTGAATATAAAAGAAACCATGTAGTATGTTGGAAGCACAGGGGGCTATGTTATGGTAAAAAAACCTTTGATTGAAATTTGTCTAGAATCAGCAACATCGGTCTTGCGAGCCCAACAGGGTGGGGCAGATAGAGTTGAGCTTTGCAGTGACCTTTTTGAGGGTGGTTGTACACCTTCTCTTGGCACATTCAAAGTTGCAAGACGTCTTGCAAGTATTCCCATTAATGTAATGATTAGGCCTCGTGGGGGTGATTTTTGTTACAGCGATGATGAGTTTGCCGTAATGCTAGAGGATGTGAAGGTTTTTAAAAATGAGGGTGCCAATGGTATTGTCTTTGGTATTTTAACCCCTCAAGGGGACATTGATGTTAAAAGATGTGCACAAATTATTGAGGCGGCTCGTCCATTGTCTGTTACGTTTCACAGGGCATTTGATATGACACGAGATGCTTTTGCTTCTTTGGAATGTCTTATTGACTTGGGTGTTGATAGAATTTTAACAAGTGGACAAGAAGCAAGTGTTACAGAGGGTGCCGATTTACTTGAAAGCCTTGTTCAAAAGGCGAGCGACAGGGTTATTATCATGCCTGGTTGTGGAATCAATGAAAGAAATTTCGAGAAACTGAGCTCTAAGATTAAGGCAAAAGAATACCATGTCCATCTGCCAAGAGAAGAGGCTTCTTTGATGAAATTTCATCCAGGTCACATTTTCATGGGTGGTATTCTAAGACAAAGTGAATTCTCTTTATCTCAAACTGATTCTAATAGGGTTGATGAGATTGTTCAGTTGGCAAGTACAGTGTATAAGAAGTTTTGATTTTAAGATTCAAAGAATTTGCCTAAATCTGTTTTAAGTGTTTGCCTTTCTGTGTGGGACGTGTGGGACGTGTAGGACGTGTGGGACTATTCTAAACAGCCCACACGACCCAAACGACTGAAACGACCCAAACGACCCAAACAGATTGGACACAGATGAAACAGTTTTGCAAAAACCTTTAAATATCTTTTACAATGGCTTTGATGAGGGCAGAGAACATTTTGTTCACAACAAGGCCAGTTTCTAGAACTTCGCTGTGCTCAAGTGGCTGATCTAGGATTCCTGCAGCCATGTTGGTCATGCAGCTGATGCCTAGTGTTTTCATTGAGCAATGAGCTGCGGCAATAGCCTCTGGGACAGTGGACATTCCAACGGCATCGGCTCCAAGAATGCGGGCAGCTCGGACTTCTGCTGGTGTTTCAAAGTTTGGCCCTGCAAAGAACATGTAGACGCCTTCTGTGAAGTTGACATCAAGTTCTGTGGCCTTTTCCCTTGCAAGTTTTAATAAATCTGGGTCGTATGCACGAGACATGTCAAAGAATCTTAGTCCTAACTTGTCTTCGTTTTTGCCTCTTAATGGACATTCTGGGGCTAATTTGATGTGATCTGTAATTAGCATGAGGGTGCCTGGTTTCCAAGCTTTGTTAACACAACCGGCAGCGTTTGTGAGGATGAGTTTTTCAATTCCTAGCATATGCATTGTCTGAATTGGAAATACAACTTGGTCCATGTCATAACCTTCATAGAAGTGGAAGCGACCTTGCATACATAGGACGTTCTTGCCTTCAAGTTCACCAATGACAAGTCTTCCGGCGTGGCCTTGGACTGTTGAAACTGGGAAGTTGGGAATGTCCTTGTAGTCAATAGTAATGGGATTGTTAATTTGTTCTGCCATGTTACCAAGGCCAGAACCAAGAACTAGACCAACTTCAATCTTTAGATTATTTGTTTTGCTGTTAATATAATCGCGAGCTTGTTCGAGTTTTTTCATTAAATCCTGCATATGTGCACTCCTTTTTGCTTTTTGAGCAAATTATACAGTATGAAAGTGGTTAAGATAAGAGGTTTTTGCAAAACCTCATAAAGCTTTAATTATTGCTTCAACCGGCAAGCCAATGACGTTGGTCCAACTTCCAGTGATGTGGTCAATAAGGGCATGGCCGGTTTTTTGTATTCTATAGCCACCTGCAGCGCCTTTCCATTCGCCGGTGGTTATGTAAGACAAGGCCTGTTGGTCTGACAGGGTATAAAAGGTGACAGTGGAGCGGTCGTAACCTCTGACAATTCCTTCAAAGGGATGATATATTGCATAGCCAGAGTAGACTTCTTGTTCTTTGCCTGAAAAGGACTTAATTTCTGACAGTGCTTGTTCTGCGCTGTTGGGTTTTCCAAGAAATCTGCCTTCAAAATAAACAAGAGTGTCTAGGCAAAGAGCTGGGAGATTGGGGTCAAAATCGTCACTTTTGATATAGTGTTCTAGTTTTTTAGAAGCTATGGACAGCACAGCAAGCCCTGGCTCTCCACTTGGCTCGTCTTCAGCAATATCTTGTGGTTTTACAATTACTTCAATACCGCCACTTCTTAACAATTCAAGGCGGTTGGGGGAGCCTGAAGCCAATACAACACGAGGAAGTATTTTTCTTAATTCTTTTAGTTCTAGATCAGCTGTTGGCATTTCCATGGCAATCCTCAGCATTCTTCCACGATTTTACTTCTTTGATATACAGAATTACTCCAATTGTTCCAGTAATTATTTCTGAAGCAGGGAAGGCAATCCAAGTATAGCCTAGTCCAAGCTTAGATAATAGCCAGAAAATTGGAATTAAGCAGAGAATTTGACGTGTAACTGCTAAAATAGAGCTTTGTTTTGATTCTCCAATGGCTTGAAAGAAGGTTGGTGAGAGCATTGATAGAACTGCTGGATAGAAGCTAAGTCCAATGAGTCTGAAGGCGGGAATTCCAATTTCTAGAACTTCTTCACTTGACGAGAAAATCTTAATAAGAGGCCCTGGGATGAATTCAAAACAGAAAAAACCAATGGTCATGAGTATGGCAGATACAATGGCTGAAAAGCGCATTACTTCACGGCATCTTCCATAACTTTGTTGTGTGTAATTGTAGCTTAAAACAGGCACAATACTGGTTTGCAAAGCAAACATAGGAATAAAGAAAAAAGATTGAAGTTTGTAGTAAAGTCCAAGAACTGTTATTCCGGCATCTGAAAAACCAGCAAGTATCATGTTCAGTGCCATGATGTACACTACCCATAAAAACTGTAGAAGTATGGTAGGAAAGCCGTAGTGATAGATTTGCTTTACATAGACTCCCATTTGAGCAATGCGTGGTGGTTTTCTAAAACCTTTGACTCCTGTAATTATTGCAGCAACAAACTGCCCAATTACTGTTGCAATGGCAGCCCCTGCAATTCCCATTGATGGAATTGGGCCTATTCCAAAAATTAGAACAGGATCAAGGATGATGTTTGTTACAGCTCCAGAAACTTGAGCTATTGTTGGAAGAACCATGTTGCCATTGGCTTGTTGTATTTTTGTGAAACAGCTTTCTAAAAAGATTCCAAGACTCCCAATAACAACTATGTTGCCATATGTCATGGCGTAATCAAGCGCAACAGAAGAACGAACAGAAAGCCTTATGAAGGGTTTCATTAAAAATATGCAGCAGATGCTAAAAATGACCCATGTTATGGCACAAAGGAAAATACCTGTGCCTCCGGCAAAATTGGCTTTCTTTTCTTCTTTCTGGGCATAAAGTCTTGCCATAAGAGCATTTACGCCTGTTCCTGTTCCTACTGCAAGAGCTGTAATAAAAAGCTGAATTGGGTAGATAACGGATAGAGCCGTTAGGCCGTCTCCAGAGAAACGGCCCACATAAAAACTATCTACTGTGTTGTATAGAGCCTGTATGAGCTGGGCAACCATTACAGGTGGTGTAATCTTGAGAAGGATGCTACTGATTTTAGAGGTGCCAAAATCAGCAGCAGTTACTGGATTTGATTTCATTTTTCCTGTGGAGCTTCTAGCTTAACCAATACTTTCTCAACTCTTAGTCCATCCATTTTGAGGACTGTGATTGTCATGTTTTTGTAGTTGAAACTGTCGCCTTCGTTAGGGAAGGATCCTATGGATTCAACTGTCCAGCCTCCAACTGTAGCACTGTCTGCTTCAAAATTGGCTTCTTTGATGCCCGCAAGATCTAAAAGGTCTGTTATTGGCATGCCACCATCAATTTCAAACTCTGTGTCAGTATGCTTGATGATTTCAGGGTCAACAATATCGGTTTCATCGTAGATTTCGCCAACAATCTGCTCCAGTACATCTTCCATGGAGATGATGCCAAGAGTGCCACTGTACTCGTCTGTGACAATGGCTAGGTGCTGTTTGGCTAGCTTGAACTGGTTTAGTACCTTTGGCAATTTCATTGTCTTGTAAACGTAGCATGGTGGCATGAGAAGAGTTTTGATATCGAATGGAGGCTCCTTGCCGTCTATTGGAATGCCGTTTGCTTCTAACGTTGCAAGTGCTTTGAATAGTCTGTTTAGGTGCAAAATTCCAATAATGTTGTCAATTGTGCCTTCATAGACTGGAAGTCTTGAGTATGTGGAGCTGTCAATTATTTCCTTTATGTCTGCCCAAGAGTCTTCTATGTCTATTGCAACTACGTCTACTCGGGCTGTCATGACTTCCATGGCGGAGATGTCTGCAAAATCAATTGCTTTTTGCATGAGATTGGAGTCGTCTTCGTCAATGATTCCTTCATCTTCTGCTGTTTCAATGATTGAGTGTAATTCTTCTACGCCTTCTTCTTGGGTGGCTTCTTCTGCTTCTCCCTTCAACGGCTTTGTGAGTAATTCTATAAGTTTTACTACTACCCAAATAATTGGTTTGAAGACAATCATTAAGAAATTCACAAACGAGGCATTTTTTACAGCAGTTGAGGTTGAGTTTCTTTTGGACATGATCTTTGGCATGGTTTCACCAAAAATGATGACCAAAACTGTAATGATTAGCGTAGAAAGCCAAGCGTAACCCTCAGATCCGGTAATCATAATGACTAAAACTGAGCTTAAAGAAGATGATGCGATATTAGCTAAATTATTTCCAATTAGAATTGCACTTAATGCTTCATCGAATTTTTGAGTAATTTTAATGGCAATTTGGGCTTTTTTCCAGCCTTTTTCTTTGTCATCAACTATGCTTTCAAGTCTCATTATGTTACACGAGGCGTAAGCCATTTCTGAAGCTGAGAAGAAATTTGAAAAGTAAAGACAAATTATTATGCCAATTACAATTAATGGAATTGAAATCATTTTGCTTCCTCCTTCTCTGTATTATCTTCATGCTTTGAAGCTTTAAGGCTTGAAGCTTCATCTGCTTCAGTTTTTTCAATCTTTTCAATTCTTGCTTTAAGAATTCTGTTGTGCTCCATCTGTTGAACAGTGATTTTTAGATTGTAGTAATCAAAGCTATCTCCTTCTTTAGGGATTGCGGCAAATTTTTCATACATCCACTCTCCTAAAAGCAGGTTGGCAGCGTCCTTATCATCTTCATCTGGGTCTTGGAAATCTATAGCGTCAAAGATATCGGCAAGACTGACTTCACTTCCTACAGTTAGCGAGCCGTCTGAATTCTTGACAATTGGCTCTTCAATGATGTCGTCTTCATCCCAAATTTCGCCAACAAGTTCCTCTAAAATGTCTTCTACGGTGACAATTCCAAGGGTTCCGCCATAGTTATCTGTAATGACAGCCATATTGAGCTTGAGCTTTGACATTTGTGGAAGCAGCTCGTGGATTTCCATGCTCTGTGGTGCATAATAGACTTCATCCAACATCTCTTTGAGATTTGGAGTTTTTCCATTTTGCAAGTAGGCCTTAAGGTATTTCCTTATTTGCAATACACCTATGATATTATCAATGGATTTTTCATACACGGGCAGACGGCTGTGTGGCTCTTCCTTAATGGTCTTTAAAATCTGTTGAGGATCTTCTTCTACATCAATTGCGCACACATCTACACGTGGGGTCAGAATACTCTCAACCGTTACATCTCCAAATTGTAAGGCCGATGATATTAGGTCGCTTTGATTTTCATCCAACGTACCTTCTTCTGTCATGTCCTCGATAATATCTTGCAATTCATCTTCTGTAACCGATATTTGAGAGTCACTTTCTCTGTGCTTTGTAGCTGTTTGTCCAATGAATGTAAGAATTGCAGAAAGGGGTCTAAATATGACCATAAAAACAGAAAGGGGATAGACACAAATCTTTGAAATCTTTTCTGGATATTTTTTTGCAATGCTTTTTGGAAGCATTTCGCCAAAGAAAAAAACCACAATTGTGGTAAGAATTGTTGAAAGAGAAACGAAACTTAGTCCCCATCTTTTGGAAACATAAATTGTTACCACGCTTGCGGTGGAAATATGAACAATATTTGTTCCAATGAGAATTGTTGTGATTGCTAGATCAAATTTCTCCAAAATGGAGAGAACTTTGCTTGCACGTGCATCACCACGTTCTGACGTGACTTTTAATCTGTTCTTAGAAACTGAGGAGATAGATGTCTCAGTTAACGCAAAATAGGCTGCAGTAAGCAGCAAAAATAACACCCCCAATAGAGGAGGTTTACTACCATCATCCAACATATTGGACAGAAACTCCTTGTGCCCCTGAAAGGGCGGATATATTGCTTTAATTACTAGCATAATTGAGAACAATCGTCAATAAAAGAGCCATTTAGTTGCATATTCTTATGTTTTTTTAGCGTAAAAAGTAGAAATGAATAGCCTTTTTTAGGTAAAATAAGATAGTTAAAGCGTGTCCACGTACTTGGAGGTGTCAATGAATTTACTTCACATGAAGTATGCTGTTGAAATTGCAGAGACAAATTCTATAAATAAAGCCGCAGAGACACTATGTGTAGGACAGCCTAATTTAAGTAGAGCAATAAAAGAACTAGAAACAGGTCTTGGACTCACCCTTTTTGATAGAAGTTCTAAAGGTATGACACTTACCCCTGAAGGTGAGGTTTTTGTTAAATATGCAAAGAATATTCTTAAGCAAGTAGATGAAGTTGAGCAAATTCTTAAAACCGGAACAGTTTCAAAGAAACGTTTTTCTGTTTCTGTCCCACGTTCATCTTACATTGCAGATGGTTTTGCTAAGTTTTCCAACATGCTTGACCCAAACGATGTTGTTGACCTTTTTTACATGGAAACCAATTCTAGAATGGTTATCCAAAATATGCTTCAAGATGACTACAAACTTGGCATTGTAAGATATGCGGAAAGCAATGATAAGTACTACAAGAAGATGCTTGAAGAAAAGAATTTTGCATATGAAATGGTTACAGATTTTGATTATCTTCTTTTGATGAATAAGGATTGTCCTTTGGCTTATCAAGAGACTATTACTTTGGATGACCTTTCTTACTTTATTCAAGTGGCTCATGCTGATCCGTATGTTCCATCAGTTCCTTTTACAACTGTAAGTAAAGAAGAAATTTCTGATATTTCATCTCAACGAATCTTTGTTTTTGAGCGTGGTAGTCAATTTGAACTTCTAAATCAAAATACAGAATGTTTCATGTGGGTTTCTCCTGTTTCTCAGGGAATTTTGGATAGATTTGACCTTGTTCAAAGACGTTGTGATGGACTTGAGAGACATTACAAAGATGTTCTTATTTACAAGAAGGATTATAAACTGAGCAAATTAGACATTATGTTCATTGATCAGTTGATTAAGGCAAAGCGTAGCACTATTGATAATCCTATTATCTCGCCAAAGAGTATTCTTCCTTCAGAGGTTAAATGATGACATTGGATAGAATTATAGCTATTAGAAATGACAAAACTGTCTATCATGATGGCAATTATTCTTTAAAGGCATTTAGAAATTCTGTTCATATGTCATACATCCTTATGGAAGGGTTTTTTCAGTCTGTTGCTGCTGAAATTGGTCTTCCTGTTCCTGCTATTCATACAATTAAGCAGGAAGGTGGAAGATGGACATTGGTATCGGACTACATTAAGGGAGAGTCTTTAAAGCGCATGTATATTGCAAATGTAGGTGAGAGAGAGAAATACATGGAGCGTTTTGTGGAAGAGCAACTGAAAATCCATGAGAAGACTTTCTGTGGTCTGCCGTCTGCTAAAATTTTAATGAAGACTCGTCTTTGCCAGGCAAATATCCCACAAGAGACAAAGGACGAGATTCTTTTAGGGATTGAAAAACTTCCTGATGGACTTTCTCTTTGCCATGGTGATTACACGTTATCCAATATAGTTGTGACAGAAGATGGTAAATATTACATCTTGGACTGGTCTAAGGCCTCTTTGGGGTGTGGCAATTATGATGCTGCGCTGTCATATATCATTTTGGGAAGATCTTTGGGGGATGAGACTGGCTCTTTGTATTTGAAGACTTATTGTAAGGCTTCCGGTGAGAGTGTTGATGATATTAAGGCTTGGATCCCATATGTTGCAGCAATGCGGTATTCTGTTGGAAACTCAATGGATAGAGCCTACTACAGGAAATTTATGAGGATTTAATATGAACGTTAAGATTTGTATTGGTTCACTTTGCCATTTAAAAGGTGCTCGTCAAGTTGTTGAGGCTCTTCAAGATTACATTGAGCGTGATAATCTTTCTGATTCTGTTGAACTTGAGGCCACTTTTTGTACTGGTAACTGCCAAGATGGTGTTTCAATTACTATAGATAATACAAAGCTGTTTTCTGTTATTCCTTCTACGGTGGAGGAGTTTTATAACAAAGAGATTAAGGCCAAGGTTTGAGTTTTTGTGACGGTTAATTTGCTTTTTGGTCTTCCTTTTTCTGATGATTCTACACGTAATAAGCTTCTCTCAGATTTCTTTGCACTGGAAGGTAAACATATTGTTTGCGGTGGCACAACGGCTCAGTATGTAGCTAATTTTTTGCATAAAAGTCTTGTTATAGGCTTTCAGTATGAAAATCCTGAGATTCCTCCTGTTTCTCATATAGAAGGTGTTGATTTAGTGACAGAGGGGATTATTACAATGTCTGCGGTTCTTGAAAAAGTTATAGCTTCAGCTGTGGTGGATGGTAATCAAGATGGGGCAAGTTTGATTTATACGGCACTATGCGAGGCTAATGAAATAAACTTCTTTGTCAGCTCTGCTGATAATCCTGCAAATTGTGAGTTTCCACAGCTAAAGACAAAAGAGAAAATTGTTGAGTCTTTGGCTTGTTATTTACGTGAGTTTGGGAAGACTATAGGTGTTAGACACATCTAACTAATTCTTATGATACCAAGAATTAACATGTTATATCAGAAAAGATATAAGGCTTATATCTCTAAAGTGATAATATTGAAATATACTATATGTTTCATTGCAAGAGAAAGCTAATTTGTAGATAATAACTGGTTGGGTATTTTGCAATTTAGTGGAGGGTCTATGTACCGAATTGTTACAAAAAAGAATTTAAATCCTACCGTTACCCAAATGGAGATTGAAGCTCCTCTCGTAGCGGCTAAGGCTAAGCCGGGTCAGTTCATCATCCTTAGAGTTGATGAAGATGGAGAAAGAATTCCACTCACAGTTGCTGGTTGCAACAAAGAGCAGGGGACTGTTAAGATTATTTTCCAGATTGTCGGTGCAACAACAGAGAAACTTAACCACAAGAATCAAGGTGAGTATATTCAGGATTTCGTTGGTCCTCTTGGTGTTCCTACTCATATTGAAGGACTTAAGAAGGTTTGTATTGTTGGCGGTGGTGTTGGTTGTGCTATTGCTATGCCAATTGCGCAGGAACTTCATGCTCTTGGCGTGAACGTTACAAGCATTATCGGTTTTAGAAGTCAAGACCTTCTCATCTTGGAAGACGAATTCAAGGCCTGTTCAGATAGATTATTTGTTATGACAGATGATGGCTCGTATGGACGCCATGGAAATGTTACCGTTCCATTGAAGGAAATGCTTGAAGCTGGTGAGCAGTTTGATGAAATTATTACAATTGGCCCTCTTGTTATGATGAAGTTTGTCGTGCTTGCTGCAAAGCCATTTGGTACTCCGGTTACAGTTTCCATGAACCCAATCATGATTGATGGTACTGGAATGTGTGGTGGATGTAGACTTACCCTTACTCGGGATGGCAAGAAAGTAACCAAGTTTGCTTGTGTTGATGGTCCTGATTTCAATGGCTATGAGGTTGACTTTGATGAGGCCATGTCTCGTGGTCGTATGTACACAGACTTTGAGCGCAAGGCTCATGAAGAGACCTGTAATCTCTTTAAGAATGCTTAAGGGAGGATTTTATGGCTATTGATCCTAAAAAACATGAAATGCCTGTTCAAGAACCACAGGTAAGAGCACATAATTTTAAAGAAGTTGCTTTGGGTTATACCCATCAAATGGCTATTGATGAGGCTAACAGATGTCTTCATTGTAAGAATAAGCCTTGTGTAGATGGTTGTCCTGTCAATATTGATATTCCTTCTTTCATTGATTGCATCAAGAAAGATGACATTGAAGCTGCCTATAATGTAATTCACAAGACATCATCTCTTCCCGCAATTTGCGGAAGAGTTTGTCCTCAGGAAACACAGTGCGAGAGCAAATGTACTCTTGGTATTAAGTTTGAGCCAGTTGGAATTGGTAGACTTGAAAGATATGTTGCTGATTGGCACAACGAGAATTCTAAGGAAGCTGCAACTGTTCCTGCTTCAAACGGTCATAAGGTTGCTATTGTTGGCTCTGGTCCTTCTGGACTTACTTGCGCTGGTGACTTGGCAAAGAAAGGTTACAAGGTTTCTGTTTATGAAGCTTTACATGTAGCTGGTGGTGTCTTGGTTTATGGTATTCCTGAATTCAGACTTCCTAAGGCTATTGTTGCTCGTGAAATTGAGAATCTCAAGGCAATGGGTGTTGATGTTGAGACTAACGTTGTTATTGGTAAGACTCTAACAATTGATGAGCTTTTTGCCATGGGCAACGAGGCTGTCTTTGTTGGCTCCGGTGCTGGTCTTCCTAACTTCATGGGTATTCCTGGTGAGTCATTAAAGGGTGTTTATTCTGCTAACGAGTATCTTACAAGAAGCAATTTAATGAAGGCTTTCAGAGAAAAGGATGACACTCCTATCATGAAGGGTGGTAAGGTTGCTGTTGTTGGTGGTGGTAACGTTGCTATGGATGCTGCAAGAACTGCTTTACGTCTTGGCGCTGAAAAGGTTTACATTGTTTACCGCCGTTCAATGAACGAGCTTCCTGCAAGAAGAGAAGAAGTTGAACATGCAGAGGAAGAGGGAATTGACTTCCAGCTTCTCAGAAATCCTGTAGAAGTTCTTGGTTACAATAACCCAGATAATCCAAGAGATCCTAAGAACGGTTTTGTTACTGGTCTTAAGTGCATTAAGATGGAGCTTGGTGAGCCAGATGCTAAGGGTAGAAGACGTCCTGTTCCAATTGAGGGTTCAGAATTTGTGATTGATGTTGATACTGTTGTTATTGCTATTGGTACATCTCCAAACCCACTTATCAAAAACACAACTAAGGGTCTTGAAGTAAACGCACATGGTGGAATCATTGTTAATGAGGAAGGTCTTACTTCTAGAACTGGAGTTTATGCTGGTGGTGATGCTGTAACAGGAGCTGCAACAGTTATCTCTGCTATGGGTGCTGGTAAGGTTGCTGCTAAGGCAATTGATGAATATCTTAGCAAATAATTTTTGATTTATTCATTGAGGTCCCCCAGGTCTTTGGCTTGGGGGATTTTTTTAAATTTTCTTTTTTTCGTTTTTATTCCCACAGAAAATACTTTACACAATGCCGGTAAGTTTTATATTCTCACTGCGTTTGGAGAGGTGAGCCATGACCAAGTACATTTTCGTAACTGGTGGAGTTGTTTCGGGCCTAGGAAAGGGCATCACTGCGGCAAGTTTAGGAAGACTTTTAAAGAACAGAGGCCTTAAGGTCGCTGCTCAAAAGCTTGATCCTTACATGAATGTAGACCCTGGAACCATGAGTCCACTTCAGCACGGTGAGGTTTTTGTCACAGCGGATGGAGCTGAAACAGACTTGGATCTTGGCCACTATGAGCGCTTTATAGATGAGGACTTGAACAAGTTCTCCAATCTTACCAGCGGAAAGGTCTTCTGGAATGTCCTCCAAAAGGAACGCGCCGGGGAATATCTTGGCAACACTGTTCAAATTATCCCACACGTCACTAACGAGATAAAGAAATTTATATACGCTGTTGGAAATAAGACTAAAGCCGATATTGTTATCACTGAAATTGGTGGTACAGTTGGCGACATTGAAAGCCAGCCTTTCTTGGAGGCTATACGTCAAATTGGTCACGAAGTTGGCGAGAGCAACAGACTTTTTATTCACGTAACTTTAGTTCCTTATCTTGCCTCTAGTGGAGAGCATAAAAGTAAACCAACACAGCATTCTGTTAAAGAAATGCAGGGCTTAGGCCTGTTTCCGGACATCATTGTGCTAAGAAGCGACATGCCAATTGAGGACTCAATCAAGTCCAAGATAGCTATGTTCTGCAACGTAAAGCCCGATTGTGTTATAGAGAATAAGACTCTAAACAGTCTTTACGAGGTTCCTCTTATGCTTCATGAGCAGCATATGGACGATATAGTTTGTAGAATTCTTAATATTGAAGCTCCTAGTTGCAATCTTTCTGATTGGGAAAATGTTGTTAAGATGGTTGAAAGTTCAATGAAAAGCGAAAAAAAGGTGGAAATTGCCATGGTTGGTAAATATACCGCCTTACATGATGCATATCTTTCTGTAGTGGAATCTCTGCATCATGCTGCTTTTTGGAACAATGCTGAACTTTCTATTAGATGGGTTGAGTCTAGCGATATTACTTCTAAAGAGAAGGCCTCTTCAATTTTAAAAGGGGTTAATGGCATTTTGATTCCAGGTGGTTTTGGAGACCGAGGTATTGAGGGTATGATTTTAGCCTGCCAATACGCCAGAGAAAATAAAATCCCTTATTTTGGAATATGTCTTGGTATGCAAATTGCCTGTATTGAGTATGCACGAGATGTTTTGGGCTGGAAAGATGCTCATTCCGGAGAGTTTTCTACAACTACAGAACATCCTGTTATTGCCCTTATGGAAGATCAAAAAGGCCGTCAAAAGGGAGGGACTATGCGCCTTGGTGCGTATCCATGCGTGATAAGGGAGAACTCTCTTTTGCACAGTTTGTATGGTTGTTCACAGGTTCAAGAACGTCATAGACACAGATATGAATTCAATGGTGCTTTTGAAAAGAACTTTGAGGATGCCGGTCTTGTTTTAAGTGGAAAATCTCCAAGTGGAAAGCTTGTTGAAGCTGTTGAGCTTAGGGCAGATCAACATCCTTTCTTTATTGCTGTTCAATTTCACCCAGAGTTTAAGAGTAGACCTACAAAGCCCCATCAAATCTTCAACGGTTTTCTTAAGGCTGCCTGCTGTACTGTATAAAATGTATAAAACTGCTATGCTCTTTTTGCATAACAGTTATTCATTTATAGTTTGAAAAAAAAGTTTTTTTCTGCTCATTGTTGACCATGTATTATGAAAGTGTTATCTCTTTTTTGGGTGTCTTGAATATATAATATGCGCGTGCGCGCGTGTGTGGTTTATTTGGACACTCATCGTATGGAGGATGGTAATATTATGAAGAAAGCTTTAATTATGCTTCTTGTTGTATGTTCTGTTTTCTGTTTTGTTTCTTGCAACAAGAAGGCAGCTGAGACTACAACTACTACAACAACTACTACAAGTACTACAACTGCAAAGGCAGCTCAGACTTATAAGTTTGGTATGGGTATTGTTTTTGATGACGGACAGTCAACAGATACACAAGTTGCTTATGATGCTGTTTGTGCTGTTGTTGTTACAGATGCTAACGGCAAGATTGTTGCATGTCAGATTGATGATGCACAGAATAAGATGAGCACAACAGAAGTTGATGCTGAAAAGACATTCAAGTCAAAGTATGAACTTCAGTATGACTACAATATGGTCAAATACTCAGAAGCAACGAACGAATGGTTCCAGCAGGTTGATGCATTTGAGCAGTATGTTATTGGTAAGACAGCTGAAGAAGTTGCAGCTATTCAGACCAGAACTAGAGGTGCAGATGAGCCACATCCTGGTTATGTAGTAGCAGCAGACGAGACACTCTTTGCTTCTTGCTCAATTCAGATTACAGAGTTCATTGAAGCAGTTGTAAAAGCTTGCAACGATTCTAAGGCAAAGACATTCTCAACAGCTGACACATTTACAGTTGGTGTTGCAATCAACTCAACTGCTGAAGAGTCAACAGTTGCAACTGCTGATGCTGACGGCGTTATCAAGATGTATGCTGAGTTTGCAGGTGCTGTTGTTGGTTCTGATGGAAAGATTCTTGCTGCTCTTACAGACGCAATTCAGCCACAGTTCTCTGTTAATGCTGATGGTGAAGTTACTGGCAAGACTTGGAAGGGTACAAAGAAAGAACTTGAGTATGATTACAACATGGTCAAGTACTCAGAAGCTACAAACGAGTGGTTCCAGCAGGCTGCTGCATTTGAAGACTACTGTGCCGGCAAGACAGCTGATGAAGTTGCAAATCTTCCTACCAGAGTCAGAGGTGCTGAAGAAGCTCATCCTGGTTATGTTGTAACAACAGACGAGACACTCTTTGCTTCCTGTTCAATTCAGATTACAGGAATGATGAATGTTATTGCTAAGGCTGCTAAGAACGCTAACTAATAATGAATCTTTATAAAAAGGTTATGCCAAGCATTGGATTTTTTCTAATGCTTGGCCTTCTTTTACTTGTGACCCTTGCGGGGTGCAGTAAAAATAGTCAGACCTCGAGCCAAGATATGGCTAAAATAGAGCCTAGAGGAAAGGCTTATTTTTCTTTTTTTGATACTGTTACCTATGTTTATAGCTACGTGGGCGATGACGATGATCTTTTTAATGAGCGTACAGATGGCGTTGCTGAAATTTTAGATGAGTATCATAAATTGTTTGATATTTACTATGAGTATACTGGAATCAACAATCTTTGTACTGTTAATAATCAAGCTGGAGGAGAGCCCGTTCAGGTTGATAGAAAGCTAATTGATTTCCTCTTATATTGTAAAGAGATATATGATTTAACGGATGGTATAGTTGATGTTATGATGGGCTCTGTCTTGTCTATTTGGCATGATGCAAGAACAGCAGATCAGCCATATTTGCCAGAGATATCGGTCTTAGAAGAGGCAAGTAAGCATGTTGGTTTTGAGTTCTTGGAAATAGATGAGGCTAACTGTACCGTGAGAATTACGGATCCTAAGGCGTCGTTGGATGTGGGTGCTATTGGGAAGGGCTATGCGACTGAGATGGCGGCTGTGTGGCTAGAGGAACAGAATGTGAATTCGTATGTACTGAATGCGGGTGGAAATGTGCGAATTGTGGGAACAAAGCCAAATGGGGATAGCTGGATAACTGGTATTAAAGACCCCAAGAATCCGGATTCAGCTTTTGCAATTAAGCTGGCGCTTGTGGATTGCTCATGTGTGACCAGCGGGGAGTATGAACGATACTTCTCAGTAAATGGCACACGATATTCACACATAATAGACCCAAGCACGCTTATGCCGGCCACGTACTTTGCATCGGTTAGCGTGATTACTAAAAATAGTGCTTATGCCGATGCCCTTTCCACAGCTTTATTTTGCATGAGCTATGAAGAAGGCTTGGATTTTGTTTCTGGTTTAGAGGGTGTTGATTGTGTGTGGGTGTTCCACAATGGAGATGTTAAATATACTTCTGGATTAGAAGATTTGATAGTTAATTAGTTATATAGGAGGGAGTTGGATGCTTTTCAAAAGAAAGATATCGTCTGTACATGTGCCACATTGCAAAAGCACGCAGGACATGCATTCTCTTGTTGTTCCTGCACCAGAATCTGTGACGATTCCAATGCTGATGCATTCTGGTGTTCCAGCAGTTCCAATTGTGGCTGTTGGGGACCATGTGTATGTTGGACAGATGATCGCTAAAGAGGGTGAAGGTAGAGTTTCTTCTCCAGTACATGCTTCTGTGTCTGGTGAGATTACTGCTGTAAGTGAGAAGGCTATTTCAATCAAGAGCGATGGAAAGATGGAAAAAGATCCTGAAATGATAGCCCCAAAGCTTGAGACTCTTGATGATTTTCTTAATGGATGTAGGTTATCAGGTATTGTTGGTCTTGGTGGAGCTGCTTATCCACTTCATGGAAAGTGGGAAGCTTTGAGGAAAAATAAGATTGACACAATTCTTATTAATGGTGCTGAGTGTGAACCTTATTGTACAGCGGATAATCGTACAATGATTGAAGATTCAGATCATATTAAGATGGGTATTGAAATTCTTAAAAAGTTCTCTGGTGCTACTAAATATGTTATTGGTATTGAGGAAAACAAGCCTGAGGCTATTGCTCACTTGACTGAAGTTTTCAAGGATGACAGTGCTGTTGAAGTTAAGCCTCTTAAGAGTGTTTATCCTCAGGGAGCTAAGCAGGTTCTTCTTTGGAATGCCACAGGTAAAGTTGTTGCTGCAGGTCAGCGTCTCGCCTCTCTTGGAGTTATCATTACTAACGTGACAACCTTAGCTAAAATGGCTAGATATTTTGAAACAGGTATGCCTCTTGTAGATAAATGTATTTCTGTTGATGGTTCTGCTATAGCCAATCCTAAAAACATTGTTGTCCCAATTGGAACTAGCATGGAATATTGCATTGAGCAGTGTGGTGGATTTAAGAGCCAGCCCGGCAAGGTTCTTGATGGTGGTCCAATGATGGGACGTGCGGTTTCATCTTTAGATGAGCCTGTAGTTAAAGCTACAAGTGCTATTGTTGCTATGGATCTAAAAGATTCTGTTGTTATTGAACCATCTGCTTGTCTACATTGTGGAAAGTGCGTTGAAGCATGTCCTTTGAATCTAAATCCAGTTGCTTATGCTCATGCACTTGATCTTGATGATGACGAAAAAAAGGAAGCAATTCTGAAAAAAGAAGATGTTGCTCAGTGTATGGAGTGTGGTTGCTGTGCTTATGTTTGCCCAGCTCACAGACCTCTTGTTGCTAACAACAGAGAAGCTAAGAAGTTTATGAGAGGGAGGAGGAAGTAATGGAGCATTATGATTTGATTACTGTTTCATCTCCACATTTTCACGATAAGAGTTCAAGTCGTAGAATTATGTTGGATGTTATCATTGCTCTTTTGCCTGCTGTTATTGCTTCTGTAGTGATATTTGGAGTGAAGTCGGTATGGCTTATTGCCACTTGCGTTCTTAGCGCCGTGGCTGCAGAGTGGATATTTGATTTGTGTACCAAAAAGAAGTGTACAATAGGCGATCTTTCTGCTGTTGTTACCGGTCTTTTATTGGCTTTAAACCTTGGAACTGAGGTTTCTATTTACGAGGCTATTGTTGGTTCTGTTTTTGCAATTGTTTTTGCTAAGTGTATTTTTGGAGGACTTGGAAAGAATTTTGCAAACCCAGCCATTACTGGCCGTGTATTTATGATTATTGCTTTTGGTTCCGTTGCTACCTTTGTGAATCCTAAGGGAGTAGAACTTGTTTCAAGTGCAACTCCACTTGCTAATCTGGCTTCAAATTCAATGGAAAACCTTCCATCTTTAAGCCAAATGCTTTTAGGTCTTCATGGTGGTACAATTGGTGAGACTTGTATTGTTGCTTTGGTTATTGGTTGGATTTATCTTTCAGTTAGAAAAGTAATTAAGTGGTACGTTCCTGCTTGCTTTATTGTAACAGTTTTTATCCTCTTCCTTATTGTAACTGGTTCTCCAATTTATGCTTTCTATGAGATTATTTCCGGAGGACTTTTCCTTGGTGCAATTTTCATGGCAACAGACTATGTCACAACACCTATTACTGTTAAAGGTAAGTGCTTATTCTGTGTTGGTTGCGGTATAATTACTTTTGTTATTAGAAGATATTGTGCACTTCCAGAAGGCGTTTCCTTCTCAATTCTAATTATGA
Organism: Selenomonadaceae bacterium; assembly: GCA_963621975.1. Lineage (GTDB taxonomy): Bacteria > Spirochaetota > Spirochaetia > Sphaerochaetales > Sphaerochaetaceae > UBA9732. The sequence continues at coordinate 83,317 of CAVFGI010000001.1, forward strand.
ATATTCTTACTCCTTTCATTGAGAAGCTTACTCATAATGTTCCACTTGGAGGGTCTAACAATGGCAAATAATAAATCTCTTCAAGCTGTGATTCTTGTTGTTGTTTTTGTGGTAATGTGTGCTTTGGTTTTGGCTCTCAATTGCTTTACAGCACCTTTAATTGAAGCTAATGCTCAGGGTGCCGAACTTGAGCCTTTGTATAAAGTTATGCCAGAAGCAACGGGATTTGAGAAACTTGAACTTCCTGTTGTTGCTGACACTGTTTCAAGTGTTTGGAAAGAGAATAGCAATCTTGGTTATGTTGTTAGATGTGCAACCAATAAGGGTTATACCGGCGATTACATTGAGCTTACTGTTGCTATTTCTTCAGACGGAAAGATTAGTGGTATTTCTCTTGATTCCTATCCTGAAACAAAAGACTTTGGTCAGGATACCTATCCAACAACCTTTGTTGGTCAGGATTCTACTTTGGGAGGTACTTCTATTGTTGCAGGTGTAACTTATTCTTCAAGTGCTTTCCGCAATGCTGTTTCCAATGCCTTTGAAACGTTGATTTCTAATGACTTAATCAAAGCTGGTATTAAGGATGCAAGTCAGATTATTGCTGAAATGCTTCCAGTTGTCTTTAAGACTGCAGCTAATCCTTCTGGAATTGCTCAGATTACGGAATTTAAGTCTTCTGTTTCTGGTGTTAAGAACGCTTGGACAACAAATAATGGCATTGGTGTTGCCTACTGGTATGCTTCTTCAGATTCCAATTATCTTGTTATTTTCAATGCGTCATTAGATGCAAAAGTTTATGATCTTGAGTCTGTTGATGTGACAAATTCCTTTGATGCTTCTATTATTAGTTCTCTTTCAGCTGAGGCTTCCAACAAGCTTTCTAATGTTGCATCCAAGGATGAAAAGAAGGTTGTAAAGATGGTTCCTTCTGATTCAGTCCTAACTGCTATGGATATTGGCAATGTCTTTAACAGTGTTTCAACGTTGTTTAAAGCTGAAAGTTCTGAGGGCACTTTCTATTGTTACACATGTAGACCATACGGTTTCTCCAACGAGACTATGGTTATCTACGTTGTAATTGATGAGAGTGGTAAGATTTATGCTTTTAATGCTGCTCAGTTGATTATTGAAGCTGAATACTTTAGTGGTTATAGCCTTGAGCCTACTTCTTATAAGGCTGGTTTTGTTGGTTTGGATTCTTCTACTTGGGCTGGAGATCAAGCCTTGATTTCTGGTGCAACAATGACTACAGAGGCTGTTCAGTGTGCAATTAATGATGCATTTGAGGCATTTAAGGCTATTGTTGGAGGTAATAACTGATGGAAAAGAATTATTTGAAATCATTTTTATCTAACAATCCTGTGATGATTTTGTTTTTGTCTGCTTGTCCAGCTCTTGCTGGAACAACCAATGTCATTTCAGGTCTTGTTTTGGCTTGTGCTGTTTTCTGTATTTTGGTTTTGTCTTCTTTGGTTATGTCTCTTCTTGGAAAGATTACAATGACCTTTGTTAGACTTGCTCTTTCTGTGATTGTTACAGCTGGTTTTGCTTCAATGGCTAATATGTTGATTGCAGCATTTGTTCCTAGTGCCAGTTCCATGCTTGGTGTTTATGTTGCTCTTTGTGCTCTTAATGCTATGTTGGTTCTAAAAGGAACCACTGCATCTGACTTGTCAGTTGGAGGTGCTTTGAAAAATGCTGTAATTTGTGGTCTTGAGTTTGCATTACTTGTTATTGTCATGGCAATCATTAGAGAGACTCTTGGTCTTGGAACTTTTGCTGGTCACAAGGTGGATTTCCTTTCAAGTTTTGTTATTCCTATTCTTGCAAAGAGCTATGGTGCATTTATTGTTTTTGCAATTCTTTTGGCTGTGGCAGGATGCTTTAAATGTAAGGCCTGTAGTGCAGATTGCTGTGCAACAAACGAGGAGGCAAAGTGATGAGTATTAAAGAAGTTTTTGCTGTTATGTTTGCTTGTATTCTTGCAAATAACTATGTTTTAGCTAATTTCATGGGTGTTGAAGCTGTAGCATCTGATCTTTCTAAATCTTGGAAAGCTATAGCTTTTAAAGGCCTTTATGTTACTCTTACTCTTTTGCTTTGTGTTATTGAGTCTTGGATCTGGTCTTACTTTTGTTCAACATCCGCAGCTTCAGCTCTAACAATTTTAGTTCTTTCAATAATTGTTTTGGCTAACTCAATGTTCCTTGGATCTCTTTTTAAGAATGCAATTGGAAATAGTTCTTTTGATATTCCAGCTGCCCTTAATAGTGTTGTTCTTGGTGCTTGTCTTATTAATGCTAATGAAGGTTACTCTCTCTTGGCTTGTATCTTTGCTGGTCTTGGAGTAGGTATTGGTTATACTTTAGTGACCTTTGTCATGGCAGGTCTTATGGAAAGAATTAATATGAAGTATGTTCCAAAGGCATGGCGTGGCCTTCCAATTATGGTAGCTACATTGGCAATTGTTTCGCTGGTAGTTTTTGCTTTCTAAGTTGTAAGGGATGTATGGGTACTACTGACAATAAACCTAGCAGAAAAAAAATGGGCAGGGGTCTTAGAGACCTCTGCCTTGTTTTGTTTTTTTTGGTTCTTTCTCTTGTTTTACTTTTTGTAGTTAAGGGTTCTCAAAAAGAGGGTGGTGCTGTGGTTGTTGCTGTAAATGGCATTGAAATTGGTTCTTATTCGTTGTCTGTAAATGGCCAATATTCTCTTAATGGTGGTACGAATATCCTTGTAATTGAAAATGGCAAAGCCAAGGTCTCTGATGCAAATTGTCCCGATAAGCTTTGTGTGAAGGAGCTCTGGGTTCAGTTCACTGGGCAGTGTATTACATGCCTTCCTAATAAGCTTACGGTCACTGTTGTTGGTGGCGATACTTCTGTGGATATTGTTATTTAGGTATTTTATGGAGACAAGAAAGGTTGCACATATGGGGCTAATGATTGCCCTAGCGTTAGTTCTCTCGTTTATTGAGGCTCAAATTCCTACTTTTGTTGCTATTCCTGGCATTAAAGTAGGATTGGCTAATATTGTTGTGGTTTTTGCTTTATACAATTTTGGAATTAAAGAAGCCTTTGTTATTTCAATCTTGAGAGTTTTACTTGCTTCTTTGTTGTTTGGCTCTGTTATGAGTCTTGCATATTCTGCTGCTGGTGCGTTTTTAAGCCTTTTGGGAATGATGTTATTAAAGAAATCGGGATTATTTGGATGTGTGGCGGTGAGCGTTGTGGGTGGCGTGCTACATAATCTTGGACAAATTCTGATGGCTTGTTTGGTTTTGGAAACTAATGTGGTGATTTATTATTTACCTTTTCTTATTCTTAGCGGTACAATAGCTGGGGTTGTTGTTGGTTTGGAAGCTGCTTTGGTGCTGAAGAGGCTAGGTAATTCCAACAATTCAAAAGAGGAGGATTAGTATGGATAGAGTTAAAAAGGCTATTTCTACTGGAGTTTTAGGAGAGGAGTCCTTTTCACCTAATTTCTTTGAAACTCAGGGAAAATTGGGTACTATTCAGAAATTAATTCACTGGATTACTACAATTATTCAACTTTTGATATCGGTATTTCTTATAGTTGGTATTGTTATTTCGTTTTGTCATCTCCCAAGTTATCTTACAGATATCATGCAGACTACGCAGGAATCCTTATTTCCTCTAATCAATTATGTAGCGCTGGTCATGATTGCTGTAGAATTAATACATGTGCTTAATAGCCAGAACTTAGAAAGTGTTATTGAGATTCTCATGTTGGCTCTGGTTCGTGAAATTGTGATTAAGCAATGGTCTATGCTGGAATTGTTCTTTGGTTTGCTTTGTGTTGGTGGTCTATTTGCAATAAAAAAATGGCTTCTGCCAAAGAAGGCTGTAAAAGTTACTAACAATAACAAGGAAAAATAAGTCATGCTTAAGCTAGACAACGTTAGCTTTTCATATCCAAATTGTTGTTCTAGTGCATTATGTAATGTTAACTTAACTGTGGAAGAAGGCTCTTTTGTTGCTATCCTGGGCTCAAATGGTAGTGGTAAGTCAACTCTTGCAAAACTTCTCAATGCAATTCTTACACCTAGTTCTGGTTCTGTTTATATTGATGGCTTAGATTCTGTTGATAAGTCTAAAATTTATGCAATTAGGTCTAAAGTAGGCATTGTTTTTCAAAATCCTGATACACAAATTGTTTGCGATTCTGTAGAAGATGAAATTGCTTTTGGTCTTGAGAACATGGGCCTACCTATTGATGAAATGAAAAAGCGCATTGATAAGTATCTTAAATTAACTGGCCTTGAAACTCTGCGTTTTGTTAATCCTAATAATCTTTCTGGAGGACAAAAGCAAATGGTTTGCATTGCGAGTGTGCTTGCTATGCAACCTAAATACTTGGTTCTTGATGAAGCTACTTCCATGCTTGATCCGCAGGGGCGTAAACTAGTTTTGGACTTTGTAGAAAGCCTTCATAATTGCTTGGGTATTACAATTATCATGATTACTCATAGTATTGAAGAATGTATTAATTCCAATAAGGTTGTTGTTTTACAAAGGGGAAGTGTGAGTTATGATGGCGATTTTAAATCCTTATTTAGTTCTTCTGCTACTTGTAATTCCAGCGTTCTTGAATCTCTGGGGCTCCCTCCTATAGCGCAATTAAATCAACGTCTTATTGCAAGGGGTCTTAATCTTCCAAGTGGGATATTGAGTGTTGGTGATTTCTGTAAGGCTTTTACTTCTATTGTAAGTCCAATTTCAGAGTCTATTTCAGAGTCTATTTCAGAGGAGGGCGGGCATGCTTAAAGATGTAACTTTGGGTAGGTATTATCCCACCTCAAGTCCTTTGCATGAACTTGATCCTCGTACAAAACTTTTTGGACTTCTTGTCTATATTGTGCTTGTTTTTCTCGCTACAGACATTACTGGTCTTGTGCTTTGTTTGTCTTGTCTTATCTTTCTAATGCTCCTATCAAATGTTCCCTTCAAATATGTTTTACGTGGCCTAAGACCTGTAATTATTGTTGTTCTTGTTGCCGACATCATTAATATTCTTTTTGTAAACGATGGCTTAAAAAAAGCAATATACTTAACTTTTCGTATGTTTGAGGTTATTTGGGGCTCTAATGTACTTTGTACAACAACCAAGCCTAAGGATATTTCCTCCGCACTTGAAAAGTCTCTTGGCTTTTTAAAAAGAATTGGTGTTCCGGTTCACGATTTTGCAACAATGATTGTGCTTGCACTGCGTTTTATTCCAATATTGTCGAATGAAGCCCTGCACATAATGGAAGCGCAGAAGGCTAGAGGTGCAGATTTTGAAAGTGGCAATCTTGCTCGTAGAGCCAAAGCTCTTTTTCCTTTGATTATTCCTCTCTTTGTTTCTGCATTTCGCAAGGCAGACAACCTTGCTATTGCAATGGATAGTAGACTTTATGGCTCCTGTGAGCCTTGTGTTTTAAGGCCTTTACAATATGACAGGTGTGACTATGTTTCATTTCTTCTTATTTTTTGTGCTCTTCTTTTAGGTATTCTTGCGAGGATCTTCCCATGTCATTTGATTTAATTGATGTTTCTTACACTTATAATTCTGATACCTCGTTTGAAAAGATTGGCTTAAACAACGTGAGTTTTAATATCCAAGATGGTGCTTTTGTTGGTATTGCAGGGGCTTCTGGTAGCGGAAAGACCACGTTGGTTAGACTGCTTAAAGGGTTGATTAAACCAAGCAGTGGCATTATCAAGTCAAGTTATAAACCTTCAGAAATTGGTCTTGTCTTCCAATATCCTGAATTTCAACTTTTTGAGTCTACGGTAATTAAAGACGTTATGTTTGGGCCTAGGAATATCGGAATAAAAGAGGATGAAGCAAAAAAAGCTGCTAAAGAGGCGCTCTCTTTGTTGGCGTTAGATGAGTCCTTTTTTGAGCGTGATCCGTTGTGCCTTTCAGGTGGTGAAAAGCGTAGGGTGGCCATTGCTGGAATCCTTGCCATGGACCCACATGTGCTAATTTTGGATGAGCCAACTGCTGGGTTAGACCCTTCTATGCATGATTTGCTTTTTGCTATATTGCATTCTTTAAACCTTGCTGGCAAAACAATTATACTCGTTTCACATAACATGGATGATATTGCAACACATTGTAAGCAAGTTGTCATGTTGGATGATGGCCATGTAGTTGCTAGTGGAAATGCTGACCAAGTTTTTTCATCCACATACTCATATTCCGATATCTTTTTGCCAACCATGGTACGTCTTGCAAAAGCTCTTAAATCTTCTGGTTTTGATATCCCTCAAAATCTTTGCACTATAGATGACATGGAACAAGTGCTTTTGGACTTGTTTCAGAGTAAAACGAATAATTTATCTATTCAATAATTTTTAAAAAATTGATATATTTACGACGAATTCTTTCCAATGGAGGAAGTTAAATGAATAAGAAAATTTTGACAATTGTTTTAGTTGTTCTTCTTGCAATGACTTGTGTTTTTGCATATAAAGGAGAAATGCAAGTTGGTCTTAACCTTGGTTCTGGTTTTGATGGGTATGGAATGATGATAGATAAAGACACCACTAAAGTTAGTTTATACAATGGTCTTTATGCAGCTGGGACTTTCCAGTATGGTCTTACCGATAGCTTGTATGCTAAGGCTGAAGTTGGAGTTAATACTTTCTTTAGGTTTATATCTGCTGAAGCAGGAGAAGATCCTTCTTCTACTGATACAGACTCAAGAACTCCAAACGTACTTGTTTCTGCAGCTTTAGTTTATGATATTCCAATTGGCAGAATTTTTGCTATTGATCTTCAAATTGGTGTAGATTCAATCATTGGAAAACCTTCGTACGGTAGTGAAACATTTAATGCTTCTATTGGTCTTGGATTTGGTTCCAGCCTTGTTTTCAATATTACAGATGATCTTTCTATCTCATCAAATTCAAAGCTTGCTGTCTATTTTGTTAACACAAACTCTGCATACAGAGATGCACTCACTAAAGGTGATGTTGTTCTTGTTGGTGTGCAGAATAATGTTGGCATAACATATAGTCTCTAGGAGAAAAAAATGAATAAGAAATTTTTGACAATTGTTTTAGTTGTTCTTCTTGCAATGACTTGTGCATTTGCATATAAGGGAGAAATTAAGGTTGGTCTCAGTGGTGGTGCTGGTTCTAATAATGTTGCCTATGATGATGGTACCAATAGGCTGACAGGAATTTTAATGGGTGGGAATTTAACTGCTTCTGTTCATTATGGTCTGTCTGATTCTTCTTATGTAAAACTCGAAGCTGGTGTTAATACTTACAATACTGGTGCAATTTACATAAATGGTGAAAAGAAAGAAGACTTTGATGAAGAAAGAGATCCAAATGCTGTTTTCTATCTTGGTTATGTTTACAACATGACAATTGGAAGAAGCGGACTTTTTGAATGGGAACTTGGTGCTGGACTTCAAGGCATAGCAGGATCTACTTTCAAAGGAAACGACTTCAATCTTTCCCTTGGTATTGGCTTTGAAGAGACTGTAATCTTTAACATCACAAACAACATTGCACTTACAGCCACAACTAGAACTGGTATTCAATTTGTAAACACAAACAAAAGTTTTGCTGATTGGCTTAAGAGTGTAAATTCTCTTTCAATTCCTGTTTACTTTACTGCTGGGGCTACATATAGCCTCTAATAATTAGTGGTTTTTATCTTAGGGCGCAGAGATGCGCCCATATTTTTTGGCAACAATTCCCTGAAAAAGTGAAGAAATTGTTTTTTTCAGGGAAGTTTTCCCTAAAACCTCTCAAAAACTGGCATTTTCAGGGAATTTCACTAATCTAAAAGGTTCTTGCAACACTGTATTCTAATTCAATCTTCAAAGCACATTTCGCAAAACCTCTTTAATTATGATTGAACAATAAAGCGTTTTCTTCTAGAATGTAACTCGGTCGTTATCTTTTTTATAGTATAATGGAGGCTGGGTTTGGTACCGTATAAATTGATGAAAACAGAGGACGCAGTAGGGCAGGTATTGTGTCATGACATTACTCAAATTATTCGAGGTGAAAAGAAAGGTCCTGTTTTCAGAAAAGGTCATATAATTCAAGAAGAGGACATTCCAGTACTTCTTAGCGTAGGGAAAGACAATGTCTATATTTGGCAGGCCGATGATTCTACTCTCCATGAAAATGATGCAGCTCAAATTCTTCGCGAAATTTGTCAGGGTGCGAATATGCATCCTAGTGATGTAAAAGAAGGCAAGATTGAACTTATTGCAGATGAAACTGGTATTTTCCTTGTTGATGTGGAGAGACTTAGAAAGGTTAATTCCCTTGGGGAAATGATGATTGCAACAATTCCAACAGGAATTAGAGTAGAGAAGGGCCAACGGCTTTGTGGAACAAGAATTATTCCACTAGTAATTGAAAAAGAAAAAATGGATAAGGCTAAGGAAGTTGCCGGGCCAGAACCCTTAATGACTATTATTCCGTTTAAGGCCAAGAAGTTTGGTGTTGTTACAACAGGCAATGAAGTTTATTTTGGTAGAATAAAAGATACTTTCACTCCTGTTATTGAAGAAAAAATGGCAGAGTATGATTGTAAAATGGTCTCTCATGTTGTTTCTGACGATAATACAGAACACATTGTGGCAGGTATTAAATCAATGGTTGATAATCCAGAGATTGAGATGATTATTTGCACTGGTGGTATGAGTGTTGACCCAGATGACAAAACTCCTCTTGCAATTAAGTCTAGTGGCGCAAAGATTATTTCTTATGGTTCACCTGTTCTCCCAGGTGCAATGTTTCTTATGGGATATCTTCCTGATGGTAGACCAATTGTAGGTCTTCCTGGATGTGTTATGTATGCTGGCCGAACAGTGTTTGATTTGGTACTTCCTAGAATTATGGCTAATATTCCTATTACGGCTGAGTATCTAGCAGGATTAGGACATGGTGGCTTCTGTTTAGGCTGTAAAGTTTGTCATTTTCCATTTTGTACGTTTGGTAGAGGTGTTTAATGTCAAGCGTAATTGATGTTAAAATTTTCAACGTTGCTGTTATTACACTTTCAGATAGGGCTTTTTCTCGAGAGCGTGAAGATCTCTCTGGTCCAGCTATTATGGATTATTTAATTTCCAAGGGCTACAAGCAACCAGAATATATTCTTATGGCAGATGATAGAACAAGTCTAGAAAAAGAATTGATAAGGTTATCGGACTGTGAGAAGGTGGACCTTATTTTGACAACTGGTGGAACTGGATTTGCCAGGCGTGATATTACTCCAGAGGTGACGTTATCTGTTGCTACCAAAAATGCGCCGGGTATAAGTGAGGCTATTAGAGCGTATAGCCTTACCAAAACACCACATGCAATGCTTTCGCGTGGTGTGTCTGTAATTAGAAATAATACGCTTATTATTAATCTCCCTGGTAGTCCTAAGGCTGTTAGAGAGAGTCTAGATGTGATCATAGAAGCACTCCCTCATGGGTTAGGCCTACTGAGGGGTGAAAAACTTGATAATTAATTTAATTGGAGGACATAAAATGAAGAAAGCTCTAGTTATTCTTCTTGTCGCAATTGTTACACTTACAAGTGTTTTCGCACAGCCAGCTTCAGAGACCGCTTCTGGTTCTCAAAAGACTGAAATTATTGTTTTTGCTGCAGCTTCAATGACAGAAACAATGGAACAGATTAAGGGTCTTTATGAAGCAGCTAACCCAAATGTCACAATTACCTACAATTTTGACTCAAGTGGAACTCTCTTGACTCAGATGAAAGAAGGTGCAGATTGTGATCTCTTTATCTCTGCAGCACAGAAGCAGATGAATTCTCTTAGTGAACTTAGCATGATTGATGAGTCAACTCGTGTTGACCTTCTTGAAAACAAGACAGCTCTTGCTGTTCCAGAAGGTAATCCAAAGAATATTACAAGCTATGACCAGCTTGCAGATCTACTCAAAAAGCACGAAGTTCTGTTGGCAATTGGTAACAGTGATGTTCCTGTTGGACAGTATACACAGAAAATTTTTGCATATTATGGCATTGATGAAGCTGAAGTTGCTAAAGCTGGATGTTTGACATATGGCACAAACGTTAAAGAAGTTACAACACAGGTTTCACAGGCTTCAGTTGATTGTGGTATCATCTATGCAACAGATGCTTATTCTGCCGGTCTCACAGTTGTTGACACAGCAACTGAGGCTATGACAGGTGGAAGAGTTATTTATCCGGCAGCTGTTCTTGCAAACGCAAAGAATGCAGATGCAGCTAAAGCTTTCCTTGAGTATCTTAAGGGTGATGAAGCTATGGCTATCTTTAAAAGCGTAGGTTTTGCTAGCGCTCTTTAATAATATTTTATAAAAAGGGAGGGCTTTGGCTCTCCCTTTGCTATTTTTTGGTATTTTATGGATTGGTTTCCTTTATATAATTCTTTAAGAATCGCTTTTTTCTCTTCTATAATAGTCTTTTTTTTAGGAATCTTTTTAGCTCATTTTATTGCTAAACTTCATCCTATTTTAAAGGGTATTTTAGATGTTTTTTTAACTCTTCCACTTGTCCTTCCTCCAACTGTTGTTGGTTTTTTTCTTATTCTTATTTTTGGTGTTAAGAGGCCTATTGGGCAATTTCTTGGGCAGTTTGGAATTAAATTTGTTATGACATGGTATGGGGGAATTATTGCAGCAGCTGTTGTTGCTTTTCCTCTTATGTATAGAACTACTCGTGGTGCTTTTGAAGCGTTTGATACTACCTTGCAAGAGGCAGGTCAAACCCTTGGTTTAAGTAATAGTTATATTTTCTGGCATATTAAGCTTCCTGAGTGTAAGCAAGGAATCATTGCCGGTATTGTTTTGGCTTTTGCTCGTGCTCTTGGTGAGTACGGAGCAACTAGTATGCTTATTGGTTATACTCCTGGTAAGACTGCAACTATTTCTACTACTGTTTATCAGCTTTGGAGAACAAATAATGAAGCTGAGGCTTATGTTTGGGTTCTAATCAACGTGGCTATTTCTGCAGTTGTTTTGCTTACTGTTAACTTACTTGAAAAGAAAAAGAGGCACAAATGAAACTTCATGTAGATATCTCAAAAGATTATGGAAGCTTCAAGCTTCAATCTTGCTTTGAGACCGATGCTCTTATAACGGGATTGTTAGGGGCATCGGGCTCAGGAAAAAGTCTCACGTTGAAATGTATTGCAGGCATTGAGCGGCCGGATGAGGGGTGTATTGTCTTGGGTGACCGCGTTCTCTTTGACAGTAAAGCTCATGTGAACCTGAAGATTCAGGAACGCAGAGTGGGATATCTTTTTCAAAATTATGCTCTGTTTAAGACTATGAATGTAAAGAAAAATATATTAACTGGATTGCATAATTTAAAAAATAAGGAACAAAAAGAGGAGATTTATCGGCAGTCTTTGAAGTTATTACGCCTTGAGGGGCTGGAGGCTCAAAAACCATTGGAGATTTCTGGTGGACAGGCTCAGCGTGTGGCTCTTGCACGTATTCTGGTAAGTAGGCCGGACTTAATTTTGTTGGATGAGCCGTTTTCTGCGTTGGATACGAATCTTAAGGAGAATTTGCAACCTGAGCTTTTGGAGTTGTTATTGTCCTATGGCAAACCCGTTGTGATGGTCACACACAGTAAAGATGAAGCTTCTTTTATGTGTTCATACATTGCTTTAATTTCAAATGGTAAAATAATTAATACTGGTAGCACTGTTGAGCTCTTTGAAAATCCTCAAAGCATTGAAGCTGCTCGGATTCTTGGATGCAAGAATATCCACAAAGCAGAGAAGGCAGGTGAATATGCTGTACGTATTCCGGAGCTTGGTATTGTTATTACCACAACAAAACCTGTGCCGGATAATGTGAGCTATGCTGGCTTTTGTGATGATTCGTTTGTGATGGTTTAGCTTAAAATGTTTCAAATAAAATAAAAAGCTCAAAAAGTTGAAGTTTTTCTTAAATTTTATTGACTACATAAGCCTGTTTTTGCTAGAACAATCCCCATAAAACTTTTGCGGGGGTTGCTCTATGGAATCGGTTGCCGATAAGTTTGGTTGTAAAGTTTTCAATGACAGGACAATGCGCAGGTATCTTCCAAAGGATACATATGAAAAGCTGAAAGCTACAATTCGCGTTGGGAAAGACATTGATATTAACATTGCAAACGTTGTTGCAAATGCAATGAAAGATTGGGCGGTAGAAAACGGTGCAACCCATTATACACACTGGTTCCAGCCTCTAACTGGTGCTACTGCAGAAAAGCACAATAGCTTTCTTGCACCATTAAAAGATGGCTCAGCAATTATGGAATTTAGTGGAAAGGAACTTGTGTCAGGAGAGCCTGATGCTTCTTCTTTCCCATCAGGAGGCCTTAGAGCCACATTTGAAGCTCGTGGATACACCGCTTGGGATCCAACGAGCTTTGCTTTTATTAAGGAAGAAACATTGTGTATTCCAACAGCGTTCTGTTCCTTCACTGGTGAGACGTTGGATAAAAAGACTCCTTTGCTCCGCTCAATGGAACGCCTTAATGACCAAGCCCTTAGGATTCTTAGGTTATTTGGAAATACAACCTCGCGCAGAGTAAGTCCAACCACAGGACTTGAGCAAGAGTATTTTCTTATAGATAAAGAATTGTTTAATAAGAGAAAGGACTTAAAGTTCTGTGGAAGAACTGTTCTAGGAGCTAAACCCATTAAGGGTCAAGAGCTTGATGATCACTACTTTGGAGCTATTAAACCTAGAGTTTTAGCCTTTATGCAGGACTTGGATAAGACTCTTTGGGAGTTTGGTATTGTTGCTAAAACTCGCCACAATGAGGTTGCTCCTTCTCAGCATGAACTTGCGTGTTTGTTTACAACAACAAACCTTTCTATAGATCAGAACCAAGTTGTAATGGAAGAGATGAAAAAGATTGCAGACAAACATGGTCTTGCATGTCTTTTACACGAAAAACCATTTGCGGGTGTGAATGGCTCAGGTAAACATAATAACTGGTCAATGGCTACAGATGATGGTTTAAATCTTCTTGAGCCTGGCGATTCTCCTGTTGAAAATGCACAGTTTTTGCTTTTCTTGACAGCTTTGATTGAAGCTGTTGACAGATACCAAGACATGATTCGTGTCACAGTTGCAAGTGCTTCTAATGATCATAGACTTGGTGCCGATGAAGCTCCACCAGCTATTGTTAGTATGTTTCTTGGTGACGAGCTTACAGAGATTCTTGAGAGCATAGCGCAGGGGACAGTTGCAAGTGCACGTGAGAAGAACAAAATGATTTTGGGCGTTCATGTTCTTCCTGATTTTCCACGAGACGCCACAGACCGTAATAGAACAAGCCCAATTGCTTTTACTGGTAACAAATTTGAGCTAAGAATGCTTGGATCTTCATTTAATGGAGCAGGTCCTAATATTGTTTTGAATACAGCATTAGCATCTGTTTTGGACAATTATGCAACAGAGCTTGAGGCAGTTGTCTCTTGTGGCGGAAACCTAGACGAGGCACTTACTGCACTTGTTGGTCATTCATACAAAGAACATTGTAGAGTTGTGTTCAATGGTAATAACTATTCCTCAGAATGGAAGAAAGAGGCTAAAAAACGTGGACTTTTGAATCTACAGACCACCGTTGATGCCGTTTCTGCATTCTCCAATCCTGTTAATATTGCTCTATTTGAAAAGTATGGAATCTTTACCAAGAGTGAACTTGAGAGCCGAAAAGAGATTGTGCTTGAGTGTTATAACAAGACAGTAAACATTGAGGCTCTTACTATGCTTGATATGGTCAAAACTCAAGTTGTTCCAGCTGTTTCTTCTTACAGTGGAGATTATGCTTCAAGTGCTTTGCAACGCAAGAATTTATGTCCAACTTTGGATGTCTCAGAAGATGAAGCTTTTGTAGCCCACTTAAATGAACTTCTCATTATGCTTCATAAAGAGAGTGCTAGACTCCAAGACATTGTAAATCAGGCTATAGCATGTTCCGATCTTCTTAAAAAAGGAGTTCTTTACAGCACAAAGGTTCTGCCTTGTATGAATAGTTTACGCGCAGTTGCAGATGAGGCAGAAACTATGGTTTCTGGTTCTTATTGGAAGTACCCAACATATTCAGAGTTACTGTTTAGCACGTGATTCTTTTATATTTGTATCAATAGAACCTCTAAATACAACATAAGTGTCGTATAGATATTCTGTAACAAAATTAATGACCATGTTTAAAAGAGTTACAACATACTCGTTCCACTGTGGACCTGTTGTAAGATATTTTTCAAGAAGAGTTGATAGCGGAGTAAAGACACAATAAAAACCAAAAACCTTAAGCATTGCAATTGGAACATTGTTTGAACTTTTGAATGTAAACTTTCTATTAAGTGTGAAATTCCAAATGACAGAGAGAACAAGACCAATAAGGTAGCTTAGCCAATACTCAAGATGAAGAAGCTCATTTAAAAGTGTAAATGAGCCAATCTGTATCAATCCTGCAGAAATAGAAAAAAGACCAAATTTAATTTTTCGAGCCAACTCTTTATTCATAGAAAACCTCGTTATGAAATTTTCCTCAACTTTTATTTGCAAAGGTAGCCATCTTAGCTATCTCTTCTTTTTCAAGAACAGTATAGGCTATCTTTCCAACAAGGGTTTTAGGAAGTTGTTCTCTAAACTCAATGTCATAAGGCATTGCGTATTTTGCAATACGTTCTCTACAGTGCTCTAGAATGCGCGTTTTTAGTGTGTCAGAGGCTTTGCAACCCGGTGCAAGCTGAACAAAGGCTTTTACTTTTTGAATTTTGTATGGATCCGGAACACCAATGACACAACTCATTTGAACTTCTTCCATAGAATCAATAATGTTTTCAATCTGAGAAGGGTAGACGTTGTAACCACTTGTGATAATCATACGTTTGATGCGTTGTTTAAAGTAGACAAAACCTTCATTGTCCATCATTCCAAGATCTCCCGTATGAAGCCAGGTATATCCGTCTTCATGAACACGAAGGGTGCTCTTGTTTTCTTCTTCATGATTTATGTATCCCATCATTACAGATGGCCCTCTAAGACAAATTTCACCATCTACACCGTAAGGAACTTGTTTTGTTGTTCCTGGTTCGCAGATTATAAAATAGGTGTCAGGGAAAGGAATGCCAATTGAGCCTTCTTTTTCCTTGTTGTATGGAGTAAGACAGCAGGCAGTAACACACTCTGTTGTTCCATAACCTTCACGAACTCTAACTGTTGCATGGTGGTCTGCAAGGAATTTATCCAACTTCTTTTTAAGCTCAATTGAAAGGGAATCTCCACCAGAGAAAACACCCATCAAGCAAGAGAGGTCAACATTATCCATATCTTGATTACGAGTGATGCCTTCATAAAGGGTTGGAACACCAGCAATGAAGTTTGGTTTTGCTGTTTTAAGTAAATTGGAATAGCCTTTAACGCTAACTTGAGGGACAAGAACACTGCGTCCACCCCAGAACATCATGGTATGAACACAAACACCAAGACCAAAACCGTGGAACATTGGCATGGCAGCAAGCATTGTGTTGCCTTGAATGCGTTTGTTACACATTATTCCTGTTTGTTTTGCTAATGCATTAAAGTTGAGATTTGTAAGCTTAATGCCTTTTGTAACTCCAGTTGTTCCGCCAGAGAAGAGAATTACGGCTAAATCTTTTCCTGTAGTTTTGACAAAAGGATCAGCTGTGCAATTTTTTGCATAGCTCATAAAAGTTTTCCAAGTAATAAGTTGCTTAGTTTCTTCAAAATGCTCAAATTTGCGTTCCTTTAAGAACTTATATGCTGTACCTTTTACAAAATCAAGTGCATCCGATACCCGTGCTATAATCACATGATCAAGCTCTACAATCTTCATAACTTTCTTGATTTTTGAATAAAACTGGTCAATGGAAATGATTGTTTTGCTTCCAGCTTCTTTCAGATAGAAAGCAATCTCATGTACGGCAGAAAGCGGATGAATCATGCTTGCAACCGCACCAATACGATTGATTGCATAAAGTGCAACGACTGTCTGTGGCATGTTTGGCATACATACGGTCACTACATCTCCAGCACGTATTCCCATTGCATAGAAAGCTTTAGCTGCTTTGTCTATTTGTGGTACTAACTTTTTATATGTTGTATTCACACCCTGAAATGTTAATGCTACTTGCTCTGGATATTTTGAGGCCGATTCATATAAAGCATCACTTATTGAAAAATTGGGGTAATCTAAATGGTGTGGAACTTCTCCATAGCTAGAAAGCCAAGGGGCAATTTTGATTTCTTCTTCAGTAATTGTATTTGTGCTCATAGTCCTAATTCATTGCAAAGTGAATCATAATCAATTTGTTCATTTGCTGGTTTTAGTAAGTTTTCTGGCTTCATTAATAAAGCTTTGAATATTTTAATGCTATTGGCAAAATAAACGCCATCAGCAATTCTTTCATCAATTGTAAAAGAGAAGGGCAAGAAATCCTTCAATATAAATGTTCCATTCTCATTAAACACAGGCTGTTGGAGCTTTTTTCCTACTAAAAGGAAGAAAGAGTTTGAACCAAAGTTGATGAGATGGTGATAGCTTGCATTCATTTTAATGCTTCCAATGTTGGATGCAAAACAAGAGCAAAGGTAAGGATCAACATCTGCAAATACGCTTGGGAGTTTGCCTTTGCGGTCCAGTGTCCTAATTATCCACATTATAAATTTGTAAATAGGTTTTGGTAGATGAACAAGTTTATTTACAATTTCTATTGTAGGGTCTTTGGAATCAGAACTTTTTCTTATTTGTGAAATTTGTTTGAAAAGCATAGTATGGACTTGTTCTAGCGGGCTCATGTCAGAGTCTCTTTGGTATCTCATTATTACAAGACCTTCTTCTGCTCCATCAACCTTTGCTTTTTTTGCTGTACAAGCAACAGAAATTTCTTTTCTTTCGTAGAATTTTCCATCCCTAATGAAATAATTCATCATTTTACGATGTTGAATTGTTCTGAATAATGCAGCGCATACTAAATGGAAGAAAGTATATTTAAATTCTGGACTGTTTGCATTTAGTTTTCCAAGAACTTCATAAATCCCATCCATTGGAATGTCCACAGTGGCAACTGCTTCATTTTCTGTTCTTGATCCCATCATACTTGTCATCAAAAGATGCAAGGAATCAAGATTTGTTACTAAATAAGCGTCTTTTTTTTCACCTTTTTTCTTTTTTTTCTTGTCTTTGGACATTCTTGTACCTGCCTTATTAGAAAACATGTAACTTATAGCATTGTAAAGGGCAATGGGTCAAGTTGGCCATTAGTAGTTAGCTTTTACTATGGCCATTTTTCGCAAAAAAAATGTCCAAAATGTATAAAAAAATCTAAACAGTTTTTTAATTTGATTTGAATTAAGTATTGAGGTTTTTGCAAAAACCTCTATTAGGAGATTATTATGGACTTTAGAAAACTATCTGATAAAGAAGTTGTTAGGCGACTTGTTATTGGTTTAAATGATCAACTAACACTTGAAGCAAGAAGGTCTTACATTGTTAACAATATTTCACTTCAGTATTTAGTTAACCATATTAAAGGTTTTAGATTTTGCTCAAAAGATGCCTACGATATTCTAAGATGGATAAATGAAAGGGAAAATAGAACAGTAATTGACTGTTCTATGCATGAGTTTCCTTCATTTGAGGGCCTTACAACTCGTTTGCCAGGGTTGCTGATAGTTGAAGGTTGTATTCCAAGAGCTCCTATTTTTGCAATAGTTGGCACTAGACGGCCTGACTTCAAGGCTTTACATCAAGCCTTTCAGTTGGGACTTGAGCTTTCTCTAAACAATATTGCTTGTATTTCAGGTATGGCAGAAGGGATTGACCAAGCTAGTATGAGAGGTTGTATTAGTGGTTCGGCTCCATGTTATGGAGTTTTAGCTTGTGGTCATAACATTGAGTATCCTGCTTTAACTAGTAGGCTCAGGGTTGAAATAATTGAAAAAGGAGGGGCTATCATTAGCCAGTATTCTCCCAATACTCCATCTTTTAAAAGTAATTTTGTGTCCCGAAACATGATTATTGCTGCATATTCTAGCGCTATAGTGGCAATTCAGGCACCTAAACGTTCTGGAACTCTAATTACTTGTGATTACGCTATTGCAATGAATAAAGATGTTTATATTGGTTCTGCGGGCATTGGTGATAGTCCTTTTCAGGAAGGAACTTCAAATTTAGCTTATGAAGGTGCTCCTGTATTAAATTCAATAGAGGATTTGGTGGACTGTGAAGACTTTAATATATGTTTCAAAACTACTTCATGTCCTATTGAGATGTTAAAAAAAACTGCGACTAATGAAGTTCGTTTTGGAGATAAGCTGTATATTCTAACTGCTATTTCAGGAAAAGAAAAAATGTTATAATGAAGCCATGAGTGAAGAGTTTGATAAGCAGGCTAAAAATAGAGCACTGATTGATGAATATTTGTCTTATCTTAAGGATGTGCAAGGTTATTCTCAAAAGACTGTCATCTCATATGCGCATGACCTTTTACGGTTGGAAGATTATTTGTCTAAGCATGATATGTATGTTGCAGAGATGGTTTTTGAAGATGCTAGGAGTTTTACTGTTACTCTGTATGATCAAAATCTTAGTCCAGCAACTATAAATAGAATTCTTAGTGCGAACCGTTCTTTTTTTCATAACCTTTGTGAAAATGGCATTATGGAAGTTCAACCCTTTAAACGTGTTTCAAGTGCTAAAAAAGCTCAAAGAATTCCCACTGTTTTGGCTAAAGAAGAAATAGAACGTGTGTTAAATTATCCTATTACTGATTATAAGTCCTTACTAGAGATAACAATGTTCAATATCTTCTATTCTACAGGTTGCCGTTTGAGCGAAGTTTTAGGGATGAAATTAGAAGATATCGATTTAGAAAACAAGAGGATTATAGTTACAGGGAAGGGTGCAAAGCAACGTTATGTGTTTCTGACGCCTAGAGCTGTGGACATGATTTGCGCCTACTTGCCAGAGCGTGAGGCTGTCTTGGAGAAGACCGGCCATGAGGGGGAGCAGGTGCTGTTAGTTAATTCTAAGGGAAATAAGTTGCCACTTTCTACCGTTCACAGTATCTTTGACAGGTATAGAGTTCTGCTTGGATTGACCAAGAAGTTTACTCCGCATGTATTTAGGCATTCGTTTGCTTCGCACCTTCTGGACAATAGTTCAGATATTAGGTTTGTTCAGGTGCTTCTTGGGCACGAAAGCATTGGTACTACGCAAATCTATACACATGTGACCGGCAAAAAGTTGGAAGATGTGTATAGAGCAAATCACCCTCATGGGAGGAAAGAAGAATGAGTTTTAGAGGAACAACCATTATAGCGGTTAAGAAAGATGGAAAGGTTGCAATTGCTGGTGACGGACAAGTGACTAATGGCGATACCATTATGAAGGGAAACGCTAGAAAGGTTAGAAGAATTTATCAGGATAAGATTGTTATTGGTTTTGCTGGTGGTACGGCAGACGCTTTTACTCTTTTTGAGCTTTTTGAACAGAAGCTTTCTCAGGTTAACGGGGACTTAAATAGAGCTGCTGTCAACCTTGCAAAAGAGTGGAGAATGGATAGAAATCTAAGAAAACTTGAGGCATTGATGCTTGCTACTGATGGTAAGAGTATTTTCCTTGTCAGTGGTACTGGTGATGTTCTTGAGCCTGAATATGATGCTATTGGTATTGGTAGTGGTGGTAATTACGCTGTGGCAGCTGCGAGGGCATATCTTGATGGTTGTCCAGAACTTAGTGCAAAAGAGATTGCTTTAAAGTCTTTGGATATTGCAAGTTCTATTTGTATTTACACTGACTCCAATTTTATTGTTGAGGAGGCCTAATGTGGCTGATGATTTGATTGTTTCTGAGAATGCTTTAGTTAAGGCGAATAATTCTAATACGCCTGAAAAGAAAGTTTTTAATCTAGATGAAATGGTTCCTTCAATGATTGTTGCGGAACTTAATAAATATGTTATTGGGCAGGAGAAGGCTAAGCGTACTATTGCGGTTGCTTTGCGCAATAGAACCCGTAGAAAGATGCTACCTGCCTCAATTAGAGAAGAAGTCTATCCTAAGAATATTATCATGATTGGTCCAACCGGTGTTGGTAAAACCGAGATTGCAAGAAGAATTGCTAGACTTTCTAATGCTCCTTTTGTCAAGGTTGAGGCTACTAAATATACAGAGGTAGGTTATGTGGGCCGTGATGTTGAATCTATGGTTCGTGATTTGATGGGTAGTGCCGTCTCTATGGTCAAGCATGAGCTTGCTGCTAAAAATGAAGAGGCTGTGAAAGTTAGAGTTGAGGACCGTCTTTTAGACCTCTTGATTCCTAATTTGGATAAAAATCCTAATGCAGATCCTTCTTTTGAGAATGCTCGGGCTCAAGCTCGTGAACAAATGAGAGAGCAATTGAAGGCTGGTAAATTAGACGATACAGAGGTTGAAATTTCCAATCAGGTTCGTCCTTCTAAAGTTGGAATTGAATTTATGGGTGGTTCAATGGATGATCTTCAGAATGCTATGAACAGCCTTGGTTCTATATTCCAAAATGCTCAGAATCCACGAAAACGTAGAAAAGTTTCTATTAAACGTGCCCGTGAACTGTTCATGGAAGAAGAGATGGAGCGTAGTGTAGACCAAGACAAGGCTATTGATATTGCAAAAGAGCGTACCGAGCAAATGGGCATAATCTTCATAGATGAGATTGATAAGATTGCAGGTAAAAATAGCGCTTCCTCTAGTCCTGATGTCTCTAGAGAAGGTGTTCAGCGTGATATTCTTCCTATTGTTGAAGGAACAAAGGTTAGTACAAAGTGGGGTGTTATTGATACTTCGCACATTCTTTTCATTGCAGCCGGTGCCTTCCATGTTTCTAAACCTAGTGATTTAATTCCTGAACTTCAGGGTCGTTTCCCTCTTAGAGTTGAGCTTGATGCTCTTACTGCAGACGATTTTTACAGAATTCTTAAGGAGCCTGAGAATGCTATTACTTTGCAATATCATGAACTACTTAAGACTGAGGGGGTAGAGGTTGTCTTTACAGATGAAGCACTTCACCGTATTAGTGAAATTGCTTATGAAGTTAACTCGACAACTGAAAACATTGGTGCTAGACGTTTGTACACTATTATGGAGATTTTACTTGAAGAGTTGAGCTTCAGTGCAAATGAATTAAAAGGCCAAACCGTTAATATTACACCTGATTATGTTAATCAACGTCTCTCAGATGTTGTTAAAAATCAGGATTTGTCTAGGTATATCTTGTAGGTTTGTAAAAATTTGATCCAAATAAACTAAAAAAGCTATGTAACATGCTATTGTTAGCATTTTACATAGCTTTTTCTTTGACGACGGTAGGATTTGAACCTACGACAACCAGTGTGTAAGACTGGGGCTCTCCCACTGAGCTACATCGCCATTAGCAATGAGAATCTAACATCTTGAAAAGAAAGTGTCAATATAGGTTGTTTCCATTTGATAACATTCCATTTTAACGTTAGAATTAAGCGGTATGACAGTTGATTATTCAAAGAAATTGAAAGATATAGAATCTCAAATAGAGAAAATCTCAAATAGTACTAGGCTTATGGCTGTGAGTAAGACTAGAAGCCTAGAAGAGATTATGGCTTGCTATGAGGCAGGGGCTAGATTATTTGGAGAGAACCATGTTCAAGAGATTGTGGCAAAGTTTTCTAAAGACGGAAAGTCTTCAAGGCCTAGTGATCTTGAGCTTCATATGATAGGGCATCTACAAAGCAATAAAGTAAATAAAGTAGTCCCGCTTGTAGATATGATTGAGAGCGTGGATTCCTTGGCGCTTCTTGAAAAAATCAACACTGTGGCAGAGAAAAATAACAAAATACAAGATGTTCTTTTAGAGGTGAATACAAGCAAAGAAGAAGCTAAAAGTGGATTTGAATCTGAAGAAAAACTTCTAGACTGTATAAAAGAAGCTAAAAAACTAAAGAATGTTCGTATCAGAGGACTTATGACAATTGGTCCCGTTTCTTGCGCCCCTGAAGATAAAGATAGGCTAACGGATCAAGCATTTAAATATCTAAAAGAACTTTTTGATAGACTTAAAGAGCAAAATAATTTTGAAATCCTTTCAATGGGGATGAGTGAAGATTTTATGATAGGTGTTAATAATGGAAGCACAGAGGTGAGAATTGGAACTGCCATATTTGGGCCACGAGACTACAGACAGGGAGAGCAAAAATGAAAAAAGCGGTTATTGTTCTTTTTATTTTTCTTCTTCTCGTTGGTATATGTATGCCGGCATTTTCTTTGACGTTAACAAATTACGAACCATATACTAAAGACGAATTTCCAAGATGGTCTTTAGATTTAAGAAGAGCTGAAACCTTGTTTTTTGGAGGCATTCCAATAGCTTTTCCTTTGACAAGTTTAGCCTTTTCTGTAGCAGGACAAAACCCTGATTTTCTTACAACCTTTGGAGTTGCATGTGCTGTATCTGCTACAATAACACTTATTGATTATATTCTTGGAGTTGTAAGTGCGAATTGAAAGAAACTATGAATTTACAGTAGAAGAGGGAGATTTTGCAAACAGCACTCCAAACAAAAGTAAGCTTCGTATAGATGCTTTTTTATCGTCTAAAATTGAAGGACTATCGCGCTCTGCTTTGACAAATGAACTTTGCAAGATGACCATAAACGGAAAACCCGCAAAAAAAAGTGACAGTGTTAAAGAGGGAGACAACATAACTCTTCAATATGTTGCAGACGTATTTGAAAAAGTAGAACCACAAGATATTCCTCTTGATGTCCTGTATGAAGACAGTTCTATGCTAGTTATAAACAAGGCACAGGGTATGGTTGTTCATCCCGGAGCAGGTAATGTTGATGGTACAATAGTCAATGCCTTAGCCTTTAGATATGGCCAAGATTTTATAGACCGCATGGCCGATGAATGCGATATCTCTCGTCCCGGTATTGTGCATAGGTTAGATAAGGACACAAGTGGCGTTATGGTTATAGCTCTAAATGCCCATGCCCATGCTGTTTTAAGTGCTCAATTTCAGAATAGAGAGATTGAAAAGTACTATTATGCGTTCTGTGACGGCATTTTTCCTAAACATGAAGCCGATATTGAATGCCTTCTTGCACGTGACAAGGGTAATCGCAAGTTGTTTGTACCTGTGAAGGAAAAGCGCTATATCATCCAAGAGGGTCTGTCTCCAAAACGCACGCAGGAAATTATTGATGAGGTGTACAACGACCCAAAATACAAAGTAGGGGGAGCTGTGGACAACTTTACAGAGGGAAAATACAGCAAAAGTCATTATGAGGTGGTCAAGCAATTTCCCCAAGCTGCACTTGTCAAAGTTCGCATCTTCACTGGCCGTACTCACCAAATTCGTGTTCACATGAAAAGTATAGGCCACGCAGTAGTAGGTGATACAATGTACAATCCAAAAATCTCACGCTTCCCCAACTGGCCACTTATGCTTCACAGTGCTATCTTGGAAATAAGGCATCCCGATACTGATGAGCTTATGCATTTTGAGGCTCCTCTTCCTAAGCGATTTGCAGATTTTGAAGCTGCTTTAAGGAGCGAGTGATTTAATGGAAGGCATTGTATTACGTTCTATCAATAATATTTATACGGTTCGTACTGACAATGAAACTTTATACAGCTGTAGGATTAAGGGCAAACATCTTAACACAGCTGTAGGTGAGTATAACCCCATAGTAGTAGGCGACATTGTAGAATTCACACCTTCAGGCGCAAGTGAGGGACTTGTAACTGAACGTAAAGAAAGAAATGGAGTTTTTGCTCGGTGGAATGCAAAAAAGCAACTAAATCAGACAATTTGTGCAAATATGGATGTTGTTGTTTGCGTTTGCAGTATTGAGAGCCCTCCCTTTAGACCTCGTTTTATTGATAGAGTTCTGGCTTGTTGCAGAAACGTTCCTGTAATTATCGTTCTAAATAAATGCGATATCCTTCTCACGGAGTATGAAGCCGAGCGCTTTAAACTGTACAAAAAACTTGGATACAAGACGTTGGCTGTGTCTGCTACCACGGGCGAGAATGTAGATAGGTTGGTAGAAAGTCTCAAGGGTAAGACTGCTGCTTTTGTTGGCCAAAGCGGGGTGGGTAAGAGCTCGTTGGTGAATAGACTTCTTGGAGCAAATCAGCGTGTGGGCGAGATAAGTGAGAAATACAATAGAGGTAAGCACACAACAAATTACGCTTTAATGTTGGATGGGCCTGGATTTACGCTAATAGATACCCCGGGGTTTAGAGAAATATCGGTACCGCATGATGACCCACATTTAGTATCTCAAGCATTTCCGGAGTTTGTGAAGGCCTCTTCAAAGTGTGCTTTTTCCTCGTGTCTTCACGTTAATGAGCCCGGTTGTGAAGTGTTGCGTCTTCTTGAAAAGGGTAAAATTGATGCGGACAGGTATGAAAGTTATCTTGGAATTTTACAGTCGCTAGATGAGCGACTTCCCGTGTGGGGTAGAAAATGTTCAAAAGAACAGTAATTGATTTAGGCCTAGACCAAGTTTTAAGCTCGGTTTCTCAGCACGCATTAAGTACTCATGGTGCAGAAACTGTAAAACTTGCAAAGCCAATATTTGATAAAACTCAATATTTACAAAGACAAAAAGAAGTTGCAGCTACTGTGTATACACTAGATGCTGCCTCAAAAGAAGGTGTATTTGTAGAAGGTTTTTCAGATTTAAGTGAGACTTTTAACGCAATAGTGAATAATCCTGCTTCTTCTTTGACGGGAGAAGGGGTCTATGACGTGGGCCTTTTTATAAGAAGTGCCGGGCTTTTGAGAACTCTTTTAGGTTTATCTCAAAACCTTGAATCTCCAATAAAAGACAGTGGTATTGAAGATATAATTCAAGATATTCCACAAGAGCTTTTGGATCTAGAAAATGAAATTTTTAGTATTCTAGAGTCCCCTGGACAGGTCAAAGAGAACTATCCAAGTGTTAAAGCATTACGAGAAAAGGCAGATGCCAAAAGGGCTGAACGGAGCCGTTTTGCTTCCGATTTAATGCGCTCACAATCAGATTTCATGCAATCTAATGCTCCTGTAATGAGGGATGGACGTGTGGTACTTCCAGTAAAAAATGACTTCAAAAACTCGGTTGGTGGCTATGTTCAAAGCTATTCATCATCCGGAAGTACTGTTTTTATGGAACCATTTAAGTTGGTAGACATGAATAATGCTGTAGTTCTTTCCCAGCAAGCAATTGATATTGAAATTGCACGATTAATTGGAGGACTTTCAGACTTGATTCGTGCAGTTGAACTCCAGCTTAGAACGCTTTACAGCCAAGTCTCTTATGCCGATTTCCTCTATGCCTTTGCTTCTTGGATACGTGTTAATAAATGTGCTAAGACTGTTGAGGAAGACGGTTATTGTAACTTAATTAAGGCTAGACATCCTCTTTTGGGTTCAAAGTGTGTTCCTATAGACTTATCAGTGCCATCTAAAGTTAAAGCAGTGGTTCTCACTGGTCCAAATGCTGGCGGAAAGACAGTCACAATGAAAACTGTTGGTCTTTTTGTTTTATTAAACCAAATTTGCGGTCATATTCCAGCTGAAGACGGAAGTTCTCTTGCGTTATTTGATAAAGTTTTTACAGATATTGGAGATGACCAAAGCATTGAAAATCATCTTTCCACGTTCAGTGGCCACATGAAGAGTATAAGTTTTATTCTTAGAAACATGACTGAAAACTCTTTAGTTATACTTGATGAGTTGGGTAGTGGTACAGATCCTCAAGAAGGAGCTGCTCTTGCAAGAGCTATTTTAGAGTTCTGCACTAAAAAGGCTGCACTAACATTAACAACCTCGCATCACGGGGTGTTAAAACAATTTGCCTATTCGTCTGACATTGTTCTCAATGCTTCAATGGAGTTTAATGAACAAACATTAGAGCCTACTTTTAAGGTTATTGCCGGTCTTCCTGGGGAAAGCCATGCTATTGATACTGCAAAGAGAATGAGACTTCCAAAAGTTGTAACTCAATCTGCTCAAAAACACATGGGACAAGAGGCTGTGAAAATCTCTTCAATTATTCGTGGACTTGAGCAAAAGAGAAGGGAAGCAGATTCTAAAGAGGCAGAACTTTCCAGACGTCTTAGAGTCATTGAGAATGAAGAGCGCCATATTGCCAATGAAAATAGACGGCTCAAGGCAATGGAAAACCGTCTAAAAAAAGGCTCTGTGCAAGAATATGATAAAGCTTTAAAAGAAGCTAGGCGCCAAATTGAGAATTTAATTGCGGAAATTCGTGTTGGGGAAATAACAAGGGAAAAGATCCTTAAATCAAAAACTGTTATTTCAAACTTAGAAGCTCAGGAAAAGGAAATGGAGGCTCAAATTGCTAAAACAGATGCAGAAATTGATGCCTTTGATGCTCTAGAGGACATTAATAGTGAACTTCATGTGGATCTTAAACCTGGAATGGATGTACTTTGTGGCCCCAATAAACGTGAAGGCTCTGTTATAAAGGAAGCTGGAAAAGGTAAGTGGGTGGTTGCAATTGGACCTATGAAATTCACCTTTAAGGAATCAGAACTCACTGTTCCAAGACGCTCAAATTCCCATGTTCACTCTTACTTTTTTGATGCCAGCTCAAAGACTCCATCGCCAAAGATGACACTGGATTTACGTGGATTTAGACTTGAAGAGGCCTTGGATGCTTTAGATAGCCAGCTTGAGGCTTGTTGTATTCACGGCATTAAAAACTTTTCTATCATACATGGCTATGGTGACGGCATTCTTTCAGCTGGTATCCATAGACACTTGGATAATAATCCTCTTGTGGAATCTATTAAATTTGCTCATCCCGATGACGGCGGGCAGGGTAAAACTTATGTGACATTGAAGTAGGTTTTTGTAAAATGATAAATGATAATTGTGGAGTTGTGGCATTAAAAAATCTAAAGACAGATCAAGTCTATCTCTTTTACTCTGATGATATTAAAAACGACTGTGTGAAAGAACGCTTTAATTTGGATTTGGGTATGCATTCTTGTAAATCATTGCAAGAAGATTACACTAACACAGGACTTGAAGTTTTTAGATTTGACACTATTGAATATACAAGAGACCCCTCAAGGCTTGAAGCTCTTAAGGGGACTTTTGATAAGCTTTACGAGTGAGGCTTTTGCGCAAAAACCTCAAGTGATTTATTTTTCGTTATCCATCTTTATTAAAGTTCTAATTGATTCAACTGCAACATGACAAACTTGTGTGGTGTCATGGAGTTTAGGATTGTCCATGCCCAGAGCTTCGCGTTCTTGATTTCCTACAACAAAGAAAACAGAACCACAACGAACATTGAGATAACTTGCAACGGTAAATAGGGCGGCACTCTCCATTTCAGATGCCAAAACGCCAAGGCGTTTCCATGCTTCCCATTTGTTTTGTAGCTCATAACTTACTGGCATGAGCTGTGGGTCATGCTGACCATAAAAAGAATCCTTGCATTGTACAATTCCAAGGTGATGTTTTATGCCCATTTTTTCAGCTGTTTTCTTTATTGCTGTTACTACGTCGTAGTTTGCAACAGCAGGAAATTCTATTGGAGCATATTCGCGACTTGTTCCTTCCATTCTTATTGCACCGGTAGCAATGACAGCATCTCCTCCCATAACAGGAAGAGCTATACCCCCACAGGTACCCATTCTAAGAAAGGTATTGGCACCACATTTTACTAGTTCTTGCATGGCTATGGAGGCTGAAGGACCACCAATGCCAGTTGAGGTTACGCTTACTGGAATGCCATCCAGTTTTCCTGTATAGGTGACAAACTCGCGATTATCAGCTATCTCATGAGCATCTTCAAGAAACGATGCAATTAGTGGGACCCTTTTGGGGTCTCCTGGGAGGATTACGTAGCGCCCTACATCACCAGTTTTAATGTGTAGGTGGTATTGAATTCCTGTCCCATTCATGTAATCAGACATTTTGATCTCCTTTTGTGCCACATGGAGAAAGTTCACGTGGAAAACGATATTATAACATAAATAAATGATTTGTGAACGACCAATAAAAATTAAATTATTTTTTGAAGTTTGCTCCACTTATTAT
>CAVFGI010000001.1:111415-269190 GCA_963621975.1 Selenomonadaceae bacterium
AGTTTTAAATGTATATTTTGTATTATAATTCGTTGGATAATTCTGAATAAAACATTTTAAGGATGGAACAGAATGGAAATTAACATTCAAGACTTGGTTCAGTCCATCAAACATGATGGAATAGAAGAGGCAAAAAAAGAGGCCAATGCGGTTATTGATTCTGCAAAGCTTCAGGCTCAAGAGATTATTGAGGAAGCCAAGAAAGAAGCTGCTAAAAAACTAGAAGATGCTGACCGTGAAATTGAAAGTTCAAAGGCCTTGGTTAAGCAGGCAGAACGTGATGCTGTTCTTTCAATCAAGAAGGAACTTGAGTCTCAAGTTTCAAAGATTCTTGAAGCAGAAGTTTCTAAGGCAATGTCTGGAGACGCATTGGTAAAAATTATCATTGCAGCTCTTAATGGTGATGACCCAGCTAAGTACACAGTTGAGGTTGCTGCTGTCACAGAGGGGCTTAAGAATGGTCTTGCCAAAGAGATTGAGAAGGGCCTAGAGATTAAGCCTGTTAAGGGTGTTTCTATTAAGCTTGCTCTAAAAGATGGCACTGGTTATTACGATTTTTCGGACGAAGAGATTGTCAATCTCCTTAAACCATTTCTTGGCACTTTGAAGTTCTAATAGGAGGAAAGGATGCCTACAAATTCTAGGTACTATTTTCTTGCTAGCCTCCCTATGCTGAAGTTTAATGCAAAGGCTCCGTTTGATTGGGATACCTTTATGGATTATGCCCAAGACAACGTCAGCGCAGGCGATTATAAGCTTCTTGAGGGAATTTCAAAGAACGATTTTTCTGGATGTGGATTTCTGAGGGATTGGAAGAGTTTTTCTGATTTGGCAGATAAAGCAATTAACGAGAAGCGTAAAGCTAATCTTGGTTTAATTGATACATATTGTCCAGAAAATGATTTTGATCTTTCTAAGTATGTAAATGCTGTAATGAATGCAAAGAATCCTCTGGAAGCAGAACTTGTTATTCTTAAGTATAAATATGACTACCTTGAGGAGAAAACTGCTTTTGAAGCTTTCTCTAGAGATGTTGTTTTGGGGTATGCATTAAAACTTAAGTTGCTTCTTCGTAAAGACTTATTTACTGTAGAAGCAGGTAATGCTCAATATGGGATTCTCTTTGATAAGGTCAAAGAAGAAATTAATGACAATAAAATAGAATAAAAAAAGTGGAGATATTATGACAAAAAGCACAGGATATGTAGCTGGCGTAAACGGAAACCTTGTCACTGTTACGTTTGATGGTGCCATTTCCAAGAATGAGGTTGGTTTTATCAATGTTGGTGGAACTAAACTTAAGGGAGAGGTTATCAGAATAAACGGAAACAAGGCTAGTATGCAGGTTTATGAAATGACAAACGGCATACAGGTTGGAGACAAAGTTGAGTTTACAGGCGAGATGATGAGTGTTGAATTGGGACCTGGTTTGCTCACACAAATCTATGATGGTCTTCAAAATCCTCTTCCATCTTTAGCAGAGCAGTGTGGATTCTTCCTTCAGAGAGGAGTCTATCTAGATCCTATTCCTAACAAGGATTGGGAGTTCACCCCATGCGTTAAGGTTGGAGATGTTGTTGTTCCTGGTTCTTGTCTTGGTACAGTTCCAGAAGGCATTTTTAGCCATAAAATAATGGTTCCTTTTAGCCTTGGTGATGTTGAATGGAAGGTTGTAGAAATTGCTCCAAAGGGTGTTTACAACGTAAGAGCTACTATTGCTAAGGTTGAGAGTTCAAAGGGTGAGGTAAAAGAGCTTTCCATGGTATTTAGCTGGCCTGTTAAGAAGGCTATTAAATGCTATGAGGAGCGTGTAAGACCAGATGAGACTTTGGTTACAAAAATTAGAATTATTGATACCTTCCTTCCAATTGCTAAGGGTGGTACCTATTGTATTCCTGGTCCTTTTGGTGCTGGAAAGACTGTTTTGCAACACTTAACAAGCCGTAATGCTGATGTTGATATTGTAATTATTGCAGCTTGTGGAGAACGTGCTGGTGAGGTTGTTGAGATTCTTAAGGAGTTCCCTGAACTTACTGACCCAAAGACTGGTCGTTCATTGATGGAGAGAACAATTATTATTTGTAATACCTCTTCTATGCCGGTTGCAGCTAGAGAAGCATCGGTCTATACCGCAATCACAATGGCTGAATATTACAGGCAAATGGGATTGAATGTCTTGTTGCTTGCAGACTCAACTAGTCGTTGGGCTCAGGCAATGCGTGAGATGAGTGGTAGATTGGAAGAAATTCCTGGTGAAGAAGCTTTCCCTGCTTACTTGGAAAGTGTTATTGCTGCATTCTATGAAAGAGCTGGAAAAGTGCGTCTTAGTGATGGCTCAACTGGTTCAGTTACAATTGGTGGTACGGTTAGCCCTGCTGGCGGTAACTTTGAAGAGCCTGTTACACAGGCAACCTTGAAAGTTGTTGGTGCCTTCCACGGACTTAGTAGAGAGCGTTCTGATGCTAGAAAATACCCAGCTATTCATCCTCTTGAATCATGGTCTAAATATGAGGGAATCATTGATAAAAAGAGAGTAGAAGAGGCTCGTGGGATATTATTCAGGAGTAATGAGATTAACCAGATGATGAAGGTTGTTGGTGAAGAAGGAACTTCTGTTGAGGATTATATTATCTATCAGAAGGGCGAACTTCTTGATGCTGTTTACCTTCAGCAGAACTCATTTGACCCTGTTGATGCCGCTGTTCTTCCTGAGAGACAGAAAGAAGAATTCAATCTTCTTTATTCTGTCTTGACTGGTGATTACAGTTTGGATAACAAGAAAGACGTACGTTCATTCTTTAATGAAATGCGTCAGAAGTTCCTAGACTGGAATAGCGTTTTAACAACTGATCCACGCTATGCTCAGTATGAACAGGACATAAAAGACCTTTATGCCTCTAAGTCACGCAATTGCTAGGAGATGAAAAGATGAACAAAGTCTATACAAAGATTGAGTCCATAGTTGGCGATGTTATTACTGTTAGGGCTGAAGGTGTTAGATATAATGACCTTGCTGTTGTAGGCAAGAGTTTTGCTAACGTTATTAAGCTTGATGGTGATCTTGTGAGCCTTCAGGTATTCGCTGGAGCAAAGGGCATTTCTACAAATGATGCTGTTCGCTTCTTAGGTGTCCCTATGAAGGTCAGTTTCTCGGACAATCTTCTTGGAAGAGTTTTTGATGGTTCCGGACGTCCTAGAGACAATGGTCCAGCTCTTGAAGATAACATGATTGAGATTGGTGGGCCTTCTGTTAACCCGGCAAAGAGAATTGTTCCAAAGAAAATGATTAGAACTGGTATTCCAATGATTGACGTTTTTAATACATTGGTTGAATCCCAGAAACTTCCTATTTTCTCTGTTAGTGGAGAACCGTATAACGAACTTCTTGCTAGAATTGCTATGCAGGCTGAGGTTGATTTGATCATTCTTGGTGGTATGGGTCTTAAGTATGATGACTATCTCTTCTTTAAAGATACATTGGAGAAGGGTGGTGCAATGAGCAGAACTATTATGTTCATTCATACGGCAAGTGACCCAACTGTTGAATGTATGATGATTCCTGATATGGCATTAGCTGTTGCAGAGAAGTTTGCTATTCAAGGTAAGAGAGTTCTTGTTCTTCTTACTGATATGACAAACTTTGCAGACTCTCTCAAAGAGATGGCAATTACAATGGACCAAGTTCCTTCTAACAGAGGATATCCCGGGGATTTGTACAGCTCACTTGCTAGTCGTTATGAGAAGGCTGTTGACTTTGAAGGTGCTGGTTCTTTAACTATCCTAGCTGTTACAACAATGCCAGGTGATGATGTTACTCACCCAGTTCCAGATAACACTGGATATATCACGGAAGGTCAGTACTATCTCAAGAATGGCCACATTGAGCCTTTTGGAAGTCTTAGCCGTTTGAAGCAAAATGTTAATAAGGATACTAGAAATGACCACAGAGCTTTGATGGATGGTCTTATCAAGCTTTACAGTGCATACAGAGAGTCATTGGAAAAGAAATCTATGGGTTTCTTGATGACTGAGTGGGACGAAAAGCTTCTTAGATATGGTCATTTATTTGAAACAAAGCTTATGGATCTTTCTGTAAACATTCCTCTTGAAGAGGCTTTGGACTTAGGTTGGGAAATTCTTGCAGAATGCTTTGAACCTAATGAAACTGGTTTGAGAAGTGAACTTATAGCACAGAGATGGCCAAAGAAGACGGAGGCATAAAGTGGCAGTTAAGCTGACTAAGAACGAACAGAAGAAGCAGAAAGACCAGCTCAAACAATACGAGCGGTATTTGCCTACTCTCCAGCTCAAGAAGCAGCAACTCCAAGTAGTTATACGTCAAATTGAGGCTCAGCTTGTTCAATACAAAGAGCAACAAGCTGAATTGGTGCGAAGTGCACAAGACTGGATTGGTGTCTTTGGCGAAAACAGTGTTTTTGATGCGAACAAGCAATTGGATAAGCTAGTGCAACCTGACAAAATTGTTCGTGGAGAAGGAAACATTGCTGGCGTGGTGATACCTGTTTTCCAAGATTTGACCTTCAAAGATATTGCTTATAGCGTGGAGGATTATCCTCTTTGGGTTGATAAAGCAGTTTATCTTCTCCGAGACAGCGCTAGAATTGATGCTATGATGGCCACACTTCGCATTCAAGTTGAGCTTTTGGATAAAGAGCTTAGAACTACGAGCCAGAGGGTTAATCTGTTTGAAAAGGTTAAGATTCCTGAAACTAAGGAAAATATCCGTAAGATAGGAATCTATATTGGAGACCAGCAGACCGCAGCTGTCGTACGCGGTAAGATAGCAAAGAAAAAACTTGCAGGTAAGGAGGAAGAATAATGATTGAACGAATGAAAAAAATTATTGTTGTGACTCCAGCTATACGCAAGACTGAAATGCTCAATGCTATCAGAGATTTTGGTGTTGTTCATATCTCGCAAAAAAGCGCACCCGAGTCTAAATATACTGAAAAGTTTTCCTCTTTAGATAAAATTCGTGCAGCTTTAAGCGAACAGCCCAAGGTTCCACAGAATCCTGTTCTTGAGAAGAAGGAATTCAATGCTCTTAATGAGAGATTAAGTCAAGCAGTTTCTAGCATAAAGCCATTGGAAGATGAGCTTTTTGCTTTGAGCAATGAGAAGGCCAAGATTAGTGCTTGGGGTATGGTTGACCCAAAAGATGTTAAGGCTCTTGCAAAAGAAGGAGTTCAGTTATCTTTTTATCAGTTAAGTAATAAAGAAATTGCTCAACTTCCTGAAGATGTGAAGTTTATTCGTCTTTCTGATTCGAGCAAAACAAAGACCATTGCCGTTGTGGGAGAGCCTTTGAATGAAAGTTTTTCTACAGCAAAGCTTGAGCTTCCAATGCGGGGTGTTGGTGAAATTGATGTTGAATTTTCAAGAGCTTCTCTTGCACTTCACGAGGCTAAGACTCTTATAACTTCTTCTGCTGCATATATTTCAAGTTACGATCACTACATGCTTAAGACTTCAGATGAAATTTTGTATTCATCGGTCAGTGGTGCAGTGGAGCAGGAGGAAAGCCTTTGTTGTTTAACTGGTTTCATCCCTGTAACAGACTTGGATAGCTTTAAGGTGTTGGCTAAGGAAAATTGCTGGGCTTATGCTTTTGATGATCCAACAGATGAAGATCCAGTACCAACAAAGGTTAGATACAACAAGGTTACAAGAATGATGCAACCTGTATTTGAAATGCTTGGTACTGTTCCAGGTTATAACGAATATGATATTAGCATGTGGTTCTTGTTATTCTTTGCTTTGTTCTTTGCCATGATTATTGGTGATGCAGTATATGGTCTTTTGTTTATTGCTGTTGCTGCTGCCCTTCAAATAAAGACAAAGAAACTGACAAATCTTACCATGCTCATATATGTTATGGGCGGAGCTACCTTGGTTTGGGGCGCTTTGACGGGGACTTGGCTTGGAAGTGAAAAGGCTATGGAAATTCCGTTTTTGAGGATGCTTGTAATTCCAAACATTGCTAACTACCCAGAATACTTTGGCGTTGCAGCTGATGATGCACAGAATACAGTGATGAAATTCTGCTTTATGATTGGGACAATTCAACTTTCTCTGGCTTGTTTGATGAATTTTGTACGAAATTTCAAACAAAGGAGCCTAGCTTTTGTTTCTGATTTAGCATCTTTAGCATTAACTGTAAGTTTGTACTATCTTATTTTGATGCTTGTAGTTGGTGCAAATGTTAATGTAAAAGTAGTCTTTGGCGTTATTGGCACATGTTTTGTTTTAACAGTGCTTTTTGGCTCTCAAGAAGCTGGACAAAGTTTTGCTTCTGGTGTTAAGGCTGGTTTGGGTGGTGCGTTCACGACGTTCCTAAATACAATTAGTGCATTTGGAAACGTTATGAGTTATATTCGTTTGTTTGCAGTAGGTATGGCTTCTCTTGCGATAGCACAGAGCTTCAACGGAATGGCCGACTCAATGCTTCAAGGTCTTGCTCTTCCGGCTGGAATCTTGATTCTAGTCATTGGACATGGACTAAATATTGTTATGGGTATGCTAAGTGTTGTTGTTCACGGCATGCGCTTAAATCTTCTGGAGTTCTCAGGCCAGCTCGGAATGGAATGGGCTGGAATTCCATACGAACCGTTCAAAAAGAACGCCTGAGATATCAGGATTAAATTAAAAACTTAGATAACAATAATAGGAGATTGTTGAAATGGTTATTAAAATGATTGGTTTGGTTGTTGCTTTCTTCTTTTCTGCACTTGGATCTGCATTTGGTGTTGGTGTTGCTGCTCTTTCTGCTGTTGGTGGTTGGAAGAAGTGTTATGCTAATGGAAAGCCTGCTGCATTCATGATGGTTGGTTTTGCTGGTGCTCCTCTTACACAGACAATTTACGGATTCCTTCTTAAAAACTTCATTCAGAGCGCAATGTTAAACGGTGCTCCAGATATTGTTTGTTTCATAGTTGGTGTTCTTGGTGGCGCAATCATTGGTCTTTCTGCTTACCTTCAGGGTCGTTGTTCAGCATCTGCTTGTGACGCTCTTGCAGAAACTGGTAAGGGTACTTCAAACTACCTCATTGTTATTGGTATTATTGAGACTGTTGCTTTGTTCACACTTGTTTTCAGCCTCTTGATTCTCAATTCAGCTGTTGGCCTTTAATAAATAACGTAAGACCTTCCCATTTTGTAGGGAAGGTCTTTTTTTAGACTTTTATGCTTTTGGTTTGCATTTTTTTCTTTTTTTTGCTTGCTTTAGGCCTTGTAGAGGCTATTTTGCACGCACGCCATGTTAACGCAATCCCAATTCGCATTCTAGTCAACGGCACACGGGGAAAGACCACTGTAACACGTCAACTTCATAGTGCACTCTCATCCAAGATGTCTGTTCTGGCCAAGACAACAGGTTCACAGGCCCTTCTTCTCTATCCCGATTCCTCTGAGCATCCTATCAATAGACGTTTTGGTTATCACTTAATTCGTGAACAGTACAAGTTCTTTAAATTGGCTTACAACCTTAAAGTTGATGCTGTAGTATTTGAGTGTTCTGCAATAAAACCTGAAAGTCAGCTCATAATTGCTGAAAAACTTGTGAGACCCACTTGTAGCATAATTACTAATGCACGCATAGATCATGTAGACCAAATGGGTTCTACTGTTGAGACAACAGCAGAGGTCTTAAAACTTTCAGTCCCTAAAGAACGGATGTTCTATACAAGTGATCAGTTCTTCTCTTCTGATTCGCAAGCCATTGTAGTGGAAGGCGGGAATGAAGAATTGGTTTTGAAAGTGCTAGAGAGTGAGTTTAAACTTAAGGATGTTCCGTTTAATACGTTTCAACCAGATGTTGGTTTGGTAGGACCATTTTCTATTAAGAATATTCTTATTGTAAATGCTTTTGCTGTGAACGATAAAGAAAGTGCTTCTGAATTACTAGATAAATATGATGGACAAGATTATGTTGTTCTCTACAATAACAGGGCCGATAGAGAGTTTAGAGTTCCTTATTTTTCCAAGTTGTTCTCAGAGAAAAAAGTAAAGCAGGTAATTGTTTTGGGAGAACATGTAAATAAGTGTGTACGTTTTTTCTCAAAGCATGTACCTTGTGCTAAAGTAGATGGCTTTAAAGGCACAAATGATGGTCTAATATCTTTGTTAAGTTCAAGAAAATGCAATATTGTTATAGGAATGGGCAATATTAAGGGCTTTGGTACTGAACTAGTAAAGTATTGTATAGATAAGACTTCACAGGAGGAACTTAATGCTTAAAACTGCAGTTG
This sequence comes from Selenomonadaceae bacterium, assembly GCA_963621975.1. Lineage (GTDB taxonomy): Bacteria > Spirochaetota > Spirochaetia > Sphaerochaetales > Sphaerochaetaceae > UBA9732. The sequence goes on from CAVFGI010000001.1 coordinate 119,683, forward strand.
CTTTAAGTATTGTTTTAGGTTTCTTATCTCAAGAATTTCTTGGACTAGCTTCAGGTGGTTTGGTATCTGCTGGCTATCTTGCTTTTTTCTTTAATCAACCATACAGAATTCTATCTACTATTTGTTTGGCAATTCTGATTTATATTAGTGTTAAAATCCTTGAACAATTCCTTTTTATTTACGGGCGCAGACGTTTTGCTTGTTGTGTACTTATGGGCATTTTTTATGCTTGGATTTTAAATGAAGTTTTGATTTATACTAGTTTTATAAGTGAGGATATTAGGATTATTGGATATGTTGTTCCTGGACTTATTGCCAACGACATGCTAAAGCAAGGACTTTTCAAAACTCTTACTGTTCTTTTAATTATTGCTATTTCCATTGTTTTACTGCATTTAGCTGGAGCTTTTTAATGAAAAAGATACAGCCTATTTATCTTATATTTGCTTTGATTATTCTAGTATTCACATTGGCTTTAGTTCTTTTAACCAAGAGTGAAGTTCACACTTCATACCATGAAACACAGATTGAAGCTGCTTCATTAATGCAAGAATGTTTAGATGTTCTAAAAGAGTATGTGAATGAGAATAATATTTCTATTGAAAAAGAGGATTTAAACCAAACAGGTTTGATTGGACCAGAGATTTCTGAACTTACTACAACTCTTGGTCATGAAGATGCAAAACGCTCCACCTTAAATCCTAACTGCGCTGCAATGATGGTTAAATACTTTGTGCAGGCTGGGTTAAGAGATGGCGCTGTGGTTGCTGTTGGCACTAGTGGCTCGTTTCCTGGTCTTGCAATTGCTTCTTTGTGTGCCGCTCAAGCTATGAACCTTAGGGTTAGGCTTATTGCTTCATATGGGGCCTCTACCTTTGGAGCCACACGAGTGGAGTTTAATATTTCAACAATATTAAAAGTTTTAAAAACATCGGGCTTAGTGGAGTTTGATTATTTAGCTGTCTCACCAGGTGGCGATAACGATTACGGAGTAGGTGCGTATGACGGTTTGCTGTACGAGAATACGCGTGAAGTGGTTGTGGCGCTTGGGCAGAGCGAGAGCGTGGAGTTTATAAATTATAATGATATTGAAGAGAGTATTTTGCGCAGAATGAAGCTCTATGGAGATGATGTAGCTTTGTTTGTTAATATTGGCGGTGCGAGTGTAAACACAGGCACGTCTACAGCCTCCTTATCCGTGCCGGAAGGGCTTGTTACAGAGGTGTCTCAGATTCCAGAGACGGCGGATAGGGGCCTTATCTTTGAGTATTTGGCGCGCGGAATTCCAGTTATAAATCTCTTGTATATAAAAGGGTTAATGATGTCAAATGGCCTCCCGTTTGATCCCGTTCCACTTTCTGTTGTGGGTGAAGGTGGAGTGTATTATACTACTAGTTACAATGCTGTGCTTGCTATCTTGGGAATGTTTATTTCTTTTGTAGTGCTTGCTATTGGCGTGTGGAAAAGAAGAGGGGAGGAGAAACATGACAATATCGGAATTAGCTAAGAAGATTGGTCTTTCCACTGCTACAATATCTAGAGTAATTAATAACGATGAAAACGTTTCTGAAGAGACTCGAAAAAAGGTTCTTGATGCGTTGAGAGGTGAGAATGCATCTATTAGAACAAGAAAGAAATCCGCTAGTCCTAAAAATGATTCTGCCATTTTAATTGTTGCAGGTGATATTAAAAATCCTGTTGTTGTTAAGTATATTGATGGTATTTGTGATACTTTGGAACCTACTGGAAAGACTATTTTAATTTCTGAAAGTCATTATTTGGAAAAAAGAGAACTTTCAATTATGAGATATGCTCAAAAAGCTCGGTTTTCTGGTGTTTTTATGTTAAATATTATGGAGAATCCTGAAATAGTTTCTATTTTGGAGGATATGGATACTCCAGTTATTCTTGTAAACCGATATCTCAAGACTTATGATACAGATGTAGTTACCACAGACAATTATAGATGTGGCTATATGTCAACAAAGTATTTGATAGATAGGGGCCATACTAATATTGCAAATCTTTCTGGTAGTATTGAAACATCAATTACATGCCATAACAGAACTCAAGGATTCATAGATGCAATGATTTGCTCTGGGCTGAGGATAAAGTCTAATAGCATTTATAATGGAGATCTTTCATATAAGAGTGGTTTTGATTTTGGCCTTTCTGTTGCTCAAATGCCAAAAGAAGAACGTTTTACTGCAATTTATTCTATTACTGGGAGAATGGCTGACGGTTGTGTAGATGCTTTAAAGTCAAAAGGCTTAATAATTCCTGATGATATCAGCATTATTTGTAATGATGGAGTAAATCTTGAATATGTTCTTAAAGAAAAACTCACGTGCATTGAGGCTGATCACCATGCTATTGGAATTGCCGCAGCTGAGCTTTATTTGGAAAGGCTAAAGTCTAACAAGGGTTCTGTTCCTAGACAAATTAAATATCCTCCAGTCTTCACAGATAGAGGTAGTGTAAGACGAATTTAATGAGGTTTTTACAAAAGATCTGATAAAATGATGTTAATCTCAATGTAATTACATGGAAAAAATAATTTTATTGACGAATATTCTATGGCGTTGTACAAAAATGGTGTATCTGTGTGCTAATTTTAAACAAAGAAAAGTTATTTTTAATGTAATTACATACTAGGAGGTTTGTAATGCTCAAAATGCCAGCCAAGGAAAGAGCCCTTGGAATGTACAAAAAAATGTACTTAATTAGAAAATATGAAGAGAGCATTTATTACTTGTTTCTTGAAGGTATAATGCCTGGTACTATTCACCAAAGTACAGGCCAAGAAGCTTGTGCTGTAGGTATGCTGTATGATCTTAGAAAAGAAGATATTGTTGCTTCAACTCATAGACCCGCAGGTCACTGTATTGCTAAGGGTATTACCGTCAAAGCAATGATGTGTGAGATGTTTGGAAAGGAAGATGGTTGCTGTCACGGAAAGGGTGGAGCTATGCATACTGGAGATATTGATCACGGCGTTTTGACTGCAAATGCAATTGTTGGTGGCGATATTCCAATTGCTGCTGGTGTTGGTTTAACTTTTAAAATGAGAAAGCAAGATAATGTAGTTGTTTGTTTCTTTGGTGATGGTGCAACTAATGAAGGATCATTCCATGAAACAATGAATGCAGCTGCAATTTGGAAACTTCCTGTTGTTTTTGTTTGTGAGAATAACCTTTATTCTGCAACTACAAGTATCAAAATTACTTGCAATATGGAAAATCCTGCAGCTGATAGAGCTGTTGCTTATAATATTCCGTCTGCAATTGTTGACGGAAATGATGTCCTTGCAGTTAATAATGCTGCAAAAAAAGCAATTGATAGAGCTAGAAAAGGCAATGGTCCTACAATTCTTGAACTTAAAACCTACAGACATGGTGGTCACTCCAGAAATGATGCTTGTGGTTATAGACCTAAGGATGAAGAGAAGCTTTGGATTCAAGACAAGGATCCTGTAAAACTTTTCAGAGCAAGGCTTCTTGATGAAAAGCTTATTGATGAAGAATCTTTGGTAGCTATTGAGAAAGAGATTGAAGAGGAGATTAACGAGGCAGTTGAATACGCAAAGAATGCCCCATTCCCAGCATTGGAAGAAGCTCACAAGGATATTTATTGGGAAGGAGGAAAGAACTGATATGTCAATGATGTCAATTGCTGATGCTCTTAAAGCTGCTATTGCAGAAGAAATGAGAAGAGATGTCAATGTTTACTGCATTGGCGAAGATGAAGATATTCCTGGTGGTATGGGCGGTGCTTTTACAGTTACCAAGGGCTTAGCCGATGAATTTGGTTTTGAGCGCGTTATCAATACTCCTATTTCAGAAATTATGATTTCTGGTGTTTGTGTTGGTTCTGCAATGATGGGTATGCGTCCTGTTGCGGACCTTCAGTATGGTGACTTCCTTTTTTGTATGATGGATCAATTGGTCAACCAAGCTGCAAAGATGTGCTACATGTCTGGTGGAAAAGTCCATGTTCCAATGGTTATGAGAGCTCCTTGTGGAGCAACAAATAGAGGTGCTCAGCATGCTCAAAGTCTTGAAAGTTATTTTACACACGTTCCAGGATTGAAGGTTATTTGCCCATCAACAGCCTATGATGCAAAGGGCCTTATGAAGGCTGCTATTCGTGACGATAACCCTGTTATTGTTTTTGAGCATAAGCTTCTTTATGGTAGCAAGAGAAAAGAAAAGGACGCTATCAGTACTGTTGGTGATGTTCCAGAAGAAGATTATGTTGTTGAATTTGGTAAGGCTGCTGTTCGTAGAGAAGGAAAGCACATTACTGTAGTTGCTAATCTTCTTATGAATTATAAGGCTTTGGAAGCTGCAAAAGTTCTTGAGCAGGAAGGAATTGAACTTGAGGTTATTGACCCAAGAACACTTGTTCCCTTTGATTATGAAACAGTTTTAAAGTCTCTTGAGAAAACTGGGCGTTTATTGATTGTTCATGAAGATAACTACAATTGTGGTTGGGGTGCTCAACTTGAAGCTTATATTGCAGAAAATGCAATCTACTTGCTTGATGCTCCAATTTTTAGAGTTGCATCTTACGATTGTCCAATTCCGTTCTCTCCTGTTCTTGAAAGCTATGTGATTCCTTCTAAGGAAAGAATTATTGAAGCAGCAAGAAAGCTTATGAAGGCATAATTATGATTAAACAAATTAAAATGCCCAGCGCGGGCCAAACAACAGATGAAGCTCTTGTTTGTCAGTGGAATGTTAAAGTTGGTGATTCAGTTAAGAGGGGAGATATTCTTCTTGAAACTGAGACCGATAAAGCTACACTTCCAGTTGAAAGCTTCAGTGATGGTATTGTCATAGACATTCTTCATGAAGAGGGTGAAACTGTTGACGCAGGTGATGTTCTTTGTGTTATTGGAGATGCTAAGGATTTGGAAACGTACAAAAGAGAAGGTTCTGAATCTGTTAAATCTGCTTTTGCAACAACTTCTGAAGTTTCAAAGCCTGTAGAGGTTGTAGAGATTGTAGAAGAAGTAGAGGATGAGTATCAACCAATCATTAAGGGCTCAATTTATGCTAAAAGTTCAGCACCAGCAGTAAAACAATCTGCAAAACCACAAGGACAGCCAAATAATGATGTTAAGGCAATGCCAAATGCTAAACTTTTAGCAAAAGAGAAGGGTGTTGATATTAGATATGTTACTGCTTCAAATGGTTCTCTTGTAAAGAGATCTGATGTGCTTGCATATATTGATTCCTGTGATACTTGCGAAGAAGACTTTGATTCTTATGAAGTTCTTAAACTTAACAAAAAACGTAAGATTACTGGTCAAAGAATGTTGCTGAGTGTTCAGACAATTCCTGCATTCCATCTTTCAGTTGTCGTTGATATGACAAATGCAATTGCACTCAAGGAAAGTCTTTTCAAACAGAAAGATTTGAAGATTTCTTACAACGATATTATTTGTCTTGTTCTTGCAAAACTTAGTGAAGAATTTAATCTTCTTAAGGCTCGTTATGAAAATGATGAGATTAGGATTTATAAACATCTTAATATTGGTATTGCAGTGGCACTTGAAGATGCTTTGGTTGTTCCTGTAACAAAGGGATGCGATGTCCTTTCTCTTTCAGAGATTGCTCAAAATAACAAGAAAGGTATCAAAAAGGCTAAAGAAGGTGCTCTTCTTCCTTCCGATATGGGGTGTGGAAGTCTCTCTCTTTCTAATTTGGGTATGTTTGATGTTTCATCATTCTCTGCAATTGTTAATCCTCCTGAGGGATGTATTTTTGCAATTTCAAGTATTGCAGTTAAACCTGTTTGGGATGGAAAAGCCTTTGTACCAAGATCAATGTGCAATATCAATGTTTCCTTTGATCACAGAATTTTTGATGGCGCATACAGTGCAAAGATGCTTGCTAAATTCAAAGCATACATGGAAAATCCGGCTCTTTTGCTTGTGTAATTGATTGGAGATTGATATGAAAGAATTTGATTTGCTAGTAATTGGTGGAGGTCCGGGTGGATATAGTGCAGCAATTACTGCAGCTAAGAAGGGCCTTAGCGTTGCTTTATTTGAGAAGGAGCACATTGGTGGAACCTGTCTAAATGTTGGATGTATTCCTACAAAATATTTGTTAGACAAAGCTTCTGCTATGGAAAAGGTTAGGGCTTTAACAGGTTCAGGAGTCTTTAAAGATGCTGGTCTGTTCAGTCTCAAGAAAATCCAACAAGGCAAAAATGAGACTGTCACAAAACTTGTTAACGGTGTTGGATATCTTCTTAAAGCAAATAAAGTTACAGTTGTTAATGGTGAAGCCGTTCTCAAGAAGGATAAGGTTGTAACTGTTAATAATGAGGATTTCAAAGGTAAAGCAGTAATTATTGCAACTGGTTCAAAACCTGCAATGCCTAAGATTTTTGGTATTGAACTTTGCCTAGACAGTACTGGTGTTTTGGCTCTTGAAAAGGTTCCACATAAGTTTGTTGTAATTGGTGGAGGAGTAGTTGGTCTTGAACTTGCAAGTGCTTTTGCTTCTTATGGAAGCGAAGTTACTATTGTTGAAATGCTTCCAGCTTTACTTGGAAACGAGCAGCCTGAAGCTGCAAGACTTCTTACTTCTTCATTGAAAAAGAGAGGTCTCTCTGTCAATGTTGGCGCTAAGGTCAAAGCAATTGTAAAGAAAGGCAAGAGTTTGGAAGTTCAGGTTGAAGATAAGGGTAAAGATATTGCTATTGAGGCAGATCAGGTTCTTGTTGCAGTTGGTAGAATTCCTTGCCTAGATGGTATTGATACTGCTGCATTAGGCCTTGAAATGGATGGTAGATTCATCAAAGTTGACTCCCACATGGAGACATCGGTTAAGGATGTTTACGCCATTGGAGATGTCCGTGGTGGTTTCCAGCTTGCTCACGCTGCTTATGCTGAGGCCGATACTGCTGTGGCAAATATTATTAAGCCAAACAGTGAGGAACTTGATGTTTCTGTTATGCCAAGATGTATCTATACAATGCCGTGTTTTGCTGCTGTTGGAATGACAACTGAACAAGCAAAGAGTAAGGGTTTTGAAACAGTTGTTGGTTCCTTTAACTACGAAGGAAACGGTATGGCTCTTGCTGAGGGCGCTAAAGGTTCTGTTTTTGTTATTATGGACAAGAACAATAAGAAAACTTTGGGTGTTCAAATTGTAGGTGAGAATGCTTCTGAATTAATTTCAGCCGCTTCTTTTGCTGTTTCACTGGGTACAACGCTAGAACAGTGGGAGCATACGATTGTGGCACATCCATCTCTTTCTGAAATGCTTAAAGAAGCTGCTCTTGATGCTTTTGGTTTGGCTGTACATAAAAACTGAGGAGGATAGAATGAATTTACTTGAAGGAAAAGTTGCTGTTGTCACTGGCTCTGGTAGAGGTATTGGTGAAGCAATTGTTAGACGTCTTGCTGATTTTGGAGCAAGTGTCATCATTACTGATATTGATGAAAAACTTGCTAAGGGTGTTGCTGATGACTTGGTATCAAAGGGTTTTAAGGCATCCTATTTAGTATTTGATGTTTCTGATTTCAGTCATCTAAAAGAAAAGGTTGCTGAGATTAGGAATATTTTCGGTCGTATTGATATTTGGGTTAACAATGCAGGTATTACACAGGTTTCTCCTATAGATCAAATTACAGAGCAAATGTGGGATAGGGTTCAGAATATTGACCTTAAAGCTGTTTTCTTCTGTACACAGGCCGTTCTTGAGGTAATGAAAGAACAGAATTATGGAAGACTTGTTCATATTTCTTCAATGGCAGGAAGAAGAGGTGGAAGGTCATCTTCTCCTAGCTATAGCAGTGCAAAGGCAGCAGTTATGAATCTTTCAAAGTGTTTTGCCCTGTATGGTGGAAAATATAACATCACATCCAATACCGTTTGTCCTGGCCGTACAATCACTGAAATGGCTCAGGGTCTTAGTTGGCTTCATGATCCTAACGATGCTCCTGAGAAAACAATTCCACTTGGAAGATTTGGAACACCTCAAGACATTGCTAATGCTGTTGTCTTCTATGCTAGTGACCTTGCAAGTTATGTTACAGGCGACACTATGGATGTCAACGGTGGACTTTACATGAATTGATTTTTTGAGGTTTTTGCATGGCAGAAACCTCTTTAGTTACTTTCCATACAAAACAAAAGGAGGAAATCTAGTGCAGGTTAATCAGTCACTTGTACAAAAAAAGAAAAGGCAAACGTTTTTACCTTACTTTTTTATTGCCCCCGCTCTAATTCTGTTTGGTCTCTTTACAATATATCCGTTTATTAAAACAATTGTTTTATCTTTCACTCTGACGGATAAATATGGAAACCCTCAAAAATTTGTAGGCCTAAAGATGTGGAAAAGGGTACTTTCAAGTAACGAATTTTGGAAGGTTATGGTCGTTACACTGAAGGTTGCTGTAATTAATCTTTTGGGAACATTCTTTATTGCACTCTTTTTTGCTTTACTTTCAACGGAGCAAGTTAGAGGAGGCAAAATTTATCAGACAATGTATGCCCTTCCTATGGCAATAGCTTCAGCTCCTGCAGCCGCAATATTTGTCTTTGTATTTAGACAGAAAAATGGTCTGCTCAACAGTATTCTAGGAACTCAAATAGCATGGCAACACACATATCCTGCTGCTTTGTTTGTAGTTTGTTTTGTAACTATTTGGATGCATGTTGGCTCAAGTTTTATTTTCTTACTTGTTGGTTTTAGAAACGTTCCTGAAGAGCTTATAGAAAGTTCTGTTCTTGACGGAACAAACAAGTTCCAAAGAATTATTCACATTTTTATTCCAATGGCTTCACCTCAAATTTTCTTTGTCTTGTTCTTGAACGTTAATAGTGCATTCAAGAGCTTTGCACAGATTCGTTTGCTTACAAGTGGCGGACCTGTTAACTCAACAAAGACAATTGTCTATTACATTTGGGAAAATGCCTTAATCAATGGAAGATTTGAAACAGCTTGTATTCAGGCAATTTTCCTCTTCTTGCTGATTTTCTGTGTCACAAGAATTCAGTTCATTCTTGAAAAGAGAATAGTTCATTATCAGTAGGAGGGAATGTTGTGACTAATTCAGCTAGTAAACCTTTATTGAGTCCTAAGACCATTAGAAGGACAAAAAGCGTCCTTTCTTATGTTATTAAACTTTTGCTTGGTATCATATTTATTTCTCCCCTGATTATTGGATTGTTATTTTCAATTCATACAGAGAAAGAACTTAGCCAAATCCCGTTGTATTTGTTCCCAAAGGTTCCAACTTTAGAAAACTACGCAAAAGTTTTCACAGATGTCCCTATTTTTAGATATTTGTGGAACTCTCTTGTAACTTGTGTTGTAGCTATTGGATGTCAGGTTCTTTTTGGGAGTCTTGCAGCATATGGCTTTGTTTTCTTTAATTTTAAAGGAAAGAAGTTCTTATGGGCTTTAATTCTTGCAACTATGATGATTCCAGGCGAAGTTGTTGTTATCACAAACTACGTTACCGTTCAACAACTTAAATTGGTAAACACTTATGCTGGCTTGTTTATAACTAGTCTAATTTCCGGAACTAGTATTTTTATGATGCGCCAGTATTATATGCAACTTCCTAAAGATTTCAGAGAGGCTGCAATTTTGGATGGTTGTGGAGAACTTCAGTTTATGATGAAGATTTGCGTTCCACTTTCAGTTCCAACAATTGCTGCCTTGGCAATTTATCAGTTCATTCATATTTATAATGCTTACTTCTGGCCGTTGTTGGTCACAAATAAGGATGTATGGAGAACTGTTCAAGTTGGTATTTCTTACCTTGTCACTGGTGACGTTGAAGAATATGGAAAAGTCATTGCAGCCGCAATGGTTGCTATGTTTCCATCTGTTGTGGCATATATCTTTGGCCAGGACTATATCATTAAAGGTATGGTTTCCGGTGGTGTCAAAGGTTGATTTTGTGAATGTTTTGGGGATAGGAGACCCCCAAATCTAAAAAAAATAAAAGGAGAAAACGAAAATGAAAAGAGTAACAACCGTACTGCTTATTCTCGCACTCGTACTTGGAACCTTGTTCGCAACTGGTACATCTGAAGCACAGACTACTGTGGAAGAGCAAAAGCCAGAAGGAACTGTTGAAGTTGTTTGGTGGACCAACTTAGGAAAGGCTAACGTTTCTTATTTGCAAACCATAATTGATGCTTTTAATGAAAGTCAGTCAGACTATCATGTTACTATTGAGTATCAGGGTGGAAACAATGAATTGATTGCAAAGATGCAGTCCACAAATAAGGAAGGACTTCCTGCTATGTTCCACGGCTCAATTGAGAATATCGGAATGTACATGACTGCAGACTATTGCAAGCCATTGCAGTATTTTCTTGACCAAGATGAAGAAGGCTGGCCAGAATTAGAGAATACCTATGCTTCCGTCTATAACGCTTCTTGTGATGGTGAAGGTAACTTGATTGGATATCCTACAGGCTATAGCTATCCAACAATTTACTATAATAAGGACATGTTTGAGGCTGCTGGAATAGATCCTGCTTCTCTTGCATCTCTTCCAGGTGTGCTTGCTGCATGTAGAACACTCGTTAATGGTGGTTATTGTAAGTATGGTATTGGTTTCCACAATTCGGCTGGATACTATCTTAGTGCTTCAATTGCACGTGAAGGTGTTATTGCATTTGACAATAGAGACGGTCTTGATGGTGAGATTACAAAGTGCTTGTATCAGGACGGCGGTGAAGCTCAAGCGGCTATCACAAACTACTTGATGTTCTACAAAGATATCTATGCAGAAAATCTTGCTGTTCCATTTGGTGCAAACTACAGCTCAGAAATCATTCCTTTGATTGCTTCAAATGACTGTGCAATGCTTTTTGGTGTTATTTCTATGACAACAAAACTTTTGACTGCTGTTGATGGTAAGTTTGAAGTTGGTATTGTCCCATGTCCTTCTGTAACAGAGAATGGAAAGCGTGAAGGTGAGCCATCTGGTGGTACATGGGTATTTGTATGCGATAACGGAAACAAGTGGCAGATGCAGGGTGCTTATGAGTTTATTAAGTTTGCCTCAAAGGGTGAATGGGCAGGTTACTTTGCTTCAATGACAGGATATCTTGCTCCAAGCTCAGATGCATACAACAGTGAAGTCTACCAGAACTATCTTACAAACATTTTCCCTGGTGTCATGACAGCTTACGAAAGTCTTGACGCATGTAAGGGTCAGGCTCTAATGCCTCTTTCTAGTGTTTCTTCTTCAATTAAGGATGCTGGAAAGGTTGCTGTTGAGACTGTTTGTAATAACCCAACGGAAGAAACTGTTTATGCAGCTGTTAAGACAGCTTATGAGCAGATGCAAGATGCCATTGATCTTGCAAACATGAATATCTAAAAGTTATTAATATCGTATTAGGAGGTTTTTGCAAAACTGCAAAAACCTCCAAATGAGAGTTTTATGAAAAAAAGATTACTTGTTTTTTCAGTTGATGCTATGGTTAGAGAAGATGTAGATCAACTGCTTAAAAAGCCTAATTTTGGTTCCGTAATGAAAGATAGTTCACAAGTAACTCACGTTAGAACCATATATCCATCTATTACTTATCCAGCTCATACAAGTATTGTAACTGGCTGTTATCCCAATAAACATGGGATTGTAAGTAATTTCTTGTTTTCTACAACAGACAAAGAACAAAACTGGATATGGTCACATTCTAACGTAAAGGTGAAAGATATTTTTGATTATGCCAAGGATGCAGGATACACAACAGGTTGTGTTGGCTGGCCAGTAACAGGTTCGCACAAGAGTATTGATTATCTTGTAAATGAGTGTTGGATGCCACTAGAAGGTGACACACTTGAGTCTTGCTTTAGAAGAGAAGGTTCTTCTGAAGAAATGATTGAAATTGTCAAGGCTAATGCTCATTTACTTCCTCCAACTTTCTACGATGGCGGAAGAGCAAACTTTATGGTTCAACCATACATTGATAACTTCCTTATTGGATGTGCTTGTGACACAATTAAGAAGTTTAAACCAGAAGTTATGTTTGTTCATGATGGAATCATGGATGCAACAAGACATAAATATGGTGTATTTAATGAAGAAGTTGATTCTGCATTGGATTTTGTTGACAAACAATTTGGCCTTTTGATTGATGCTCTCAAGGAATCTGGTGTATTCGAACAAACGAATATTGCAGTTGTTAGTGACCACGGGCAAATTGAAACAAAGCGAATAATTAAACCTAATGTTTATTTGCGTGATCATGGTTTTATTCAGGCCGATTCTGATGGAAATGTTATTGATTGGAAGGCTTTCTGCCTATCTGATGCAATGAGTGATCTTGTTTATCTTAAGGATCCTAATGACAAGGAAACTTATGATGCTGTTTATAAACTTTTGTCAAATATGGCAGAAGAGGGTATATATGGATTTACTGAAGTTGTAACCGCAGAAGAGATTGACAAGAGAGAACATTTGAATGGCGATTTCTCATTTGTTCTTGAATGTGATGGCTATACTTCATTCAGCGATTCTGTAGTTAGACCTGTTCTTAAACCTTACAACTACAAGGATTATCGTTTCTCAAGAGCAACACATGGATATAATCCAGATCTTGGACCTCAGCCTATAATGAATGTTGTTGGCCCAGATTTTATGAAAAATGTTATTGTAGAACGTAGACCTATTGTTGATGAGGCTCCAACCCTCGCAAAAGTACTTGGTTTTGAGATGCCAAGTGCAAATGGTAAGCCTATTGAAGAATTTTTAAAATAATCGCTTTATGAATACTTGTACTGATATTTGTTTAGATCATGATTATCTTAAATTTGTTCTTGTTTCTGATATCCATCTTATTCACGATGGCGATGGGGAAGGACTCTCAAGAAAGTTCACTGCTAACAAGAAACTTCCAACCACTCTTGAGCTCTTCTCCAAGATTGTAAACGATGAAATTAAGCCCGATTTTGTTGTTGATTTAGGTGACAGGATTATTGATTTGAACAAACAATATGACATTGAACATACGTTACAAGTATTTCAAGCTGTTGATGGTAGCGTGAATTGCCCAGTTTTCCATGTTGATGGCAATCACGATATCATCAACCTTTCTAAAGAAGAGCTCTCTGAACTTCTCCATAATCCCATGCTTCCTTATTCTATTATATATAATGGATGGAAGTTAATTTTTATTGATTCTCATGACCCCATGATAAATAAATGTGGAGGTCAGTTGTCTGATAGCCAACTTGAATGGCTTTCTAATGAAATGAACTGTGATAATCTTCCTAAGATTGTCTTTAGTCATCATCCACTTAACCAGCATTACGTTGATAGAAATTTGTGCATTCCGGCTAAGTTTTATCCGCTCATGATATTACAGAATAAAGAGATAGTTAGATCTATTCTTGAGAGTGGAAAGAACTTTGTTGCCCACGCTTCAGGACATCTTCATTTTTGGGGCCTTAGATCTACTAACCAAGGAACCTATATTGTTAATCCTCCGCTTTCAGTTTTGTATCCCAACAATGAAAGCACTCCAGGATATTTCATGGAAGTATATGTTTGGAAAGACGGTAGAGTAGATTGTCTTGTCCATTCTGTAAACCCAAGAAGAGTTGAAGGCAGTTTTAGTAATAGATAGTTATTTCTCAAAAGGAGTTTTTTTGTGAAGAAAAGATTTTTATTTTCAGTTGTTTTAATGCTATTCGCCTGTGTATGTGTATTTGCACTTACAAATGCGGATTATGATGAGTTTGGTCCGTATACACGGAAAGTTTTTGATACGGAGAATGATGCTGGAACACTGACAGTAAGATATCTTGAAACTTATTCTTATATGCAAAATGGAGAAAAGGTTCTTGCTGGGGACTGTACTGTTTTCATCTCACCTGAAGGTCTTGTTATGACGATTGACTGCAGTAGCCAGCCTTGTTTTACTGAAGTAGATAAACAACTTCAGATGATGGGTATTACAAAGATTGATATTTTTGTTATGTCGCACCCTCACTCAGACCACATTGGTGCATTTAGTCAAATTGTTGCAAAATATCCAATTGGACATATTTATAAAAACTCTGTCAATTATACTAGTGGAACGTACTCCAATACAATGAATGACATCAAAACGAGGGGAATCCCTTATACAATTCTTTTTGCTGGAGATGAATTTATGTTTGGACAGTACATTACTGTTAAATGTTACGGTCCAACAGAAGAAAAGGTCGTAGGTAAGGAGAGTGCAGAAGCTGGTGATATGAATGGAACTTCTCTTGCTTTAAAAATTACTTATGGTGAATCTTCTTTCTGGTCAAGTGGAGATCTTTATGTTAAGGATGAGCAGGATCTTATGGCTTTTTATTCTGCAGAAGAGCTTTCTGCTGATATTATGAAAATGAATCATCATGGAAAAGCAACTTCCAATTACAAGGATTTTATTAAAACCATTGGTCCAAAGATGGCAATTGGTATGTATGACCTAATTGAGGATAAGACGGTTGCGCAAAGGTATAAGTATTTATGCAAGGTTGATCAAGTTTTCTATACGCCAACAGATGGTAGCGTAAGAGTAAGAACAACAGGTGATGGTACATACGATATTCAAACCGCAAAAATAAGAACAATAAAGTGGTATGGCGATATTTCTGAAGATGGTCATTACGAAATCTAAAATATGGTTGAATTTTGGTTCTTTCACCATTATAATTAGTTTTGTATGACTTCCTCTCAGTGAGGAATTAATTTTGGAGGAAAAAATGAAGAAAGCATTGTTCATTCTTTTGGTTCTTTGCCTTTCATTCTCTGTCTTCGCACAGGGTGCTCAGGAAGCACAGCAGAAAACCGAATCACAGTATGCTATTGCTATGATTACTGACTCTGGTGATATTACAGACCAGTCTTTCAACCAGTCAACCTATGAAGCCTGTAGAGACTATGCTGCTGCTCAGGGTGTTAAGTTCCAGTATTTCAAACCTACTGGTGACTCAGATGAAGCAAGAGAAGCTTCAATTTATAAGGCTATTGACGAAGGTTTCAATATTATCGTAATGCCTGGTTACCTCTTTGGACCAGCAATTGCAGAAGTTGCCCCACAGTATCCAGATATTAAGTTTGTTGCTCTTGACGTATCAGAATATGATGTAGGCGGAGCTATTAGCAATGTTTACTGCATGCTCTATCAGGAAGAGATTGCTGGTTATCTTGCAGGTTATGCAACAGTTTCTCTTGGCTATACAAACCTTGGTTTCTGTGGTGGTATGGCTGTTCCAGCAGTTATCCGCTATGGTTACGGTTTTGTTCAGGGCGCAGATGCTGCAGCAGCTAAGCTTGGCAAGACAGGAACAATCCAGTACACATATGCAAACCAGTTCTTTGGTGATGCAGACATAACAGCAGCTATGGATACAATGTATGCTAATGGTGCAGAAGTTGTATTTGCTTGCGGTGGTGGTGTCTATTCATCAGTTGCTGAAGCAGCAGCTAAGGTTGGAAAGAAGCTTGTTGGTGTTGACGTAGACCAGAAGGGTATAATTGATGGTACTTATGGTGCAGGTCTTACACTTACATCTGCAATGAAAGGTCTCTATGCTTCAACACAGGCAGCTCTCAAGACCATTGTTGAAGACAATGCATGGAATACCGTTGCTGGTACATTCGCAACTCTTGGTCTTGTTTCTGGTACAGATATGGATGCTAACTTTGTTGGTATTCCAACTGGTGATGGAACAGAGTGGTCATCATCCTTCTCACTTGCTGATTATACAGCACTCGTAAATGATGTTTACACAGGAAAGCTTGTCATCTCCAACGACACTTCAGTTGCTCCAGCTGACAACGCAAAGGTTCTCACAGTTAAGGATCTTGGAAACATCAAGTAAGATACAATTTAAGGATGTTTAGTAGTGGGTCACCAGTGAATTGGTGACCCTTTTTTTAGCCTTTTCTATTGTGAATAGGTGCAAGGTGTAATAAAATGGTCTTAATGACTTGAGTTTTTCTTTTGAGAAACTAACAAAGGAGGCATACATTGGCAGAGCAGTATGCAATTGAAATGCTGAACATCACCAAGAGGTTTCCTGGAATTGTTGCTAATGACAACATTACCTTGCAACTGAAAAAGGGTGAGATTCATGCACTTCTTGGTGAGAACGGAGCAGGTAAGTCCACACTTATGAGTGTCCTGTTTGGTTTGTATCAACCAGAAGAAGGCATCATAAAAAAAGATGGTGTTGAAGTTCAGATTAAAGATCCAAATGATGCTACAGCACTTGGGATTGGAATGGTGCACCAACATTTTAAGTTGGTTGAATGCTTTAGTGTTCTTGATAATATTATCTTGGGCATAGAACCAACAAAGTATGGCTTTTTACAGAAAGATGTTGCAAGAAAGAAGGTTTTGGAGCTTTCTGAAAAATATGGATTAAAGGTTGAACCAGATGCCATAATTGAGGATATCACTGTTGGTATGCAACAGAGAACTGAAATTCTCAAGATGCTTTATAGAGATAATGAAATTCTAATCTTTGACGAGCCTACTGCTGTATTAACTCCCCAAGAAATTGATGAATTAATGCAGATTATGAAAAACCTAGCAGCAGAAGGAAAGTCAATTCTTTTCATTTCACATAAGCTTGCTGAGATTATGGCTGTTTCTGATAGATGTAGTGTTCTAAGAAAAGGCAAATATATTGGTACTGTTGAAACAGCAAAAACCAATATTGAAGAACTATCCTCTATGATGGTAGGAAGAAATGTTAGCTTCCACGTTGAAAAGAAACCAATGACACCTGGAGAAATTGTTCTTGAAGTGGATCACATGACGGTTGCCTCAAAAATTCACAAGAATAATGCAGTTAAAGATGTTTCTTTAAAGGTAAGAAGAGGTGAGATTGTTTGTATTGCTGGAATTGATGGCAATGGTCAAACAGAATTTGTTCATGGAATTTCTGGTCTTGATCCTTTAGTTTCAGGAAAAATTATTCTTGAAGGCAAGGATGTTACTAAGTCTTCTATACGTCAAAAGAGCATTCTTGGAGTAAGCCATATTCCAGAGGATAGGCATAAACACGGTCTTGTTTTGGATTATTCACTTGAAGATAACCTTGTTCTACAAACCTATTTTGAACCTGAATTTACAAACAAAGCGGGTTTCTTAAAACGTGATAATATAAGAAAATATGCTGAAAAAGTTATTGAAGAATATGACGTTCGTAGTGGACAAGGTCCAATTACAAAAGCTCGTGCAATGAGTGGTGGAAACCAGCAAAAGGCTATTGTTGGACGTGAAATTGAAAAGAGCCCAGAACTTTTAATTGCGGTTCAGCCAACTAGAGGTCTTGATGTTGGGGCAATTGAATTTATTCATAAACAAATTGTTGCTCAACGTGATGCCGGAAAAGCTGTTCTTCTTGTGTCTCTTGAACTTGATGAAGTTATGGATATTTCAGACAGAATTCTTGTTATGTATGAAGGCGAGATAGTAGGTGAGTTTGATCCAAAGAAAACCACTGAAGAAGAGCTTGGCCTTTACATGGCAGGAGCCAAAAGAATGGAGGTTAAGGCATGAAGAAAAACATTTTCAAATCAAATGCCGTGCAATCTTTGATTGCGTCCCTTATCTGTATTATTTTAGGACTTCTTATTGGCTACTTGGTTCTTTTGGTTATTAATCCTTCAGGTGCTGCGGATTCAATCATAGCTCTTATAAAGAACTTCATGGATTACAGCAGAAAACCACTTAGAATAAAGAACTTTGGTTCAACTCTTGTTAAGACTGTTCCTCTTTTGATGTGTGCTCTTAGTATTTTGTTCTCATATAAAGTTGGACTTTTTAACATTGGATGTTCTGGTCAATACATGGCTGGTTGTTGTGCAGCTCTTTATGCTGCACTTAAATGGGGATGGGGTTGGTTCCCGTGTTTGATTTTTGCTTTGATTGCTGGAGCACTTCTAGGTGCAATTGTTGGCGTCTTGAAAGCCTATCTTAATGTTAATGAAGTTATTTCAGGTATTATGCTTAACTGGATTATGCTGTATTTGACAAATACTATTTTGACATTTGTTAAAGATAAGGCCTCTCCTTATACTGTAGCACTTAGCAAAGGAGCTCCACAGGCAATATTACCAACACTTGGAATGGAGAAACTTTTTAATAATAAATATGTTTCTATTGCAATTCCTCTTTCCATTATTATTGCAATTATTATCATGATTGTTTTAGACAAGACTAAGTTTGGTTTTGAACTCAAGGCAACTGGTTTTAACAAGAACGCTGCAAAATATTGCGGAATGAGAGAAAATAGAAACATTGTCCTTTCTCTTCTTATCTCTGGAGCTTTAGCTGGTTTAGGTGCTGGTTTGCTGTACCTTACAGGAATTGAAGATTGGGAATGTACAAGATCTAGTGTTGCAACTATGGGATTTAATGGTATTTCTGCTACATTCCTTGGTGGGCTTAACCCAATTGGAACAATTTTTGCTTCATTCTTTATTGAACATATTACTCTTGGTGGTGCAAACGTTGATCTTACTAAATACTGTTCACAGATATCGGATTTGATTTCGTCAATTATAATATATCTGTGTGCATTTGTACTCTTCTTCAAGCTTAAGATGAATGACATTATAAAGCACGTGGAGGAAAAGAAAGCTTTAAAAGCTAAAGAAAAACTTGAAGGAGGAGTTAACTAATGATTTTACTTATTCAATATACGTTGATATTTTCATCAGTTCTTATCCTCGTGGCTCTTGGTGGTTGTTTCTCAGAACACTCTGGTGTAATTAATTTGGGCCTTGAAGGAATTATGGTAATTGGTGCCTTGGGTGGCGCTTTAGCAATGAAATATCTTCCAATTTCTATTCCTGCTTTTCCATATATTTTGCTGGTTCTTTTAGCAGCAATTGCCTTTGGGGTTATTTATTCGGCACTTCTTGGTGTTGCAGCTATTAACTTTAAGGCAGACCAGACTTTGGTTGGTACAGCCTTGAACCTTCTTGGAACAGCCGGTGCAACAGTTTTTGTCAAAGCTATTAATCTTGCTTCAAGTGGTGGAAATAACGTTTCTTCTGAAATTTATTATGTTGCTCCAAAGAAAAAATTCATTGAGAATATTGGTTCTTTTGAATTTAACTGGTTCATGGTAATAGCTATAATTGCATTAGTTGTTGCATATGTAGTCCTTTACAAGACACGTTTTGGACTAAGACTTATGGCTTGCGGGGAGCATCCACAGGCTGCAGACAGCGTTGGTATTAACGTTTATAAGATGCGCTGGGCTGGAGTTTTGATTTCTGGTGCCTATGGTGGTCTTGGTGGTATTTGCTATATTCTTGCTGGTGTTTCAATGTGGAAATTTGAAAATGGAGTTGTAGGCTTTGGATTCTTATCATTGGCTGTTATGATCTTTGGACAGTGGAAGCCTCATAGAATTGCTCTTGCAGCTTTACTTTTTGGATTCTTCCGTGCACTAGGCAACACTTACAACGGTTTTGAACTTCTTACAAGGCTTAATCTTCCAAGTAACGTTTACAATATGATGCCTTATATTGTTTCACTGATTGTCTTGGCTTTAACTTCCAAGCATTCTCGTGCACCAAAGGCAGAAGGCATCCCATACGACAAGTCGCAACGCTAGCTTGTTAATTCCGATATTTTTAGATTTTATTCGAGGCTCCCAAATTTGGGAGCCTCTTTTATTATGTCATCACTCGTTAAGTAAAATACAAAATTAAACAAAAATTAGTAAAAAGTTATATAAGTTTATAGTTGCGAATTCACCCAAAGTGGGATAAGTTTTTCATGTGAAGTGGGAAGTTTTCCCAAAAACTATTAGAAATTAGGGTAAAAGTGGTAAAAATGACCGGTGAGTATCACAATACTATAGATGAAAAAGGTAGACTCATGATTCCTCCTAAAATTAGGGAACAGTTGGGCTCCTTTGATAACCTTATGCTCACTAAGTCTATGGACGGCTCGTTGTGGCTGTTTACCAAGGAAGATTTTGATGCGCTGGATAGAGAGATTAACTATAGTCCTCTTGCAGCATTTAACAAGAATTCCAGAATCCTTAATATGATGGTTATTTCGCCTGCTAGAGAAATTGAACTAGATAAGGCAGGAAGACTTAGCATTCCACAGATACTTAGAGAATTTGCAGGACTTGAACCTAAGACCGAGTGCATTATCCAAGGGGTGAGAGACAAGGTTGAGATTATGAGTCTCAAAAAATACGAAGAGTTGATGATCCAGTATAAGAACATGGTTGAGGATGCGGGTAACGAACTTAGCTTAATGAGGATGGATAAATGATATGCAGTTTGTTCATTATCCTGTTATGCATAATGAAGTTCTTTCTTACCTTGAGCCCAAGAAAAAAGATGCTCTTATGGTGGATTGCACTCTAGGTGAGGGTGGTCATACAGAACTGTTCTTACAAAAGTATGAAAACCTTAAGGTCATTGGACTAGATAGAGATGAAGCCATAATGCAAAAGGCTAGGGCGCGCATGGAGAATTTTGGAGAGCGTTTTGAAGCTAAAAACGTGTGCTTTGACGATTTCTGGCGCAATTATGATGGCCCGGGCGTAGATTTGGTGTTGTTTGACCTTGGTATTAGCGTGTTCCATTATGAGGAATCGGGACGCGGATTTGGGTTTAAGCATGATGAAGTCTTGGATATGAGGCTTGGATGTAATAATGGTGGTCCTTCTGCGGGGGATGTTGTCAACCAATACGATGAACAATCTTTGGCTGACATAATTTATAAGTACGGGGAGGAACGTTACTCAAGGCGCATTGCAGCTGCTATTTGCGAGTATAGAGAGTCCAAAGAGATTGAGACTACAGGAGAACTTGCACAGCTGATTTACAAAGTGGTGCCAGCCGAGTACAGACGAAGGAGAATTCATCCGGCTACAAAAACTTTTCAAGCCCTACGCATTGAGGTGAATAGAGAGCTTGATAGAATTGAGCCTGCCTTGGATGGTGCTGTTAAGGCCCTTAATCCTGGTGGAAGAATTGCAGTGATTACTTTCCATTCATTGGAAGATAGACCAGTGAAGTGGTATTTCAAGGATCATACAGATGAATTGGAGATTTTAACAAAAAAGCCAATTGAGGCTACTTCTGAAGAATGTGAAGTTAATCCACCTTCTAGAAGTGCAAAATTAAGAGTTGTAGAGAAAAGAGCTAAAAAAATAGCTATAACGGGAAAGAAAAATAAATATAGATTGGAGGACCATGAAGATGAAAGTTAAAAATGTTAGATTTAGCGACAATTTTGAAAAATTTGCTATAGTACTTATGATTTTATTTATCAATGTTTGTCTCATGGTCCCCGTGTGGCAGAGTGCAAGTAACTCTCAGCTTCAAATGAAACTTGCTAAAACCGAGGAAGCCTTAAAAGCCAATGAGGAACAAAAAATGACCTTGAATGCTTCTATTGCTACAAAAATGACGCCAGAGTACTTAATTGAACAATCTGTTGAACAGAATATTGTATTTAAACAGATAACAGATTCTAGTACAGGGGCTGTTGCGAACGTGAAGTAATATAAATGTTAAGTAGGTTTCATTATGGGAAGGCAGGAATATGATGATTGGGGCTTCATGGGAGAAGTTCAAAAAGAGCAAAGATTAAAAAGCGAGGCTAAACGAGCAAGGCAGACAAATGCTTCAAAAAATGCATTTGTCTTTCTTTGTTCTGTCTGCATACTTGCTTTTTCTGGTCTTGTTGCTGTTTATTCTGCAAGTTTTCCTGTTGCTGTAAATAATGGCCTGAATCACTATTATTACCTAATAAATCAAATGGTATACCTAGGAATTGGGATATTGTTATTTATTTTTGTTAATGCATTACCTGAAGGAGCAATCAAGGTTTTTTGTCCTATTTGTCTGCTTACAAGTATTGCTCTTTTGGCAATAGATTTATTCTTTGGAAAAACCTTAGTTTCCTCTGTTGATACAATTGGCTTTGTTTTTGTTTCATGTGTAATGTACATGTCTTTGTACTTCTCAAATAGAAACAATAGCATTTCTAGTTTAAAACAGTTAATTGTTCCAACAATTGGATGTCTTATTGTTTTGATATTATTGTTGCTCAAAAAATCTTTTACTTATGCTGTATATTTCTTGGTTCTCAATGCTGTAATGTTTGCCGTTGGAGGCCTTGGAATTACAGGTATTGTTATTTTGGGCTTGTATTTACTAGTCCCTTCTTTAGTGATTATCTTTTCTAAATCTGATCTCTTGCTTTCTGTTGCTAGATTTTTCTTCCCAGGATCTGAGTCTACAGCAAGAGGTACGCAAGTTTCTTTGATTAAAGAGACAATTGCAAGTGGTTCATGGTTTGGAAAGGGACTTGGAATGGGTGAGTATAAAATTGGTATGATCGAAGACCTCGCTGGAAGGTGTATTTTTGCAAATATAAGTGAAGAAATTGGTTTTATTGGAGTTTTTATAATTTTAGTATTATTTTCTGTGTTGGCATTTTCAGGATATGGAGTTGCAAAAATTACTAGAAAACAAAATAGCTTTGTTTATAATCTAGCTTTAGGCTGCACAACAATAGTTGTTTTACAATTAATTGCCAATATCTTTTGGCTTCTTGGGATTCTTCCCGGAGATGGCCTTTCAATGCCATTTTTCTCTTACGGCATGGAAATTATTCCAGTTATGCTTGCATGTGGACTTATTTACAAGTGTTCTAGATGCAAGCAAAGTACTAATTTTGCAGACGATAGTCTAGAAAATCTTTCCAACGAACTTAAGTATCCTGAGCCCTATGACTTTGAAAAAAATTGAGTGGATTTTAGTTCTTATACTTATCCTATTAGTTGCAGTTGGTGTCTATATGGCACTAAGAAATCTCAGTTTTTTTAATGTAAAAAACGTCAACGTAACCCTAAGTGGACCCGTTTCTGAGGTTAGACCAGACATGCAACGAATTCTTAATCCACTAAAAGGTCTAAATATCTTTGAAATCTCCACTCGAAAACTAGAAAAAAGCTTGAGCTCTTTTGCCGAGGTAGATAGCGTTACAGTCAAGCGTTTTTATCCCGATACTCTTGAAATCACCATTAACTATTCTAACCTCAAACTTAAAGCCTATTGTATTGATGAGCAAGAAGTTTCCTATTACTTTATTAAAGAAGATAGTCTTGCACAAACAACGGAAGAAACATGGAATGAATTTGACCAGCTAGGTTGTCTTGAGCTAAACCCAGCTTATGCTCAAATGATTCTGAAATGGGGAGAGGATGTAGGTTTTAAATCTATGCTTCCAATGGTAGAATATTTGGTCTCTAACAACTTGATAACAAGTATTAAATACGATAATAATAACGGTAGTGAGTTTGGAAGACTTGTTCTTTGGCTACCGTCACTTAATGTTCAGCTTTATGTGCGTGAAGTTGTTAGCATACAACGTCTAGACGAAGCCCTTGCAGTCATAGCACAACAGTCTTCCACCAGCAGGGAAGTTGTCATTTTTGACTTATACTCTATGAGTTTGGTTAAAAGGACATAGGAGGACTATAAATGGCTTCTGAAAAAGTTCTATTGGGTTTGGACATAGGTTCTTCTTGGGTAAGAGCTGTTGTGGGCTCTGTCTCTAAGGATGGCCAGTTAATGGTAGACAGCATTTGTGAGAGACCAAGCGAAGGAGTTCGTTCTGGTGTTGTTGTCAACATTGAACAAACTCGAAAAGCCATTAGTTCCGTAATTCAAGAGGCAGAACTTCAGGCTGGTATTGAGGCTCAAAGTGTTATTACTGGCATTGGTGGTTCATCTGTAAATGGGTATTCTTCACAGGGTGTTGTTGGTATCAATGCTAAGGATTTAGAGATAACTCGCAACGACATTGCGGATTGTTTAAAAAGTGCTAGAGCATTTGAACTTCCTGCTGATAAGGAAGTTCTTCATACTCTTGTTCAGGATTTTACCGTTGATGGTAAGACTGGAATTAAAGACCCAATTGATATGACTGGACACCGTCTTGAGAGTAAAGTTCTTATTGTCATGGGAAGTTCTAGTAATTGTTCTAACACAAGAAGAGCTCTTCAAAGCGCTGGACTTAATTCTGCAAGACTTGTTCTTTCTCAGCTTGCTGATGCTGATATTGTGCTAAGTGCAGATGAGAAAGAAATGGGAACAATTTTAATCAACATTGGTGGCAGTACATCCAACATGATAGTTTATCAGAATGGATCTCCTGTTTATGTTGGTGGTGTTGATTTGGGTTCTAGCAGTGTGACAAATGATATTGCTTTTATCCTGAATAAGCCAAAAATGGTTGCAGAGCAGGTAAAAGTTGAAAGTGGTTGTTGTTATTTACCATCGGTTTCTACGGATGAGAAAGTGATAATCCCACAGGTGGGTGGCCTTCCGTCCATCCAAATGCCAAAAAAAGAGCTGTGCAAGATTATCGAGCCAAGGATGGCTGAGATTTTCTCTCTGCTAAAAAAGGGTCTAGATAGCAAGATTACGCATGGCACATTTGGTGGTGGCGTTGTACTGGTTGGTGGTGGATCCCTTCTTTCTGGTGTGACTGATCTTGCTTCTGAAATTTTTAGATTGCAGGCAAGAATTGGCTTCCCTGAGGCTCTACCTGGTTTGGATAGGTCTTACATTAATCCAAAATACGCTACGGTGCTTGGATTGCTGAAGACTGAGGCCAAGAAAACGGCCAATGCACAAATGGGAAGAGGTAACGATAAACATCCAAATAAAACAAGTTTTTTTGGAAAGATTACGTCTATTTTTAAGACAATAGTTTAGAGGTTTTTTAAGAGGAATTGAATATGGATTTTGGCATGATTGAAGATTTACTTCACGACGAACAGACACCTCCTACTGATATCAAAGTAATTGGTGTTGGTGGCGCTGGCGGTAATGCTGTAAACAGAATGATTGCAAGTGGCTTAAAAAAGGTCACCTTTGTTGCACTTAATACCGATATGCAGGCCCTTCAGAGATCTAATGCTCAGCTTAGAATTCCTATTGGAAAAGAGCTTACTGGTGGTCTTGGTGCTGGTGGTATGCCAGAGATGGGGCAAAAGGCTGCAGAAGAAAGCAAAGATGAGATCAAAAATCTTCTCGAAGGTACAGACATGGTCTTTATCACTGCTGGTATGGGTGGTGGTACTGGAACAGGAGCTGCTCCTGTTGTGGCTGAAATTGCAAAAGGTCTTAATATTCTCACTGTTGCTGTTGTCACAACTCCATTTGCTTTTGAAGGGAGAAAGAAACTTCAATTTGCAAATGAGGGTATTGAGCGTCTTAAAAAGCAAGTAGATACACTTATTCTTATTCCAAACCAGTATCTTCTTAAGATAACAGAAAATAATACGCCAATTAAGCAAGCTTTCCTTATGGCTGATGATGTTCTTAGACAGGGAGTTCAAGGCATTTCTGAGCTTATTACTGAGCCTGGTGAGATTAACATTGACTTTGCAGATGTTCGTACCGTCATGAAAGATAAGGGCGAAGCTATCATGGGTATTGGTATTGGTGAAGGTGCAAATAGAGCTATTGATGCTGCAAGACAAGCTATTAATAATCCTCTACTTGAAGATGCCAGAATTGATGGTGCTAAGAGTGTCCTTGTAAACCTTACTGCAAGTGATGGTCTTACATTACAAGAATACTACGATGTAGTTGAGATGATTACTGAAACATGTGATAAGGATGCTCTTATTATTTCTGGTCAGGCCTATAATCCAGACCTTGGAGACAAGGTTAAGGTTACTGTTGTTGCAACTGGTTTTGAGAGAGATGAAGCCAGAGTTGATATTCCTGATTTTGAGAAGCCAAAGAAGCGTTTTGATCAGTTTATCAGTGATATGGGTAGTTCTTCTGAGTCCGCTCAGAATTCTGCTTCTACAACTGCTGCATCTTCAACTGCAGGTCAGAATCAACCACAAACTGATAGGGCTCAAAGAAAGCCAGAAGAGGTTATTTCTGTTAACCGTTGGCAGGATTTACAATCTCAGATTGGTAGACGACAAAATCAGGGTTCCAATTCTAACGACTATTCTTATCCTGCAATTCTAAGGTACCAGAGACCTGATGACGACAATAAGTAAAAACGAAGAAATTCTTGACAATTTTACTCAAAGCTTATTGATAGAGAGGCATTCTTCCACTGCAACAAGAGATTGTTACAGACATGAGGTTGAATGCTTCTTGTCATATTTGGAAGAAGAAGGGCTTTCTTTCATTGATATAGACTCCTTTGGCATTAGAGCTTTCTTGCGCTATAGAGCAAATAATGGACACCTTTCTTCTCGTACAATGTCCAAGGTTATAACTTCATTGCGCATGTTTTTTTTGTTTCTTCAGAATGAGAGAATAAGAAATGATGATCCAATGGAGCTAATTCCACGCATAAAAGAGCCCAAAAAGCTTCCACAGACCATTGATTATAATGCTGTGGAGAAAATTCTAAATGCTATAGATACATCTACGGATATTGGATTTAGAGATAGGACAATGTTTGAGCTTATTTATTCGTGTGGTTTGCGTGTTAGCGAATGTGCTACCTTACGCTTAGATAAATATCTAAAGTTGGAAAAACGAATAGTTGTAATTGGAAAGGGAAACAAAGAACGTATGATACCTGTAGGAGATGTTGCAATTGGCTATTTAGATGCCTACATTACAGGTGCTAGAGTAAATCTTCTTGGAAAACGTAAGTCAATTTATATGTTTATTTCTAAACGTGGTGATGCAGGAAAAGAGGGCATAACACGTGAAGAAATTTGGAACAGACTTAAAATTTATTGTACTGAAGCAGGTGTCTACTCTAAAGTTCATACTCTTCGTCATAGTTTTGCAACTCACCTTCTTCAAGGAGGAGCGGATCTTCGCTCTGTACAGGAACTTCTTGGGCATAAAGATATTCGCACTACAGAAATTTATACTCATGTTAATACAAATGACCTTCAAAAAGAATTTGAGAGAGCTTTTTGTGGTGATAATTCTAAAGATTCTAAAGATTTAAATGGAGAGAAGAAATGAAACTTGTTTCGTGGAACGTCAATGGACTAAGGGCTGTGCTTGGTAAAGGGTTTATGGATTTTTTTAAGTCTGTTGATGCCCATATTCTTTGTCTTCAAGAAATTAAACTCTCTAGTGGTCAACTAGATTTACCTTTGGAAGGTTATCATTGTTATTACAATTATGCACAAAAGAAGGGCTACTCCGGCACTGCTGTTTTTTCTAAACAGGAGCCCCTGTCTGTTGTTTTTGGTTCTGATGATGAGGGTAGGGTTATTACTTTAGAGTTTAAAGATTTCTACGTTGTTAATGTTTATACTCCAAACTCACAGGAAGAGCTTGCACGTTTAAGCTTTAGGTTAGAATGGGATGCTAAATTTAGAGATTATGTGTGTTCTTTGGATAAAGTGAAGCCAGTTCTAATTTGTGGAGACATGAATGTAGCCCACAAAGAAATAGATATTAAAAACCCAAAAACAAACCTTCATAATGCTGGTTTTACCATTGAAGAGCGTGATAGCTTTTCTTTGCTGTTAAATGCTGGTTTCACAGACACGTTCCGTTTGTTGCATCCAACTGAAGTTTGCTATAGTTGGTGGTCTTACCGTTTTAAATCACGTGAAAGAAATACAGGTTGGCGAATTGATTATTGGCTAATTTCAAATAGAATTAGTGATAAGGTAAAAGAGGCTGGAATTCTTGTAGATGTTCTTGGCTCTGATCACGCTCCTGTCTTTGTCGTTCTTTGATTGAAATATGAATTTTAGGTGAAATAAGTTGCGTTAAATGCTCTTTTAGGTATAGATTTGATACATGATTGGTTTTCTGATAAAGAAAAGTTTTTTTGATGGTTGGGACAACCTTTTGACTCTTGTTGTTTTAAACTTAGGCTACTTAGTTGCCTTTGGTCTTTTGCTTCTTTCTTCAGCTACTAGCGAGATGTCAATTGCATTGTGGCTTGGTTTAATTGTATTAGCTATTGCATATATAAGTATTTATAGTCTTGGAGTAGGCGCTATCACTTATGGCTATAGTCGTTATAAAAGAGAAGGTATAAAGACTTTTTTTGTTGCTATTAAAGAGCGTTTTACTCATGCACTCTTGTATTTTGTCTTTATAATTGCATTAGTTGTTTGCATTGCTTATGTAATCCCATTCTACTTTAATATGGCCAACATGCTAGGATATCTTTTGGGTATGCTTCTTGTGTGGGCATTATTCGCATTTCTTTTGGCCATGCAATATTACTTCCCACTTTGTTTCTATTGCGAAGCCGATTCCCCACTTACAACGCTACGTAAGTCTTTTGGTTTAGTAGCCGATAATCTTGGCACCACATTCTTTTTAGTTTTGAAATCGTTAATTGATTTAGTAATAACTATATTCACGGCAACACTTATTCCTGGATTTGGGGGTATAAGCCTAGCCAGAATGGATACTGTTAAACTTCTTCTAAAGAAGTATGAGTTTTATGCTAAGAATCCTGGAAGCACAAAGAAAGATCTTAACTGGGAAGACTTGCTTTATGAAGAAAGAGAATTAGTAGGACCGCGTTCACTTAAGGGAATGATTTTTCCTTGGAAAGATTAGGAGGCCATCCATGTCCTTTGAAACTGAAATTAAAGCTCATGTCGCTGAGAGCATGGTAGACAGCATCAAAACTAAGTTGCTTTCTCTTCCCTCATGCGTTGATCATAATGATATTTCAAAATTTGATATCTACTGGTCTGAGTCAGAAGATGGAGATCCTGTTTTTAGAACAAGGAAAGAAACATGTAATGGAAAAACTAATGTTCTTTTTACCGCAAAACCATCCAAAACAAAGACACAAGATGGAATGGAGAAGAATGTTGAACTTGAGTTTCAATCCCAAGGAGAAGAGTGGGAGCATATCTTACAATTTATTCGTGGTATTGGACGTAAGGTTTGCAGGGTTAAGTGGAAAAAGGGTTGGCATTGTAGCATTGAGCATAATGGCTTTAATATTCACGCTGAACTTCTTAATGTGCGTTATTTGGGTTGGTTTTTAGAAATGGAAATTTGCACAGAAGAAGAAATTGATTTCCTAAGTGCAGATAAAGCTCTCCATGAAATGCTCTCTTTTGTTGGGCTTGATTCAAGTGCTATTGAGCCTTTGGGATACAACAAGATGTTAAGAGCGCTTGGACATTCTAAGGGTTGAGCTAAAAAAGAATTACTTTTTTTCCCGTAGTTGGATTTTCAATCATTTGTACATCAAGACCATATATTGATTTAATATTCTGTACTGTAATTATTTCAGAGGTCTTTCCACTTGCAAATATGCTTCCATCTTTGATTATTATGCAGTCTGTGCAGTGTCTTAGGATTGCATTTAAATCATGAAAAACGCAAATTATTGTTTTTCCTTCATGTGAAAGTTCTGAAAGAAGCTGCAGTAGCATTATTTGATGGTTAGGATCTAGGTTGTTAACAGGTTCATCTAAGGCGAGAATATGTGTGTCTTGGCAAATTGTGCGGGCTAGCATTGCAAGTTGAAACTCTCCACCTGATATTCGAGTAATAAGACTATCTTTTAAGTGGTATATTCCTACTCGCTTTAGAGCTTGTTCAACTAGTTCTTCGCTTGAGTTTTCATCTCCATGGGAGTATCGGCCAAGGGCAACAATTTGGGCCACAGTAAATTCTTCAGTACATCTTATGTATTGACCTTCAAAGGAGATAAGCTTTGCTATTTCTCGTTGCTTCATCTTATTTATCTCTTGGTCAAGTAGCATAATGGAAGCGTCTTTTGCTTCTAGTTCGTGGATTAGATATTTTAATAGGGTGCTTTTCCCACTACCATTAGGGCCTGCAATAGCAACAAAACTTCCTGTGTTAATTTCAAAATTGAGATTATTTAATATTTTGATTGAATCATAGCCACCATTGAGTTGAGAAACTGAAACTGCATATTTAGATGGCATTATTATTTCTCCTAAGTAAAGCTAGAAAGATTGGGGCTCCAAGGATAGAAGTTATAATTCCTATTGGGATTTCTGATGGTGCTATGATAAAGCGTGCAAGGATATCGGCTAACAGAAGAATAATGGCTCCTAAGAGGGTGGAGATTGGTATGAGTTGTTTGTGTTTTGGGCCAATTAAGAGTCTTGCAAAATGTGGCGACATTAGGCCAACAAAGCCAATAATTCCACAGAAGGAAACTACAATAGCAGTTAAAACAGATGCCCAAAACAAGAGGATAATGCGTTTTTTTCGTATGTTAAGCCCACTAGAGACTGCTGTACTATCATCTAGAAGAAGTAAATCTAGGGCAGTGCTATTTCTTTCTAAAAAGAGAAAAGCAAGAATGCAAGCTACAAAAAGTATTAGCTCACGTGTCCAAGAAGAAGCGCTCAAGCTTCCCATAGTCCAGAAAATGACGCTGTCCATTTGACGTTTCCCAAGATAGATGGTCAGTGTTGTAAGCGAGCTTAAAAAAAAGTTAAGTGCAATTCCAGAAAGTAGGAGACGGTGGTGATTTTTTTTATTGAAAGCAAATAGAATACCTGTTGCGCTAATAGAGCCAAGTAGGGCTACTGGAACATTGCTAAGTCCAATACCAAGTAGTGTGTTAAATCCAATAAAACATGAGGCTCCAGAAGAGACTCCAAGAATATATGAATCTGCCATTGGATTTCTGAATACACTTTGAAAAACAACACCTCCTAGTGCTAGTGTTGAGCCTGCAAGAACGGCACAAATAACCCTTGGAAGGCGTATGTTACGAATTATATAAACTACATTTTGTGGTGTGCTAGAAGATGAAGAATTCTGGTAAAACAGCGCATTAAAAATATCTTTTAGTGATATTCTCACTGACCCTAGACATATGCCAAGGGTCATGAGGAATAAAAGAGTAGCAATAAGTGCTATTGTTAAAAATGTAGTTCTTTTCATTAATTCTAGTTAAAAAGGTTAGGGTAGAGTAGCTTTGCAATCTCTTCAATTGTATCTGCTGTTCTTACACCTTGGCGCTCAGCTGCATCTCCATTGATTGAATAAATTGCATTGTTGAGGCTTGCTTTCAGATTAGAATAAGGTGCTGTAGATTTGAATGCAGCAATATCGGATTCTGAATTTGAGTAAGAGTATCTTGGTAGAAGAACAACATCTGGGTCTTGTGAAAGAAGGAGCTCTTTACTAATTGACCAGTATGAGGCACTCTTTGCTGCATTAATTGCACCAGATGCTTCTAGAACGTCATTAAGGTATGTATCTCCTGTTGCTGCATAATCGCCCCAATCTCCCCAAGAGATGATGTATACAGCACTTTTTCTCTCGTTTTCAGGAATTTGTGATGTGATTGAAACAACTTTATCAATCCTATCTTTAAGACTTGTTACAAGTTCTATTGCTTCAGTGGCTTTTTCAATAGCACTTCCTATCTCTGTTATTAGTTCGTATGTTCCGTTAAGACTTTCTTCTTTTATTACTTGGAGAGTTTTTATTCCTGCCTTTTCAAGGCTTTCCATGAAAGCAGGATCAACAATGGAAGATGCAATTACAATGCTTGGATTGAGAGAGATTATTAGTTCAAGATTTGGTTCATATAATGTACCAACGCTCTGGACAGAAGGAGCTTCTTCTGGATAATTGCAATAATCTGTTCTACCAATAAGTCTATCTCCAGAACCAAGAGCATATACAATCTCTGTTACATTTGGTCCAAGAGAAACAATGGTTTGGTTCTCATTAGTAGCAACTTTAAGTGCTTCTCCTGAGCCCACTTCATATTGTGCTTGTGCAAAAACACTAAAGGCACAAAAGACAACAAGAATAATGGTTAGAAATTTTTTCATAACAACCTCTGAAAGACAGCATAGTAGTTTTTTTGATTTTAATATAGAATGAACTTATGAATAAAGTTGATATTTTCACAGACGGTGGTTGCTCTGGAAACCCAGGTCCTGGTGGCTGGGCTTTTGTTATTCTTTCAAATGGCGGTGTTCTATCATATGCTAGTGGGGGAGATGAACAGACAACAAACAATAAGATGGAACTTACTGCTGTTATTAGAGCTCTCGAGACTTGCCAAAATCTTGCCATTAAAACGGTTTCTATTTCTACTGACAGCCAATATGTGAAAAACGGTATTACGGCTTGGATTTACAACTGGAAAAAAAATGGCTGGAAAACAGCTTCCAAAGACCCTGTTAAGAATAAAGAATTATGGGTAGAGCTTGATAATCTACGTTCTAATTTTGAGATTAACTGGGTTTGGGTAAAGGGCCATGCGGGTATTGAATTTAATGAGATGTGTGACTCTTTGGTCCGCAAAGAAATGGAAAAGTTTACAAAAGGCTCTGGAGCTCTTTAATCAAGCTTAAATTACTTGAGGTTTTATAGCCCTGATTCCACATGATAAGTGCTTGTTCAAGCGCTTGGTTATATAAACCAAGTTCTTTATATAAACTTATAAGGGTACTTCTAGTTGTTGTATCATAAGGATTTAAATCTAATACTTCTAAATAGGTTTCACAGGCTTTTTCTTTGTTACTGTCTAGGCTGTAGTAGTACGCTTGTGCTGTTTTAAATGCAATTATGTAGTTGTATTGTTCAAAGCCTTCTTGGCAAGTTTTTATTGCTGTAGAATATTGGCCCAAATAAGCTAAAACTATGGCTTTGTTGTAAATTAGTCTATAATCTGAGACCGTTTGAAGTGCTGTGTTATATACTTCAAGTGCCAAATCATACTCTCCTTTAGAGATGTAATCATTGGCACTATCTATTGTGGTCTTGATAAACTGCTCAGAGACATCGGCCTTAGAGATTGTGGAACATCCTGTGAGAATGAAAATAATACTGAGCAGAATAAAGATTTCAACCAAGTACTGTTTCTTCAATTTTTTTGACCTGTGCGCGGTAGAGATTCGTGATGGTGGCGCCGTAATCTGCAATCAACTGAATCATGTTGCGTGGGTTGCCAGGAAGGTCTACGCCGTTGAGTCTATCTCCGGCATCTCCAAGTCCTGGAAGAATATAGGCGGCGTCATTGAGTACTGGGTCCATCCAAAGCGTATAGACTTCGCAATCTTCAATGGCACGTACAATACGCAATGACCCTTTCAATGCAGAAATGACGTTGATAAATTTTACGCTCTTTGGTCTGACGCCGTTATCTTTGAGATATTTGACTATAGTGACTAGAGAGCCACCAGTTGCGTTCATTGGATCTGCAAAAATTAGGTCTTTTCCATCTAACTCTTTAAGATTGAAGAAGGATCGGTCTAAATCTAAGACATAGTCCATATTGTTTTCTTTCTTGGTTTCGTCGCGCTTAATTTTGAAGAGTGCAAATGGGGTGACAAAATCGTTGGAGGAGTAGTCCTGTATTTCCTTGCTAATAATCATGCTAGGAAGTAGGGCGCCTCTGAGCATTACGCACATTACAGCGTTGCCGTTAAGTTTGCTATCGACATCTGGAATTCTATGCACTGCATAGTTTTGGCAAGGATTATTAACAGGAGTTTTTGTGATTATTGACCTTTTCTTTGGAAGGGCGGTATCTGCAAACACATGGGAGAAGAGAAGTTCATAGGCTCTTTGAATGTAGTACAAGAATTCTTCATGTCCTGTGTTGGGGTCTCTAAGCTTTGCAATAAGCCTACTTGCAGCTCCATGTTGCTCTTGTGGTGATTCAAAGCAATAAACGTGAATGGATGATTCTTTGTCTGTGACTTCTTTAAGATATGCACCAATTTCTGCAGAAGATTTTACCAAATCTTCTTCAGCTGCCTTGTTGGTTGTTCCAGAAGATTCTGCTTTTTCAAGTTCTTCACATGCAACTAGCGATTTTTCATAAAGTTTTCGTACATGTTCAATTTTTGCTTTATCCTCTTCTTTGAGGAATCCGTCTAAGTCTGTTGCATGAAGAATTACTTTTCTATCCATTCTTTTATGCCCTCCAGCATGGTCTGTTAAAGTTTTAATTATGATATAGCAGTGGGCAAATTTGCTCAACTATATGAACTATCTCGTTTACAAAAAAATGGCATTTTGCTAGTATTAAAGCGTTTGCAGGTGGCTCTACATGTAGCGTAGTAGCTGTTGTTGAGGAGGTTATTATGAGAATGGTTTTTTTGGGCCCTCCAGGAGCTGGAAAGGGGACAATTGCATCAAAAGCTAAGGAATATTATGGAATTCCACATATTTCCACGGGCGATTTATTTAGAAATAACATTAAAAATGAGACTGAACTTGGTCTTCAAGTAAAATCTATTCTAGCCTCAGGTGGCTTGGTCCCAGATAGCGTCACAATTGAAATGGTTCGTAACCGTATAGCTGAACCAGACTGTGCCAACGGCTTCATTCTTGATGGCTTTCCACGCACTATCCCACAGGCCGATGCCCTTGCAGAGATGACAGATCTTGATGCTGTTGTTGATTTTCAAATCTCTGAGGCAGAGGTTGTAGAACGCCTATCTGGTCGTAGAATGTGCCCATCAACTGGTAGAATTTACCACATCCTTTTCAACCCTCCAAAGGTAGAAGGCAAAGACGATGACACTGGCGAAGATCTTATCCAGCGAGAAGATGACAAAGAAGAGGCAATTAAGCATCGCTTAGATGTCTACGTTGCTCAAACTCAGCCACTCATTGACTATTACAAGGATAAGGGCCTTATTCGTGAGGTCAAGACAAACAATTCTCTTTCTCCTTCTGAAGTGTTTGAACTTACCAAAAAAGTGTTAGGCTGAGAGGCTAATTTTTGCAACAATTAGCAACAAAATTAATGTTTTTTTTATTGAAAAGACAAGAAACTGTGTTAAACTTATTCTAGTGGGGTTGCCACAGTGGATTTTCCACAAAATTAACGCAAATAGGGGTCTATACCCTTAAAAAAAGGAGAATGAGATATGAAAAAATCATTCGTTGCTATCTTGATTGTTCTTCTTGCAATGTCAGCAGTTTTTGCTAATGCAGCATCAGAAGAAACAGCATCAACAACAACAAAAGTTGGTTTTGTTGTAATTAACGACGAAAATGACCTTGGTTACACATGGAACTTTATGAACGGCATGAATGCTGCAATTGAGCAGCTTAAGGCTGATGGTTATGATGTTGAACTTATTGTTGACAGAGGTCACGGTGAGGATGAGACAGTTACAACCGCTAACAGAGAACTTGCAATGGAAGGTTGTGCAGTTATTTTCAATAACAGCTATGGCTTTGAACAGTTCATGACTCCAGTTGCTAAAGAGTATCCAAACGTAAAGTTTGTTTCTTTGACAAACTGCGGTTCTCAGCTTGATGGTCTTGACAACACATACAATGCATTTGCAGCTATCTATGAAGGCCGCTATGTAGCTGGTGTTGTTGCTGGTATGAAACTCAATCAAATGATTGAAGAGGGAAGAATTACAGCTGATCAAGCAGTTGTTGGTTATGTTGGTGCTTTCCCATTTGCAGAAGTTAAGTCTGGTATGTCAGGATACTTCCTTGGTATCAGAAGTGTTTGTCCAAGTGCAACAATGATTGTTCAGTATGTTGGTTCTTGGGGAGACCCAACCCTTGAAGCAGAAGCTGCAAAGGCTCTCATCAGCAAAGGCGCTGTCATGATTTCACAGCACTCAGATACAACAACTCCAGCAACAACTGCTGCTAACTATGGCGTATTCCACACTGGATATAATACTGACATGACACAGCAGGCTCCAACAGCTTCTCTTATTTCATGTCGTATTGACTGGGAGCCATACTTCTACAGCTTCATTAAAGCTGTTATTGATGGTGATGACATTCCTAGTGACTACTGTGGCACAATGGCAAATGGTGATGTCAAGGTTACAGATCTCAACACAGCTATTGCAGCACCTGGCACACAGGAAGCAATTGACAAAGTTACTGCTCAGATTGTTTCTGGCGAACTTCAGATTTTTGACACATCAAAGTTCACAATTGATGGTGGCAAGACTCTCACAAGTATGTTTGCAGTTGACTCAGACGGCGACTGGACAGCAGATATGTACGAAGCAGTTTGGGACGGCGTTTTCCACGAATCCTATCCTGAATTCCAGAGTGCTCCATACTTCACAGCACAAATTGACGGAATTACATATCTTAACTAAGTTTGAGTTTAATTCTTGAATCAAGGGCTTCAACTGTTTTTGTAATGCATTGAACCTAAACAAAGCCCAAGATAGAAGACGTCTCCTACAAAATAGGGGACGTCTTTTTTAATCAATTCATTAAGATTAGGATGCTTTTAGCTTAGTAATGGTTCAAAAATAGAACTACTTAATAAGTAAAAAAAGCTCTCCCAAAACTGAGAGAGCTTTAAACAATTTAAACAAATAAAGATGGAAGAAACTATCGTTCTTCTCTGAAATAGTTCAAACCAAGGGATGCAGGTGGTTGCTTTTCTTTATTGTTGCGTACAGAAGAAGTAACAAGAACAATAATGGTTACCACGTATGGAAGAAGCTTGTAAAGCTCTCTTAAGTTGTATGTATCTATTATATTGGTTGACAAGAATGGAATCTTGATCCAGAAGTACATAATCATAAGAGCGCCAAAGAGTATTGAACCCCAAATTGCATTGAGAGGCTTCCAAGTACAGAAGATAACCAATGCCACAGCCAACCAGCCAAGGCCTGAAAGTGAATTATCCATCCATACACAGCCATTAGTTGTTACAATAAAGACCATACCACCAATAGCAGAAATTCCACCACCAATCATTGTTGCAACGTATTTATACTTAGTAATGTTAATACCAGCAGCATCTGCGGTAACTGGGGACTCACCAACGGCTCTAAGGTACAATCCAGTTTTTGTCTTTGTTAGGAATAAGTGAATTGATACAGCAAGAATGATTGCAAGATAGAAGAAGTGTTCTTGTCCAAAAACAATTTTTCCAATGACTGGAATGTTTTGCAATGCTTCTGGGAAAAGTTTACTAATAAAGAAATCCTTCAGATGTTTGCTAACAGAAACAAAACCACCAAGTCTCTTGCTCATTGCTTCTCCAATAAACTTTGCAACACCAGTACCAAAAGTTGTCATTGCAAGACCAGTAACATTTTGGTTTGCTCTAAGTGTAACAGTGATAAAACTAAACAAAAGACCATATAATGCACCACTGATAAAAGCACCAAGAATTGCAAAAAACATTGCAACTATACCAAGGGATGCGGCTTCTCCAACAATCACTTCATAGTAGTGTGTAGCAGCAAGGCCAACAATACCACCGGTATACATAATACCTTCAACACCAAGGTTCATGTTACCTGATTTTTCTGTGACAATTTCACCAATAGTTCCAAACATAAGGGCCGTTGCATAAGTACCAGCAGCAGCAATAAGTCCTAAGAAATTATAATTTGTTAAAAATGTGCTCATTTCTATTACTCCTTATGTTCTCTTTTTCTGAAGATCATCTTATATTTAATGAAGAATTCACCACTAAGCATACAGAATAGGAGAATGCCAGAAACAATGTCTGCAGCAGCGGCAGGAACTCCTTTTCTTTTATTGAGGTAACTGGAACCCTTAGCAATGATTGCCAAAAGCATTGAAATTGCAATCATGACAAATGAATTAAGTCTTGAAAGCCAAGAAATTGTAATTGCAGTAAAACCAGCTCCATCAGCAATGGAACTTGTAAGAGTGTGGTTTGCTCCAGCCAGAATTACAAAACCAGCAATACCACTAATTGCACCAGAAAGAAGCATTGTTCTCATCATAACCCAACCCACATTCATTCCAGCATATCTTGCTGTGTTAAGTGAGTCTCCAATAACAGCAACTTCATATCCATGTTTGGTTTTATTCATATAGATGTAGATGAAAACAACAAGTACGAGTGCAATAATCCAACCACAATGAATACCAAATACATAAGGAAGATAAGTATTTTCATGGAAGTTTGGGATAAGCTGCGTTCCTGCTCTTCCTTCCCAAAGACCTTGCCCTCCCTGTAACCATTTAACCATACCAATAGCAATATAGTTCATCATAAGAGTAAACAAGGTTTCATTTGTATTGTACTTAGCCTTAAAGAAACCAGGAATAAATCCCCAAATAGCTCCACCAACAGCAGCAGCTATTGCCATAATTGGAAGAATAACAGCAGAAGGAAGCTTTGCTCCAAAGTTAATTGCAAAGAATGATGCACAAATGGCACCAAAAGTTAACTGACCTTCAGCGCCAATATTCCAGAATCCCATTTTAAAACATGGAGCAATACCTATTGCGCAAATAAGAAGCGGAATAGCCTTCTTTATTGTATCCTGGATATAATAGGATTTACTCAAAGAACCTTGAATCATCACAGAATACGCTGTTATTGGATTATTTCCAGTAAGCATAATTGGAATAGATGAAAGTATTAATGCAACAACAATTGATCCTACACGAATAGCCAAAGCTTTTTTGGGGTCAATATAATCACGTTTTGCTAATCTAATAAGAGGGGCTTTCTTTTCTTTTGTCATTTATTGCCTCCCTTACCACCAACTGTGGTCATCATGAAACCAATCTCCTCTTTTGTTGTGGTTCTTGCATCAACAATACCACTGACCTTGCCACCACAAAGAACTAAAATTCTATCACAGAGCTCCAAGAGAACGTCTAGTTCTTCACCAATGTAAAGAACTGCAGAACCATTCATCTTTTGTTTATTAAGAAGTTCATAAATTGCATAAGAAGTATTAATATCCAAACCACGAACAGCATAAGCTGTAAGAAGCACGGGTGGCATGGAAGCAATTTCTCTTCCAACTAGAACCTTCTGAATGTTTCCACCAGACATTCTTCTTACAGGGAAACTAGTAGATGGAGTGACAACTTCAAGCGTTTCCCAAACGTGTTTGGCTAAATCTTCTGGATCTTTTTTATTTACAAACACGCCATTACCTTTTTTCCAAGAACGAAGCATCATGTTGCCGGTCATTCCCATGGAGCCAACAAGCCCCATACCAAGTCTGTCTTCTGGTACAAATCCCATACCAACACCAACATTTTTAATTTGCATTGGGGTAAGCCCAACAAGCTCAATATCCTTGTCCTTGTCTTTGAATTTGATTGAGCCTTCTTTAATTGGGTAGAGGCCCGATATTGATTCCAGAAGTTCCTTTTGGCCTGAACCAGCAATACCTGCAATACCTAAAATCTCTCCTGTTTTTGCTGTAAAGCAAACATTATCGAGCTTGGTAATTCCTTCACCATCAACGACTGTAAGGCCCTCAATTACAAGCTTATCATTAGGATTTTCAAATTTAGGACGGTCAATGTTGAGTTTTACAGCACGGCCAACCATCATGTCTGTTAATGATTGAGCGGTAGATTCTTTTGTATTAACTGTTCCAATATATTTTCCTTTACGCAAGATTGAGACCTTATCAGATACGTCTAAAACCTCTGCAAGCTTATGTGTAATAAGAACAATGGCTTTATTATCGGCCTTCATGTTGCGAAGAACTGCAAATAACTTGTCTGTTTCCTGTGGGGTGAGAACAGCAGTAGGCTCATCCAAAATGAGGGTCTCTGCACCACGATAAAGGACTTTAACAATTTCTACAGTCTGCTTTTGGGAGACAGACATGTCATAAATTTTCATTTTTGGGTCAATGTCAAACCCATAGCGGTCGCAAATCTCTTTGACTTTATCGTTGACAGCAGCTAGATTCATCTTGCCTTCATCAAGGCCTAAAATAATGTTTTGTGCTGCTGTGAAAACGTCAACAAGATGATAATGCTGGTGAATCATTCCAATTCCCAAGTCATAGGCATCTTTTGGAGATCTAATTGTAACCGGTTGACCATCTTTAAATATTTGTCCTGCATCAGGTTGATAGATACCGGAAAGCATGTTCATAAGAGTTGTCTTTCCACTACCATTTTCACCCAGCAAACAAAGTATTTCACCTCTGTTAATAGAAAGGTTAATGTCATCGTTAGCGATAATCTTACCAAAAGTTTTGGTAATCCCTTTCAATTCAATTGCACACTGGTTTTGCACTTTTGTGTCCTGCCCTTATTTAAGGTTTATCTTTATTTATACTATCACAAATGATGAGTTTCGCAAGAAAAAATGCAACAAATAGCAACAGTTTTTCATAAAATCACACTTATCAAATTTTAA
Source organism: Selenomonadaceae bacterium (assembly GCA_963621975.1). GTDB lineage: Bacteria > Spirochaetota > Spirochaetia > Sphaerochaetales > Sphaerochaetaceae > UBA9732. The sequence goes on from CAVFGI010000001.1 coordinate 159,756, forward strand.
GTTTAACTATAGACCAAATTTGCTGGAAAATCTGCTCACGAGTACCGGAGCCGTCAATACGTAGGAGCGTGCAACCTTCAGGAAGGCAGGAGAAGTCTTTCTCATAGTTTTCTTGAACTTTTTTCTGGTATTCGCATTTTTCGTAAATTTCTTTTGCTTCGCCACGTGAGTCTATGCGGTTTATGCAAGCTTCAAGTGGCGTGTCAATGTAGATGACAAGCTCTGGGTATGGAAAGTGAGAGTTCAACTCTTTAACACGGTTATAGTCAAAACCAATACTTTGATAGGCGAGTGACGAAAAAAGATAGCGGTCAGAAATTACAATTTCTCCAGCCTTGATATGAGAAATGATGCCATATTCTGGGTTGTTTAGGTGATTATCACGGTCAGCAGCAAAGAGATAGGCTACTGTTGATTGTGGAACTTTAACTTCTCCACTTAGCACTTGGCGCAAAAATCTTCCGGTTTCATACTTTGTTGGCTCACAGGTACAATGAACTTTAATTCCCTTATCTAAAAGAGCCTTTTCTAAATTTCTAAGTTGCGTTGTGGTTCCGGCCCCATCAAGTCCCTCTAGAACCCAAAAGCCTTTTTGTATAGTTGGCATTATTTTTCTCCAATACCCAAGTATATTACACACAAAACACACATTATATCAATTGAGCCTTATGGTATGAATTGGTATAATTATGGTCAATGAAGTTTCGTGTTACAGCGTTCTCAGTTGTTATCTCTTTGTTCATTTGTCTTTTGTGCTTTAGCTTGATATTTGTTTTTGGCTTTGCAAAAAAAGGCTACGACAAGTTGGATGATTTGTTAGATAATTTCACAACTTTTGGAGAGCGAGGATTTACTGTTAAAGTAGAATCTATAGATGGAACTTTAGCAAAAGCCATAGTATTAAATAACATTGAGGCTTCCTATCAAGATAAAACAGTTGCAAGTATTGGTGAAGCAAAAATATCAATTAGCCTTTTTGGTATCATTAAATTGGGTTTAGGTTGGAGTTCGCCTGATATTAATTTAATGCTTACAAATGCCAAGATTTATGTTGATGGCCAAAGTATGTCTTTGATTGAAATTTTTACCAAAAACTCAAATAAAGAAACAGCTTCAAACATAAATGTACCAAATGTTAATCTCAATATTCAGCTTTCAAACTCCAGTGTTGATGTAGATTACAGTGGAATTGAAACACAAGTTGCTAATATTAATGCCTCAGCATATCTTAATTTTAAAAACAATGAGATTTGCTTTGAGGGAGCAGATTTAAATATTCCAACTGTTTCTGCAAACCTACCATACAAACAAGTGGTTAATGCTAATGATATTCGTCTTTCAGTAGATGACAAATTTGAAATAACAGTTTCATTAGATGATGCCAGTTTGGAAGGGCTTGGAAAAGCAACGGAGATTTCAGCACTAATTAATTTGAACTCAAACGAATTGAATATTGCTACATATTTAAATTTGATTGATGTTTCAATTGATGAATATGAGGCCCAAATTAATCAAACAACTGCTAATATAGGCTATTATTTTGAAACTAATGAAGTTGATTTAAAGGCCTCTATAGGAAAGATTGAAGCTAAATCTGAGCAAGAATCCAATATAGCTCAAACAGCACAGTTGTATGATCTTTCTGTTTCTGGAGTCTTGTCTAACTTGAGTGTTGCTGACTTAGATTTGTATTTAAGAAATACAAACATCACCTACCAAGACTATAGTGTAGTTGCAAATGGTGTTTCTGCTAATCTTGAGTTAGCATTTGATTCTATAAAAGCCCTAGGATATCTGAATTTTGATAACATCACAGTAGCTGGGCTTGAATCTTATACTTTACAATCATTTAAGGCTAAGAATGGAGAAATTGACTTTTCATATACTAATTCTTATGAAAATAAAGATTTAGATGCGAGAATTAAAGCTTATATCTATGGTTTAAGTACAATAGAATATATTAAAGATTTTGAGTCTAGTGTTGATGTAAGTGCAAAAATAAAGAACTTCTCTGAACTCTTAAGTGCAAATGTTTCATTAAATAATTTCACTTGTGCATCACTTCCACAAAGCACTGCAATGAATCTAGTTTTTAACAGAGATAAAGAACTTAATCTTTCTATCCAATCTAGTTCTCAACTTAGTGGTAGTATTTTGCTTTCTTTTGAAAATAACAGTATTGAGACCAGGTTGTATTTAACAAATCTTCAACCTTATAGTTTTACTGCTGTCTACAATCAATTGCTTTCAAATCAAGATATTGTGAAAGAAGATACTAGTTTTGAAGGTTCTATTGTTTTTACGTTACGCCTCTTAAAAGATACTTTGCAAATTAATACTCTTAAAAGCTTAGAATTAACGGAAATAAAGGATATTAGTAATTATATTGAAAGTGGACTCTTCTCCGTTAACCTTGCTGTTCATAATCTTGAGATAGAATCAACATCTTATAGTGGTGCTGTTTCTTTTGAATCTACATTAAATGGTTCTTTGCTGGAAGTTAGCTCTTTAGCTGTTTCTACCAATGGTTTTAGAGTTTCTTACGCGGGAACAATTGATTATAATGATTTAATTCCTGATGGTAGGCTTTCTCTTCAACGTGCAGAGGATGGAAGTGAGCTTGTTGCGCTCGACTTTAATTTGATTGAAGGAACAAAGTCTTATAGTTTTAAAGTGACCTCGCCAATTTTGCAAAAGACATCTGTCTATGGGACACTTGATTGGCAAAATGAAGATGCAATATATTCAAATGCTTTTATTGAATCAAATTACCTTAAAGCTGAAACTATTCCTTTCTATGTTACTGTTATTAGAAATCCAATTGAAGTAAAGGTCCAAAGCGATTTCTTTGTTTTTGATGCAACACTAGAAGACCAAAGACTGCTGCAACTAAGTGGAACCTTGAATGGACTTGAGATAAAGGCATCGGCATTAATGGCCTTGGCGGTGGATATGGAGTTCACGGCTAGTTACGATCTCATCACAGGAGAATTAGATACAGATATAGGAAATTTCTCCACGAGGGTATCGGATTTTTTTGGTTTTAGCTTCGCATCTAGCGTGACTGGTGAGAAGCTTTTGCTGGATAATTTGAAGATAACAAGAGGGGACCAGACTTATGTGTTTGATGGTGCAATTCAGTTTGAGTATCCATCTTTCTCAAGTTTGACGAGTATTGCGGGTGAAGGGATTTCTGCCCTAGTAAATCTAAAGGATAGAGATGGAATTTTCTCTCTTCTTGGTACAATTACAAATCAACAGTACTACTTATCCTTTGTTGCAAACTCCAATATTGATATAGACATAACTCTGCTTGGAACGTATGAGAATGGTTTTTATGCTAATGGTAATGTTCATTGGGGTGAGTCCAGTGGCTTTGCTTTTAATGCTCAATATAAAAATGGTGTTTTTGCCTTTTTTGATTCCTTTGGAAAACTTGGGGACTTGTCATTAAGTGATATAGATTTCAATTTAAATTTCACAGACATGTCAATGCTTTTCTCCTTTGCTTTTGAGAATGTAGTTCAAAAAAGAGTAGAGGAAAATGCTTTCCAAAGTGGAACAATTGAACTTTCTGCTAAGCTTGAATCTTTTACATCTAGCTTGGTTTCGCTTGTAACTGGTCTAGATTTTGATGCTAGTTTTTCTCTTGCTCTAAAAGATTTTTCTCTTGAAGATGGGTACGAGATTCCTGATACTTCAGTGGATGTTTTTTATAGCAAGGGATTATTTACATTTACTGGTGATTTAATTCAAGGGACTTACGATAATACATGTAATTATATAGATTTACATGTAGATAAAGACTTTCTTTTGGGAGTTGATTTAAAAGGCTATTTGGGGAGTGAGTTAGATCTTTATGCTTCTAATTTATATATTCCACTTCCTATAGTTACTCAATTTACAGATTTCATGGTTTTTGGCATTAATGAAGCCACTATAACAGGAGATCTTCTTATAAAAGGAAATCCTAGGGATCCACAACTATACGGTATGCTCTACTGTCAGCACTTTGAAATGTGGCTTTCCTATCTCCCACAGCAAACTCTTTCTGTTAAAAACATTGCAATTTCTGTTCAAGATCATAGCGTTACAGTAGCAAATACTCCTGTTACAGGGCACAGTAGTTTAGATGGTAGATTTATAGATGCTATGGTTTCTGTTTCTCTTTATCTCAATAATTTGTCGGTTGAGAGTCTTGAGGTTGCAACAAATGTACATAATTCTGTTGATTTGTGGATTCCGCTACCTCTTGGTACAATGGATTTTGAAATTAGAGGAGATGCAACTGGATTAGTAATATATGGTATAAAAAACGGTAAACCATATTTAGAAAGTGATGCTATAGCTTCAAATATGCTAATAGATTTTGATATAGAAGATAAGCAGGCTTGGATATATGAATTAGCTACACCTATAGACTTAGACATTAATTTGACAATTGGTAATGATGTTGAATTCTGCTATCCCCAAAAGAATTCTGCTTTTATTGACTTCACATTAAGTGAAGGCGAGAGTGCTCATTTTACCTTTGATTCTGATACACGTTCCATTACAACGGATGGTTCATTATCATTTAAAACAGGTCAAGTTTATTACTTCCAAAATGACTTCTATATCACAGAGGGAAGTCTTGATTTAAATCGCAAAAATGACGGAACTACAAAATCTGGAAGTCTTTCTTTTTCACTTGATTTAAATGCTAAACTAAAAGATTATGATTCTTCTGGAAATAAGGTTGAAATAAATCTAATTTTACAAAATGCAAGTTTGGACAATATATCGCCAAGATTTACAAGTACGCCTAATATGTCTGAAAACGAAATTCTCTCCTTACTTGGCCAGACTATTTTGCCTTCTAGCACATTTGGTCAAACTGTTTCCGTAGCTTCTGTTGCATCTTTAGCTGCGGCAGCAACGGATGCAATTTCAAGACTTGGAATTATAGAATCTAACAGTAATTATTCACTTACAGCAACAATTAGAGATTCACTTGGTTTTGATATTTTCTCCTTACGTTCCAACTTACTTCAGAATATTATTATTGATGCTCTTCCCGGCGAGTTGGCAGGAAAGACTGATATTAGCTTGCTTTCAAAGTACTTAGATGGAACTTCTCTTTTTGCTGGAAAATACCTTGCAAATGGTGTATTTGCGCAAATGTCTTTTAGACTTAAGTCTGAAAAAAATAGTAATAAGAATTTGGATTATGGTCATTTCCTGTCAAAGGATTTGATTTTAGATATGGAATTTAGTGTTGATTGGGATAATTCCTTTGGTACGTTTACAATATTTACCAAGCCACAAGAGTTGTCTGCTCTCAATATTTTGGATACTATTGGTTTTAGTGTAACCAAGAGGATTCAATTTTGATTTAATCGCAGGAGATAAATAGATGAAAAAAGTAATTTCAATTGCAATTATCGTTTTGGTTTCCATTTCTATGGTTTTTGCTGCAAACGAATGGTGGCAGGGACAAGAAATTGAGCAATTTGTGTATTATGGCTTGCAAAATGTAAGTTCTACAACAATAGATAATGCTCTATATTCATATAGACATGCTGTATTCTCAGATTCTGTTTATTCTGAAATTGAAGAGGCTCTTTATGCTGTTGATGGAATTGACTTTCTGACAACTGAAGCAATAAAAAACGAAGAAACTGGTGGTCTAAAACTTGCCTTTACATTCTATGAACTGCCAATGCTTTCATCTATATCTTTTGAAGGAAACGAGAAAGTAAAAACAAGTGATCTTAGAGAAAATCTCACAATAATTAGTGCAGGTTCCTACTACGATACATCAAGAAAAAGTTTTTTTGAAAGTGCAAAACAAGAAGTTCTAAATTACTATTCAACCAAGGGTTTTGAATCTGTTACAGTTGATTATACCATTAATGAAGATACAGAGAATAACACTTTCTCCGTGGTCTTCTCCATAACAGAGGGCCTACAAACAAGAATTTTGTCTATTTCTTTCTCTGGCAATAAAAATGTTGATTCTTCCGTGCTTAAAAAGCAGGTTTCATCCAAGGTAAAATCATTATTTAATAACGGCTTCTTGAATGAAAGTACTCTTCAATCCGATGTCTCTGCAATAACTCTTTACTATCAGACCAACGGTTATATTGATGTCATTGTAGGAAATCCTATCATTGAAACTGTTGAATCTACAACAGATAAGTATAATGATGTAACTGTTACATTCCCAATTAGCGAAGGTTCTCAATGGTTCTACGGAGGTCTTGAGGTCACGGGGAACACAATTTATTCAGATGAGGAAATTGCATCTGTTTTAACAATGGATGTTGGTTCTGTTTTGGATCTTCAGAAAGTTCAGGAAGAATATACCGCTGTTGCTGACCTTTACTATAACAATGGTTATATTTCAAACGGCATGAGCATTAATGATGAACGAGACGATACTACAATGCAGGTTAAGTATTATCTGAATATTGTTGAGGGTTCACAGGCGCATATTGAGCAAATCTTAATTTCTGGTCTTACAAAGACTAAAGATTATGTTATGACTAGAGAACTTGCCTTTAATGCTGGTGATGTATTCTCTAAGGAAAAGTTAATTACCAGTGCTCAGAATCTTTACAATACAGGGCTTATTTCTTCAATTGACTATGACCTTCTTTATGGTAGTGAAGATCCAAATAATGTCATAGTTGAGTTCAAGGTAGAAGAAGGAAATCAAAAAGATATTCAGTTTGGTGCAACCTTTGGTGGTACTGTTGATGGTTTCCCAGTTTCTGGTTTCCTTTCTTGGACAGATAACAACCTTGGGGGAAGAGGCCAGACTCTCGCAATCTCCACAACAATTTCTCCAGATACTCAAAGTCTTTCTTTCTCTTTTGGGGATTCTTGGTTTAAAGGAAAACGCTGGTCCAACTCTCTTTCATTTAGTTTCTCTCATAAGAATGTAAGTGGTGAACTTCAGAAAGCTAAGAGCACGCTTCCTTATTATGATGGAAGAAATTCAAGTGAAACCTACCCATTAGGCTTTAATAGCTCTACAGAATGGAATGCTTCAGGTAATGCTTATCCATCATCTGACAAGTTGATGGACTATAATCTTTATACATTCTCTCTTGGATATTCTACTGGTTATACGTTTATATATGACATTGGTAGATTATCCTTCAGCGGAGGTGTTTCTGTTAGTTTGAACAAAGCCATTTATGATAACACAAAATATGATCCTTTTGAAAAACTTACTTACCAGTATGGTCAGAAGTGGCAGTTCTCAAATAAGTTGTCCCTATCTGTACAGTGGGATGGTAGAGACTATGTCACAAATACTACAAAGGGTTATGTTCTTAGCACTGGTTTGACATACGCTGGAGGTCTACTTGGAGGTCTGTCAAATTATATCAAATTAAGTGGCAGTGCAGCTGGATATGTAAAGCTCTTCTCTTTCACAACAAAGGATGATACTACAAAGAATATCATGCTATGTGCATCTACTTCTGCAAGCATAATGCTTCCTCAGTTATATGATTATGAAGGAAAAGGGCTTAAGTTCTGGGATGCAAAATATGGTGCTACAAAATATGAGATGCTTTATATTGATGGTATGACAATTGGTAGAGGATTTGAAACAGTTGCTGATCAGGCTTTCCTTTGGGATAATACTATTGAAATTAGCTATCCAATTGCTGAAAATGTACTCCAGGCAGAGGCTTTCATAAGTGCAACAGGCGTTTCTCCAAGTCTTGATTCTGTATCATCTGGACTTAATTGGTACTTTGCAGGTGGAGCAGGAATTAAGCTAAAGATTAGTGGTTTCCCTCTTGGATTATATCTTGTTAAAAATGCAACATACAACGTTGATTCAACTGGCTTTGCCTGGAGAGGTGGAAGTTATTTCCATGGAAATAGTGCAACTAGTGGAATGAGCCTTGTTTTGGCTATTTCTACAAGCTTAATCTAATTCACAGAAAAGAGAATAACATGGCTGATGGACCATTAATGCGCCAATATAGAGAAATGAAAGAACAGTATCCTGATATGGTACTGTTCTTTCGTTTAGGCGATTTCTATGAGATGTTTGATGATGATGCAAAAGAAATATCTGCACTTTTAAATTTAACTCTCACTCATAAGGGGGATGCTCCAATGTGTGGCATCCCATACCATGCAGCCAAAAACTACATTAAAAGGCTTTTAGAACTTGGGAAAAAAATTGCAATTTGCGAACAAACAGAACTTGCTGAAAACTCTAGGAGTCTAGCAAAGAGGGAAGTTGTACGTATTGTTACTCCTGCAACAGTTGTAGATGAAGACCTTTTAGATGACAGAAGTTTTAATTTTATTTTATCAATTTTTCAAAATAGCTGTGCATTTTGTGATGTTTCAACGGGAGACTTTCACTTAAGAACCATTCCAAAGGAAAATAGAATTCAAGGAATTAGAGCTGTATTGGAGCAACTTCAACCAAAAGAGATTCTTGTTTGTGAAGACGAATACTTCATGGATAACAGTTTTAAAAGTGCTATTGATGACTTTCATGCAATGGTTACTAAACTGCCATCTTGGTATTTTGCCATTAAGAGTAGTTACAAGCTCATGTGTGAACAAGCAGGGGTGAATTCATTAAGCGCCTATGGTCTTCAAAACAACCATAAATTAATTGGTCCTGCTGGAGCTCTTTTGAGATATGTAAAAGAAACTTCTAAAAGTTCTATTAGCCATTTAACAGATTATAAGGTAGACTCTCAAGATTCGTATGTTTTTATGGATGAGTCTTCACGACGAAATCTTGAATTATTTAATAATTTATTTGATGGCTCTTCAAGATATTCTTTATTTGAGACAGTAAATAGAACAAAAACAAGTGGGGGAAGCAGACTTCTAAAAAATTGGCTGTCATTTCCATTAAGAAATCTAAATGAAATACAATTACGTCAAGAATGGGTTAAGTTTCTTTATTCTAATTCATTGGAATTGTCTAGGGTACGTGATGCAATTTCTTCTTCAAGAGATCTAAACAGGCTTACGACAAGAATACTTGTAAAGCGTGCCGTTCCACATGACCTTGTAGGTATAAAACAGACTATTTCTTCATTCTTTGGCTTAATTTCTGAGCAATTTGACAAATATAGGACATTGTTTGATACAAATCTTACAAATGATGCTCTTTCACAATGTGCTTCCTATATGAACGAAATACACAATGCAATCAATGAAGATTGTCTGGGTCAATTCTCTGAAGGAGAGGTAATTCTTTCTGGCTATGATCCACTATTGGATGAAAAACGAGCTTTAAAAGACCACGGTGATGAATTGTTAAAAGGCTACTTGGAGAAAGTTAAAGCAGAGACAGGTCTTACAATTGTAAAGCTTGGCTATAATAAAATAATTGGATATTTTCTTGAAGTTCCAAAAGGACAAGTCTCTAAAGTGCCCTCTACATATTACAGAAAACAAACTCTTGTAAATGGAGAGCGTTTTACTTCAGATGAACTTATAAAATATGAAAAAGAAATGTTGTCTGCTAGTGCCACAGCTGAAGAAAGAGAAAGATTTTTATATAACAATCTCTTAAACAGAGCATTAGAGTTAAGTCCAATACTTAATGCCATAGGGCATTTCTTAAATACCATAGATGTATATCAAAGTTTTGCAACTGTTGCTGTAGATTCTTCGTTTGTTTGTCCAACCATTACTGAGGACAATGTTCTTGAAATTACAGATGGTAGACATCCGGTTGTAGAAAAACAACTTGGTCCTGGTAAATTTGTTGCCAATAGTCTTGATATGCGCACAAGATTCTGCTTAATAACAGGTCCAAATATGGCTGGAAAGTCTACTTTCTTAAGGCAAAATGCTTTGATTATTCTTTTAGCTCATATTGGAAGTTTTGTTCCAGCTTCCAGTGCCAAAATTGGACTTGTTGACAAGGTTTTCTGTAGAGTTGGAGCTATGGATAATCTTGCAAGAGGGGAGTCAACTTTCCTTTTAGAAATGCAAGAAGCAGCCTTTATATTAAGAACCTGTACTTCTAGATCTTTTGTAATTGTTGACGAAATTGGCCGTGGAACAAGTACTCAAGATGGAATGTCTATAGCATATGCTGTTATGAAAGACCTAATGGCTAAGGGTCCAAAAACGCTCTTTGCCACCCATTACCATGAGTTAACCTTAATGGATACCTCTTCAATTAGACTTCTTACATTGGATGTTTTAGAACAAAACGGCTCTGTTTCTTTTCTCAGAAAAGTTAAAGATGGTGTTGCTAATTCCAGCTATGGTATACATGTAGCAAAGATGGCTGGAATTCCAGCTTCCGTAATAAAGGATGCAAGAAATTTCCAGAATAGGCATTTTGCAGACTACTCAATGAATCAAACAAGTCTTTTTACCACAGAGGGTCATGGCCATGAGTTAGCTCAACAAGAGCCGGACAACTACAGTCAGAAAGCTTTTGCAGCACTTGACTTGGCAGATCAGATACTTCATGCTGATCTTGATCACATCACGCCAATGCAGGCTATGATTTTACTTTCCACTCTAAAGGAGAAGGCTACAGAATTAGATGCTAATTGATCGCTGCTTGATTTGTGACAACGTTTGTGACTCCCATAATTTGCTTTGCCCGTCCTGCCTTGCCACGCTTGAAAGCGAAATGTACAGCACCTTCATGGCTACTTGTCCAAGTTGTTTTTACCCAATAGTCAGTACTGAATACCGATGTCCTAGATGTTTAAAAACTTCAGATTCTTCTGCTCCTGCTTTTCCAGTATACTGTGTTTCAACCTATGATGGAAACTTATCATATACTGTCTTACAACGGTTCAAGTTTAGGAACGATAAAAAATTAGCAAAAATTGTTGCACTAATGATAAATAGGGGTCTTGATAGACTGGATAGCCAGCATAATGCTGTTATTGTTCCCATACCATGTAGCAAAGCAAGTTTAAAAAACCGAGGCTGGGATCAAATGAAAGAAGTATCAAAGTACTTAAATAGGCAAGTATTAGATTTACTAACAGTATCAGTAGATTCTAACACAACACAGCAAAAGCTATTGGATAGATCCCAGAGAATAAGCAAAAACACAAAGCGTTTTGAAATATCAAAAAAATACAATCTTCAAAAGCTATTAGATTATTTAAAAGGGCGTAAAATCATACTTATTGATGATGTATCTACCACTTTCAGCACACTAACGGCAGCCTACAATGTATTAAAAAAAATGGGCTTTGAGGAACTTCAAGCCGTTGTTTGGCTCTACGACCTCAAAGCCGAGAAACTTTAGAAATCTGCAAGTTTAATGTCTAGAACAGTGTAATCATAATTTACGCCGTTAATTGTAAACTTTGCTTCTTCTCCCTTTTCAAGATTATAAAGTTTTTGTCCAAGTGGAGCTTTGAAGTTCAAGATATTTTTTGCAGGATCTGATTCCCATGGACCTAAAATGGTGTATGTGATTTCTTCACCTGTTGTATTGTCCTTGAAAACAGCTACGGTTCCAAAGGAAACATAGTTTAAGTCTACATCCTCTGGTTTTACAATTTGAGCAATTGAGATTTCATCGGTAAGCTTGTTCATCAAGAAGTTGAGATTCTTTTGTTTGTCCTTACCATATTGGTATTCGGCGTTTTCTCTGAGGTCTCCAAGTTCTCTTGCGGTTCCAATTTCCTTGGAGTTTTCTGGAATCTCTACGTTCATGATATGATCAAGTTCAGCACTCTTTGCATCAAACAAAGCTTGAGTGCATAAGAGTCCTTTTGGAATAATCTTTTTCTTATCAAAAGCAACGTTTGGATTATCTCCTGTGATGCCTTCCCAGTTTTCAGGGAACTTTTGTGCAATAAGGTGTTTAATTCTCAGCTTTTGGTTCTCATTGTCTGGTATGCTCTTAAGCATAGAGTAAAGCTTTTGTGCTTGATATTCATCTGCTTGTTCCAAATACTTGTCCACCAATTTATCGTCTGTAAAGAGGTTTAATTCCAAAGTCTTCTGACGTTTTTTGTTCTCAGCAACATCGGTCTGGTTGGCTATCTTGCGATTGACTGTAGCAAGTAGTGATAACTTGGTGAAAAGAAGAGTTTCCTGGGTGATTTTAGCTTTTGCCCATTCTTTTTCGCTTGCTGCCTTGGTGAGGTAGAGGAAGAAATCTGGGTCATCTTTGAAGGATGTGACGCTGGAGGCTAAAATACGTGTGATGACGTTCTTTTTTGGCCCTCTCTTGATTAAGTCTGACATGTAAGTTGTCATGTAAAGAGGGTAGAGTGAGATGAGTACTTCTTGCCAATTCTCTACGTTGTAAGTAATTCCTTCAATGAAAGACTTCTTGAGCTCTGCATCTGGAATGGATGAGAAAAAGCCTTTAAGGTCAGAGATTCTGTTGTAGTAATCATTGAAAGTTGTGTTAAGTTGAATATAGGTAATGTTAAAGCGGTCTTTGAGGTCTGCTAAGATCATGTAAGCAATAATTGCATCTTGAGAGGTTGTTTGTGCTTTTCCTTCGTAGAAATTAATCATTGCTGCAAATTCATCGCTGTCTGTTTGACCTTTGTGTGCAATAAAGTCATTGAGAATCTTTGTTTTTTCGTAAATATCTTTGGCATTCTTAAAGAGAGAAAGAGTTTTTTCCTCGTATGTAATTGGTGTACTTCTAAGGACATAGATGTCACTTGAATTGTCACTAATTCCAAAGTATGGATTTGTTGTGAGCTCTTTCTTTGCTGCAGTTGCCCATGCTGAGTATTCTTTCTCTGATAAGACAGATGGTACAAGCTCAGCTTTCATTTGTTTGAGAGAAGCTTGTCCGTCCATAGAAGAGAGAAGAACTTTAAGTCCCCACTTAATATCTGTTTTGAATTTTGTTGCAAGTTGATCCTTTGGAACACCAGCCTTAAGAACCCAAATATGATTTTTAGGAAGAACCTTTAAGCTCTTATAAGCCATTGAGCAACTCATTGAGTGGACACCTTTTGTTGCGAAAAGTATTTGCATCTCGTCTTTGAGAATGGTTTTAATTCTTCCAAGACCCCAAGTTTCATGATAGACAAATGCTCCTTCTACAAACTTGATTTCCTGTTCAAATTTTTCAATTGCAACATTGATATTTAAATAGTCTTGTAAAATTCCAGTGTTGTTAAGGCAGTATTCAAGTCTTGGATTTTCCTTGTACTTTTCCTTCCAAAGCTCTATTAGTCTGTCTCTTGCACTTAGGTCATGTGGTGCATATTTGATTATTGTCTTGAGAATCTTAATCTTTACGTTGTTGTCAAAATTATCCTGATTATAGATGGTTTCAAGAAAATACGCACCTTTTTCTGTTCCCATAGAGTCTGCAATTTTTGAGGCAAGTCCAATGAGATATTCTGCGCTTTGGCTCTTGATAGAGATAATCTTTGCCCAAACATTTTTTAGGGCAGCAAGATCTTGTGCCTTTATATGCCTTCTAATGATGCTTCTGAAATAGTTAAGAGCAGTTTGTACTTCTCCTTTGTCGTTGTAGTAATCTGCAAGTTTATAAAGAACTTCAGTTTCATCAAAGTCTGCTTTTACAAGGCGCTCCCAAGTTTCAATTTTTTTGTCCTGCATATTGAGTGTTTCATAGCAGTCTGAGAGAACTCTTAATGCGTATGAGCTTTCATTGAACTCAAGAATTCTGTTTGCAAGGAAGATTACTTCGTCCCATTTTGAGGCTTCATAATACTGTTCAAGCACTGTAAAAATGTATCTGTCGTCCATTGGATGACGACCCGTAATGGTTGCAAGATATCTTATTGCTATAGAGTTGCTATGTGTTTCTTCTAAAAGTGCTTCACAGGAGTTATTAAACTCTTGTTTTTCTTCTGATTCAGTCAACTTGGATGCTGCTTCATCTAGGGCTTTGAACTCTTTTACGCCTACTGCTGAAATATTTGTATTCTGCCATAAATCATTACTCAATAAGTCTCTAACTTCAATTGCAGTCATTTTTTTCTCCTTTTGCTGACACAATAAAAAAAGGGCAGACATTCGCCTGCTCAGGTTATGTTCGTTCTTCTTTATATCTGTTCTACACATTAAACATATCACAAAAAACAACCTTAGACAAGTTAAGTTTTTTGCATTTATGAGGCGTAAAAGTGTTCAAAAAACGCGTAATAAATGTTAACATATGTGTATGGAAAGAAACGTGATTATAGCGCCATCGGTATTGGCGTGCGATTTTTCAAATATTTGTAGTGCGTTGAGAGATATTGATGAAAGTGATGCGCAATGGGTTCACCTTGATGTGATGGATGGTCTTTTTGTTCCAAATATCACGTTTGGGCCTAAATTTATTGCAGATATCAGGCCTCATTCAGAAAAGTTTTTTGATACACATCTTATGATTGAAAACCCCCTTAGATATGTGGAGCAATTTGCAAAAACTGGTTCACAGGCAATTACTGTTCATGTGGAAGCCTGCAATAAAGTTTCCAGAGATAATGTCTTGGAGACTTTGAAGCAAATTAGAGCACTGGGGTGCTATGCTGGAATTTCGCTTTGTCCTGCAACAAGTGTTAGTGAAATTGAAAGACTTCTAGACTATGTTGACCTTGTTTTGGTTATGAGTGTTAATCCGGGTTTTGGTGGGCAGAGTTTTATGCCAAACAGCCTAGATAAGGTTAGAAGGTTGGTAGAGCTTAGAGGTTCAAGAAAATATCTAATTTCAATTGACGGTGGAATTAATGAGTCTACAATTAGTCTTGTTAAGGATGCAGGTATTGATGTTGTGGTAGCTGGTTCTGCTTTCTTTAAGGCGAATAATAAGAAAGCTTTTGTGCATAATATGGAGCTGGCATGAGAGCTGTTGTGCAGCGAGTGAAGAATGCAAGCGTAACAGTGGACGGTACTGTCACAGGTGCAATCAAAAATGGTCTCTTAGTTTATTTGGGTGTTGCTAATGAAGACAATGAGAATGTATGTGTCAAAATGGCAAACAAGATTTCTAAGTTACGTATTTTTGAGGATGATAATGAGAAAATGAACCTCAGCGTTCTAGACGTTGGTGGAAGTATTCTTGTTGTAAGCCAATTCACCTTATATGCAAACTTGCATAAGGGCAATAGACCTTCATATGACGAAGCTGGAGAGCCAAAGCACGCTGAAAAGTTGTACGAGTATTTTTTGAAAATACTTGAAGATATGGGCTTTGATACTGCTCATGGTATATTTGGTGCACACATGCATGTTGAGTACGAAAATGATGGGCCAGTTACAATATTGATGGATTCGAACGATTTATTTTTAAGATAATGATTTGGATGTTCAGGAGTTTACAAAATGGCAAAAGAAAAAATTGCTGAAAACAAAAGTAGTGATGTATTGAAGAACAAATTAGAAGCTTTGGAAGCTGCAAGACAGCAAATTGATAAAGAATTTGGAAAAGGTTCTTTAATGAGACTTGGGGATAGCACGTATGCTAAGAATATTGAGGTTATTTCATCGGGCTCTATCTTGCTGGATGAGGCTTTGGGCGTAGGTGGATATCCAAGAGGAAGAATTATTGAGATTTATGGGCCTGAATCATCAGGAAAGACTACGTTGGCTTTGCATGCAATTGCAGAAGCACAAAAAGCTGGTGGAATTGCCGCTTTCATTGATGCTGAGCACGCTCTTGACCCAACGTACGCAAAAAAGCTTGGTGTGAATACTGACGAGCTTTGGATTTCTCAGCCCGATAGTGGAGAGCAAGCTCTTGAAGTTGCCGAGTCTTTGGTTCGTAGTGGTGCAGTGGATATCATTGTAGTTGACTCTGTTGCAGCTCTTACTCCACAGGCAGAGCTTGAAGGTGACATGGGAGACTCTCATATGGGTCTTCAAGCAAGACTTATGAGCCAGGCTCTGAGAAAGCTCACTGGTATTTTGGCAAAAAGCAAGACAACAATTATTTTCATTAACCAGATTCGTATGAAAATTGGAGTCATGTTTGGAAATCCAGAGACTACAACTGGTGGAAATGCTCTAAAATTCTACAGCTCAGTGAGAATGGATGTTCGTAAGATTGAAACCATTTCAAAGGGTGCCGATGAATTTGTTGGCAACCGTGTGCGTGTCAAGATTGTCAAAAACAAGGTAGCACCTCCTTTCAGAAAGGTTGAATTGGACCTCTATTTCAACGAGGGTATCTCATATGCGGGCGGAATTCTTGATGCTGCATTGAAATACAACTACGTGGAGAAAATGGGTTCTTGGTATTCGTATAATGGGGAGAAAATTGGACAGGGCAGAGATAACGCCATTAACTTCCTAAAACAGAATCCCGATGTCCTTGCAGAGCTTGATGGCAAGCTAAGAATTGCAATGTTTGGAGGAGTTGAGGTACAAAGTGATGTACCGGCAGAGCAGCAACCTACAACCTAAGTAGGTTGCTTGAAATGGCTTTGCCTTATTTTTGTCATGGTTGATTTTCACATTCCTGCTCAAAATTTTGATGGACCTCTAGATGTACTTTTACACCTTATTCAGAAAGCTGAAGTTAATATCTACGATATTCCAATATCAATGATAACAGACCAATTTCTGGAATATCTTCATCAAGCAGAAGGAATTGGATTACAAGATCTCTCTGAATTTTATAAAATGGCAGCAGAACTTATTTGGATTAAAAGTCAAATGATGCTACCTGTGGAAGTAGAATTTGATGAAGAGTACACAGACCCAAGAGAAGAACTTGTTGAAAGACTTTTGGAGTACTCAAAGTTCAAGAAATATTCGGAGCTTTTAACCGGTTCAGATAAATCTGAAGATCTAAATATTCAACGAAAACCTTCTGAATTTGTAGTTCCTTTTTCAGATGAAGAATTATGGGATAATGTAACAGTTCAAGACCTTTTGGAAAGTTATGCCAACATGATGAAGAATTATAACTTCATTGAGGAAAAGGTTTTTAACATCTATGAGGATGTCTCTGAAAAAGAAAAAGTAGCCTTAATGAATGAACTATTTGAAACTAGAGATACCATAATGTTCTCAGACCTGTTTGTTAAAAAAACTCCTGAGCATGTTATTTGCTCATTCTTAGCTGTTTTGGAGGCTGTTAAGGATAAGATTGTTTTAGTAGATCAACCTGTTCCTTTTGGAGATATGACCTTAACCAAGCGTCCAATTGATTGGAATCCTAATTTGGCAGATGATTATGATAATCAATATGACGAAATTGTCAAAAATAAACTTGAAGACAAAGACGACTTCTCTGTTGTAGTAGATGACTAGATTTTTTGTTTAATATATAATTCACCTCATGACTTTAAGTGAAAACGCTAGACTTATAGAAGCCGTGCTCTATTTGGAGAATGAACCTCTATCCGTAGAGAGGCTCTGTTCAATGACAGGTTTAAGTGAAAATGACGTACGTGACGCTCTTTCACAGCTTTCAGAGGTCTTTTATTCAGATGATCATGGACTAGCCCTAGTTGAATCCGCAGAAACTTTTTCTTTTGTTCCTTGCTCTAATTTAAATGATAAATTAAGAGCATGTTATGGAAAACGTATTGACAAACGCCTTTCTAAAGCCGCAATGGAAACTTTGGCTATTGTTGCATATTCTCAACCCATAACCAGAGGGGAGATTACCAAGATTAGGGGAGTGGTATCTGACTCCATTATTAGAATTTTAAGAGAAAGGGACTACATTAAAGTCGTAGGAAGAAAAGATGTTCAAGGACATCCATGTCTTTATGGAACAACAAGAAAATTCCTTTATACCTTTAAGCTTGAAACCATTAGTGCGTTGCCAAAGCTTTCTGAGATAGATAGACAGAGGTTTGAAAAAGAAGATGAAGATTGAGTATCCAATAAGATTACAAAGCTATTTGGCAAAATGTGGCGTTGGCTCTCGTAGAGGTTGTGAAGAGCTTATTGCTAGTGGTCGTGTTAAGGTTAACAACAAGCGTGTCACTGAAATGGGCATAAAGGTGAATGAAGAAGATATCGTATATGTTGATGACGTTTTGGCTGAACCAGAAGAGAAGAGTTACTACTATATTTTGAACAAACCTAAGGGATTTGTTTGCACAAACTATGACCCAAACGAAACAGCCTATGCTCGTAATTTGCTTGATGTTCCAGAGAGAAATTTATTGTTTAATGTTGGTAGGCTAGATAAAGACTCTCAAGGTTTGATTATCTTTACTAATGATGGGGATTTTGCAAACTTAATTATGCATCCATCTTCACAAATTGAGAAAGAATATATTGTTAGAATGGATATTGATATTCTTAAAAAAGATCTGGATGATGCATACAGGGGTTTAATAAAACCTTATAGAATAAAAAGTTATAAACTTATTGGTAAAAAAGATGCCTCAGTTGTTCTAACAGAGGGGAAAAATCGTGAGATTAGAAATCTTTTTGCTGCAATGGGCTATGAAGTAAAGAAACTTATTAGAGTTAGGATTGGAAAGGTTGAATTGGGAGAACTTGCTCCTGGTAAATATAGAAAACTTACAAAAGCAGAGGTGAATTCTTTGATTGAAAGTGCTGGGAAGAAAAAATCGGGATATGGAGATAAGCGATGATTGTTGCAATTGATGGGCCTGCTGGTGTTGGAAAAAGCTCTATTGCCAAGATGATTGCGGATGAGTTGGGGCTTTACTATCTTAATTCTGGTAATTTCTATAGGGGTGTGACTTATAGAATTCTCAATTTGGGTTTAGATCCAGCCAAGCCAGAAGATTGCATCAAGACAGCTGAAGGGGCCAGATTTGATGTTAGAAATGGCAAGTTTTTCTTAGATGATGAGTATGTTGAGGATATGCTACACCATCCGTCTATTGACCTATGGGCATCCAAAGTATCTGCAGTGCCAAAAGTTAGAGAAATTGTTAATGAAAGGATTTTAGAGCTTACAAAAAAGCTAGATATTGTGGCAGAGGGAAGAGATATGACCACTGTTGTATTTCCCAATGCAGAATATAAATTCTTTTTTGACGCCCTTCCTGAGATAAGGGCAAAAAGACGTTATAAACAAAATCCAGATTTGATGGATTATGAGACAGTTTTGAAGGAAATTAATGAAAGAGATGCAATTGACAGAAATAAGCCTGTTGGAGGGCTAAAAATTGCATCAGATGCCATTTATATAGATACTTCATACTTGACCATAAACCAAGTTTGTGACAAAGTGATAGGAGCCGTAAAAGGCTTAAAAAGTTGAAAAAATAAAGGATCAGGAGAAAAAAAGTGTCTGAAGAAAGAGAAATGGAAAACAAAGATACTGACATGCAGAGTGTCTTGCAGGAGGAGTATCTAAAATCTCTTGATGGAATCGAGGACGGTCAGCTCGTTACCGGTACTGTGGTTCAGGTCAATAACGAGTATGTGTTTGTTGACGTAGGTTACAAATCAGAAGGCAGAATCCCAATGGATGAGTTTGATGAAGTCCCGTCAATTGGAGATTCCGTTACAGTCCTTATTGTAAATAAGGAAGGAAAGGGCGGTCAGGTCATCATTTCAAAGAAAAAAGCTGATGTTAGAGCTAGAGGTGAGGAGCTGAAGCTTGCTGCTGAGCAAAAGACTCCAGTAGAAGGGAAGTTCACAAAGATTATCAATGGTGGTTTTGAAGTAGATCTTGGATCTGACTACTATGGTTTCTGCCCACTATCAAAGGCTGACATTGTCAGAACAGAGAACCCAGAGTCCCTCATTGGGGTTTCTGATTATTTCATTATTGAAAAGTTCCACGGTGGAAATAAACTTAAGAGCGTTGTTTCAAGACGTGATTATCTTGAAAAGAAGATCAAAGAGAACAAAGAAAAGTTCTTCTCAACTGTTAAGGTTGGTGATGTTGTTGAAGGTGTTGCAAAGTCTTTCACAAGCTTTGGTGCTTTCATTGACCTTGGAGGTTTTGATGGTCTTCTGCATCTCAATGATATGTCTTGGGGACATGTTAATAGACCTCGTGACTATGTCAAGAAGGGTGAAAAGATTAGACTTAGACTTATCAACATTGACCCAGAAACAAAGAAGATTAATCTTTCTCTCAAGCATATGCAGGAAGATCCATGGGCAACATTTGAAGAACATTTCAAAGTTGGTGATGTTGTAACTGCTCCAGTAACAAAGATGACAACATTTGGTGTTTTCATTGAAATTGCTCCTGGAATTGAAGGTCTTGCTCATATTTCTGAACTCAGTTGGACAAAGCGTATTAATAATCCTAAAGAAGTTCTTAGCATTGGTGATGTTGTACAATGCAAGATTCTTGGTTATGACCTTGACAAGAAGCGCGTTTCCCTAGGTATCAAGCAACTTGAAGAAAATCCTTGGGATACAATTGAAGAGAGATATCCAGTAGGTAAGGTTCTTTCAAGACCAGTTGTTAAAATTACTAACGCAGGTGCATTTGTTAATTTGGAAGACGGAATTGATGGCTTCCTCCACAATGACGATGTTTCCTGGACAAAGAAAGTTAAAAACATGTCTTCTTTCTGCAAAGAAGGCGATGTAATTGATGTATCAGTCATCAAAGTTGAGAAGGATAACCGCAGAATTAGACTTGGTGTTAAACAGCTTGAGGAAAATCCATGGCAGGTTCTTAAGCATCAGTATCCAAAGTATTCCACAATTTCTGGAACAGTTTCTAATGTTACAGATTATGGTGTATTTGTTAAGGTCTTGGGAGATATTGAAGGTCTTATTCCAAAGTTTGCTCTTGTTGGACCAGATGAAGTTTATACAGATGAAGTTCTTAAGAGATTTAATGTAGGTGATCCAATCTCAGCAATGGTTCTTGATGTTGTCCCACAACAGCAGAAGCTTTCTCTCTCAATTAAAGAGCTGAAGAAGCGTGATCAGCAGTCTGAAGTGGCCAAATATATGTCAAATTCTGATGATGATGACCACGTTACAATTGCAGATTTAATTTCTTCACGTGAGGAGAAATAAGGATGAAGAAGAAGCTAAGAAAAGAAGAGGAGAAGACCGTTGAACAGAAAATGATTAACGGAATCTCTACATTCTTTGAAAAGAACCTTAAGACAGTTATTATAGCAGTTATAGCAGTTGTAGTTGTTGTACTTGCAGTTGTAATAATTGTCAGTGCTACATCAAATTCAAAGAATTCAGCTCAGATTAAAATTGCTGAAATGGAAGAGAAGTACACTGAACTTCTTGCTGCAGAAGAGCCAAATTGGGATTCTTTTGAAACGGAAGTTTCAGCAATGATTACAGGTTCTTCTTATCCATCTGTTAAAGCTTCCTATCTTCTTGGCTTGGCTCATTATGATCAAGCCGAGTATGAAGAAGCTAGAGATGCTTTCAAAAAGGCATATGAGCTTAATAAGAACATTTACCTTGCTCCTCTTTCACTTGTAAATGAGGCTGCTTGTGAAGAAGCTCTTGGAAATTACACGGCTGCAATTTCTCTTTACGGTACTATTGTTTCTGATTATGCAGAAAGTGGTGTAGCTGCAAAAGCATTGTTCAATGCAGGTAGAATTTACTACGAGCAGGGAAATACAGATCTTGCAAAAACTTATTTTGAGCAAGTATCAAGCGATTATCCAAACTCTGAGTATGGCAAGCTTGGTAAGAACCTTGCAAACGTACTTTGAGTATACCTTAAGGGGTTAAACTGACATGAAAATGTCATTCAGACACCGTTTACCAATTCTCTTGATGGTTATAGCGGTGTCTGTTTTTTTATTCTTTTGCTTGAATTCCTGTGGCATTCCTACATATTGGGAGCCAAAAAACTCTAATGTTATAAACAAAGGAAGTTCATCTGCTGATGAGGTTAACTTCACTGTCAATGTAAACTTCTATTCTGGCTATGACGGCTCTAATGCCCCGGATATTGGTCTTGTTTTGCTTTATGTTTATTCTGATGTGCCATACAGTTCTCTTGACTCTGAACTTGTAAAAAAATTCAACTCTAATTATCGAGGCTCAAGCCCCAACGGCATTTCTACACTATCTAGTGAGAATAATGTTGCTGTATGGGACTTCACAGTCAACAATATAGACTACAACGTTTATGCTTTCTCTCCTTCTTCAGAAAATGGCATCTCTGCATGGCAATACAATAGGGCACTATCCTATGATTCCGATTTCTCTTGTTCTATTTCCTTGAAACTTAATTCTGATATTGATGGAGTAGGGCTATATATTAATGGAGAATTAGATGGAACTCAAACTTTTGGTTTAGATAGCACCAATTTAAGTTCATTACAAGAATCTAATTATGTACATGTCTATGCAGCAATTAGTGCCCAAGGAGGAGGTGCCAATTATAGCAATATCTACTGGTCAAATTTAACCTATGTTGGGACATTCTCCCTTAGTGAGATTGACTAAACAATGATAAGTGGCACAAGCATTTCATCTTCAGTTAAACCAGCATGGATTCCAACAAATTCGTCTTCAGTTTTCTCAATTGCAAGAGAGAATTTATTTGTTGCTACAGCAATCAAATCTCCAACCAGTTCATTTACCATTGGATGTGGTTTGGCATTTCCTAGTAGTCCACTTTGAATAAAACTCTTTTTATTATAAAGAATAAAATATTTGTCTAACTGATATTTAGCGAACTCTTTTTTAAATGAATCAATCTGTCCATCCTTAATAAAAAGACTTGCAGTTCTATTTTCTATTGAAAATGAACGTTTTAATTTTTCAAACAGAGTAGGGTAATCCTTTAAATAAATATACTTAGTATCTATAAGTCCATGATCAGCAATAATAATATAGATAGTATCTTGAGTTGCATTACTAGTTAGATCTTTAACAAATACATCAATTTTATTCTCTACATTTATTGTTTCTGAATCCTTTACTCCAAATTCATGCATAGTATGGTCTGGGTCTGGCCAATAGCAGTATATAAAGTTCTTTTCATTTGATGAGATTAGGCTGGTAAGAGTACATTTCATTTCTTTTAGACTGAGATCCGGCTTTAGATAAGTTGCAATTTCTGTAAATTTTACATCTGGATTTTGTGTGTGAATCTTTGTGCCAATTGAAACATATGGCATATATTTTCTAGCAAGGTTTACATTTCCAACAGGCTCACCATTGCTTTGTCTCAATGAAGTAAAAGTTGTAACAATATCATCTATTTCTTTGAAATAGCTAAACCATCCTAACCATGCAGTTTCAATTGGATATAATCCACTAGAAACTGCCGTTGTAGCTGCTACAGTTGTAGGAGGGAAGGTTGAGCTTATTTTACGCACGATATGCTGCCTCAAAAAACTATCTGGCTTGAGGTTTCGTAGCATGAGATTATATCCAAAGCCATCAAACAACATAAGAACAACATTTTTTGGTTTACGGGCATTTAATATATCATCAAGTTCTTTTAAACTCTTATGTCCAGGGTTCTCAACGTTATAATAATGTAATATAGATGTGCTTACAGAGACTAAACTTTCATCATAATTTGGAAATATCATAACAAAATTTTAAAGCCAGTTGCTTTTGGATTCAAGTGGGTAATTATCTATTAAAATTGGATATAATGCATATTCTGTTAAATTAGAGTAGTAAAAAAGCTTTAAGCACATAAATAGAACTTTTGGAAAAAAATTGTTTCTATAGATCTACAAAATAGAACTTTTGGAAAAAATAGAGCGCAAAAGTTCTATTTTCACTTGATATGGTTGTCCGTACTGCAGATCAGCTTTACTTTAGAGGCAAAAAAAAGTCTACTTTAGTGACTCTATGTGGGCCGTTCAAGTAGACTTTTTGCAAGAATATCTTGTGTTTATTTAATAAGTTGTTTAATCCAATTTTTTTCTCTGAGTGAAACCTTTCCGTCCACTGCAGAGATAAGAAGACATACAGTAATAATGTCGTCCTTTAGGTCCTCAGAAAGAAGACCAAGAACATCAACCATCTCATCAACGGACTTCTTAAGTTCTTTCTGCTCAGGGCGCATCTTTCTGAAAGCTTTCTTACAGGTTTCATAGTCAAGCTCTTCACCAAAGAATGCATGAAGCAGAGGGCTTAAAACCGTATATTCAGTCTCAGATAATCTCCCATCTGCAGCAATAGCTCCAATAATGAAAGATGCAAAGATCTCCACTCCTGTTTCGCCATCCTGTGTAATTTCAATTAACGCAGGAAGAATCCTTTTCGATTTAACGCCAAGAAGGGCAACATACGAAAGGACATCCAACTTTTCAAATTCTTTGCATAATTTATTAAAATCACTCATAAATCTAATATAGTTGTATAATAATGAATCGTCAAACTTAGCTATAGAATTAAAAAAAGTTCAAGGTCCCATGTAAACACGAGACCTTGAAGGAAAGAATTATTTATTGTTTAACCAATATACCTGGTCTAACAAAGCTAATACCATTAACAACAATCTCAACCTTTGGGAACAAGATTGGCTTTGTAACCGCAATTACTCCATCTTTGGTACAAATTACAGTATCTTCGCTCTTAGTACCTGTAATTGAAGGATTCCAGCAGAATGCATGATGTTCAGAAATTGTTCCTGGAGTTGTAAAATCAACTCTATAATCACGGCCGGCATAACCAATTGGTCCACCCTGATGATGTTTGTTAAATTCATCACCATAGCCCAGCTCTTCGTATGCTCTCTTTCCTGCTTCAAGAGCTGAAACATAAGTTTTTCCCGGTTTACAAGAAGCCATGTAAGTACAGTCGATAATTTGATTTGCTTTATATTGAGCAAGAAGATCAGAAGTAGGCTCAACAAAATAAACATATCTTGTCAAACAAATTACAAGGCCGTTTCTTCTGAAATTTCCACCAATTTGAACTTTTTGCTTTACACATTTGGAAGTTGGAAGTGGATGTCTGTAAGAAGAAATACGCTCATCTGCTGCAACCATGCAAGAAAGCATTTCAAGACCTACATTTTCCATCTTTTGCATGATAAGACCTGCAATTTTATATTCACTGTCCCCTACTTCAATTTCCATACCGGCTTGTTCCATTGCAAGAGATGCATCCTCTCCAATTTTAACATACCGTTTTATTTCTTGGTC
The DNA here is from genome assembly GCA_963621975.1 of Selenomonadaceae bacterium. Lineage (GTDB taxonomy): Bacteria > Spirochaetota > Spirochaetia > Sphaerochaetales > Sphaerochaetaceae > UBA9732. Next base: position 184,709 of record CAVFGI010000001.1, read on the forward strand.
AGTTAAGTCAAAGCGTAGAGCTTTTATCTCGTTAGCCAGATTTGAAGTATCGTAACCTACTTTTCCAGAAGGAACTAACTCTGCTATTATTCTCTCTTGAAAAGCTGTATCATGCCAAAGTCCATATTTAAGCTCAAAGCCTAAAAGCTCTAAATGCTCTTCATCTTTCATTCTTGGAGCTTCAATATTGTTAGTTATGGCATACATTTTATTGTTTGTAACTAAAAGACCACAGTTTCCAGTTTCACCCATTCCAACATAGTTTCTGCCACCACATGTAAGCCATGCAAAGTTATCTTGTCTTTTGATGAATGCGGCATCAAGTTCTTTTGAAGCAATTAGATTTCTAATTCTTGAAAGTTTAATAGATAGTTCGTTATTTAGCACGTAGCATTCTCCTTTTTACTATCTCTAATTGACTTAACATTGGCGTACAAAGCATACAACATTGAAACAATTGAGAGAATCATAAATATGCAACTAATTGGACTTGTAAAGAATACGCCCCAGTTGTTTCCAGATAGAATAAGAGCTCTATCTAGGTTTTCTTCTGCCATAGAACCAAGTATCAAACCAAGAACTAAAGGAGCGCCTGGGTAACCAAATTGCTTGAAGACATATCCAATTACACCAAAGACAACAGCAATTAAAATATCCAAAACATTAGTTGCATTGGAGAATGCTCCAATAATACAAAGTATAGCTACAATTGGCATAAGTAACGTTCTTGAAATCTTTAGAATTAATGGAGAGAACTTTGCACATCCAATTCCCATTGCAAGCATTAAGAATTGAATTACAAACATGCCAGCAAAAATTGCATAAACAATGTCTGGACTTTCATTAAAAAGTTGTGGACCTGGTTTAACACCAATTAGGGTTAATGCTCCAAGCATAACAGAAGTAACAACGTCTCCAGGAACACCAAGGCATAGCATTGGAATCAATGCACCACCAGTTGTACCATTGTTAGAAGCTTCTGGAGCTGCTACACCTTCAAGAGCACCATTACCAAACTGTTCTTTCTTCTTTGATAAACGTTTTGCAACCTGATATGCAATAAAACAAGAAATTGAACCACCTGTTCCAGGAATAATTCCAATGAAGACTCCAATTACTGCACCAACTATTGCAGCAAGTGCAAATCCTTTGAAATCTACCCAAGTAGGAAGAACTCTACCAATCTTTTTGGCAGTAAGTTTTCCTTTATTGTCCCCTTTTGTGGCTGATTGCATGAAGAATTCGCTTAATGCAAAGACTCCAATGAGAACTGAAAGTAATGGAATACCTCTCATTAGCTTATAATTACCAAAAGTAAATCGGTCTATACCCATAAGTTTATCAACACCAATTGTGGAGATGAGTAGACCAAGCATTCCAGATATAATGCCCTTGATTGGATCCTTGCCTGTACTTGCCATAATAGTGAGTCCAAAGAAGGATAATGCAAAGTAATCAGCTGCCTTGAAATTTAAGGCAATCTTTGCAAGTTGTGGTGCTATAAGAATTAAACAAATTGTTGAGATTAGTCCACCTAAGAAAGATGACACAGCAGAAACGCCTAATGCTTTACCTGCCTTACCCTGTTTACAAAGTGGATACCCATCCAAAACCGTGGCAGATGCAGACGGTGTGCCAGGGGTGTTAATCAAGATTGCAGCAATTGATCCACCATACATAGAACCACAGAAAAGACCGCATAGCATTACTAGGGCCTGTGATGCTTCCATCTTATAGACAAGAGGAAGAAGCAATATTATACCAGTAGAGCCTGAAAGGCCTGGAAGTGAACCAATGATAGTTCCAACTAGAGTGCCAAAAACAGCTAAAAGGAAGGTAAATGGTTGAAATACATTTGCAAAACCTTGCATTAAATAACTAAACATCTCAACCTCCTTAACCTAAGATGCCAGATGGCAACATTACTAAGAAAACTTTTGTAAACAAGAAATAGAGGGCAGTTGTAAAGACAACGCTAAAAACTACAGCTTTAATTTTATTCTTGTAACCAAAGAAACAAATTGCAAAAAACAAATATATTGGAGCAACAAGTGGGAATCCAACTGGTTTCATAAGTTTATACAACAAATATGTTGCAAAAACCATGATAACAACTCTTAACAGTCCCCTTTTGTTGATATTTTCTACATCTACAATAGGAATTCCTTTAACCAAAAGGATACATTTAATAATTTGAACAATTCCCAAGAAAAACAAAATAATACAAATAAATTGAGGATAAACGCCAGGACCTATTCCTTGTGTTTTTGTGGGTAGTGCAAGTGACTCTACATAAAAGATTACTGCAATTGCAATTATAACAAGTGCAATGATAAAGTCAGCTGCCACTTTTGTATTTTTCACAAGAAAGCTTTTTTTCTCTTTCTCTTCCATACCTTCCTCCTGTAGGTATAAGGTGGCCGATTTCATCAAGAAATCGGCCTAAAACTTTTTACATTAGAAGCCTTTTGCTTCAACAAGATTCTTGTACATTACATCCTGTTCGTGGAGGAATGCATCTGTTTCTGCAGGATTCTTATAGACAACTTCTACACACTGACTTGTCATTTGTTCAATAAACGTTGGATCTTCAACACACTCTTTAATGATAGCAGCAAGTTTCTCAACTACGCTTTGTGGTGTGTTTGGAGGACATACAACAACTCTCCATTGAGGAAGAACAACATTAACTCCACATTCAATTCCAGTTGGAACATCTGGGAATGCACTATAGCGTTCTTTAGCAAAGACAGCCAAAATTCTAAGTTGTCCGTTTTCAACGTTTGTGATACCTTCTGGAGCATTTGCCATGACGCAGTCAACTTGGTTGGAAAGAAGACCTGTAATAGCCGGACCACCGCCTGAGAATGGAACATGTGTGAACTCAAGACCTGCTGCATCTTCAAACAAAAGAGCTGCCATGTGGTTTCCACCCTGTGCACCAGCATTACCCATTGTTACTTTTCCAGGATTTGCTTTTGCATAGTCAATGAAATCCTGAAGAGTCTGGAATGGAGAATCCACATTTACAACAAGGTAATTGTAAGAAGCAACAATTTGACATACAGCTGTGAAAGTATCGGCACCAGTTACAGGAACATCTGAAAGATGAGTCTTTGTAAGAGAAGCGTTATTCCAGTGCATGATTGAATATCCATCAGCTGAAGCATCCATAAATTCAATAGCACCTGTAATGCCAGAAGCACCAGGAACATTTTTAATAATCATTGCTTGACCATTTGCATACTTTGGAAATACTGCAGCAAGAGCTCTAAAAACAACGTCTCCACCACCACCTGCAGACCAACCAACAGTAGCTTCTACAGTCTTTGAAGGGTAATCAGCTTCTGATGCACCCTGAGCAAAGATTCCAGCAATTGCAACAAATGCAATCAATAGAACTGTCAAAGTTTTTTTCATTCTTTTTCTCCTTTTTTTGAAAGTGTTACAATTTTGCCTTCCTTCGCACTTTCATAAATTCCTTTGATTATATCTACGGCCTTAGCCGCTTCTTCACCAGTAATAAAGGGTTTTGAGCCTGAGATAACAGCATTTGAAAAATCATCAAATTGACGCATATGACCCATGTAATTGATTGCACTAGGATTTGCAGCTCCACCTTCTGTAGTATTGGCATTTGAGTACTTTCTACGAATTTCTTCATCTTCAGGTTTTTCTTCTTTAAAACTCCAGGCAACCAAGGTCTCATCTTCCAAGATTGCAGAACCTTGTGTTCCACATACTTCAATGCGCTTTGTAAAACCCGGATAAATACTTGTAGAACCTTCAATTACACCAAAAGCACCATTTTTAAATTGAACAATAGCAACACCATTATCTTCAACTTCAATTCTTTCATGTGCTGCAGTTTGAGTAAAAGCAGAAATACAAGAAACATCTCCACCAAACCATGAAAGCAAATCAATTGCGTGAATAGATTGATTCATTAACGCGCCACCGCCATCAAGATCCCACGTGCCACGCCATGCTCCAGAATCATAATATTCTTGACTGCGATACCACTTAACAGAGGCCTCAACCATGGTAAGTTTTCCAAAACGACCCTCATCCAAAGCTTTTTTAATTAATTGGGGGGCATCATAAAATCTAGATTGAAAAATTCCACCAACAAGCATGTTTTGCTTTTTTGCTTCATCCAGAATAGCCTCACAACGTTCATGAGAAATCTCTAATGGTTTTTCAATCAAAACATTTTTTTTTGCCCTGAGAGCTTGAATTGCCACATCTTTATGTAGGCCCGATGGTGTTGCAATATCTACTATTTGAATTTCAGAATCATTCAAAAAGGCTTCTAAATTTGTGTAAGGTCTTCCACCATACTGCTTGCAAAAGGCTTCAACCTTTTCCTTATTGCTACTATAAGCTCCAGCAAGATAGCTCTTTTCTGCTTTAGATAATGCGTAAGCATGAGTTTTTGCTACTGAGCCTAATCCAATTATGCCAAATCCAATCTTCTGTTCCACTTTGACTTCCTTTTTTTCTAGTGTAACAGTGATTTTTTATTTGTCAATCAAATTTACAAAAAGTTTTTTATTGAGTTTTTGCAAAAAACTCTATTGTTTTATTTGTGCATAAAGAAGGTCGCATTTCTTATCTAAGACCAAAGCAGCAGCTCCTAAGGCAGAGCCGTTTTCTTTTAGTTTACCAGAGACAATACTCATAACACGGTATGGAGTTTCTGCTGCAATCCTATTAGCTGCCTCTTCTACTCTTTGGGCTAAATACAAAGAAGAATAGCCTATAGGACCACCAAGGACTATTTTTTTAGGGTTAACTACGTCAACTAGGATAGCAATTGCAGTAATAATTGGTTCAATGATTTTATCCATTGCTTTCATACAGCAGGGATCTCCAGTATCGGCATAGGAGATGATATCAGACACCGTGAAGGTGGGAATTTGGTTTAGAATTGAGTCTTTATATTCCGCAATAGAAGAAAAATATTTGGCATGATTGAGAAGTGCTTGTTCGTTGGCCATTGCAAGAAGACAACCATGTTTTCCACATTCACAAAGTGGACCTCTTGGATCAATTGGGATATGGCCAATACGTCCTGCACTATAGCTTGCTCCCTCAATAAGTTTTCCATTAATGAAAATAGCACTTCTTATTCCTGAGCCAAGACCAACATAAATCATATTACGCTCACCCTCTGGGTTTGCATATTTATATTCGGCAAGACCAGCCAATGTGTATCTATTTAAGCAATATGCCTCAAGACCAAATCTAGCTTTTACAGCACGTTTAATATCTATTGAATTAAACCATTTTAGGTCATATGCCCAAAGAATAGCACCGGCTTCAGAGTTTACAACACCAGGTGCTCCAATTCCAATTGCGGGCAATATTTGTCCAGGAACACAAGAAATCATATATTCAATTCCCTCTAGTAATTTAGAGACAAGTTCTTCTGGTGTAACATCTTCCAACTGTAATGTATATTCCTGAACAATTTTTCCAGAGAGACTACAAATAACAAAATTCCAACTTGACGAATAAAAAGCAGCACCAAGTGCAAACCAAGTATCGTCACAATATCTTAGAGTAGCCCCTGGACGCCCACGACTTGCCTCGTTATGCTTTATTTCACCTTCTACAAGGATTTTTTTCTCAATCATTACTGAGGTCATGTTCGTAAGAGTAGTTCTACTAAGCGACAAATGCTTAGCAATCATAGCTCGTGATGGGTCTTTTAATTCATCAATTGCTCCAAGAACGTTCTTGAAGTTTTCATATTCCATGTCCTCGTAACGCATATGATTAGATTATATACTACTTTTTAGCCTCTTGCCAAAGTTTATCTAGTTGGTCTGCCGTAAGATTTTCAACAATTAGGCCATTAGAATTAGCAAGTTCAAGAACTTTATTAAAACGACCAATAAACTTGAGATTTGCCTTTGCTAGGGCATCTTGTGGCTTAATATGGTTAAATCTAGCAATTTGAACTACGGCAAAAAGTAAATCTCCAATTTCTTCACACGTTTGATCACTTGTAACAGCAGATTTAACCTCGTTAAGTTCTTCTTCAACTTTGTCATAAACACCAGAAACGTCTGGCCAGTCAAAACCAAGTTTAGCTGCCTGCTTGGAAATTTTATAACTACGTTCAAGTTCAGGTGCAGATTTAGGAATATCATCAAATAAACTAGACTTACGTCCTTCAACTTCAGTTTTAATTTTTTGCCAGTTAGATAATACTTCAGAAGAATTAGAGACACTAACATTAGCAAATACATGTGGATGACGTCGTATATACTTTTCGCAGGCGTTATTAAGGCAGTCTGCCAATGAAAAATCCCCGTTTTGGTCATGTATTTTAGCAAGCAAAAAAAGATTTAAAAAAACATCCCCAAGTTCTTCACTTTGATGAGCCAAGTCTCCCTCGTTTAAGGAATCTATATATTCGTAAATTTCACCCTGCATACTGCGAATTATATCGGCAGGCATCTGTTCTTTGTCCCAAGGACAACCATTAACTGGGTCACGTAAACAAGTGACAATATCATAAAGATTTGAAAAACCTTTTTTGGGTTCATTAGCTTTTTCAAGAGTATAATCAATCATAATGTCTCCATTTCAATGTACTTACGGGTAATATCGCAAGAGCCAGCAATGTGAAATTTATTAATATTAGGAGAAAATATCATCTTAAAAAGATTCTTGTCTCCATGAATTTTAATAGTATAAATTCCATTCTCATATGAAATAATATAATCAGGATGCTCTTCAGTTAGTCTAGATTGAAGAATACTTTCTAACTCTGGATCTCTTATATTACAAATTTCATAAACACTACCCAACATCTTAGATGCAAGGGATATCTTTTTGCCTGTAGGATCAGTAGGAAGAACCTTAACAGAAGAGACAAGAAAGCCTTCAGCTAAAGCAGAGTTGAGACAATTTACAACATTAACATCAGAAACTTCTTCAAGTGGTAATTCACATAGTAGAAGTTCCCTTTCTCCTTTAACTCCCATTGTGATTGGGTTTAAGAACTCCATTTTAGGTTTGGGATTAAAGCCTTGTGTAAACTGAACATCTAGGCCACTACGCTGAAAAGCCATTTCAAATTGACGCATAACAGCAATATGCGAACAATAGACAGCCCTACCCTCTTTCTTGTAAGTGAAAACAGTTTGCACATATGGACCATGAACCGGAGTCTTAGTATCTTTAACGGAATCTTCAATAGAAGGTAATAAATCTTCATTTTGGGCTTTAACAACCCTAGCCTTCTTGCCACAAACTCCACAATGATGGTCACAATCATCATTGCAAATTGGAGTAAGCTGGCGGTCACGTGCCTTTAGATATTCTTTTTTCAAGTAGGCCTTAGAAACATTCATAGAAACACTATCCCAAGGAAGCTCTTCATCCAAAGACCATTCTTTTTCTGAGACATCATAATTTAGCTCAGAGATGGCCTGTTGCCACATATCCCATTTAACATGTTCATCCCACGCATCAAGCCTGCATCCAAGCTCATATGCACGCTGAATAAGTTCCCCACATTCATACCCACCACGTGACACAATTCCTTCCAAGAACGATATCTTTGGCTCATGATATGATACTTTAATTCCAGGTATGGCCAGCATTAATGCCTTCTTAATGGACCTAAGATGTTCTCCAGATTCCTCCATGGACATTTGTTTTACCCATTGAAATGGCGTATGCACCTTAGGAATGAATGTTCCTATATTTATATTCATATTTATCTTAGTTGCAGACCTAATTTGAGAAAGAAAATTAACAATATTCTCTTGCTCCTTATCTCTGTCAACAAATGGAAGCCCAACCATAAAATAGAACTTGGCAAGACGCCATCCCCTACTTTTTGCTTCTTGAATAATATTGATAATTTGCTCAATAGGAACTTCTTTATTCATAGAGCGTTGGTCTTCTAAAACAGGAGTCTCAATAGCAAAAGTCAAACTACTCTTACGCACTTCAGAAAGCTGCTCAAGAATACCAAGAGAAAAAGAACTTACCTTAAGCGAAGGCAGTGAAAAAGATACATTTCTTTGCTTAAAGCTACCATTTAAAGTGGCAATAAGCTTATCTAAATTGGGATAATCGCCTGAAGAAAGCGAAGAAAGAGTCACTTCCCTATATCCAAATTGGTCAACATTTTGTTTAACAAGATTATAAACCGTGCTCAAGTTTCTCTGTCTAAAAGGCTTATAATACTGGCCAGCATGGCAAAAACGGCAACCATTAGGGCAGCCACGCATAATTTCTACTGTCGCATGGTCCTGAGCAACTTGAAACGCAGGAACAACAAAGTGTTGAAGTAACGGATTTTCTTCAGGGGTTCCAAAAGTAGTATCAACAGCTCTGGTAGTTAGCTTCTTTCCTGGATACCAAAGACATGGAATTTCTTTTAAATGCTCAATACGCTCATTACGTTTTTTATACTTCTTAAGAATTTCAATAATATTAGCCATGTCTGATTCGGCTTCACCAACATAAAAAAAGTCAAAAAACTTTGCAAAAGGCAATGGATTTGTAGATGCAGGACCACCAGCAAAAACAATAGGATCAGATTCACTTCTTTTTGCTGCTTCAATTTGAATTCCACCTAAATCTAATACTTGTAAGATGTTTGTAGCACTTAATTCATAGCTAATTGTAATTCCCAAGTAATCTAATTTATTTAATGGAAAATGTTCCTGCAAAGTATAAAGAGGAACATTTAAATCTCTAAGCAATTTTTCAAAATCAGGAGCAACAGCAAAGACTCTATCGCAGAAGGTTCCTTCAATTCTGTTTAATAAATCGTAAATAATTCTAACAGCGTTATTACACATTCCAATTTCATAAAGATCTGGAAAACACATAGCACACTTAATATCACCATCAGAATAATTCTTACGATCAAAGTAATATTCACTACCAAGATATCTAGCTGGATTTTCAATTTCAAGGAAAGAAGACCCTAAAGCCTGCTGTAGATTACTAATGCGAGAAGAAGAATCTAAATGAATCATTGCAATTTATCCTTAAGTGTTGTGTCGTTTGGATTAAGCCTATATGCTTGGTTCCAATAAACTCTAGCGTTAATACGGTCATATAGCTTGTCCAAAATATTGCCTTTTGTTTTTAGAAGTTTAGATAACATTATGTTATTGGAATTGAAGAAAGAATCAGTCATTAGCGTATCAGTAATAGACAAACAAGAGTGAGCTTGAGTTTCTCCCATACCAGAAGAGCTTGAGTATTGACATAATAAATCTATGTATTCTTCTTTGTTATCGTCTGTTAGTTCCTCTAAACAAAGAGTAAAGGCCTCTGCCGTATATTCTAGGTTATCTCCATAATTTACAAGAAGATCTAATAAAGACATGGAGCTAACTTGCTCATCTATTTTTTCAATCATTGAAAGAGCCTCATCTCTATAGTCACCTGCGTAAGCTTTAAATAATGCAATTTGTGCATTAAGAGAGTCTTCAGCAGTTAACACTAAAATACACAAAGAGTTATAAGTGTTTAATTGAATAAAATAATCAACAGCTTCTGCCCTAGAAGAATCATTTTCAGATGATAAAAGCAAGAACAATGTTATATTTTTTAAGGCAGCTGAGTTATTACCCAATGCAAGATAGCATTTTGCTTTAAGTAGATAATCGTTTGAACTTAAATTGGATTTTTTATCTAAGATTTTAATTGCATTGGAAAAATTGCCTTGTTCATAGCTTTTATTTGCATCAGAACAAGACACAAAAAGAATTGCAGCAAGGAAAACTAAAAAAAGAAATAGAAATGACTGTCTTCTCATGCACGCACCTAAAAATAATAAAAAAGAAGGTCCCTCGTAAGCCGAGTTCTGTTTATGCAATCATCTATCTGGTACTGCTGTTACCAACAGTCTCTAGCGGTCTACCCGCAGGTATAGGACGGACTAATCCACCTGCTTCTTGACCTTGCTCCTGACGAGGTTTACCAAGCGAAACGCATCACTGCCTTTCCGGTGAGCTCTTACCTCACCATTTCACCCTTACCAAGTAAACTTGGCGGTATTCTTTCTGTTGCACTTTCTGTAGCTTTACAGCTCCTGGGCGTTACCCAGCGTCATGTCCTGTGGAGCTCGGACTTTCCTCTCGGATGCTAAGCTAATGTAGACATTAGCCTAGCATCAAAGCGATTGCTTGAAGGACCTCTTAAATTTTTAAAAATCATCATCCTCTGTATTGAATGCTGAGTCCTCATCTTCAGAACCACTGTCAAGAAGATTCTCATTAGTATCAAACATCTGAGATTCAGCAGTTGAAGTTGCAGTCTCATCATAGTAGAGAACTCTACTGCAATATGGACAGAACTTAATCTCATCCTCTTTTCTGACATCATTAACGAACTGAATTGGAAGTCTCATGTGGCAACCAGTACAAACCTTTGACTGAATACCTACAATACCAAGGCCACCCTTATTTCTGATAATACGCTCAAACTTGAAAACCAAATTTGGATCCAAGTCTTTAGCAAGTTCATCTCTTTTTGCCTTAATTTCATCTAAAACAGCCTGATTTTCAGCAATCAAAGAATCCTTAACTTTAGTCTCTTCTTCAACTTCCTCATTCTGAAGGGCCATGATTTCTTCTTTAGCAGAAAGCTTGGCATTCTGTTCTTCATAATATTTTTCTTTAGCAATGAGGTTTTTTCTCAAAGACTGTTCTCTATTTTTAGCCTCTTCAATTTCCTTTTGAAGAGTGTCAAACTCTCTAGCCTGTGTGATGGTCTCCATCATTTGTTCGCAGGTCTCTCTCTTAATTCCAGCTTCATCAAGCTGAGCACGAAGATCTTTTAAATCCTGCTTGAGCTTCTCAAACTTTTCGTGATCCTCTAAGTATGAGAGCTTTGTTTTCTGGAGTGCTGCTTCTTTATCTGCAAGAGCCTTTGGAATCTCTTTAATCTTATCCTCAATCTCAAACATTTGAGCTAAAACACCCTGAAGCTCTTTTAGTGTGCCGTAAATTTCCTTCATTTACCTTACTCCTATCTATATAAACTAACTATAGTAAATCAAACATAATCCTTAAGCTTCTTCGCACGCTTTGGATGTCTAAGTCTCCTTAGCGCTTTTGCTTCAATTTGTCTAATTCTTTCACGAGTTACTTCAAAATACAACCCAACTTCTTCCAGTGTCAATGAGTATCCGTCTTCTAGACCAAAACGCATCTTAAGAACCTCTTGTTCTCTAGGTGGAAGAGTAGAAAGTACTTCATGAAGTTGTTCCTGTAATAATGCATAAGACGTCTGAGTTGCAGGATTTTCAACTTCCTTGTCCTCAATGAAATCGGAAAGCAAAGAATCTTCTTCCTCGCCAACCGGCGTCTCGAGGCTAATTGGCTCACGTGCAACATTCTTGACTGTTTTAACTTTGCTTGCGGGCCATCCTAACTTCTCAGCAATCTCTTCATCAGTGGGCTCTCTTCCCAGTGTCTGCATAAGAATCCTAGACTCTCGAACCACCTTGTTAATTTGTTCAATCATATGCACAGGAACTCTAATTGTTCTAGCCTGGTCGCTAATACTTCTTGTAATGGCCTGTCTTATCCACCAGGTAGCATATGTGGAGAACTTATAGCCTTTACGGTACTCGAATTTCTCTACTGCCTTAATAAGACCGATATTTCCCTCTTGAATTAAGTCAAAGAAGTGAAGACCTCTATTTGTATATTTCTTTGCAATAGAAACAACTAGCCTAAGGTTTGCCTGAATAAGTCTATCCTTAGCCGTTTTGAGCATCTTCATGCCACGCTTAATTTCTTGAGCTTGAGAAAGAATTACATCACAGTTATCCTCAAATTCAAACTCAATTTTTCTTAAACTACGAACAGCTGTTTGGTACTGGCTTATGTACTCACGAATTTCATCTGCTTGCATGTTGAGTTTTTCTTCAACAGCTTCACGTTTACTGCCGGTAACAAGGTCTCTTGAAAGCTGTCTCACATCTTTGTCACTTGAGACACCAAGCTTTTCTTCAAGAATAGCTTTTTTAATTTTTAGTTCCTTAATATCATGTTCAGCGCCTATAAACTTGTCAGTAAACATGGTAATTTCTTCCGGCTGAAGCTCAATTTGTGAAAGTTTCTTTAAAATCTGAGTCTTTTTCTTAACAAGCTCATCATTTTTGAGAACCTCTTCACCAGAAGCTAACTTGTTTTGCTTAAGTTCTGCATAGTTTCTAAGCTGGCTTTGAACTTCTTTTAGAGTATCTTTATAGAAGTTTGAATAACGTTTTTGCTCTGTAATAAGTTCTTTTTGATCTTTAGCGTTGAAATCTTCTGCATCTTCGTATTTAGTATTGAGTTTCTCCAAAATTTCAACAAAGCAGGTAATCAAAATGCCAGATTTATGAATAACATTAGAAATAATTAAAGCACCCTCTTCCATTTGCTTTGAAAGCTCAACTTCTTCCTCTGCAGTAAGGAGAGTCTCTTTACCAATTTCTCTAAGATAAACTCTAATTGGGTCATCTGAACTGGTTTCGCCTTTATCAGTACCAAGAACAGTTGGCCTATGAACAGCATGTTCCACATCTTCATCAATGCTAGCAAGAGCATCCATTGGACTGGCACCTTCACTGAAGTTTTCAAGGATGAAGTTTTTAGTATAAGAATCTTTATCGTTTATACTATCATCTTCGTCTTCTTCATCATCGTCCTCGTCATCATCTTCTGAGTCACTATCTTCGTCAGAATCATCGGGCTCTGGTTCAGTGAGATTATCTAGGTCATCATTGAGAAGATCTTCATCATCTTCAGAAACAAGAAGATCATCCTCTTCTTCATCTTCCTCCATTGTTGGAGGCTCATCAATGAAGTCATCCCCATCTTCATCATCAACATCTGCAATTAGAAGATTTTTCTTGGTTAACTGATTTTTGAAATATTCAATATCTTCATCTAAATCAACATGTTCTGCAAACAAGTAATCTTTAAGGTCACTTAGGGTGAACTTATTCTCGTTCTGTGCAGAATAGATGAGTTTTTGCAATATTTCTTGTTTGTTTTCCTCTGTCATTGTTCTTCCTTACCATCCATCTCTAGTTTGAGGTCTACAATATCTTGGTCTAATTCAGCCTTAGTAGAAAGGAGTCTATTAAATTCCTCCGCATCCATTTTTTCCATTTCACCACTACTTAACAGTCGTGTTACTCTATTACGCTGTTCTTCTAAACGGCGGAGTTTAATCTGATATACAGCATCTTTTAAGGTATTGTCTGCATTTTCGCGATCATACATTGGATTTACCAACGCACTTACCACAAGGTCTTTAAGTTGTTCGTCTGCAATCATTTGAAGAAGGAGTTCATTTGTTTTTACTCCTTGTCTTGAAGCGTCTTCCAAAACTGTATATAGCTCTCTAGCTGGTGTATCTGTTAAGTCCGATACCCTAATTTTGTTTCTGAATCGCTCAAAAAAATCCCTATTCTTCATCAATAGCAACATAGCGTTGAGTTCTGTTGAGGCTTTAAGCGGATTATATTGCTTCTTTTTAACCTGGTCTTGTTTTTTTTCTTCAGGTTCAACTTCTTGTTGCCTCATGTAATCACTCGTGACTTTGCCTTCTGGGATGCGAAGTACATCCGCAAGATATTTTATGTAACCTTGACGCTCAATTTCTGAGCTTGTAGCATCAAGATATGGTTTAACCTCCTTGAAAACCGATGATTTGCCTTTAGGCTGTCGTATATCATACCTTTTTAGGGCTGAAGATACAAGATAAGAAAAGCCGGGAACAGAATTTACACAACATTTTAAAAGTGCTTCAGAGCCCTGTTCTTCTAGCATTTGGGAAGCGTCTTTTGCACCATCTAATCTTATGACACAATTCACTAAATCTAACTTTTGGCAAATTAATAAAGCTTTTGCTGTGGCATTTTGGCCAGCAGTATCGGAATCAAATAGAACATTGATTTTGTTGCAATATCTTTTGATGAGTTTTGCCTGCTCTGGCGTAAATGCTGTGCCAAGTGGTGCTACGGCATATGTGAGACCTGCTTGATGTAATGAAATAACGTCAAAGTTTCCCTCGCATATTATGATTTCTTTCTTTTCTTTCAGTGTTGCTAGGCTTTCATAAAAACCAAAGAGCACATTGCGTTTACTATAAATTGCTGTATCAGGAGTATTTATGTACTTTGCTCTACTTTCGCCGGAAAGGTCTCGAGCACCAAAAGCTACACAATTTCCTTGCCATGTTCTTATTGGAAACATAATTCTGTTTCTAAATAGTGGCATTTTTTCATAATTTTTACTAAAAAGTCCACTTTCTTTTAGAACCTCATTGGAGTAATTATTCTTTTTTAGAAAGTTATAAAGCCATTCTTGACTATCTGGTGCATAGCCTAATTGAAAATTTTCAATTGTCTGAGAAGAAACTTTTCTTTTTTCCAAATACTGTCGTGCCTGCTCTGCACATGAATTGTTTAACAGTATATGATGAAAAGACTTAAGAATTCTTTCATACAGCTCTTGAATTGCTTTTTGCTTTTTGTATTCTTCCCTTTGTGAGGCAGTTTCTTCCTGTAGCTCAATACCAGCTTTCTTTGCAAGGATTTCAACAGCTTCTGGAAAAGTTACATGCTCCATCTCCATGATAAAATCAAAGATTGAGCCGCCTTTTCCACATCCAAAACACTTATAAAAACCACCTTCATCTACTACTGTAAAAGATGGTGTTTTTTCATGATGAAATGGACAGAGTCCCCAGAAACGACCACCGCTTCTGTTTAACTGAACGTATTGGGAAACGACATCGCTTACAGTGAGACGGCTTTTTATACTTTCAATTACTGCTTCTGAATACCTTGCCATTTTAGAATTTCATTACAGGTTTATTTTCAAGCCTGAATTGAAGTTTTTCTTCAATTTCTTTTTTTGTATAAAGCTTGCCCTTCCCTATTCCTGGACAAGATTTAGCCTCTTCATTCCAACTTTCTTCACTTTCCAATACATGTTCCCAAAATGGATATGTCATACATTGTCTTGGTCTTGCATTGTAAACTTTACAGCCGTTTTTGCATAGAAAAATACAATCGTAGTTGTCTTTTTCTTTTAAACATAACATCTTAAATGCACCCATTGATACATATCTACAATAGGTTTCTATAAAATCTTCTTGATTGAGTCCTAAGGCGTTTGACATCTTTTTTACATCATCTTCACCCAGGAAAACATAGCCGGGTTCTGTGCTACAGCAGTAATTGCAACATTGGCATTCAAATTTAAGCCCTTTTTCGTAGAAACAACTGCTCATCAGTAACCAGTACCCTAAATGATGTCTATAGACAATCAAGGTCTTCCCCTTGCGAAGAAGACCTTAATGTTGGAGAGAGAAGGATTCGGACCTTCGAAGGCTGAGCCAACAGATTTACAGTCTGCCCCCTTTGACCGCTCGGGAACCTCTCCATAAAAAAACTGCTAAAGATTATATCCTTAACAGCATTTCTTCTAGCCACCTGTCGGATTCGAACTGACGACCCCGAGATTACAAGTCACGTGCTCTGGCCAACTGAGCTAAGGTGGCATTTGTCTTGCGACTTTGCTAATTTACAAAAGTTCTTGCGTTTGTTCAAGTACCTTGGTAAAGTTTTTGATAAAATCGGTCTTTAACGGCATCAAGCATGAAGCTTTCTGCCGTAAAAGAACCTTGAGGACTTAGTATCGGCCAAAATCGCCGGATCTGCCCTCTGTAATGTCTGAGCCAAATTCATAGTCCTTTCCAGGAAGAATTGCGTTGAGTAAGATTCCTGCGATTGATGCAATTGCAAGTGATGTGAGTGTGATGTGAGCATTTCCTACTGTGAATGTAATTCCATCTGAAAAACCTAGTCCACAGACTAAAATTACTGCACCAATTATCAAATTACGTGATTGAGTGAAGTCTACTCTATTCTCTACTACGTTTCTAACTCCAATTGCGGAAATCATTCCGTAGAGGATGAAGGAAACCCCTCCAATTATTGCACTTGGCATTGAATTGATAATTGCTGCAAAAGCTGGTGAGAAAGAAAGAATTACTGAATAGATTGCAGCAAGACGAATTACTCTTGGGTCATAAACCCTTGAAAGGACCAAGACGCCTGTATTTTCACCGTATGTTGTGTTGGCTGGACCACCAAAGACTGCTGCAAGTGATGTTGCAACACCATCTCCAATGAGTGTTCTGTGAAGACCTGGGTCCTCAACAAAGTTTTCACCTACTGTTGCAGAG
This sequence comes from Selenomonadaceae bacterium, assembly GCA_963621975.1. Lineage (GTDB taxonomy): Bacteria > Spirochaetota > Spirochaetia > Sphaerochaetales > Sphaerochaetaceae > UBA9732. Next base: position 200,948 of record CAVFGI010000001.1, read on the forward strand.
ATTGCTGAGATATCTCCAATATGTTCCATCATGGATGCAATGGAAATTGGGGCCATAACTAGGATAGTTGTTATATCAAATTTACATACACTTGTGCTAAAGTTTGTAAAGAATGGCTGAAGTCCAAAGATTTTTGCACTTGCAATTTGGCTAAAATCCATTAATGCACTTCCATCTGCTGTTGTTGCACCAAAGGCGTTTGCAATGACTGCTACTATGTAAGAGCCTACAACACCAAGAAGAATTGGAATAATTTTTATCATTCCTTTTCCCCAAATGTTTGCTACAATTATAATTGCCATTGCTACTAGGGCTAGTGGCCAGCATGTTGAAGCATTTGATACTGCAGATGGAGCAAGGTTCAGTCCAATAAGGATAATGATTGGTCCTGTTACTATTGGGGGCAGGAATTTCATAACCTTTTTTACGCCTACAAGCTTAACAATTATTGCAAGAATCACGTACATAAGGCCTGCTACAACAATTCCACCGCCTGCGTATTGAAGTTTTTCTGCTGCAGCCATGTTTGCGTATTTTCCTGTACTTAATGCTGCAATTGCTGCATAACCACCAAGGAATGCAAAGGATGATCCCAAGAATGCTGGAACTTTAAACTTTGTTACAAGGTGGAAAAATAGTGTTCCAAGTCCAGCCATTAGAAGTGTGGTCTGAATTGATAATGGCAGGCCATAAGAATTGACCAAGATTGGTACCAAAATTGTTGCACCAAACATTGCAAACATGTGTTGCAACCCCAAGACGAGCATTTTGGGCACGCCTAGCTGTCTTGCATCTCTGATTGTGTCTTGATTTTCCATGAAATCATCCTCCTATAACTATGGGTCTGTTTTAAGCAGGACCCAAACGGTCAAAAAAAAAGTCAACCACTAAAAAATGGTTGACTTAAATGCTAAATAGCAAATAGTGGGAAAAATGTCCCCTAGGGTTTTCAAAAAGCCTTTTTTTTGGTTTTTTGATGCCATAGGTGCACCTCCACGTCTCTTTTCTTGTTTTTTTCTTGTTGAACATATCAAAAAAGAGAAAACATGAAAAGAGCTAAAGGACTTTTTTTCAAAATTTCTTGAGATTTTTGCAAAAACCTCTTTTATTTAATTTTACGGGCTTCCATATAGAAGCGTTTTTCATTGGCTTCTCCCATACTGAAGGTCTTTCTTGGAAGCGCTCCATCCTTGATGATTGTTTCAAAGAATGTTGCTTTATCAATTGCAGGAAGGAATAATCCAATGTTACCTTCTTCACTTCCAAGTTTGTCAGTTACATCTGCTCCATGGATATAATCAACTGAATAACCCTTAGAAATTAGAGCATCAATAACCTTTTGCAATGTTCCAGCGGCAATATTGGCAGAAGGATTATCAAGAGTTACAACTACATGCTTACCTTTAACGCAGTATCCAAAACTTTGAGCCTTCTGATTTGTAATTTCTTTTGCAATGCAATTTCTGCATCCAACAGTTTTTTTGTTAATAGAAGTAGCATTTTTCTTAAGTTCTTCAAGAAAAACTTCTTCTGGAACATTAAAAAGAACTCTGTGAATTGGCTCAAAAATAAGACCAGGATCAAAAATATTCTCAAGTTCCACAAGGCAGAATCTTGCAGGATGGTTCTGTCTTTCTTCTTGAGAAAGATTTTTCTTGATATCTTCCCAACAACTTTTTGCTGTTGCAAAACTATGGTTTCCATCTCCCATTGCAAAAAGAAGTGGATTTTCAGGATTTAAACCTTCTGTAAGTGATTCAAAAGCTTTTGCAACTTGATTGAGATCTGCATCACTGCTAACAGCCCAAGCTTCAAGATGGCCACCATTTTTCATTAAATCAAAATCATAAATTTTATTGAGTTCAGATGTCTTTGCAGCAAGAGGTTCAATTACACTTCTCTTTTCATCGCTAATAAGAACCATTATGTGGGGAATCTCAAGAGGAGCATCCTTTCTAATTTCTTTTCTTGGTGGTATCCTTGATAAAATCGTGCCTTCAGTAGCTCTAATTAAGCTCTTTGAATCTTTTTCCCAGCTGTATTTGTCAAGATCCAGAGCAGCCATTAAACCCCAACGTGAACCTGATGCACAAGTTCTTTTGACTAAAAAGAAAGTCTCTGAATAGGTATCAAAAAGATTAGCCTCAACGTAAGACTTCATTGTCTTGTTAATGTTTGCAATTCTTTCTTTTGAATCACCATCTTCAAGATAACATTCTGGGAATATAAGTTTTAATGTTGATGGGTCATTACCAACAATCTTTGATACATCCTCCCAGTAATCTTTTTCCGATGTATATTGGTCACATGCAACAACTGCCCACTTGTAAAGGTCTGTTCCCTTCTTTGGAAGCATAATGTCTGCCGCAATGAGTCCCATTTTTTCCAATTTCTTATTGACGTCTTTCATAGTAACCCTAAGTAACCTCTTTTTTGTAAAATCAAATTCATTTTACACTACTTTTGATAGTTGGCAACAATTTTAATCAATTATTTTACTTAATTTGGAATTTTTTTGAGTTAAATTTGCTCATTTACGCAATTTTTTAAGATTCATTTAATTGTGTTCCACAAATGTAATCCATTTGATATTATTATACTATGCTTCAATCAAGACGAGTGATAGACATAACAAATACAATTTGCAACTATATCTTTCTCGTTTTTTTATTACTTTTTGGCATTTATGCATCAACCTTTTGGAAAGAACTTGATTCAAGCTTTGTTGCATATATTGTAAACTTAACCAACACAATAGGGCTAACTGTATGTGTGATCTCTATTGGACTACTTGCCACATCCATAATTCTTATATTCATTGATCATAAATTCAAGACTGGATTATTTGTTTCATGTCTTCTACGAATTATTTTCAGTATTCTTGTTATGGTCATAATGAGTACTCTATCTACGTTAGTTGCAAATGGTTTTGAGGTAACACTATGAAAGCTATACGCGGTGCCATTTCCTGTAATGCCGATACTCCTGAAGAAATCTCTACAAATGCTTGTGAGTTATTTTCACAAATCCTTACATGCAATGGAATTCAAGAAAGCGACATCACTTTTCTACTCATCTCACATACAAAAGATTTGCGTAGCTTAAATAGCGCCACAGGTCTCCGTAAAGCTGGTCTATGCCAAAGTGTTCCTCTTTTTTGTGTTCAGGAAGCCGATATCATTGGCTCCCTTCCTTTAATAATAAGAATGATGGTCTGTACTGAGAAAGATATTGAAAAAATTCAACCTATATATTTAAAAGAAGCTATTAAACTCCGTCCGGATTTGAATTTGCAATCAATGCAGTAGCATCAAAAGCACCTTCTCTAAGCATTTTGTATGGACGAACTGTTGCATCAATCAATGTTGAAGGAATGTTGCCCTGAACCTCTTTGTCTCTAACAACACAATCTACAAAGGCTTCAAAGCGTTGAGAAATATCAGTGAAATCCAACAATGAAGGTTCTCCAGCCATATTTACGCTGGTGGAATACATTGGTGTATTTGATTCAACTAAAATTTTTTGAAGAAAAGGATCTGCAGGAACTCTTATAGCAGTTTTTTTACCGTCTTTGGTATTAAGAACAACAGTTAGTGGTGCAGGCCAAGTATCCAAAATGTCCTGCGGAATAGAAACACAAAGCTCTTTAGCTTGTTCAATAGTAGCCAAAATTAAAAATGGTTTGTTCTCCGGTCTACCTTTTAAATCAACTAAGGCCTTTTCACCAATATGATTTGCTGCACAAAGACCATAAATTGTGTCGCAAGGGAGCACTACTACTCCACCATCTCTAATTAAAGCCGAAACCGTTTCCAAAGTCTCCGGATTCATTTTGTTGAGAATCATTTTCCTCTTTCCTTTTCCTTCTAAATAGCCAAATCAAGATAGTTACAGCCAACGAAAACCCAAATGAAACAAAAAAGAGTTTCATAAATCCCCAAGGCTTATAAGAACTTGTAGTCAAAGTTGAAACGTCAGAATCATTGTTTAAAACATTTGAGACATTTTGAACTTCATCTTCAGTCTCAAATTGATAAACATCATCCCCTTCAACCTTGTATCCAAGATTCATTGCTGCAAACCTAACACCATCTTCAGTGGAAAGTTCTTCTTCTTGGATTCTAAGATTCTCTAGTTCAACTTCATCTCTGTCAAGCCGGTATTCGTTAATTTTCAGTTGTTTCTTTAGTTCTTGATTAGCTAAATAACCGGTTTTTCCAAAAAAAGCTGATAATAAACTGAAAGAACAGACAATTAAAACAACGAGAATTAGTAATAGGAATCCATATTTTCTTGCCATAGAACCTCTAAAAGAATATAATAACGACAAATTGTAATAAAAAAAAGTGCTATTAAATGTGTGGAGGTTCTCTAATGAGCAAGAAAAAAGGGTCTAGGACTGCATTAGTAACCGTTCTAGTTGTTTTAGTTATTTTTGCTGCCCTTACTTTTGCCGCAATCAAATACTTTATACCGCTATATCAAGTTAGTCAAAGTGAAGTCTACAGCTGGGCTGTAAAGATTTTCCCTCTTCTTGTTGGGCTTACATTAATTGTCATTGCCTCAATGTTAGGTCAGAGTGATGACAGTGAGAGTGATGAAGATAAGCTTCCTCCAAACGCATATGAAAGTCAGTTGTTTGAAAAGCCTGCTGATGATCCTTCAAAGAAGGCTTCACAGCCAGTTGAATCGCCTATAGCTCCAGTTCAAGTAGCTGAAACTACTCCTTTTGTTTCAATCTTTGATGAACAACCAGTTGAGGAACCTGCTGAAGAACCTGCTGAGGAACCTGCTCCAAAGACAACAGTTGAAGAAGTTGAAGAAGTTGAAGAAAAAGTGGAAGAGCCGGTTGAAGAGCAAAAAGACATATATGCAGACCATTTTGCACACATTGAAGCTCAGATAGACGCTCTTACTAGTACAGTTGAGAGACTTGTACATGGAATTGAAAACCTTCAAGCTCCTGTTGTTTCAGAGCCAATTGCTGAACCAGAACCTGAACCAGAACCTGAGCCAGAATCTGTTTCAGAGCCAGTTTTAGAGCCTGAAGTTGAACCTGAAGCTGAACCTGAAGAAGAAGCTCCAGTTGAAGAATCTGCTCCAACTCCAGAACCTGAGCCAGAGCCTGCTCTACAGCCAGGACAAGTTACTGTTGTAGTTGATGCCTCTGCAAAACAGTCATATAAGGATTACGAAGGAAGTCCAGCTAGACAAGCAGCAGAAGCTGAATATGACAGTGCAAAACAGTTTGGTTACGATTTGAATGTTGCTTTGGTTTCTACATCAAGCGAAGACGTAACACTTCTCTTGTCAGATGCAGGAAAATGCATTGATAACGGAGACAACACTGTTGTTGTTATTCCATTTGAGAGTTCAGAAGAAGCTAAAGAGATTTTGGACAAACTTGAAGCTCCATATGAAGTGAGAACCATGGAATCTGGAAGTAACATGAGTTTTGAAGATCTAATAAAGGATTGGATTAATTAATCAGGGTTAGAAAGTTCAAAAGTACAGCGATCTTTACAGAGGACTGTATTTTCAAAAACTTCGCACGCCTGCTCTTTTAGAGCATGCAACTCCTTATCCATGTATCTGGGACTGTAATGAATCAGTCCCATTTTTTTTACGTTTGCATCTCGAGCAATAGTTGCAGCTTGAGTACTAGTCATATGTTTTTTTTCAAAAGCATCCTCAGATAAATCCCTGGTAAACATTCCCTCGCAAAGCAGTAAATCAGCATCTTTAACATGATTTGCAATAGAATTAAGATACATTGTGTCAGTAATGTAAGCAAATTTAATACCTTTTCTGGGTGATCCTAAAACTTGATTGGGAGTTACAACAGTACCATCTTCAAGAATAACATTAGAACCTCTTTGAAGTTCTCCCCACATTGGACCGCAAGGCACTCCTAGGGCTTTTGCATTAGCAACATTAAACTCCCCTGGCCTATCTTTTTCAGTTAGAACATATCCCATGCAGGGTTTAGTATGTAAAAGAGGAACAGCTTCAACAGTATAATCTTTTGTATCCACAATAATGCCAGGATGTACAGCAATGAACTTTATTTCATAGTTAATATACATATCCAAAAGGCGTCTATTAGCATCAATATAATCCTTAAGCTTTTCTGGGCCGTAAATATAAAGGGGCTCAGAACGATCCACCTGAGATGAAAGCATCAAAAGACCAGGAAGACCCGTTACATGGTCTGCATGCATGTGACTGATAAAAATTCTATTGATACGTTTCCAATGGAGATTTAGCATCTTTAAGGAAACCTGAGTCCCCTCACCGCAATCAAACAAAAAAAGCTCTCCATTGCGTCTGACCATAGCACTTGTCAAAAAACGCCCAGGAAGAGGTTGCATACCACTGGTGCCTAAAACAAAAACTTCCAAACTCATGCGGTAATACTACCAATTTTACGATGTACTGAAAAGACGAATAGGTGTTATCTTTCGAGTCTTTCTTAGGGTTAACCACACCGTAATGTTAGAAAGCACAAACAAACAAGCACTAAGAAGAATAACGGATTTCCATGGAATCTGCACATTAAAATCGAGCAGGTAAAAAGACAGACTCTCAAGCCCCATATTAGATAGCTGGCTTAACATGGGCCCCAAAGCATATCCAATTGCAATACCAAGACATATTCCCAATATCATGCCTGCAAACGTCACAAGGCATACACTCATAAAGGCCGATACTCTTACCATCTTATCACTCATTCCAATAAGTTTTGCAATTGAAATTGGTTTAATATCGTCCTGAATCATTTGCTGTGCAACTGAAGAAGTGTAAAAAGCAGCAACAACGACAACTAAAAGCAAAATAATTAAAATCATCTGTTTGCTTGTAATAAAGTTATTATAAACACTTAAATTATGTTGGTCCCAAGTAGAAATTTTTGATTCAGAAATATTCAAGGAAGAAATAACACCTTGAAGATTTTCTAAGTATTCATCTTGCACAATAATTTCACAGCTAGTAGCATTTTCCGATGTAAAAAGTGTTTTAGCATAATCAAGATCAACAAAAGAAAGTAACTGATCCAACTGGTCATAACCACTATGAAAAATAGCTTCAACACGTACTAAAACTGGTCTTACGGTTGATTTTGCAGTATCCGGAACAACCATAAGTGCAACTCTATCTCCAATCTTAACATTAAGGGCATTTGCTGAATATCTACTAATTGCTATACCCTGAAGATTTGAGGACTCTAAAGCTTCAGTTTCAAATGAAACTTGGGCTAGACGTTTTTCGTTAAAATATGAAGAACTTACACCTTTAATTTGTACAGAGCAGGTAGAAGATGCAGAATACATAAGAGCAAAACCCGTTGTAACTTCATCCATAGAATAAATTAAAGTATTATCTATTGAGGAAATTTCATTTTGGTAGTTAGAAATTTGAACATGACCATCTGAGAGATAAATATACTTATTTGTAATCCCTTCAATCATACTTTCTGAGAAAATTAGAGCACAAACAAGAGGAGCCATGACTAAGGCAACTAAGAATAGGCATCCAACAAGACGGCCTTTCTTGAGAATTCTTCGAATGCTCCAAAACCGAACAAAAGGATTCATTTCTCTGTATCCCCAAGGCATTTTTCTAAATTAAGTACATGATTTCTAAGTAGATAAACATTATCGCACTTAAAAGCAAAATCTTGGTTATGGGTTACCAAAAGAAGGCTTCTACCCTCTTCTTTAACCAAGTCTAGTAGGATATTTTCAACATCCTGTGCATTCTCTTCATCCAAAGCCCCAGTAGGTTCATCTGCCATAATAACCTCTGGTTCATTCATCAAAGCTCTACAAATTGCAACACGTTGCTTTTCACCACCAGAAAGTTGACTTGGAAGATGAGAAAGTCTATCAGTTAAACCCAACTTCTCAAGCAAGGCTAACGCTCTAGGCTTGCAATCTTTGATGCTTTTTCCAGCAATCATTGCAGGAGCCATAACATTCTCTAATGCTGTAAAATCTTCAAGTAATAGATTTGATTGAAAGATAAAACCAACATGAAGATTTCTAAGTTCAGAGCGTCTCTTATCATCTAAAGTTGCAAAATTAACTCCATTGCATAAAACATTACCGGAACTAGGTGCATCTAACCCACCAGCAATATGAAGTAAAGTACTTTTTCCCGAGCCACTTTTACCAATTATTGATGTGGATTCCCCCTGTTTTATGCATAAATCAATTCCATTGAGGATAGTTATTTCATCTTCACCTTTTTCTGTTGCCTTAAATCTTTTGATAATGCCATAAAGTTCAATTGGATGCATCAAGTATGACCTCCATAATTTCTCTCTTATAAATTCTATGGCAACCAGCCAGACAGAAGATGAGAGCCAAGATAAAAACAAAAAAACAAGATAACAAAACCTCGGTTGGACCAATGATAGCCTCAAACTGAAGGATGCCCAATATTGTACTACTGCCAGTAAAGAAATAGACTATTGTTTCAGCAAAACTAAGTATTATTTGCATATTTCTAATAAACAAAAAACCAAGAATTACACCTAAGGTTTCACCTATTAAACAAATTGAAAGACCTTGAAAAAGAAAAATTGAATTAACCATTTTGCGAGTAGCACCAACAGCTCTTAGCATTGCTCCTTCTTGTTGTTTATTTTTCAAAAGTCTTCTTGTTGTATTTTTTAGATTTACACAAATAATTAGGAACATAAAGGCTAAGAATACGTACATCAAAGCTTTCTCAAGCATTAATGCAGAATAAAGAGCCTTATTATATTCTTGCCACGTAGTTATCTTTGCTTCTGGATATAGCTTTAAAATTTCAGCTTTAACGGAAGATGATTTTAAACTGGAATAAACAGCTATTTTTACAGAACTACTGCCCATTAGATCAAGAAGATATTCATAATCAACAAAGATTGTATTAGAACTAAACTCTGTCATTGAGGATCCATAATATCCTGTAACGTTTATACTTGTTGTATATGGAACAATTGTCGCTGTTCTTCCTGGTTTTAAATAAGTAATATTAAGCTCATCTGAGCTGCCTAAGGAAAGAGATCTTAGCATGTTGTAAGAAATCATTAAGATACTGGCATCACCAGTATAAATGCGAAAATCGTTTGACATTCTTGTATTGGAAAATGCATCTTCACTATAAGCTCTAACCCTAGTGGTTGTACTTTGACCACTGGTTTTGTCAACAAGTAATGCATTTGTTTGTATAAAGTTAAAGGCAGAGTCTACAACATCCAAATTTTGAATTTCAGCTAATGCAGAGGCATTAATGTTATCTACAATTAAATCAAATGATTCTATTGCCCTCAGTTGGTCCAATTGTGCAGTTTGAAGACCATTCATTATAGAAGAAATGACTAAAAGAGCCATAAGACCTAAGGCAAGTCCAATAATTATTATAATACTGGATGTTCTTTGCCCTTTGCTTTTAGAGAATGCATATCTCATGGCAGTTTTTAATACAAACATTATCTTACCTATATTTTATAGTTTCAACGGTAACATTATCATCTTTGTAATAAATATCAGCAACAGCTCTTCCATCTTTATACAAAGTTTTTATAATTGTACCCTTAGAATAATCAGTTGAAATAGTAATAACGTCAGAAGAATCGTATTCATTTACACTTACTAAGATGCCATTTTCATAGCTTGAAATACTATAAGAACCATCTGATTTAGTGGATTTAATCAAAGAAACAACTTCATCAACATAGGAATATTCAATAGTTTCTGAATCACTTGTAATACTCAAAAGATGCCCTGAAGGAGAATAATGATATTGTTTTTCACATTCATTAAAGGTAAATGAGCCATCATCAAGAGTGTTGTAACTACCTGTAAAAACTAGACTATTTGAAACTAGATCGTAAAATTCACCATTTTGATAAAGATAGGATTCTCCAATCAAATCCACTTCTAAATTACGCCTTATTGCAATCAATGTACCGTCATTAGCTGAACGTAAAAAGAATATTTCATTTTCATTAACAATACAAAAAGATAATTTATTCCCTATATAGTTATATACAATAGAAATATTATTATTAGTATAAGCCTTTAACAGTCCATCTTCATATTTGTATGTCTCAACATTGCCTGAAGAGTAGTTCTTTGAAACAGTTCTATTATTTTGAGAAATAATGGTTGTAGTTGTACAATAAACAATGCCATTATAATAAAGAGTTTGTGTGTTATCAGAGACTTCTAAAAAGTAACCTTCTTGTCCAATAGAGCTCTCATTCCCAAGTTTCTGTCCTAATTCATTAGATTTATAATATTCAGCAGAATATAAATTTAGGACTAATGAGAGTAATAAAACAACAAGAAAAATTTTTCTCATTTAGTTAGTCCAGCAAGTCCTGTCAAAAATTCATCTTTATCAAAGACATGGATGTCTTCATAGTGCTCACCAGTTCCTACATAAGCAATTGGAATTCCAATTTGCACTAATGCACCGGCCTTTGAGGTAGAGTCATATTTGGTAAGAACAACAGCATCAAGGCCAATTGCTTCATTGAAAATTTGAGCCTGACTTATAGTATTTTGCCCTGTAGTTGCATCAATGACAAGAATCTTTTTATAACACTCAGGTTCAATTCTGTTTTTGATTATCTTATCAATTTTTTGAAGTTCTTTAACAAGATTTTCTTTATTATGCATTCTACCAGCAGTATCGCATAAAATGAGCTCGTCTCCCCTAGCCTGTGCACTTGAGATTGCATCATAAATTACGGCACCTGGATCGCTACCATGTTCTTGTTTAACAATTCTAGTCCCGGTACGTTTTGCATGAAGGTCTAACTGATCTATTGCAGCAGCACGGAAGGTATCAGCTGCAGCCATAATTACTTTATAACCTTTTTTACTATAATATGTTGCAAGTTTTCCAATTGAGGTTGTTTTGCCAACACCGTTAACTCCTAAGAAGAGATAAACATTAAGTTTTCCTTTTTCCGGTATAAGTTCAATTGTGTTAATCTTATCTTGTAAAAGCTCTTTTACAATGTTTAAAAATTCTTCTTCTGTTTTTGGTTTTCTCTTACGAACTTCATCGCTTATTAACATGGCATTTTTTGCACCAAAATCGCCTTCTATAAGTAAATCCTCGAGATCGTCAAAGAATTGATCATCTAATGTCTTTTTAAAACTAAAGAGAGACTTAAGTTTGGCTCCAAAGCCACCAAAACTAAACATTCTTCACTCCTTACGGTGATATATACTCCGAATATTTGTAATAATCTATTAAATTTCCAGCTAAATCTGTCAACGACAGAAAAAGAGCACCTGTACATAATGTATCTGCAGCCACCCAAAAATCATTATAATTTGAACTAAAAGTTTTAGAAACAATCTTTAATCCAAAAATTAGCAGAGATCTTGCAAAAGAGTTGTAAAAATTAGTCCTAGCATTCTCAAAACTCTCTTCATTGTTCATCCATGTAGGTTTAAGTTCAACACTAATACTTTTTTTTGCTGCGTTTAAACTAATAGTCTTATTGACAAAACCATCGGCAGTAAAATTAAGCATTAAAGGTAGTGTATAGTCCTCTATAGTATAAGGAGTTGTCCCTAAAATCTTACCATCAGATGAAATTGTTGCATTTGGTTTTGATTCAATGAGTATACTGTCGTATACAATCTTGTTCATTTGAACAAAGATAGTATTAACAGTATTTGCGTTAAGATCCGTAGTTAAGTTTTTTGTTTCATACCCAATAAGTTCAATGCTAATTGTATGAGTTCCAGAAGATAGAACTATAGAAGAATCTATCAAAAAGACCAATTCTCCATCAATATAAACTGAAGAACCTTGAATTAGACCATCAAATGTAAGAACAGAAACAGGAGAATCAGAAAATAAAGCACTAAGTTTTAATAATACCATTAAAGAATATTCAGATGCGTTTTGAGATATTTCTTCAAAAATCAGGTTTAAGCTTTTTTCAGCAGAAGAATAAGAATACAAAGCAAGATGCTTAAAACCTCCAAGTTCACCAATTAGAGGAATTAGCACAAGATCTGCATTGCTTGATGAACATATATAGTCAAGTGTTAGTAAGTCTTTACTGCTTATAACATTATCCATGTTAATAGAATTATCGTTAAAGCTAGTAATAGCTACATTCATTACATCTGAAACATCTAATTTCAAAGAAACATCGCTTGAAGAAATACTCAAATATTCGTCTTTTGCTTTAATAATAGATTCATTATTTTCTGAAGAATATGCTTTAGAAAGAGATTCTCCTGAAGTTTTGAGTTTGTTTGTTAATAATCTATTATAAAGATCGGTATAAATAGAGGTGGAGAGCTCTTTGGAGGTGAAAAAAGTCTCAATGTATGTAGAGATTTGGATATTTTGAGGATAAATTAGGACGTTGTAGTCCTGCGAAAAGACCCACTGACAAGAAAAAAGACCAAGTAGGAAGAGTATCGCAAGGACTATACGTTTCAATTATTTCTCCTGATTCCATCTGAGATAGGCTTCAATGAAGTTGTCAAGCTCACCATCCATGACAGCTTGAATGTTCCCAGTTTGTTCTCCTGTACGTGCATCTTTAACCATTGTATATGGTTGGAAAACATAGCTACGAATTTGAGAGCCCCAAGAAATATCCTTCTTTTCAATAGCCTCAGCTTTATGTTCTTCAGCAAGTTTTTCACTGTAATAATCATAAAGACGGCTTCTTAGCATCTTGAAACACTTATCCTTATTCATGATTTGAGAACGTTCATTTTGGCATTGAACAACAATTCCGGTTGGATAGTGTGTGATTCTAACAGCAGAGTCTGTTTTATTGACGTGCTGACCCCCGGCACCCCCTGCCCTGTAGGTATCTATTCTAATATCTTCAGGTTTTATAACAATATCAATGTTGTCATCTACAACTGGAGAGGCATATACACTGGAAAAAGAAGTATGTCTTCTGGCATTAGAGTCAAAAGGTGAAATGCGTACAAGTCTATGCACACCGGCCTCCCCTTTCAAATAGCCAAAGGCATATGGGCCCGATACCTGTATTGTTACACTCTTATAACCACCTTCATCTTCAAGTGTGTCCAAAATTTCAGCTTTAAATTTGTGACGCTCACACCACCTAAGATACATTCGCATTAGCATTGAAGTCCAATCACAGGCTTCTGTACCACCAGCTCCAGCATGAATGGTTAAGAACATGTCTCCTTTGTCATATTTGCCATTAAGAAGAGTTTTAAGTTTTAATGGCTTATATTCTGCCTCAATAGAGAGAATTTTATCATCAACTTCTTTGGCATATTCTTCATTATCACTATCCTCTTCTTCATAAAGCTCAATGAGATCATAAGTTTCGTTGATATCAGCAATTAACTTCTCAAAAGGTTGAATTGTATCTTTTATTGTATTAATTTGGGCAAATACTTTGTCCGCATTCTGCTTGTCGCCCCAGAAATTAGGTTCTAAAGTCTGTTTTTCAAGCTCAGCTTGTTTTGCTTTCAACCCTTCCGGGTCAAAGTCCCCTCCAGATTGCTTGGGAGTCTTCTTTAAGCTGCTCAAGGAGCGCTCTATTCTGTAGTGTCATAACTTTTCTCCTTTCTCTTTTCTATTCTAAGTCCAATCGTCAGGCGCGAGACCTGAAGAGGTCTCAAAGAGAGCTTCCTACGAATCTTAAATTGAGTATACTCATAAATTGTCTTATCTCCAAGACAGCTTTTAATTGTTTGTTCAATATTCTTGCACGAAATCTGTGCTTCTTCACTCAAGCCAATGGAAATTGTAAATGGACAAGCAGGACTATTGATAAAAACAGCACTAGTTGTCTCTGGTTCTGTCCCCATAAGCTTTCCTTCACTAGTTTTCACATCCAATGCACGAGGTAAAGCAATATCTATGGTATTACAATACTCCACGCCATCTAAACTATTCTTGGAATCTAAATTCTCCACCTCAACCTCAACAGAATGAGTAGATTGCCTAAACTTGAAATGCTTTGTGATATTAACAGGAATCTTCTTCAAGTCCAAGGCAGGGCCCTTCCCAAAGAACTCTGAACGTTTCTTGTCTACGGCTGTCACCTCATATATCTTAGCCGATAATTTTGTTTCTTTTCCCGTAGAACTATCTATAAAGCTATCAGCAAAAATACCATCTCCACTATGCATTACAATATCGTAATTAGCAGGAATAAAGTTAATGCGACTAAGCATTGCACCTTTATTATTAAGATAGCAAATGCTTGATTTACCAAGAATTATATGTTCAATTTGTCTTGAAGTTTCTAAAACTACATTAATTGGCAAATAAGAACTTGGAATTTTAGAAAGAAGTGTCTCCATCTCACAAAGACATTTATTAGAAAAACGTCTTATGGCAGGATTCATATTGTTGTTAGGAATATAAAGAGCACAGGAACTCGCCTTCATAAAGAGATTTTCAAGATTTTTCCGCTCATCGGTATTTTTTTTGCAATTACGAATAGCATCTCTGAGAATATTTAGAAGCCCAAAATTTCTATAAAGCACAGGATGTTCCAAAATATATTGGTTTATAGAAAGTGCATTTCCAAGTGAAATGTCTCTACCATATGGAGCCGATGTATAATAAAATGTTTTCTTTATTTCATTTTCATTTAGATAAACAGAAGGCAACGTACAATTTTTACCAAGTTTGGAATATAATTGAGAAAAAACTTCTGTGCAGTTTTCAAGACCCATAAGTTGATCCAAATTCAACATAATTGTGTTAATTGCCCCTGTAACATTACCAGCAATTTTAGTTAAATTTTGCAGATATTTATTGTAGTCAATATTTCCTTTGTAAAACTCTAATGTTTCCTTTGAGAACCTATCGTCATAAGGAAAGATAATTGTAGTCTTTCCCATTTCATCCATATAGAATGGCTGACTTAATAAAGTTTTGTCAGCCATTTGGTTATATGATGAAATCATTATATAATCCAACCCACAATTTTCTGCAACAGGAACTAAAGTTGGTGAAAAAAGTTGATTGTAACACCATAGTCCCTTAGGTTTTTTTGAAAACCTTTTTCTTAGATAGGTTGTAGTCTTTTCAACATGTGAAGACCTTTCATGAGCCGGAAGAAGGGAAAGGATTATATCATAGTACCCAGAGGTTAAAATCTCCATTTGTCCCCTTCTGCAAAGGTCACAAATGAGCATATTTATTTCTGAACATTTAGATTCAATATATTCGTATTCACTTACACTTAAATGAAATAATAACTTAAATTCTGGATTTTCATTTATCATAGTAAGCAGAGGCTTTAACTGATTAGACAGCAAAGCCTCATACTCGTCTGATGAAGACCCAAAAGGTAGTTGACTGTAAGCGCCAAGAATATATTGCATTTTTAGTTCCTAATTTTTGACTTTAATAATATGTCGTGGACAAGCTTCAGCTGCATTTGACATTGCTTCAATATTATATGAGCCGTCATAGTTTGCACAAGCCAAATTTTGATCTACTTTAAAACCAGATTCAGGGAACTTATTTTCACAAATCTTACAACCAATACAACCAACGCTACAAACCTTTCGAACATCTGCACCCTTGTCTTGACTATTACAAGAGACTACATAAGGAGCGTCTGCAGGAATTAGTTTGATTACGTTATTAGGGCAAACTTTGGTACAAAGTCCGCATCCTTGGCAGAGATCTGAATTAACAGCAAGAGTTCCGTCTTCTTTCCTATAAATGGCATTAGCAGTACAAACTTTCATGCAAGAACCAAGATGAAGACAGCCAAATTTGCATCCATTATCACCCTTAAAGAGCATAGCTACAGCATTACAATCTTGTAATCCTTTATAGTCATAATCCTTAGTTGTATTCTCACAATTTCCACTACAGAATATATAGGCTACCTTCTTTTGTGCCATTTGAACTTCAACACCAAGAACCTGAGCCATTTTATTTGCAAGTTCAATTCCTCCAGGTGCACAAAGACCAGGCAGAGCCTTTCCTTGGAATACAGCTTCTGCATAGGCAGAACAACCCGCATAGCCACAACCTCCACAGTTTGCGCCCGGCATCATGTTTTCAAGTTCATCTAGCCTTTCATCTTTAGGAACGGTGAGAAATTTATCAGCAATAGCAAGACCAAGCCCTAAGATTGCACCAAGACCAGTTATAATTAAAAAAGCATATAAAATTGCCATAACTTCCTCCCCTATACCAAATTAAGATTATAAAGGAGAGTCTTATCAAAGGCCATGAAAGCCAAAGCCATAAGACCTGCAGAAATAAACGCAATTGGTACTCCTTGGAAAACCTTTCTAACTGGTTTTAAGTCAAGGCGTTCTCGAACATTACTCATAAGAACAATTGCCATTGTAAATCCAAGACCAGAGGCAACACCAGCGGTGAATGACTCAAGAAGATTATATGCTTCATCAACATTTATAAGTGCAATACCTAAAACAGCACAGTTAGTTGTAATAAGTGGAAGATAAATACCAAGAGCCTTATACAAAGCAGGACTCATCTTTTTTAAAACCATTTCAACCAGCTGAACCAATGCAGCAATAACCAGAATAAATGCAATGGTTTTTAAATATTGTAATTGAAGAGGAACTAAAAGTCCTTCATAAACACACCAACAAACTACGCTAGAAACTCCAGTTACAAAAGTAACAGCTAAACCCATTCCAATTGCACTTTCACTGTTCTTAGAAACTCCAATAAACGGACAAAGACCCATGAACTGAACAAAGATAAAGTTGCTAATAAAAATATAGGTTACGAGAATTCCAATATAACTCATACACTAGCCCCCTCTTTCTTTGCTTTTTGAGCACTTCTTTCAGCTTTCCACATGAAGAAAGCCTTAAGATAACCCATAAGTAACAGAGCACCAGCTGCCAAAGCCAATACTCTTATTGGATAATCTTTAAAGAATGGGATATGAATTACACCATCCCAAGAGCCAATAGGAATAAAGGTTATTGAACCAGAACCAAAAACTTCTCTTATGATCGAAATAAGAGAAAGTGACATTGTAAAGCCAAGCCCCATTCCAATTGCATCTAAAGCAGAATCTAAAACGGAATTCTTGCTTGCAAAAGCCTCTGCTCTTCCAAGAATAATACAGTTAACAACAATCAATGGAAGGTAAACACCTAGAGCCTCATAAACACTAGGAAGGAAAGCATGGAAAACCATTTCAACAATTGTAACAAATGATGCTATAACAACAACATAGCAAGGAATTCTTACACTACTTGGTATTATATCCTTTAGTAGAGAAATAAAGATGTTACTAAATAGAAGAACAAATAATACACCAGCTCCCATTCCAAGAGCATTAATCAACTGTGTTGTAACAGCCAATGTTGGACACATTCCAAGCATGATTATAAATGTTGGATTTTCTTTAAATAAACCCTTTGTTAATTCTTTTAAATGCTTATTAATCATTTTGTAGCCTCCTTTGCATCAAGAGACTTAATGTAATCTGAGCCTGTTTTTAAGGCACTTGAAATACCGGTAAAGGTCATTGTAGCTCCACTTACTGCAGCAGAATCTACTTCAGATAGCATACTTTTAGTTGTAGGAATTGGCTTTGTTGAAGTCCCAGTTCCAATAAATTTATCCATGTAACCTTCATTTTCAGCTTTTTTACCTACACCAGGAGTTTCGCTGTTGCTAACTAGGTTAACATTAGAAACAGAGCCATCGGTATTAAAGCTAGCTATTAAGGTGATGTCGCCTCCGTAGCCACGAGTATTCAAACCTAGTATGTAGCCCACAACCTTTCCATTAGAATAGAGTTCATGCATGTAGTCTACAGTGGAGTCTCCAACGGGGATTTCTGGGCCAATTTCATTGCCATTGGCAACTACTTCTAAGGCTGCTGTAATTTTATCTGCCTCATATTTTTCAATATATGGTGTTGTAATAACATTAATTGTTGCAAGTAAGACTGCAGCAACTGCGCAAATTGAGGCAAGTACTAATGTTGTTTTTAGGTATTTACTCATTTACTTACCTCCCCAAAGAGTTTGGGCTTTACAAACCTATCAATTGTTGGAGTTATTATGTTCATCATTAAAATTGCAACACTTGTTGCTTCTGGCAGTGAGCCAAAACATCTAAACAAGAAGGTTAAAGCTCCACAACCACAACCAAAGATTATCATTCCTTTGTGCGTTACTGGTGATGTAACCATGTCTGTTGCCATGAAGAATGCTCCTAAGATTAAACCCCCTCTTAAGATGTTAGCTATAACTTCTCCATGAAACAGTCCTAGTCCTAATGGGATACCACCAAATATGTAGGTTAAAGCTGCAAAAGAACCAATGAAAGCAACAGGAATATGCCATGTAATTACTTTTGCAAAAATAAGATAAAGACCACCAAGAAGAAGAAGGAATTTTGAAACCTCTCCAATACAACCAGGAATATTTCCAAAGAATGCATCAATGTTGTAAGCGTTAATTCCTGTTAATGCTTGAACCTTTTGAGCAAAACTAGTTGTCTGTATACCTTGTTGAGCCAAGATTTCCATTGAATTTAACCCAACACTCTGACCTGATGATGCAACAGTTTTAATAAGTGATAGAGGTGAAGCTTGGCTTGTAATATCAACTGCATGAATTGTATTTGGAAGAGTGAATGTACTCATTTGAGATGTAAAGGAGAAGAACACAAATACTCTTCCTGCCATTGCTGGGTTTGCCCAGTTTGCTCCAAGACCACCAAAGGTCCACTTAACTACAGCAATTGAAAAAAAACTTGCAAGAGCTGGAATGAAAAGTGGAATTGTAGAAGGCATATTCATGCCAACTAAAAGGCCTGTAACTAATGCAGAACAATCCCAAATTGTATTTTCTTTACTTATTAAACCTAGAAGATATTCTGTAATGATTGCGCTAGCTGTTGCAACTAAAAGTACAACGGCTGCTCTAATGCCAAAGGCATAAACGCCCCAAATACAAGATGGTAATAGCGCAAATACAACGCTTAACATTATTTTTTGAGTGCTTGCACCACTATGAAGATGCGGAGAAGTGGTTACTGTTCTCATTTCTTCCTCCCCATTTTCTTTCCAAATTTCATGGCTTGAGCCAAATCTAGGTGCGCTGGACAGGAGAAGGAGCATGAACCACATTCTTTACAGTCCATTAAGTGACTAGCCATAGCTTCCTCATATCTACCATGAGTTATTAGAGCATAGAGTCTTGTTGGTTCAAGTCCAATTGGACAAGCAGCAACACAACGTCCACAGTTAAGACAGGCAGTACTTCTTCTATCAATTTGGTCTTTTATTGCTAAAATACCACTTGTTCCCTTAACAATTGGGGTGTTTTCATCAAAGAAAGCAAATCCCATCATTGGTCCGCCGTTTATAAGTTTATCGGGCTCTAAAGAATACCCTCCAGCAAAAGAAATTAAATCTTTAACTGGGGTTCCTATTGGTGCAATGACATTACAAGGTCTGTTTATACATTCTCCTGTTACAGAGACAACTCTTTCAATGAGTGGTTTGTTGTATACTATTGCTTCATACACTGCAAATGTTGTTCCAACATTAATTACTACAGCACCTACATCCAATGGAAGTTTCCCAGATGGAATTTCTCTGCCCAATGTAGCATTAATGAGTTGTTTTTCATCTCCTTGAGGATATTTCATCTTAAGTAACTGAACTTCAATTGGCAGTTCTCTTAATTTAATTTCATCTTCAAGAACTTTAGCTGCATCGGCCTTATTTGCTTCAATTCCAATGATAGTGCGTGAAGGATTGACTATCTTTCTGCAAATCATGATACCTTCTAGGGTTTCTTTTGTTCTCTCAAGCATTGATCTGTGGTCTGCAGTAAGATATGGTTCACATTCTACTCCATTGATAATTAAAGCATCTACCTTCTTACCTATTGGAATTGCAACCTTAACATGTAGTGGAAATGTTGCACCACCAAGACCAACTACACCATTTTCTTTTATTTTTTCAATTAGTTGCTCACGCAAAAGATCTTGATAATCAAATTTTTTAGTAAAGAGTTCTGGCTGTTGTTCATCTGGAACAATTATAAACGCATCACAACAGACACTGTTTGCTAATGTTACTTTTTTGATATCCTTAATAGTTCCAGAGACTGGACTATGAACATTTGCTGAAATAAAACTAGAAGCTTCGCCTATTAATTCACCCTTTTCTACATGGTCTCCAATGCTTTTTATTGCTTTGGCAGGTGCACCTAGATGTTGAGACAGTGATACTGTCAATTCTGAGGGCATGGGCAAGCGCTCAAGGAGTACCTTATGAGAGTACTCCTTTCTCTCAGGTGGATGGACTCCACCCTTTTTGAAAGTTAATAAAGACAATTTCTCCTCCGAATTTTTTTGTTCTATCCTTTGCATTTTATAGCACTTTTACTATAATGTTAACTATGAAAATGACGTTCTTTAGCTCTTTCTTCAAACCTTCTCAAGTGAAAGTTTATGCTTTAGTAGGCAGAAGTGGCACTGGAAAGAGTTTTAGAGCTCAACTTGTTGCTGATAAGTATCACATTCCTCTAATTATTGATGATGGTCTACTAATCAAACATGATGGAATAATTGCTGGAAAGAGTGCAAAACAGGAATCTAATTTTCTTACTGCCGTAAAATGTGCTTTGTTTCAAGATGAGGATCATCTTAATGAAGTTTTAACTGCACTGAGAAATGAAAAATACAAGAAAATTCTCATTATAGGGACTTCTGATAAAATGGCAGTTAAAATTGCACGTCGTCTGAACTTACCAGATCCCAGCGTAATTATTCATATTGAAGATGTTGCTAGCAAAGAAGAAATTGATACAGCAATGCGTATTCGTTATACAGAGGGAAAACATGTAATTCCTGTTCCTCCCCTTCAAATTACCCGTAACTACCCTTCTATTGTTTATGATTCAATCCTAGTTGGACTTAAAAAGCGTTTTCCTTTTCTTCCATTCGCAACAAGAACACAAACAGTTGAAAAAACGTTGGTTTGCCCTGAATTCAGCAAACAGGAAGAAAGCACAGTTAGCGAGACAGCTTTGTCTCAAATGATAAACCACTGTCTTGGAGAATATGGCAATGCACTTAAACTGGAGAAAATCTCATTTGAAAAAGGTAATGAGGGTTATGACATTGTGATAACAACAAGAACCCCCCAAAAACTCTCCAGTCAAACCATTCTAGATTTAGAAGAATCAATCTCTGATTCTCTTGAAAAATATGGTGGAATATTAATTCACAAAGTAACTATTCAGTCACAGACGTGGCAACAGCTGTAGCCTTCTTTCTTCTTCTTTTGTAGTTTGTTTTAGCAGAATTCTTAGCATTATTTCGTTTAATATTTATGCTTGCTGTGCCTCTTGGAACATTTATGCCGTTTAATCTCATATGCATAACTGCTGTGGATTCTAGCTCAAATTTTGGAGGTGTAATTGGACTTAGTAAAACCCTTACTTGTCTTAATGTATCTTTAAAGAGCTCTTTTGGATCTGTTATTTCTTTATTATCCGCAATAAAAGGATGAACCAATGCAAGATACATCATAGCTTTAGGGAAAGTTCTACGCTTTGCATCAGAACTAATCTCGTTTATTTTGTCATCTAAAGTTTGCAACGAATCATAGAGATGCTGATACTTTCCATATACCGCAATACAAGGCAACATATAAGACAATAGCCTAAAATGGTATAATGCTCTAAAAATTTCACTACTATTACCACTTCCCAGGATTTTATTAATTTCTTCCGTCATTCTTGAAGTGCTAATATATTGAAGCTTTGGCGCATAATGTTTAATTGCAAGCTTAAGTTTTAAAGACATTTTAAATCCAGTTGTGACAGAGTATTTTACACCACGAATCATTCGCACTGGATCTTCTACAAAGGTTTTATTTAAAGGAATAAGAGAAACAAGCCTTTTATTCTTTATATCATTCATTGAATTATTAAAATCAATAATGGTCTCATTAATTGGGTCATAATAAAGACTGTTAATTGAAAAATCTCTTCTTTGACAATCCTCTTCTATTGTTCCATAGGTATTGTCATTATTTGCTTCATGTTCATTTAGGCTTCTAAAAGTGGAAACTTCAATTATTTTTTTTCCAAAAGTGACATGAACAATTTTAAATCTCCGGCCTACTATCATGGAATTTTTGAATATTCTATGTACAGCTCTTGGAGAAGCTGCGGTTACTACATCAAAATCTTTAGGTTTTCTACCTAGAATGAGGTCTCTTACAGCACCTCCTACAAGATAGGATTCATAACCTCTCTCTTCAAGTCTTTCTATTACTTTAATAGCATCACTATCCACCAAATTGGGGTCAATTCCGTGCTCTTGCTGAGAATAAACCTTTGCTACTGCTTCAAGTGTGCCAGCATTATTCTTATATCTAATGAACATATGTTGTAAACTTCTGCCAGCCGTTGAATATTCGTTTTTTTAACTATACAATAATTAACAGATTTTCAATTTTTACTCAACTAATTATTCAGGAGTGATACCACAATGATAGAACCAAAAGTCCTAAAAGGTTTTAGAGACAGCCTTCCTGGACAGGAAATTGCAAGACAAAAGCTTATCTCAAAAGTTCAAAATATATTCCGCTCTTTTGGCTTTGTTCCAATTGATACTCCCGCATTGGAGTATACAGAAGTTCTTCTTGGTAAGGGTGGTGGAGAAACAGATAAGCAAATGTTCCGTTTTATGGACAATGGAAATAGAGATGTTGCATTGCGCTTTGACCTTACAGTTCCTCTTGCTCGTTATGTAGCAGCAAACTACTCTAATCTTAGTTTCCCCTTTAAGAGATATCACATAAGCAAAGTTTGGAGAGGTGAAAAACCTCAAAAAGGACGCTACAGAGAGTTTATTCAATGTGATTTTGATATTGTAGGTGCAGATAATGCCCAAAGCGATTTTGAAATTCTCCTTTTAATTCATACTTGCCTAACCCAAATGAAAGTAGGAGCCTTCAAGGTTAGTGTTTCACATAGAGGACTTTTAAATAGGTTCCTTTCTACAATGGGTCTAGAAGCTTCTTGTTCTGATGTTCTACGTGCCATTGATAAACTTGGTAAAATTGGCAGAGATGGAGTTTGTTCTTGCTTAAAAGAAGATGGGTTGGACGACAATGCTATTGAAAAAATCTTAGATTTCATTTCTATAGAAAAAGTTAGCTTTGGAAAAACGTTAAATATTCTCAAAGAGATGTTTGGACAGTGCCCTGAAATTGAAAGACTTGAATCAATTTATTCTTACATGAAGACCTGTGGCATTGAAGATGATTTCATTCTTGATACATCAATTACACGTGGTCTTGATTACTACACAGGAATTGTCTACGAGACAGTTCTTGTTAATATGCCAGGTATTGGATCTATCTGCTCAGGTGGCAGATATAATAATCTTGCTGGTCTATACACTAAAGAAAATTTACCCGGTGTTGGTTCCTGCATTGGCATAGATAGACTTATTGCAGCACTTGAAGAACTTGACAGCCCTTTGGTGAAGGACTCTTCTTATGCTCATGTCATGGTAATTTACGATAGTAAAGACCCTTCTTGGTCTGAAAAAACAGCAATGGATTTAAGGTCTTATGGCCTTAAGGTAGATTGTTATGTTGGAGAGAAATCTTTAGGGCAACAGTATGCTTATGCCGAGAAAAATGGCATACCTTATGTTGTAGTTTCTTGTAATGATAATTTATTGTTAATCAAAGAAATAGCAACAAGAAAAATGCTAGAAAATATCGGCCTAGAAGAGCTTGCTAAAATGGTACTAACTGAAAAATGACAGACCCCAAAACGCTTCCAGTATATCTGCATAGACAGGATATTCTTGATGCTCTCTCTAAAAATCAAGTTATTGTGGTGGAAAGCCCTACAGGTTCTGGAAAGACGACACAAATCCCTCTTATTCTCAATGATGCAGGCTATGCAAAAGATGGCATGATTGGTATTACTCAACCAAGAAGAATTGCAACATTGGGTGTTTGTGCATATATCAAGCAACAACTGGCTTCATATAATCTTCCAGAGGCATATTGTGGCTACAAAATGCGGTTTTATGACACCACAGATGCAACAACGCGCATCAAAATTTTGACTGATGGCATGCTGCTTCAAGAACTTAAAACAGATCCTTCGTTATTAAAGTATTCTGTAATTATGGTAGATGAGGCGCATGAAAGAAGCTTAAACATTGATTTGATTTTAGGACTTCTGAAGCAGATTATCGTACATAGAAAAGATTTAAAGATAATTATTTCATCTGCAACAATTAATACAAATTCGTTTGCTAAATTTTTTTGCGACGAAAACGGTATTCCTGCACCAATTATTAGTATAAAAGCAAGAGTTTATAATGTTGATGTTAAATACTATCCAATTAAGAATCCAGATAATGTAGACGAGACAGCTATTGCTATTTGTCAAATTATAAATCAGCTATTAAAACGTTTTAAGTCAACAGGTTACAAGGAAAATGAGGATACCTTGGTTTTTCTTCCTGGAGAGTTTAGCATCATAACTTGCATGACGCAAATATATTCGGAATGTGATACACGACATCTTCAAATATATCCACTTTATGGACGGTTAAATAAGGAAGAACAAGAGCAGGTTTTTGAAGATACAGAAGAAGGCAAAATGAAGGTAGTTTTAGCTACAAATATTGCTGAAACATCGTTAACAATTGATGGAATAAAAGTTGTTATTGATGGTGGTTACGCTAAAATTAACTTCTATAATCAGCGTGATTTTACTTCTGCATTAATTCAAAGACCCATTTCAAAAGCCTCTGCAGAACAACGCAAAGGAAGAGCTGGACGAACATCAAACGGAATTTGCTATAGACTCTACTCTAAGGAAGACTTTGCAAAACGTCCACGCTTTACACAAGAAGAGATTCTTAGAACAGATTTATCGGAAGTTGTTTTGCGAATGGTAGACCTAGGTATTTACCAATTTGAAACTTTTCCATTTATTACTCGTCCGGACTCTGAAGCATTAAAAAGTGGTGAAAATACTCTAAAGTTACTTGGCGCAATAGATAATAACAGACATTTGACATCTATTGGTGAGATTATGGTCAAATATCCGCTTCTTCCACGTCATTCACGTTGTGTCTATGAGGCCATTAAACAATATCCTAATATTATACTTCCTGTATTAATTTGTGTTAGTTTCCTCTCTTGTAAGACCCCGTTTA
The DNA here is from genome assembly GCA_963621975.1 of Selenomonadaceae bacterium. GTDB lineage: Bacteria > Spirochaetota > Spirochaetia > Sphaerochaetales > Sphaerochaetaceae > UBA9732. The sequence goes on from CAVFGI010000001.1 coordinate 226,154, forward strand.
TTCTTCCACCAGGAGAAGAAGATTTAGCAAGAAGTGCTCATAAGAGCTTTTTTGATGAATATGGAGACTTCCTCAGCTATCAAAAAATTTACAATAAATACACTAGTTTGAAAACTTCTAAACTTAAGGAAGATTTTTGTAATAGTTACTATTTAGATGTACAAAGTATGGATGAAATTGTTCATGTAACTGAACAACTTGCAAGTATTACTCGAGATCTTGGAGTTCCTGTTTTAGAGGAGGATTCTAATGGCCGTACTAAAATACCACGTGAAGAATTTGTTCATAAGCTTCTTGTATGTCTTGGTGCTGGACTTTTGCAATACGTATGTATAAAAAGTAAATCTAAAGGTATGGAATACAGAACAATAACAACCACAGAAATCTATATACATCCCGGCTCTGCTTGGTTTAGAACAGCTCCACAGTATCTGCTTGCAGGTGAAATTGTTTATACATCAAGAATGTATGCACGTACTGTTTCTCCATTAAAGCGAGAATGGTTAGATGAAATTTCCCCTTCTTTAGCTTCACGTATTAGAAGTTTATCTAAAGAAACGGAAAGAACAAACCACAGTAATGTTGAAAAACAAAAAACAAAACAATGTCATATTTATGATATGGTATTTGATTTTGTTTCTATAGGAGGAAAAAAGGATAAACAGGTTGCCGTAATTCCTTATACATCATTGCAAAAGTTGGCCTATTCATTTAAAAAAGCCTCAAGACATCCAAAGAATATTTATGCAACAATTGAATATAAAGGTTGCTATATTGGATTTGGCTCTAAAATTCAGGATTTAATTAGGCTAAATGGAAGAATTATCTTCAAGGATGAAGGCTTTGTTCAGACACCATGTAATGTAATCTTTGACATAAATTCCATTGATAACATTGTTCCTTATCTTGACCAACTTATGAAGCTATCTCCAATGAAAATAAAGAATAGATTAGGTTTTATTGAGCTATTAATTAATAAAAACAGTGCTTTTTTCCATGTAAATGCCAGCTTTACGGAAGCTCTAAATAATACAGCATATTCGCTTTTATGTATCTCTGATGAAAAGCCAGAAACAAAAGCCTTCCGTAAAGCATACAATCGTGTTGTAAGATTACTAGATTAGTGGTAAAACATAATTAATTATGCAAGAGTTGTTAAATTGTTTGGGTACAAGAGTATTAATTGCCTCAGATTTTAATGATCTATCCTATCATGTTGGAACCTTAGGCAGAAATACTCTATGGGTCTGCGATTCTAATACAGCTCGTATGGTAAGACCACTTCCAAATCCATATGTGATAATTGAACCAGGTGAGTCTTCAAAGAACTACTCTTCAGTTGAGAAAATAATTTCTACAGCAGTTGAAAATAATCTTGGAAGAGATTGTACCTTTATAGCTTTAGGTGGTGGTGTTGTTTGTGATATTACTGCTTTTTCCGCTTCAATTTATATGCGTGGCTGTAAGGTTGTTTTAATTCCAACTACCCTACTTTCAATGTGCGATGCTTCAATTGGAGGCAAAACCTGTGTAGACTTTAAATACACAAAAAATCTTATTGGAACCTTTTTCCCGGCAAACGAAGTATTAATTTGTGCCGATACTATTAAGTCTCTTTCCAATAAAGATTTCATCAATGGTCTTGCGGAAGTTATCAAACATTGCTTCTTAACAAAGAATGATGAACTTTTCAATATCCTTGCCACGAGCAAAGAACAAATCATGGATAGAAACCCTGAGATCTTAAGTAGAATTGTATCGCTATCTCTTGAAGTAAAGAAAAGTTATGTTGATCAGGACCCTTATGACAGATTAGGTGTAAGAGCAGCACTAAATCTTGGCCACACTTTTGGTCATGCTCTTGAGAGTCTCTCAAGACTTCAATGTACCCACGGACAAGCTGTTGCATGGGGAATAAGTCGTAGCACTCAAGCAAGCAAAGAAATGGGCATTTGTAATCCCGATTTTGCTGCTGGAGTTGATAAACTTCTTTCTTTCTACGGTTATGATATTAACTACAAAATCAACAGAAGTGATTGGCTAGATTATAGATATCATTTGTCTAAAGATAAAAAAGTTGTTAACCGTGTTGTGAACTTTGTTCTTTTAAAAGAGCAAGGTGAAATTGTTGTTCATGAAATTGACGAAGCACTTATTAAGAAACTTGTCATGATGACATTGGTCTAGCTTTTCTCTATAATTTTGGCATGTACTATTTTGATTGGACCGCAACAACTCCCATGAGTGAGAGCGCTATAGAAGAATATTGTTTCTGTGCAAGAAAATATATAGGAAATCCTTCCTCTACTCATCCACTTGGAAATGAAGCAACTTTAAGACTTGAAGAAGAGCGTAAAAAAACAGCAAATTTGCTTGGCACTAAGACATCAAATATTTATTTCACCTCAGGTGGAACAGAAAGTGATTCTATTATTATTTCATCATTATTAAAGTCCCCTTCTGCAGGTGAAATTATTACCACTGGTATTGAACACTCAGCTGTTTTGGAATGGAAAAAGACCTTAGAGGCTACCGGATGGAAGTTTACAGTTTTACAATGTCCGGCAGGATATTTAAAGCCTGAAACTCTTGAAAAAGCTTTAAACGATAAAGTTAAAATGGTTTGTGTCATGAAAGTAAACAATGTAACAGGAACAATTCAAGATACAAAAACAATTGCTAATATTATTAGAGATAAGGAAAAAGAATATGGTAGACATATTCATTTTCACTGTGATGCAGTTCAAGCACTGGGCAAAGTTTCTCTTAATATAGAGGCTGAGGATTTTGACTCTGCCGCCTTTAGTGCACATAAGTTCAAAGGCCCAAGAGGTGTTGGAATACTCTATAACAGAAATAAAGCAATAACAGCTCTTTCTCGTGGGGGTGGACAGGAACAGGGACTTAGACCAGGAACAGAAAACCTTCCTGGAATATGTGCTATGAACAAGGCCTTGGAAGAAGCACTTATTTCTCTTGAAAAAAATAGCATAAAAGTTTTGCAATTTAGAAACAAAATTGAAGATATATGTTCTAAAGCTTGTATTAAGTTAATCTCTCCATCATCTTCAGACAATAAACCCTTTTCTCCTTACATCATTAATATCTCAGTAAAACCAATTCCTTCTGAGGTCTTTCTTAGAGTTATGTCAGATAAAGGTTTTTGCCTTTCAGCTGGAAGCGCATGCTCTTCAAATACAAAGGGCAAAGCAGAAGGTGTTTTAGCCGCAATGAATATAGACCCTATAGACAGACGTTCAAGCATAAGGATATCCTTTGGTGCTAATACAACGGAAGAAGAAGTTAATCTTTTATGTCATGCACTTAGTGATACCTACAAGGAGTTAAATTATGGAAAATAATATGTCTCTTTACCTTATTAAACTTGGAGAAATTAGCCTGAAAGGTCTCAATAGAGGTTTTTTTGAAAAAAAACTAAAAAACAATATCAAGTTGAAAATACATCCTTACAGGAGTCTTTTAACAAGAGAAAAAGGACGTTTTTATTTATATGTTGATTCAGCATGTCCCCAAGAACATGTCATAAAGACACTTAAGACAACATTTGGTGTTGTTGGGTTTTCTCAGGCTTTAGTTTGTGAAAAGAATTGGGATCTTATGTGTAACTGTGCAAAAGAACTTATAGAAAAAGAGCCTTTTTCAGATGGTACAGGAACATTTAAAGTTGAATGTAGACGTGGTGATAAATCTTTTTTTATGAATAGTTATCAAATTGAAGCTAATTTGGGTGGAATTGTCTTGGATCGTTACCCAAACATGAAAGTTGATGTACATCATCCCCAAAAGCAACTTTTTGTTGAAGTTAGAGATAAAACATATATGTACACATCTCCAATTGCTGGTCCTGGAGGGCTTCCAGTTGGCACAGCAGGAAAAGGGTTGCTCCTTCTTTCAGGTGGAATAGACTCCCCTGTTGCTGGCTATAGAATGGCAAAACGTGGACTTAAACAGGATTGTCTTTATTTCCATGCTTATCCATATACCTCTGAAATGGCTCTTCAAAAGGTTAAAGACCTTGCAAGAATTATTGCTCCTTATAATCAAGGGACAAATCTAATTGTAGTTAATTTTACAGAATGTGAACTTTGGATTAAGGAACATTCAAAAGAAGAAGAACATACCCTTATGATGAGAGCCTGTATGATGAAAGTTGCAAACGCAATTGCAAAAGCAAGAGATTGTAAGGTTTTAGTTACCGGGGAAGCTCTTGGACAAGTTGCTTCTCAAACACTTGAAAGTATTTGTTTTACAAATAGTATGTCTAATCTTCCAGTTCTAAGACCTCTAGTTGCAATGGATAAAGGAGAAATTATTGATACTGCAAGAGAAATTGGAACTTATGAAATTAGTATTTTACCATATGATGACTGCTGCGTAGTCTTTAGTCCAAAACATCCTCTTGTGAGACCAGAAGTTGCACAGCAAACTGTCTCATATGATGAAATGAAGATTGAAGACTTACTTCAAAAAGCAATTGATTCTGTTGAGGAATTTACGTTAAGTTATAATGTATAATTATTTACTTTAAAAGAACATGCATATGGTCCTTAACATCTGTAACCATAGCATTTCCAATCTCATTTGCCTTTGCGGTTCCCGTTGTAATAATGTCTTTAACATCATCAAGATGTGATTCGTAAAAGGCTCTCTTTTCTCTAATAGGATCAAGAATTGAGTTAAGCTTTTCAGCTAAGAGTTTTTTACAAGCAACACAACCAATTTGTGCATTTTTACACATAGAACAAATATTACCAGCTTCAGATTCATTGAAGGTCTTGTGATAGGTATAGACGGTGCAAACATCTGGATTGCCAGGAATTTTAACGCTTATTCTGTTTGTATCTGTAACAGCTTGCATGACTTTTTGAGATACCGTTTTAGCGTCGTCAGAGAGGTAGATGGCGTTGCCAAGACTTTTCCCCATCTTGCTGTTACCATCTAGACCACAAAGGCGACCTGTTGACGAAAGCTTTGCTTCTGGCTCTGTAATGCTTGTACCATACATCTCGTTAAATCTTCGTACTAACTTACGAGAAAATTCAATATGTGGAAGTTGGTCTTCTCCTACGGGAACTAAGTCAGCATTGCAGAAAGTTATATCGGCTGTTTGAGAAACAGGATAACCTAAGAATCCATAGGTTAATTTTGAGAAATCATAAGTAAAATCCCCATCTGTTTCACCAAAGCCATAGTTGCGTGATTCTGATTTAATTGTAGGATTTATCAATAGGTGGTTTACTGTTGTAAGCATAGAATAAAACACCGTAAGTTCAGCTATAGCAGTGATTTGTGACTGCTGTACAAAAGTAATATTGTTAGGGTCAAGTCCAACTGACAGATTATCCATTGCAACCTGATATATACTATCATTGATTAGTTGAGGATTTTGAAAATGGGTTGTAAGAGCTTGAACATCTGCTAACAGAATAAATGTATCATAGGCATGTTGCAATGCAACTCTGCTCTGTAAAGAGCCAACATAATGACCTAAATGAAGTCTTCCAGTAGTTCTATCTCCAGTTAAAATTCTTTTCACAATATACCCCCTAACAGTTGAGTCACAACCAATTTGATTGCTTCTTTTTGCTCTTCTGTCAAACTTAAATTATTGACACTAAACATATCAAATTCTTGAACAAATTGTTCCTTCAATTGTTCAATATCAATTGTTGTTCCTTCTCTTCTTAGTTGCCCAACATAAGAACCTTTTATAATGATTGAGAAACTCTTTGCGAGTGTTTCACTTTTAAGCTTAAAATCAACCGATAAAGTGTCATCTTCAAGCATTATAAGTATATATTCAATGTTTTCCAATGAGCTTTTTGGAATATCTAAGCCTAAATCAATAAGAGTTTTTGGATTAGAAACAAAAATACCAATTTCGCAAGATGCAAGCTTTTCTGCCTGTTGATCTGAAATTAGTTTGTCACTACTTTTAAACGTTTTTTCATATGTTGTTTCTACATCATTTGATGAAAACAAAATAATCCCGTTTGAAGGAACAACAACTTGAAGTCCACTTTCTTCATCCGTTAAAAACTTTAATCCAGACTCCCCTTTTTGCTGTGTAAATATTCCACTAATTTTTAAAGCTGTATTAATTAAGCTCTTTGAATAATTACCTTCAATTGCTCCATCAAAATCATATGTAGAAAAATCTGCAGGATATTCAGAATACTGTTCTGTTATATCAAATAGAACAATAGAAAGCCTGCTCATTCTATTTGCAATATAACTAACTGAACTATCTGTTGTATCCACGTATTCTCCAAGATTAAGTTTTGAAGCATCAACAGTAATAACAAACTGTCCATCCATCCCATAGGACTGTAGGAACATTCTATCCTTCAGTGGACTTTTTGTTGCACATGAAGACATAAACATCATAATGCCTATAAAAAATACACAAAGAATACCTATTGGATGGATTTTTTCAGTTTTCATAAATTCAAGCTTTAACAATCCTTATACGTGCACCAGATTCAGTTATAGGTGAATCTAAATTCTTATCAAATGAAGAATTACTACAAAGAGTTTCTGCTTCAATGAAAGATTTAAATTGGTTATACACTTTTTCTATGACCTCATCTCCTCCAATAGTAAGAATGATACGGTCACTTACATCAAGTCCAGTTTCTTTTCTTAAAGTCTGAATTGTACGAACAAGATCTCTTGCAATACCTTCATTTAGCAAATCTTCTGTCACTTCAGTATCAAAACCAACAGTAAGCTCCCCCTCGTTCAAAATTTTAAGGTTAGCTTTTTCGTTTCTTTGAATTACTAAATCATCTTTACTGATTTCAACTTCCTCTCCATTGCCAAACTGAACCTTGTGTTTAACGCCTTCAAGAAGTGAAGAAATATGCTCACTTCTAAAGTCTTGAATCTTAGAAGCAACTTCTTTCATTGCTTTTCCAAGTTTAGAGCCAAGAACTTTAAAGTTTGCCTTTGCTGTATAATCAACCAGTGAAGATTCATTGCCATTAATCTCAACAGCTTTAACATTAAGCTCTTCTGCAATTATAGTTGCCATATCTTTGAGAATCTTTCTGTCTTCTTCATTTCTATCAACAAGGAATAGTTTCTTAAGAGGTTGCCTATTCTTGAGATTATTTGCACTTCTAAGAGATCTTCCCATTGTGATAGCCTGAACTGTAAGCTTCATCATTTTTTCAAGAGCATAGTCCCTATGTGAGGCATCATATTTAGGATAATCACAAAGATGAACACTTTCAGGATCTGAAGAAGTCTTCAGGTTTTGATAGATCTCTTCAGAGATAAACGGAAGAATTGGACAAGCAAGTTTTACAAAGGTCATTAATGTTTTGTAAAGAGTGTCATATGCCATCTTTTTATCGCCATCATTTTCACTCTTCCAGAATCTTCTTCTGCTACGTCTGATATACCAATTGTTAAGACTATCCATGAAGTCAAGCAAATAAGAGCATGCGCTTTGAATATCATACTTATCAAGAGCGTTGTCCATATTATTTGTAAGCTCTTCAACTGTTGAAATCATCCATCTATCAAGTGGATTAGATAGATTTTCAAAAGATGTGTCACTTGGAGTATACCCATCTATATTCGCATAAGTCACAAAGAATGAATATGCATTCCAAAGAGGAAGAATAATTGACTTTATAACATCTTTGACCATCTGATCAGAGAACTTAAGGTCATCGGCATGAACAGCAGCACTATTCATAAGTGCAAATCTCAAAGCATCTGCCCCGTACTGGTTGACAAGTAGCATTGGGTCCGTGAAATTGCCCTTACTTTTTGACATCTTTTCACCGTCTTCAGCAAGAATAATTCCATTTACTACACAGTGTTTGAATGCAGGCTCATCAAAAAGAGCTGTTGCAATTACGGTTAAGGTATAAAACCACCCTCTTGTCTGATCAAGGCCTTCACAAATAAAGTCTGCAGGGAAAATCTTGTCAAACCTTTCCTTATTTTCAAACGGATAATGAAGTTGAGCATAAGGCATGCTACCACTTTCAAACCAACAGTCTAGAACATCAGGAACTCTTCTCATTGTCCCCTTTCCATCTGGACTTGGCCAAGTAAGCTTATCAACAACGTGTTTATGAAGATCATCAACCTTTTGACCGCATTTTTCTTCAAGTTCAGCAATAGAACCAATAACTTCTATATAGTCTGAACCATCACATTTCCATACAGGGATTGGATTTCCCCAAAATCTATTTCTTGAAATAGCCCAATCTCTAGCACCTTCAAGCCATTTCCCAAAACGGCCGTTTTTAAGATGTTCAGGAATCCAAGTAATCTTTTGGTTGTTAGCAACCATTTTATCTCTAAACTTTGGGACATTTACATACCAACATTCCATTGCTCTGTAAATTAAAGGACTTCCAGTTCTCCAACAGAACGGGTAACTATGAAGGTAGTTTTCTCTTTTAACAAGTTTTCCTTCTTCCTTAAGTCTTGCAATGATTGCCTTATCAGCATCCTTAACAAAGATGCCCTGATAATCAGGAACTTCAGATGTAAACTTACACTCATCATCAATTGGACAAACAACAGGAATACCAGTGCCTTTGAGAACATTGTAGTCATCTTCACCAAAGCCTGGTGCTGTGTGAACAATGCCACAACCATCAACAGTTGTAACATAATCACCTAGAACAGTGACAAAAGCACCCTTGTCATAGAGATTTGCAAAATAGTTAAACAATGGCTCGTAGCGCATTCCGGCCAGTTCACTACCCTTATATTTCTCAAGAATTTCATATGCATTTTCATCTTTATAATAAGCGCCAAGTCTAGCCTCTCCAAGGATATATTTATCCCCTGTTTCCTTATCTAGAATCTTTACATAATCAATATCTGGACCAAGAGCAAGAGCAAGGTTTGAAGGCAAAGTCCAAGGAGTTGTTGTCCATGCAAGGAAATATGTATCATTTGTTCCCTTAACTTTAAATCTAACGGTGATTGCAGGGTCAGTTACATCTTTATATCCACCTAGATTGACCTCCATATTTGAAAGAGGACAACCTAGACCTGGACTGTAAGGAAGAATGTTATAACCCTTATAAATAAGAGCCTTATCATAAAGACTTTTAAATACCCACCAAATACTCTCCATGAAAGACTTATCCATAGTTTTGTAACCATGGTCAAAATCAACCCAACGTCCCATTCTAGTGATGGTATGTTTCCATTCGTTTGTAAATCTCATGACACTTTCGCGGCATTTATTGTTGTAATTTTCAACACCATAAGCCTCAATTTCTTTAGCACTTGAGATACCAAGCTCTTTTTTCATGAGATTTTCAACTGGAAGACCATGACAGTCCCATCCCCAGTTACGGACAACACGCTGCCCTTTCATAGTCTTATATCTTGGAATAATGTCCTTAATGGTTCCTGGCACAAGATGCCCATAATGAGGTAGTCCAGTTGCAAAAGGAGGACCATCATAAAAAGAGAACTCATTGTCAGCAGGACGACTTTCTACCGATTTCTTAAAAATTTCATTCTTATTCCAAAATTCTAGAATTTCTTCTTCCATCTTTGGGAAATTCTGTCTTGGGTCAACGCTCTTAAACATTTTTATCTCCTGAGATTTTGAAAAATTATATCTCTTTTCTTCCTTTTATACTACACATTCCAAAAATATGAATTATGATATATCATCAAAAACATGGCACAAGAGAACAGTAACATAGCGGACTTCAAATGTATAAAATATCCAGTACCAAAGAAAGTTCAAGAATTTGGAAAAATCTTTGATACAAATGGATTTAGCCTATACATTGTAGGCGGTGCCATTCGTGATTATCTTATGGGAATTGATAACAGTGATTTTGACTTCTGCACAAGCGCAACACCACAACAAGTCATAGCTCTTTTCAAAAAAGTCATTCCAACAGGTCTTAAGCATGGGACTGTCACTGTACTCTTCAAAGGTGAAAGTTATGAGGTCACTACTTTTCGCAGTGAATCCAACTATACAGACGGCCGTCATCCAGACAACGTCTCCTACATCACAAATCTTCATGAGGACCTCTCTAGACGAGATTTCACCATCAATGCCTTTGCAGCAAATTGCACAGACGGCACTATCACAGATGACTTTAACGGCTTTGCAGATCTCAAAAATCATCTAGTTCGCGCAATTGGAAACCCAACTGAACGGTTCAAGGAAGATGCACTGCGTCTTATGCGTTTATCCCGATTTTGTTCAAAATTAAATTTTAAACCAGAATCTAGTACCCTAGAAGCTGCATGTGCTCTTTCTTATTCTATTGTAAACGTATCAAAAGAACGTATTTATGACGAATTATCCAAAATACTAATGAGCACTAAAGCATCTGTTGGACTAAAAATCTTAGAAGAAACAGGAATATTAAAGCTTATTCTGCCAGAAGTTACAGCCTGTAGAAATATAAAACAAACAGAAGTTGGATCCTCTGACGTTTTGGAACATATTTACTCTTGCGTAGATATAGCATCAAAAGCCGGATACAGTTTAACAGTACGTCTTGCTGCCCTACTACACGAAATAGGAAAAGCCTCAACCCAAACTTACAACAACCACGAAACAGTTAGCGCACAGATGGCACAAAACATCTTAAGGCGTCTAAAATGTTCAAATGAAATTATTTCACATGTCTCACTCTTAATTAGAGAACAAACGGCAAGAAATACTCAATCTTGGACAGATGGAGATGTAAAACGCTTAATTCAAAGAATTGGGAAAAATAATCTAACTGAAGTCTTTCAACTACAGTGGTGTGATCAAATTGCTTCAACTGGAGTACGTTGGGAAGAAGAATACCAAAGTCTTCTTCCGCGAATTGATGAATTAATCAACGATCCAATGACACTAGCAGAACTTGATATAACTGGAGAGGATTTAAATGCAATTGGTATCCCAAAATCCAAAGAGATGGGCGAAATTCTTAATAAACTGCTAGAAATGGTAATAGATAACCCTTCATTGAACCAAAAAGAAATACTTTTAAATCAAGCCAAGTTGCTCCAAAGCTAGCTTTGCAACATTTTGCTCAGCATCTTTCTTATTGTGTCCTCCAACTGGACCATAAATCTTTCCATGGACAGAAACAGTATAGAAGAAAGTTTGATTATGCTCAGGACCAGTTGTATTTGAAAGCTCATAAACAGGAACCTTTCTATAACGCTTTTGAGCATATTCTTGAAGTATTGTTTTATAATCTTGCTTAAACTTATTATTTATTGTTGCTTCAATAATTGGCATTAAGTTATTAAGAATAAAAGGCCTCACTGCTTCTAAGCCTTGATCAAGGTAAATTGCAGCAAAAACAGCCTCCATACAATCTGCGAGAATAGCCTTCTTAAACCTACCTCCAGTACGTTCTTCCCCAACACCAATGACAAGGTATTTATCTAATTCAAGCTTCTTAGCAACAATTGAAAGAGAATCTTCACTGACAACAACACTTCTTATTCTAGTGCAATCACCTTCATCTCCTTCAAGATTCTCGTACAGCCATTTAGAAACCACTACAGACAAAACGCTGTCACCAAGAAACTCAAGTCTTTCGTTGTCACATACCTTATAATTTTTAACCTCATTAGCATATGAAGAATGCGTAAAAGCTGTATTTAAAATGGAGATATCATTGAATTTAATTCCAATATTCTCTTGAAATAACAAAAGCTCCTCAATCCTCTTTTGTGGGATTTCCGGAGCCTTATCTGATTTGTTACAAGACATATAAATCTCAAAATCAAAAGTTATAGAATAGAAGCTAAATAATCAACAGCCTCACCAACAGTCTCAAAGGTTCTGCCCTTCTCATCTGGAACTCTAATATCAAATTCCTCTTCAAAACCGCCAACAAGGTCCAAAATGTCCATGCTGTCAGCCTTAAGATCATTTACAAATGAAGAATCCATTGTGATTGAGTCCTCATCAACAGCGAGCTTATCAGCAATGATTGCTTTCACCTTATCAAAAATTTCATTCTTTGTCATTTATTACTCCTCATCTGGGTTGATAATCTGCTCACCCTTGTAGTATCCGCACTGTGGACATACTCTATGTGGGAGAATCAGCTGTCCGCACTTTGTACACTTTGAAAGAGTTGGAGCCTGAAGCTTCATGTTTGCAGATTTTCTTGCAGCCGCTTTAGCCTTAGATGTTTTATATTTTGGTGTCGCCATATTCTACCTCTAGTTTAATGATATTCTTTTTCTACAACATTGTGAGAATATAGAAAAACAGTGTTTAAGTCAACACTTTTTATCTTTTTGGTTGAGACCCCAACTTAGTCTTTAAAGCATCAATAACTACCTTAGGAACCATTGAGGAAATATCGGCTCCAAAACTAGCCATTTCCTTTATTGTAGAACTCCTAATGAGGAAATAATTAGGATTTGTAGGCATGAAAAGTACTTCAATATCGGGACAAATTTGCTTGTTAGTTTCAGCTAGCTCAAACTCGTAACCAAAGTCTACTTGCGAACGAACTCCACGAATCATTATGCCAATATTGTGCTCTCTAGCAAAGTCTACAACTAGGCCAGGCCAAATATGTACCTCTACATTATCATAGCTTTTGAAAATTTCTTCCATGAATGATTTACGCTCAGATGCAGTAAATAAAGTTTTTTTGTTAATGTTATCTGCAATAACAACATACACCTTCTTGTAGAGGAGTGAACATCTTTGAACAATATCAATATGCCCAAGCGTTGGAGGATCAAAAGTCCCAGGAAACATAGCAAAATCAGTTCTCATTGTTTAGTTGCCTCAACTTGTTTTTTCATGTTTGCAAAAGCCTCATTTGACTCATACTGAATTCTTGTTTTAATAATGTATTTACCATCAGCATCCTTAGATACAACAGCAAAAGCACCATGGCCAATATAGGAAATTGAATCCGGAGCCTGGACGTTCTCTTGAGTTTTCAATTTTTCTATCACGCAATCAAAATGACTATAACCTCCATTGGGCTCACTAATTGCCTCTGCAAACGACTCAATAGGTTCACCACAGATAACACATTCAGGCCTTGGTTCAATTACTTGGGGTATTACTAAATCGTCAAAAACAACATGATCTCTAACTTGTTTTTCCTGATTTTCAGTAATTTGCACATCACTTGTAGATTTTTTAGATCTTTGTCTTCTTCTTTTTCTGTTTTCCACTAGAAAACTCCTTCATAGTAGGTAACATTATTACCTGTAACAGACGCCACATCAAAGCGCATCACAACGAACCCACAATCATCATAAACCTTATTCAAATAATCAATTGCAGTCAACAGTATTCGCCTCCGCTTTTGTCCATCCACCATGCGTGAAAGCTCCTGAGGCAGCCATTTCTGGCTGAGCGATTTCACTTCTACAAAGCATAGAATTTCATCCTTGCACGCAATTATATCCACCTCACCTTCTCTACACCGATAATTTCGTTTCAGCACTTCATAGCCTTGATTTTGTAAATACTGGGTTACAATCTCCTCACACTTTTTTCCTCTTTCATTCATATACTTGTACTCCTTTTGTGGTCTATATAAGTAAGTACAAATAAAAAGTAATTTTTATTATGTTTTGCAAAAAAAAAGACGGAAGAAAACTCTTCCGCCTTGAAATTGCATTACGCAAATGTGTGCAATATATACAAACTCAGATTCCCTTGTGACCACGAATCTGCTCTGGGACCTTAGCTGCCTTACCAACTTTGTCTCTGAGATAATAGAGCTTAGCTCTTCTAACACGGCCACGTCTTACAACCTCAACTTTTTCAACTCTTGGAGAGTGAAGAGGGAAAATTCTCTCAACACCAACACCATAAGAAAGTTTTCTAACAATAAAGGTTCTTCTGATACCAGAATTGTTCTTTGCAATAACAGTTCCTTCGTAAACCTGAACTCTTTCTGTGTTACCTTCAACAATCTTGAAGTAAACCTTGACAGTATCGCCAACGTGGAAATTCTCGGCGTCCTGCTTCATCTGTTCTTGTTCAATAGCCTTAATTAAGTCCATTTTAAACCCCTTGGTCAAATAAATTCATTTCTTTTAATAACTTACAAGTCTTGTCATCAAGAAGTCCATCCTTGATTGCTTTTTCAAGTAAGTCCGGCCTATTAGACAAAGTCTTTTCTAGCCGTTTTTGTAGCCTCCACTTCTCTATATTGGCATGATGACCAGACAAAAGAATCTCTGGAACATCCATTCCGCAATAGGATTCTGGTCTAGTGTATTGTGGGTATTCCAATAACGGACCAGTGAAGCTCTCCTCGTCAAGCGAGGAATCCGTGATAACTCCATTTATTAGCCTATAAACGGCATCAATTATCACCAGGGTTGCTACTTCCCCTGAAGAAACTACGTAGTCACCAATGCTAATTTCATCATCCACATATCGGTCTATAATCCGCTGGTCAATACCTTCATAGTGACCACAGATGAAAACAAGCTCGGGTTCTTGGCTAAGTTCCCTTGCATAGTCTTGCGTCAACCGTTTGCCTGATGGCGATGCATAGACAACACGTTTGTTCATGGCATCAACGTCATTCAGTGCTTTGAAGAGCGGTTCAGGTTTAATGACCATACCTGCACCCCCACCAAAGGGTGAATCGTCACACTTGTGATGCTTATCAAGCGCATATTCTCGCCAGTCTATTAATTTATAAGTGACCAGCCCAGCCTTGACAGCACGTGCCATGATTGAATTCGTGAAGAATCCTTGGAGCATTTCAGGAAAGAGTGTTAGGACTTCAATATTCATCCTAAGAGTTCCCTTTTCAGAAGTTTAATGGTTCCTTTGTCCAAATCAACATCCGATACAAATATACCTTTCATGTATGGTACCAGATATTTCTTACCATCTAAGGCAAGTACCTCTAGCAACAATGCTTGAGCGCCTTCAACAGTAGCAACCACTTCTCCAACTTCTTCTTTCTCGTATACAAGCTTCATACCCGGAAGGTCAGCTATGTATACCTCACCTTTGCCTAATTTACTGGCCTGTTCTCTGGGTACCAGAATGTCCCATCCAGAAATAAAGCGTGCATCCTCAGGACTATCAATTCCCTTAAACTTAACAAGAAGTTCGCCAGAATGATTAAGAACCTGTTCAATCTCCGCTTTTCTGCTTTTGCCCTCACGTTGAAGTGTTACTTCTTTAAGTGAAAAGAAATGATCAAAGTCATTAGAATAAGGCTTAACCTTTACAAAACCTTTCACACCATGTGGAGCTCTAACAATTCCGGTTGCAAGGACCTGTTTCATACCCAATCAGTCCAGAATTTCAAGGCTAGTATGCTTGCCGGTTTTTGTTGTTGTAGCACTAAGAATAGTTCTTAGAGCCTTAGCAATTCTTCCCTGCTTGCCTATGACCTTGCCCAAATCATCCTGAGAAACTCTAAGTTCAAGTATGGTGGACTTTTCGCCCTCCACAACATTAACTTCAACAGCTTCTGGATGGTCAACGAGCGATCTGACGATGTATTCGACCAGTTCCTTTTCCACGGGCTCAGTCCTTTACAGGAGCTTTAGCTGTGGCTGGAATTCCCTGTTTTGCCAAAAGCATCTTTACTGTATCGGATGGCTGTGCACCAACACCAATCCAGTAAGCAACTCTCTCAGCATTAATGCTGATTTGGTTCTCACTCTCTACTGGATGATAGAAACCTATCTCCTCAAGAGGCTTACCCTTGTTTGATTCTCTAGAATCCATAACAACAACTCTGTAGTATGGTCTCTTTTTTGTACCAAGTCTTTTCAATCTGATACCAACGCTCACGTCAATTCCTCCTACGAATCTCAGTTCATCCCCATCTGCTTCATTAAAGCAGCCTGGTATTTTTTATTTTTAGCGAGCTTTTTCATATTCAGCCGCATCTTTTCAAACTTTTTCAGTAAATGACCAACCTCACCTACTGATGTTCCACTGCCCTTTGCAATTCTTTTCTTACGAGCCGGACCAATTATATAGATATTTTGTCTTTCTTGGAAGGTCATTGACTGGATTATTGCTTTTTCTTTTCGCAATTCTGCCGTGTTAACGTCATCTTCTGATACATTTCCCTTGGCTCCTGGAATCATTTCTATCAATTTTCCAACTCCACCCATCTTTGTCATGTTCTCCAATTGATCTAGGTAGTCCTGAAGATCAAAAGTGTTTTTGGCCATCTTTTCCTGAAGTTTTTGAGCCTTTTCAATATCATAAGTCTCCTGTGCTTTCTCAACCAAGGAAACAATATCACCCATACCCAGGATACGACTTGCCATACGTTCTGGATAGAAAGGTTCAAGGTCCTCCATCTTCTCGCCAACAGCAATGAACTTAATTGGCTTGCCAACAACTTCCCTGAGAGAGAGCGCTGCACCACCACGGGTATCGGAATCAAATTTAGTCAGAACAACACCAGAAATACCAACTTTGCTCTCAAATTCTTGAGCAATTGTCACTGCATTCTGACCAGTCATGGCATCAGCTACAAAAAGCGTCTCATCTGGGTGCAATGCGCGACTAATATCTTGAATCTCTTGCATCATGACGTCATCTAGGTGCATACGACCCGATGTATCTACAATCAAAACATCATATTGTTCTCGTTTTGCCTTCTTGAATGCATTGGTAGCTACTTGCACAGCATCCTTTGTGTCTGTTTCAGCATAGACAGGAACGTCTACTTGCTCTCCAAGAACTTGCAATTGAGTAATTGCAGCCGGTCTAACCAAGTCACAAGCGGCCATCATAACCCTGCGACCCTGCTTCTTAAGCATCAAAGCCAGCTTTGCACTTGTAGTAGTTTTACCAGAGCCCTGAAGACCCATCATTAGGATAACACTTACAGTATCAGGCCCTTTAAGTTTTAAAGCTTGATTTTCAGGATCTCCAAGAAGTTGAACCATCTTATCATAGACAACCTTAACAAACTGCTGTCCTGGATCAACTGCCTTAAGAACCTTATCTCCCAAAGCCTCTTCCAAAGTTCTATTAACAAAACGTCTAACGACTCTAAGATTAACATCAGCGTCCAGTAACGCCATTTTAATTTCTTCAACGGCATCCTGAACATTTTTTTCACTTATCTTAGATTTGCCCGATATAGAACGTATAATTGATGAAAATTTATCACTTATTGAGTCAAACATAACTTACGAATTATCCATGAATTAACGTATCATGTCAATTTGAAAAACTGACCAAAAAATTTACCCTTTCAACTCATCATAAGTCTTGTCAATGTCCTTGATATCTTCAAGACGATATCCAATCATCTTAGAAACACCAAGTTCTTGTTGTGTGACACCAAGAAGGCTATTTGAACCCAAAACAGTGTTCTTATTATGAGTAATGATAATAAATTGGCTCTTGTCATCAAACTTTTCAAGAACACGCAAGAAAGCACCAATGTTTCTAGCATCAAGAGCTGCATCAATCTCATCCAAAATACAGAACGGAGATGGCTTAACCATATATGTAGCAAAGAGTAATGCAACAGCCGTCATAGAGCGTTCACCACCAGAGAGAAGTTGCATATTCAAGAGTTTCTTTCCAGGCGGTTGAGCAAAGATATCAATACCAGACTCCAAAACATTCTCATCATCAGTAAGTCTCAGTTCAGCCCTACCACCACCAAAAAGGGTGCTATACATCTCTTGGAAGTTTTCAGCAATTTGTTTATACGTCTGAAGGAACAACTCTTCACTCTGACGCTTAATCTCAGCAATAACTTCTTCAAGATCAGCCTTAGCTTTGTTTAAGTCTTCCATGTTTTTGCTGTAGAAGTCAAAATTCTTCTTGGCTTCGTTGTATTCATCTTCAGCCATGTAGTTAATATAACCCAAATCTTGAATACGTTTTTTTACAGTATCAAGTTCGTTCTTAATATCATCTACAGCAGCAGTAATCTCGTGATCGTTAAATTCCTTAAGGCTTTTTCCTGTATTATCAAAGAATTCGGTATATCTATCTTGAATCTGAAGTCCAAGATTACGTACATTTTCAACCGCTGTAGCAATCTCACTAATAAGTTGTTGCCGCCTATTAAACTTTTCTTGGAATTGCGAATTTTCAGAAGCAATTTTGTTGGACTTTTCTTCAATAGAATTAGATAAAGACCCAATTTCAGTTTTAATGTTTTTAATATCCTCTTGAGCCTCTACTTTTCTGTTTTTGACATTATCTATCATTTCTAGGACTTCATTTACCTTGTCTTGCTCTGCCTCAAGAGAATGAGAAGCGTCAGAAAAATCAAATTCCATCTGTTGAAGGCTCTGTCTTAAATCAGAAATAGAATCCTTCAATGCCTTATGCTGAGATCTAAATTGAATCTCATCATCCCTCAAATCTCTTAAATCCGATTCCTTCAAAATCAGCATTCTGCCAAGACGATCAATCTCAGAATTATATTCTGCAATACGGTTTCTACTATCAGTTTCTTTTGTATAAGATTGCTCTAAACTTGCATCAAGACCAGCCTTCTTAGCAAGCGTTCCTTGAGGAGACACAAACTCATCCAAGAAAGTTGGAATTGTTCCACTATATTCTTGAAATAAGCCCTTTATCTCATCCAATTCAGTAAGCAAACTTTCATCCGCATCATCCAAGGCCTGAGTAAACACCTTTGAGTCAAAATTTACGCTAGAAATTTGCCTTAAAAAATCAATTCTTTCGCTCAAAATCTTCTTGGCCCGTGAAAGCTCTTCAAACAGTTTCTTCTCTGCCTTTGCTCTAACTACTGAGCTATAACCACTTCCTTTAATATTTTCTTCCAAACGGTTTGCAATATCATTGGCAAGGTCACTAATCTGCTGAGTAATCTTCACACGCTCTTCAGAAAGACTCTCAATTAGCTTATTTAGGTCATCTATGTCTAATTGATGTCTAATTTTATCGGCTTGAAGCTTTTCAATTTCTTCAGACGCTTTCTCAATACTTTTCTGTGTTAGCTCAATATTCTCTGCAAGAGAGTCCAATTGCGCCAACTTCTCTTCTAGCCTCAAGTTGTCCTTTTCTATTCTATCCCTATACTGTTGAGCCTTAATTTCAGCATCTTTAGATCTTTGAGAAACTTCAGAGTATCTTTCATTGTAAATCTTAATTTGTGCATCAAAAGAATTTAGACGCTCTTCATTTCTATGAAGAGATTCATAGAGAACATCTCTTTGATGTCTTAACTCATCCAACTCATCTTGTTGCTTAGTAAGACCTGCTCTAACAGTATCCATTGTAGCATCAATTTGGGCAGCCTCTTGCTCAAGTTTCTTTTGTTCATCTTCTCTATATTGCTTTAGCTTAGTCAAAGACTGAACATAAGAAAGCTGCAAATCAACTTCCAAAGCTTCTTTCTTTGCACTTAACTCTCTATGCTTTAAAACCTTATCAAGTTGACCTTTTCTAGAATTATAGACCTTCTCAGCTTCACGTAAAAGAAGTTCAACTTGAGCCATATTATCATCAGTCTTTTGAAGCTTTTTGGCAGCGTCATCGCTCTGCTGTTTAAACTTACTTATTCCAGAGGCCTCCTCAAAAATGTATCGGCGGTCTTCAGGCTTAAGAGAGAGAATTTGGTCAATCTTTCCCTGTTCAAGAATACTATAGGAAGATTTTCCTACTCCAGTATCCATGAAAAGTTCTTTGACATCTCTAAGAAGGGCACGTGTACGGTTAATGTAATACTCATTGTCCCCATTGCGGAACATACGACGTTTAATTTCAACTTCTGCAGCATCAATATTGAGAAAATGCTCCTCATTATTTAATGTGAGAATAACCTCACACATTGGCATAGGCTTTCTAAAATCTGTTCCATTGAAAATAACATCTTCACGCTTACCTGCTCTAATTGCACTAGGAGCCTGTGTTCCAAGAACCCATTTGATTGAATCAACAACATTACTCTTTCCGCTCCCGTTTGGGCCTAAAAGAGATGTAATACCATCTGAGAATTCAAACTTAGTTCTATCTGCAAACGATTTGAAACCGTATAGTTCAACGGATTTTAAAAACACAGCTACCTCACAAAAAACATCTAAAGAAATATAGCATAAACACAGGTTTTTGTCATTCGCTACTTGACCTTTGCCCTACTAATTGAGTATAAGTATTCGTACGTGCGCTTGTGGTATAATGGTATTACCTCAGCCTTCCAAGCTGAAGAAGCGGGTTCGACTCCCGTCGGGCGCTTACAAAGGACCACGCAAAGAAAAGCGTGGTCTTTTATTTTATTACTTATTGCGGGGGATTCTATGGGTCAACGTGGTGAAGTTTTCTCAACAAAATTTGTAACTAATGACAGAACTTATTTTTTCAATGTCAAAGAAAACTATAAAGGAGATATGTATCTTAATATTGTAGAGAGTAAAACAACAGCAGACGAAGGCCGTTTCATCCGTCAGAGTATTTTAGTTTATCCAGAAGATCTTGGAGAATTTCTTCGTGAATTTCAAAAGTCTGTTGACTATATTAAAATGAACGCCAACAAAGACGAAAAATAGTTAATATTTAAACGACAGCCTATGAATAGGACATGGGCCAAATTTTCTAAGTAATTCTTTATGTTGAGGGCATGGATAGCCTTTGTGTTTTTCAAACTTATATTGTGGCCATTTTTTTGCTGCCCTTATCATAAATCTATCTCTAGCATTTTTAGCCAAAATTGACGCTGCCATAATAGCTGGAATTTTAGAATCCCCTTTAACAATAGCCTGACATAAAATATCAACTTCAGGTATTTTATTACCATCAACTAAAAGAATGTTAGCAGTTATTTTTTTTTGATTTAATTGAACAAGAACCTTTTCGTAGGCTCTTTTCATAGCCAATAAAGAGGCTTGAAGTATGTTTATTTGATCAATCTCTTTTGGAGTTGCCCATGCAATTGCCCAAGCAATAGCTTTCTCCTTGATTATAGGCTCTATTTCTAGCCTGCGTTTTTCACTAAGTTTCTTAGAATCATTAAGAATCTCAAAAGGAAAATCATTGGGTAAAACCACAGCAGAAGCACAAACGGGACCAGCCAAAGGGCCACGTCCCGCTTCATCTGCACCAATTATAATACTCAGTTGTTCATCCATAAAACTCAGTATTGATAAATCTTTGTGCCGGTATCGCCATGAAGAGCCTGAAGAGCCTTATCAAGAGAAGTAATAATAGCAACTCTACCCTTCTTGCTTTCAGCAAACTGAACACATGCCTGAACCTTAGGGAGCATGGAACCTGGAGCAAAATGGCCCTGAGCGGCTAGTTCTTTTGCTCTAGAAGGGGAAAGCTCAGAAAGCCACTCTTCATTTTCTTTTCTATAGTTAATAGCTACTTTTTCAACAGCAGTTAAAATAACAAGTTGATCTGCATCAATCAACTCAGCAAGTTTTTCAGACGCAAAATCTTTATCAATAACAGCTGGAGTACCATAGAGTTTTCCGTCCTTGCGTACTACAGGAATACCGCCACCACCAACGGTGATAACAACACAACCCTGAGCAATAAGGCCTTCAACAGCTTTCTTTTCAATAACATCAATTGGTTTTGGAGAAGGAACAACCTGTCTATAGCCACGTCCGGCATCCTCAACCATTGTATAACCTTTTTCTTTAGCAATTCTTTCTGCAGTAGCCTTGTCATAAAAAGCCCCAACTGGTTTTGTTGGATGTGTAAAAGCTTGGTCGTTTTCGTCTACTAACACCTGTGTTACAACCGTAGCAACCTCTTTTTCAATACCTCGAGAAACTAATTCATTTCCAATAGCATTTTGAAGGTGATATCCTATATATCCTTGGCTCATAGCACCACACTCAGGGAATGGCATATCTGATTTAATTGCCTTAGCTTCAGCAGCAGTGGCCATACCAAGGTTAATCATACCAACTTGAGGTCCATTACCATGTGCTATAACAACTTCATTTCCTGCTGCAATTAAATCAACAATAGGCTTTGCGGTCTCTCTGACCAATTCAAGCTGTTCATATGGTGTATTTCCTAATGCGTTTCCACCAAGTGCAATCACAATCTTAGACATTTCTTAACTCCTTAGTGCGTAGACTTACTTGCCAGCACAACTTACTTGTCTAGTATATCGCAAATGCAACAAATTGCAACAAATATTAAACCTTATCTCCTCTTGTTTCATGCAAAATACGTTTTACTTCTGGATCTTGGAAAACCATATCAATTTCTTCAGAAGTTAGACCAACATATTCATGACAAAGATAGTGAATCCAAGTTTCATCAGCTGGAGAATTGAGAATATGACGTCTGCAATAATAATCGGGCTGAATAGGAAGTGGTTCAGTATCCTTGTAGAGTGGAACTTTATAATCAAATACAGCTATTTTAAGGTCCTCACGAGGAATTCCCTTGTCCATAATAATGCTTGCAAGTTTGTTAACCGTATTACCAGTGTCAAAAATATCGTCTACAAGAAGAACTTTGTCGCCAGCACGGAGATACTCTGGGGAATATGTCCAGCCATCTACTTGCACGCGTGTTTGATCGCGTAGAACAGTATATGAGCGTGCTACAACAGCCGCATATAAGACCGGTCTTCTGTGCTCTTTTAGGCAAATCATTTTGAAGTATTCTGAGAAGACATTTGCCATGTAGACTCCTCCACGGAGAGAGACATAAATAACATCAGGAATGAATCCGTCTTCTTTGTGCATCTTATAGGCAAGTTTCAATGCGCTGTCTCTAATAACATCATGCGGAATAAAGTCCTTCATACCTGTCCCCCTCACTGAGCCTTATGGCCCATTAAATCTGTGTCAAAATCTCAGGGCCATTTGCAGTAATGGCAACTGTATGTTCAAAATGTGCAGATGGTTTATGATCTGCAGTAATAACAGTCCAGCCATCTGGCATATCAATAATATTCTTTGTCCCAAGGTTAATCATTGGTTCAATAGCAATGACCATACCTTCTTTTATGCGAGGATTTGGCATATATCTACATACATAGTTAGGAATTTCTGGATCCTCGTGAACTTTAAGTCCAACTCCATGACCACAGTATTCTCTGACAACACCAAAGCCATTTTTATCTGCATGATCAAAAACTGCAGCACCTATATCTTGAATTCTAGAATGAGGATTATCTAAAACACTAATTCCTCTGTATAAACACTCTCTAGTAACCTTAACTAGCTTTTCAACCTCTGGTGCAACACTTCCAACAATGTATGTTCTTGCGCTATCTGAGAAATAACCTTTTAAATTAATCCCTAAATCAATACTAACAATATCGCCTTCATGAATAATTCTTTTTTTCTTTGGAATTCCATGAATAATTTCCTCGTTAATGCTAACGCAAGCAGTTGCAGGAAATCCTTCAAAATTCAAGAAAGCAGGCTTTCCACCATGTTGAGTAATAAAATCATGGCATATTTTATCTATATCCATTGTAGACATGCCTGGAAGAACTTTTCCTTCTAAAGAATCAAGAAGCTGGCAAAGAAGATGACAGGATTTTCTTATTCCATCAATTTGTTCATTTGTCTTCAGTAGAATCATGCAAATACCTCACAACAGTGTCCAAAAGGCCATTGATGAATCTATAGTTGACTTCAGTGCTGTATTCTTGGGAGAGTTTCACAGCCTCGTCTATGACAATGCTGGGATGTATATCCTTGCAGTACAAAAGAGTATAGATACTAAGTCTTAGGATGTTTCTATCAACAATACTTATGTTTTCAATACTTCGTTTGGAAGAAAATCTATTAATAATCTCGTCAATCTCGTCTAAATGTTGAAGAACTCCGTTAATCATTAAAGAAGCATACAAAGTCACATCAGACTCAAGCTTTTCTTCCTCTTCTTTTGTGTAACCAACAAAACCCTCTGTATAAGGCAGAGGGCATTCATGAATTCGTGAATTAAAATCCAATGAATATAGAGTTTGAACAGCAATTGCACGAGCAAGGTGCCTAGATTTCATTCAATACCACCTATGCAAAAATTTACTTTAGATACTTAATAGAAGCTTCAGCCTTAAGATCAGCAATTAAAGAAAGATATGCTTCTTGGAACATAGTATTAACATTCTGACTATAAACATAGTTATAAATGTAATCGCGTACAGTAGTTGTATCTGTTGGGTAAATTTTTTCATCCAAACCTAAAATTTTTGTATCATTGTGAACTGAAACCTTAACAATGTGATAACCTGCAAGGCTTTCAATAACTCCACTTACTTCACCTGCACTAAGCTCAAAAACCTTATCAAAGAAGTTTTCTCCCATATAAGCCATGGTGTCAGTATCATTAATTTGAAGCCAACCAATTTCTCCACCTGAATCCTTTGAGTTAGCATCTTCAGAGTATTCAACAACAGCCTTCTCAAATGTAATCTTTCCAGAAGAAATCAGGTTTGAAACTTCAGTTGCCTTGGCAAGAGCAGCATCTTTATCATCACCAAACTCAAAGAAAATATGAGAGAGCTTAACATTTTCTTCGCTTATGAAAGAAGACTTATTCTTTTTGTAGAAGGCTTCAATTTCACTTGATGTTGGTTCAGCAACATTTTCAAACATATCTGCTTTTGCTGTATAAACATATGATTGAAGTAAATACTGATTAGCAAGATATTCTTTGTATTCTTCAGTTGTTAAACCATTCTGAGAAAGAAGTAGAGATTCAAATTCTTCATTAGTCAAAGAATAGCCAATTTGAGTCTCTATGCTGGACTTTTGTGATGAAAGAAGCTGTGCTTTCTGGTCATCTGTAAGTGTATAACCGTTTTTCTCAAGACCCTGTTTAAAAAGCTCATCAGAAATAAGAGCATCCAAAACAGTTGCTTCATCAAATGTTGTACCGTAAGCTTCGCTATATCTAGAAACCGCGTCATCCAGCTGCTGCTGAGTAATAACAGCATTCTTGATTAAATTGATTCTGACAATTGGAGTAGAAACAGAATCACTAAAGACTGGTGTAGCACAAATAATAGCTACAAGAAGGATTAAAACGGTTATAATTCCCTTTTTCATTATTAAACTCCTTAATTTCGCTCAACATGAAGCCTTTTGCCAATAGCATAGGCCATGTCAGCATTCTTTAAAACATCAGAAAGTTTAAGATACATACCTTCATTTTCCATCACATACATTAGGTTATGAAGTACTCTATTTTTTCTCAAACAATTTGAGCTTATAAAACAACTGCATCTTTTACCTGAAATGGAACCAGCTGATTTCAAAAAATCAGATACACATGCAGGAACTTTCTTTGAAAAAAAACTTTCAGCTTGAGAGATAACAACAATATAGTCATAAGAAGACACACGTTTCCCCTGATCAAGCTTCATGTCAAAGATCTCAACAACATGCTCTCCAGATGAAGAAAGGCCCTTGGACATACCTTCAGCCAAAGCCTTCAAATTGACATTACCAGTAGCAACGCCACCGTAAAGGATGCATATTCTCATAAGACCCCTTTTTATGAAAATTGGCCGCCTTCATTATTTTATCAAGCGGCCTAGTTTTCAAAATATTTAAATTAATTCTCTGTAGATTCTGTAGATGTGGCAGCTGCTGCAGCCTTTTGAGTACTAAGAATAGAATCATCAGAAGATTTATTAAGAACAGCGACCAAAATTGCAAGAACAATAAATGCAGCCAACAAATAAGCTGTAAGCTTATTGACTACCTTATTAGATCTACCACCAAAAGCTGTTTCACTGTTACCACCAAAAATTCCACCTAGTCCAGTGTTATCTTCACTCTGAATAGCAACAAGGAAGATCAAAAGAAGACTAACAATAACAAAAAGTACAAGAAGAATAATACTTAAAGCTGCCATATACTACCTACTCCGTTTCAACTTAAGCTCAGTCAACACAATTGATGATAGGGAGGAACTGCTCAAGAGTCAGTGAAGCCCCACCAACAAGTGCTCCATCAATATGTTCGCATGCCATAAGCTCACGAACATTGGACGGTTTTACTGAACCACCATACTGTATTATCTGATTTTCTGCAACAGCCTTTCCATACTTCTTCTCAATTAAACTTCTAATAAAAGCATGTGCAGCATTGGCATCTGCAGGAGTTGCTGTCTTACCAGTACCAATAGCCCAAACCGGCTCATAGGCAATGGTGACGTGTTTCATTTGTTCTGCTGTTACACCTTCAAGACCAACATTCACCTGAGCAGAAAGAACATCTTCCAACTTTCCGGATTCTCTTTCATCAAGAGTTTCACCAACACAAAGATCAACTTCCATACCATTAGCAAGAGCAAACAAGACCTTCTTATTTATAAACTCATTTGTCTCACCATAGTACTGTCTTCTTTCGCTATGACCAATAATAACTGAATTTACTCCAATATCCTTGAGCATTGCACAAGAAATCTCACCCGTGTAAGCACCCTTCTCATGGTCATTAACATTTTGAGCAGAAACAATAATATTGCTACCCTTAACAGCTTCAACAACACCAGGAAGACAAACAAAAGTTGGTGCAATCATAACCTTTACTTTTGCATTTTTGGTTGCAGCAGCAAGCTCACTAGCAAACTTAGCAGCTTCACTTGGAACCAAATTCATTTTCCAGTTTCCTGCAATATATAAATTTCTCATCCTAAACTCCAATTATTTTTCAAGTGCTTTAATTCCAGGAAGTTCTTTTCCTTCAAGGAATTCCAATGAAGCACCACCACCAGTAGAAACATGGCTAATTTTATCAGCAAGACCAAACTTATTAACTGCAGCAACAGAATCTCCACCACCAACAACAGTAGTAGCAGAAGAAGCAGCAAGAGCTTTAGCAACAGCTTCAGTTCCCTTTGCAAATGCAGCAAACTCAAATACTCCCATTGGGCCATTCCAGACAACAGACTTTGCATCCTTCAATGCATCAACAATGATAGCAGTTGTCTTAGGACCAATATCCATACCCATTAGGTCATCTGGAATATCCACGCCATCAATCAAAACAGGTTCAGCATCCTCTGCAAATGTAGCAGCACACACATGGTCACAAGGCAATACAACCTTAACACCCTTCTTTGCAGCTGCATCAAGAAAGCTCTTAGCTGTTTTAAGGAAATCCTCTTCCACCAAGGACTTACCAATCTTATGCCCCTGAACCTTAAGGAAGGTATAGGCCATACCACCACCAATTACAATAGTATCACAAGTTTTCACCAAAGACTCCAAGACCGATATCTTTGAGGAAACTTTAGAACCACCAATGATAGCAACAAATGGTTTTTCTGGATTCTCAAGAAGAGGAGCCATAAACTTAACTTCCTTCTCAATTAAGAAACCAGCATATGCAGGCAAATAATGAGCAACACCCTCTGTTGAAGCATGAGCCCTATGAGCAGTACCAAATGCATCATTCACATAAACATCGCCATAAGAAGCAAGAGTTTTTGCAAACTCAGGATTATTTGCTTCTTCATCAGGATAGAATCTGCAATTCTCAAGAAGAAGAACTTCACCAGCTTTAAGAGCCTTAACTTCTTTTTCAACCTCTGGACCAATAACATCAGAAGCAACCTTAACAGGTCTACCAAGAAGTTCTTCAAACTTCTTTCCAACTGGAGCCATTGAGAAATCAGGATTCTTCTTTCCCTTTGGTCTACCAAAGTGGCTCATAACAACCAAGGAAGTTCCTGGCTGCTCAAGAATGTAGTTGATAGTAGGAAGAGCAGCAAGAATTCTTGTTGCATCTGTAACCTTACCGTCTTTAACAGGAACGTTAAAATCAACTCTAATAAGTACTCTCTTGTTAGCGAGATTTGCATCTCTAATTGTATTCAGAACCATATATGCTCCGTTATCTGCTTGTATAAAAATAATTCAATAGTAAAAAACCAAGAATTCAGGCCTGCAAACGCAGGCCTGATAAATAACAAAAATAAATTAACCGTTGACCTTCTTCATATGAGCAATGAGGTCAAGAACCTTGTTGGAATAACCAATTTCATTATCATACCAAGAAACAACCTTAACGAAAGTATCGGTAAGTGCAATACCAGCCTTTGCGTCAAAGATAGAAGTTCTTGTGTCACCAAGGAAGTCAGAAGAAACAACAGCATCCTCTGTATATCCAAGAATACCCTTAAGCTCGCCTTCAGAAGCTTTCTTCATAGCTGCACAAATTTCAGCATATGTTGCAGGCTTTGCAAGGTTAACTGTAAGGTCAACAACAGAAACATCAAGAGTAGGAACTCTCATTGACATACCAGTAAGCTTGCCATTAAGGGAAGGAATAACCTTACCAACAGCCTTTGCAGCACCAGTTGAAGAAGGAATAATGTTACCAGAAGCAGCACGTCCACCTCTCCAGTCCTTCAAAGAAGGGCCATCAACTGTTTTCTGTGTAGCAGTTGTTGAGTGAACAGTTGTCATAAGACCATCTGTAATACCAAAATTATCATTAAGAACCTTAGCAATAGGAGCAAGGCAGTTTGTTGTGCAAGAAGCATTAGAAACAAACTGAGTTCCCTTTACATATGTATTCTCGTTAACACCGCAAACGAACATTGGAGTGTCATCCTTTGAAGGAGCTGACATAACAACATACTTAGCACCAGCATTGATATGAGCCTGTGACTTCTCTTTTGTAAGGAAAAGGCCTGTTGATTCAACAACATATTCAGCACCAACTTCATCCCACTTAAGCTCGTTAGGATCCTTGCAGGCTGTTACACGAATCTTCTTGCCATTGACAATAAGGAGAGACTTCTCCATGTCACATTCAATAGTGCCATCAAACTGACCGTGCATTGTGTCATACTTAAGCATGTAACCCAAGTAGTCTACTGGACAAAGGTCGTTAATTCCAACGATCTCAATGTCGTTTCTGTTCATTGCGGCGCGGAATACAAAGCGTCCAATTCTACCAAAACCATTAATACCAACTTTAATCATATGAAAGTCCTCCATATAAATTTGACATGACAAATATACTGAAAATGCAGTTTAACAGTCAATAAAATGAAAAAAATTGTGCATATAACAAACCAAACTATTCATCTGAACCTATTTGAGTATTCCATAAAGAGTTAAAGTCTAAATTAAAACCTCTCAATAAGCCCAACATAAACGCACTTGAAGCCTTATGAATATCTCTTGGAACCATTTGGCCATCAGCAACAAACAATAAAGGTAAATTCTGACTATGACAAAGCGACAAAACATTGCCAATTGTAGATGTTTCATCTGCTTTAGTCACAATAACAGAGGTAATTCCAAAGCTTTTAAACTGCTCATAAACCTTATCCAAATCTATTTTCTTCATTGAAGCGCTAACAGTTAAATAGCATTTCAAATTCTTTTTATCAGGAACATTAAGCATAGTTCTAAGCTTAACATTAAGCTCATTATCTCTAGGACTTCTACCAATAGTATCAACCAATACCAACTCAGAATCCTGAGTCTTTTCAAGATCTTCGTAGAAGGAAGCCTCATCATCAGCTCTATAAACAGGAATATTTAATGCCTGTCCAAAATTCTCAATCTGCTCATATGCCCCAACACGAAACGAATCCAACGTGATGATACTAACCTTTTTTCTAATCTCTACAGGTGGAACTGTTCCATAAATAGCAGCAATTTTGGCAATAGTTGTAGTCTTACCCACTCCAGTAGGCCCAACTAAAACAAAAATTCTAGGTGGATGCAACTGGCTGTTGTGGTCAATTTCAACAGAACCAACAATTCTATCAACTACAAGAAGCTCAAACTCTTCACGAGTAGGAATAGCCGGAAATGCCAGATTCAACTGTGCACGCAAATCAGCCATAATCCACTTGATATAGTCAGTAGAAAAGTCGTTCTCATACAACAAGTTAGAAGCATGGTTAAGAAGATCTTCAATTGCATCTCTACTCTTTTTTTCTTTAGACTCAATCTCTTTTGCTGGCTCTTTAGGCTCCTCAGGCTCTTTAGGCTCCTCAGAAGCATCCACTACAGACTCTTTTACCTCTTCAGAAGGCTGCTCTTGCAATACTTCACTATCCCTATATTTGCCAGAAACAGGATCTGGAGTCTTAGCTTCCTGCTCAAATCTTTTAATATCAGCTTCATCTTCAGCTGTAGTTTGTTCTTTAACAGGAGCCTTTTCAACATTAGAACTACTCTCTTGCATTTGCATTTGAGCATTAGAATTTTCTTCTGCTAAATAGCAAGTAAGTTCACAATGTCTTTTTTTAGAGAGACCCAAAAAACCCTTAACAACAACATCTTTCCTACTATGAACTCTCAATTTTTCGCCGTACTCTTCTCGAGCTTTACGAACGGCATCATCATAAGTTGGAGCAATAATTGTAATATAATTCATCTAAGTTTACCTACAAAAAAGAATATGGGTCCAAAGAAATACCATCTTGCTCAATCTTAAAGAAGATGGTTGGACTTAAAAGATTAGTTGTACCATTACCAAAATAGCCAAGGACATCGCCTTGAGAAATTTTATCAGTAGTGTTAACACAAATATCGGCCAAGTAATTATAGAAGGTCGTATAGCCACTGGAATGAAGGATTTTTACAAACCCAGAACCATTGTCATTAAAACCCTTGTCAATGACAGTACCTGATTCAGAAGCACATACAGCAGTACCATCTGAAGCTTGCATAAGAATACCATCCAACTGAATAGCGTTTGTTCCTATAGGATTTGGAACTTTTTGATTGTAAAGCCCTACTGTCACAGCCTCAGAAGAAGGCAAAACAAAAACAGGTTCTTCTTGAACACTAAGAGTCCCAGTTTCCTGCACCGATTCAAAAGGAATAAACAACTTCTGTCCAGGCTCAACTTCTTCACTCTTAAGTCCGTTAACATCGCTTAAAGCCTTCCAACCCAAACTCAAATTAAGCTGTTGTACAATGGAAGAAAGAGTGTCCCCTTCTTTTACCGTATACATTGTACCATCTCTATCTGGAATAGAGAGCGTAGACCCAATCCAAAGCGACGTAGTATTACGAATTTGGTTAACAGAAATAATAGTCTCACGAGAAAGCCCAAATTTTTGTGCAATAGAATCAAGCGAATCGCCATCTTGAATAACGTAATCTGTATACTTGACAATATCACGTGAGAAAGAAGACTGCTGACTTACACTTAAATTTTGCGCAATCACAGGTTTCTTCAATTCCACACCCTGATTCACCACATTTGAGTTATATTCACTGCTCTCCACTCTATAGTCCGATGCCGATAAATAATCAGTAGTTCCCTGAACTTTAGTAATAGCTTCATCTATATCAAGCGATACATTTGAGGTTTGGTCTGTAGCTTCACTTTGAGTATCACTTTGAATTTGGCTTTGAACTTCACTTGTAGTTTCATTCTTAATAACAATTTCTTTTACCGGCTCTATACTTGCATCATTGGTTGCAACAGTAGTTTTTACAGGAATATTAGAAGAATTTAACTCACTGGTTTTTACAACACTAATCCAAATAAGAAGTGCTAAAGAACACATGAGCAGACCGCTAATGACTGAAATTAGCACCACATGGGACGAACCTTTTCTTGAGACTTTTTTCTCTGTTATGTCATCATAGTTATTTCTGCTCGTAATAACACACCTCTGTACAATCAATCAATCTAATTATAATATCAAAAGCATGGGTTCTTCAACGAATAAAGGAAACATTTCAGGTTTGCTTTTAACTATAACTTGGATTTGTTTATTGATAATAGTCAT
Source organism: Selenomonadaceae bacterium (assembly GCA_963621975.1). Taxonomy (GTDB): domain Bacteria; phylum Spirochaetota; class Spirochaetia; order Sphaerochaetales; family Sphaerochaetaceae; genus UBA9732. The sequence continues at coordinate 257,799 of CAVFGI010000001.1, forward strand.
TATTTTAGCTCATCTAATGATAGGCAATAGCTCAATGGCTGGAAAATACAACAATCCTGTGGTAGCAACAACTGTAATTGGTGGAACAATTTACGACAGAAACAAACGCGTTCTTGCAATGGATGTACCACAATATGATGTCTATATAGACTCTACATACACAAACCAAGACTTGGTAGCTCAAATTTTAAGTCTACACCTGAATATGAGTCCGGATGAAATATCAAAAAAAATATCTAATACTACAGAAAACCTAGTACTTATAAAGCATAATATTTCAGAAAAAGCAGTAGAAAGTCTAAAAGACGATATTTCCAATAATTCATTAGATTCAGTTGTTTATATTAAAAAGAATTACAATAGAACATATCCTGCACAATTTCACGCATCACAACTAATAAGCAATCTTCAGATTCTCTATCAAGATCAACTTTTTCCACAAGCAGAATACAATACAAGTACCACTTATGGAAAAGATTTAGTACTAACAATTGATTTAGATGTTCAATATCTTTTAGATCTTGCAGTTCAAAGTATTTATGAGTTGCAAAGTCCAGATTATGTTGTAGGTCAAATAGTTGATCTTTCAAACAATGAAATTTTGGGAACCTCTTACTATCCTTTCTTTGACCTTAACGAAGCAAAAAATACTGCATTTAAAACTACTATGGTTGGAAGTTTTTACTCTGAAGGAACTTATATTGATCAAGTAAAAGTAATTAAAAGTATTTTAAATCATAACACAACAGAAAGAGTAAATATAAGTTTTGATGAAAGCTCACTCTACACAAGTCAAGATAATAAACTCAACTCAACAATAGCCGTAATTGGCAATGAAACACAAAAATATTTGATATATCTTGGCTCATATGCCCCTAAATACTATGCAAATTCTACAGTTCTAGATGATGCAATACAGTCAATAAAAGAGGGCCTTATTTCCCAGAACAAGCTCTAAGAATTTCTTCCTGATGAATTAACATAGGCTCAGAAGAATCATTAGTACTGTGATTTTCTCCAGAAAGATGTAATACGCCGTGAATCAACAATCTTTTTAGTTCTTCCTCTTTTGAAACACCAAAAGTTTGAGCATTAGAAGCTAAAACTTCAGGACAAATAATCATGTCACCTAAAATTCTAGCCTCTTCAGAAGTAACAAAGAAAGGTGTTTCATCTGGGTCTTCATCCTCAGCTGCAAAACTAAGAATGTCTGTACTATCATCAATATCTCTGTACTGTTTATTAAGTTCATGTATATGATCTTCCGTTGCAAAAGTAACAGAGAATTCAACGTTGGAAAGACCAACACAAGACAGAACCTTTTCTAAATAATCCAAAACAAAATCTTCTGGCGCAAAGGATTGGTAATTGTCAGTGTCGTAATAAATATCAATAATATTTGCCATAATTAATCTTCTTCATCATCTGGATATTCAATTCTTGAGTGGTTTTTAGCAACAAGTGTCTTTACAAATGAATCTCCTAGAGTCTTAATGTCGTTCATTGTAAGTCCACTCTTATCAAGCTGACCACGTCCAATTTTACCTAAGAAGATACTTTCAATAAGTTTGGCATATTTTCCAGCGTTTGGAGTTACGGTACGAGAAGCAGCTTCAATGCTATCGGCTAACATAACTATAGCGCATTCTGGAAAATCTGGGATATCTGCGTTGTACGAGTAATCAGAGGCCTTGACTTCATCTTCTTTGTTGCCTTGTAAAGCTGCCTGGGCCTCAAGGGCTTCATGATAGAAGAACTGAATAACATCGTTGCCATGGTGGCTTGCGACAATCTTTACAACCTCCAAAGGAAGTCCAACTTCACGAGCTTTATCTGCACCAACCTTAACATGGCTCTTAATTACTGCAACAGAAAGACTTGGGCTAATTTCATCGTGTTTATTAACACCACTTTGGTTTTCAACAAAGTATTCAGGATGTTCAATTTTTCCAATATCGTGGTAGAGTCCACCAACACGTGCCAGCAATGCGTTTGCCCCAATGGCCATAGCTCCAGCGTCAGCTAAATCTGCCACAGCACGGCTATGGCTGTATGTTCCCGGAGCAGCCTGTGAAAGACGGTCCAAGAGTGGACTACTACCATATGCTAACTCATACAGTCTAAAGATTGTTGGTAGATTAAATATTTTCTCAACAATTGGCATAAAAACAGCAATTAAAATATAGGCTGAAGAGACATTAAATAGAACACCAATTAAGATTATAAAGATATTTGATACCGGAAGGCCTTCAATCAAAACAAATAAAACACATATGGCAGAACAAATTATGCAGGAGAAGAACCATTGATATACCATATCAATTCTCTTATTACAAAATCTGATAAGAAGGACACAAGCAGAACCACAGATTAAGCAATAAAAAAACGTCATCACATTTGAAGAAGGGAGGGTTGAAGCAACCAATCCTAAAGTAAATACAGCTATAAAACCTAAACGCTTATGCCCTGTTGCCATTGTAATAAACAAAGGCAAGAAAAAGATTGGAAGATATGAATCAATAAATTCAATAGACAGCTTTGAAGAAGCATTTATCAGGAAATACGTTGCTACAATTGAAATAACAAAGCCAGCAGCAAACAGTATATGAAATTCCTTATAGTGTAAGTTTTTCTTTCCTAATAACATTCCAAAAATATAAAAAGATGAAACTAAACCAACAGAATCAAACAAAATCCAACCAACAACTTCTATAACAGAAATACCACCACTTTGTTTGGCCAACATGTTTAGAATTTCTTTTTGTTGATAAGTAATTACCCTATTTTCTTCAACCAGTAAGTCACCTTTTGTGATAGAAACAATCACAGGAGAAACAGAATTCTCAGCCTGATCTCTTCTTCTTGAGGTTAAAGCTTCATCATAAGTGACAGTAGGCTCAAGAACTTTATAAACAAGAGACTCAATTAATAGTATTTGTTTTGCGGTAAGTGAATCTGAAATTTCAGAAAGTTTATTTGAAATGTATTCTGCAACAGTGTCTACGGTTAAGATATCTTCGTTTTCCAAATCCAAAGTTTCTTCATAGCCCAAAGACCCATCTGCTCTAAGTTGGTTACTTAAAGTAATAAAGTTATAACCTTGTTCCTTAACACTTGCAATTTCTACAGAATCAAAAAAACCTTTATCACTTATTTCATTAACCAAGTCATATGAAATTGAATAAACAACAGAATCATTAGCTTCTTGAAGATTATAAGCCAAAGAAGAACCTACTATATTGGCTGCAGTATTAAAATCACCTTTGGATAATGAAGTTCTCACCTTGTCTACAGTATCTACTAATTTAATACTCTTTATTGGAGAGAACGAAAAAACTGGATAAATGTTAGAAATTGCAATAGTTTTCTGTGTCTCTGTTGCATCTGTATCAACTAAGTCAATGGAATTTGTTGCATAGATATTCTCTTCAGCAATTTCACCTACAACAATGTTTGAATAAAGTGAAGAATACTCTAAACTCTTGGTAGACTTAACCATGGCCGGCAGTGCAACAGCAAAAAGAATCATTAGAACTGCGCAAATAATTCTTGTTTTTATGTATTTTTTATTGTTATTTTCATCAATCGTGTTCTTTTTCATAGGCATCAATTATCCTTTGGACAATTCGTGATCTAACAGTATCTTTTGCATTAAACATCAAAAATTGTATTCCTTCAACATCTCTTAAAACGTTTCTAGCATGAATCAACCCACTTAATGATACATTTGGTAAGTCAATTTGAGTAACATCTCCTGTAATTATAGCACAAGAATTCTCTCCAATGCGGGTAAGGAACATTTTCATCTGTGCTCTTGTAGTATTCTGTGCTTCATCCAGAATTATACATGCATTATGAATACTTCTACCTCTCATATAAGCAAGAGGTGCAATTTCAATGGCCCCACTATCCTCTAACCTTTTCACTGTAGCAGGAGGTACAAGAGCTTCCATACTATCATAAAGTGGTTTAAGATATGGATTTAACTTTTGAGATAAATCTCCAGGAAGAAAGCCTAAACTCTCACCAGCCTCAACAACAGGACGTGTTAAAATTATCTTTTGTTTTCTTCCAGACAACAACTCTCCCAAGCAATATGCTACAGCTAAAAAAGTCTTTCCAGTGCCTGCTGGTCCTATGCTAAAAGTAATTTGACTGCTTTCCATTGCTTTAATATACATCTCTTGGTTGAGACTTTTAGGATAAACTGTCTTGTTTAGAACCTGAATATATGTCCTTTTTTGATTTTTATGACTTTCATCTGCTTCTAAACTTGTAGAACTCTGCAATGCCTTATACTCCATGAGAATTTCTGGCTCTGTAATATCATCTGTAATTGAAGAAAGCGCAACAAGTCTTGGAATAAGACCGTTGAAGATTTCAATTTCAGCATTGTTATCAGCATGACATTCAAGTCTGTTTCCTCTAAGCAAAAGAACACAGTGCAATAACTTCTCTAAATAAGAAACATTGCCATCATTTGGTCCACAAACCGCCCTCATTGCATTAGTATCTTCAAAAACATAACAAGAGGTCATCAAACATCCTCCTTACTGGTATCAATGGTCTTTTCAACCTTTAGTTCCGGAATTGCATTCCACTTTATATAAAATTTATAAACAGGAGACCAAACTAATTTGCCATCATTTCTAGCGGAAAGTTTTCCTTCTGCGCTTAAACAAGCATTCCAGTCTCTCATGTAATGAATTAACTCTATTTTATAGGAACTAAGATTAAAACCTGTTGATTTTCTACCATTTCCAAAGAAATCAAATGATTTTATTAAATCTTCAACCATTGAGTCATAATTAAATTTACCATCAACAAAATATCTATAAAAGCTCTTGTTACTACTATTAACACTAACATTCAATGATAGAAACTCAGCTATCTCAAATCCCATATTAAAGCTAACAGAAAATGCTGTACTATAAGGATTTATAAAGTTATAAACAAAGGAGAAAGCCACTGCAAACTCTACTCCAATTCTATTTTTCCAGAAATAAATTGGATTTATATTATTATCTAAACTTACTCTTAAAATTTCAGCCTTTAGCTCATCATCTGACCGTTTAAAGGACATAGAAACAGAACTTTTAGATTTCATCCAACTTAGGCTTGCAGAATGTGTAACAGAAAAGTTCAACGAGGATGGAATAAATTTTCCTTTAAAATTTGCACTTTGACTTAAAGACAAGTTACCAGAGAAAAACTTTGCTGAAGCATTTTCTACTAAGGAATACGCCTGCCAAGGATCAGAGTCATCTTTAGTTGCAAATGAGTAAGTATTTTTTAAAGAAAAACTAAAAATATTATTTGAATATCCAAAAGAGAAGTTTCCTGTGTCAGTTTTAAGTGAGTCATCTTTCTCTTTAAACGTTAAATCTGCACTAGCATTAAATCCGCTTCTACTAAAAGATAAGCTTGGTTTAATACTTTGAGTAACAGGTTTAAACGTACCTTTTAAGCCAAAAGTGAATGCCCAAAAACTTTTACTAAACTCAAGACTATGTTCAGAGATATCGGATTTTTGCCATTTCCCCCAACCTGAGTTCTCTGTAAATGTTGAACCAACTTCTTTAGTATTAAGGGAATAAATCTTATTAGATAACTTATATGTCAATCCTATAAATGGAAGTTTTAGAACTAATGCTGAGTGTATGGTTAAATTGTTTGTCTTTGTTTTAGTCGTATCATTGTTTAGATTTTCAACGCTGAAGGCATATTGAGGTTTAATTGTTTCTGAAAAACTAAACCAAGTATCAGGACTTTGTCCTTTTACATAGAGTGAACCAGTTGAATTGGTATAAAAAGTATAAGGAGTTAGATCTTCAATAAACTTATTTCCTAATGATTCGCTGAATGTATAACCATAGCTAATTGAACCGCTTGTACTATTCTTTTGCTCTGTTGAAACTGTAGGAGATGCATATGGAGTAAGAGCAATTTCAACTTGTTCTGTTTCAACAAGTGATTCAGTATTTTCCTCAGACTTTTCAAAATGTTCAAAGGAATGAGACCAAGAACCATTAGAACTAAAACTAAGACTTGGAAGAGAAGCACTCTTTACCTTTGGAGTATAGGTATACTTGCCACTTTCTAACTTTCTATCGAATTCAAAGTTAATTTCTGCTTTTAAAGAACTTAAATTTAAAGAAACGTTACCAAGTTTATAGCTTAGACTTCCATTTAAGCTCCAGTTATAAGTTGTTACTGTATTATAAGTAGTTGGAAAGGTTTGATTTGCGCCTAAGACTGAATCTAATCCAAAAACAGTGTTTCTATTTAAGAAATCCCTCTTTACAGAGTAATCGCTATAGATAGGTATACTTAAGGATATAGAACCTTGAGTAAATTTAAATTGAAGGCCTAAATCAACATAATATCTAAATTTTTTTGCAAAACTAGTATATTCTGAGGCATTATAAGCCAAGATACCAGAAGAAGTGATTTTAAGTTTTCCATTAACAAGACTGTTACTGGTATCATATCCAATAGCAAGTCCAAGATCTTGATATGCATCTGCAAAAAGAGCAAAATAGCTACCTGTTTTTCTTGCCCAAGTTTCCAGTTGACCAAGATCCTCGCCCTCTTCTACCTTTCTATAAACAATACCATCTCTAATTTTTTCAGAAGAATCTCCATCATCTAACAACGATAAAAGGGATGCAGAAAAATCTGTTTCAGAATCTGAAGATGAAGAACTAGAGCTGGAGCTAGAAGTTGTGCCTATGCCCTTATAAACTCCATACAGTTCAGTTGTAGTATTTATAAAAGCTCCCTTATCACTGGATAAACCAATTGCAGGATTAAAAGAAAGTGTTGTACCTGGATAGAAAAACAAAGGAAAATAGAAAATAGGAACTCTACCAAGTTTAATTAGAGCATTGTCAACAAAGACATCAGAGCCAGAAAATGAGATTTTTGAGGCACTTATGCTCCAATAGGGGTCTTCCAAAGCTGTAGAAATATTACCATTATTGAAGAAAATAATATTTTTATTTCCATCATAAGAGACAGTTTCACCGGATGCATAAAGACTAACTGTAGCTCCATTTGCGTTCTGTCTCTCAGTGAAGCTTATACCACTAAAGACCACAACATCCAGATTTGACCAATCAAAAAGGACATTTTGTCCACTAAAAGTTCTAGCTCCTTTTTCTGAATCTTCTAAAGTAACATTGCCAGAGGCCTCTATTTTCTTTTTGTCTAGTTCAACTACTACCTTGTTTGCTTTGAGAGTTTTCTTTGAAGAATCTGATTGCTGAAATGAAATTCTAACATTACCAGTTAAAACAACCAAGTTATCTAAAGTATAAAGAGTATCGGCATTTTCAATGACAATCTGGGTAGTATCAGATGCAAAAATGTTTAAAACCGTGAGGAACAACAAAACTAAAACAAGACAAGAAGTATTTTTCAAACCTAAATACCCTAATTTAAAATCTGTTTTAAATAATAACCAGTATAAGAGGCTTTGCAAAGAGAAACTTCTTCTGGAGTACCTTGAGCCACAATATTACCACCTGCGTCGCCACCTTCTGGTCCAAGGTCAATAATGTAGTCTGCTAATTTAATAACATCAAGATTATGTTCAATCATTACAACCGTGTTGCCGTTATCAACAAGTCTATTAACAACTTCCATCAATTTTTTAATATCTGCAAAATGAAGTCCAGTGGTTGGCTCATCTAAAATATAAAAAGTTCTGCCCGTTCCAATCTTACTAAGTTCAAGAGAAAGCTTTACTCTTTGTGCTTCACCACCACTTAAGGTTAAGGCACTTTGACCAAGTTTAATGTATCCAAGACCAACACTATCAAGAGTCATAAGTTTTCTCTTAATTGTAGGTACAGATTGGAAAAAATCCAAAGCTTCACTTACAGTCATCTCAAGAACATCGTTTATATTTTTGCCTTTGTAGGTTACAGCTAACGTTTCCTGATTAAAACGCTTTCCTCTACAAACATCACAAGTGACGTAAACATCAGGAAGAAAATTCATCTCAATCTTTAATGTTCCATCACCATGGCAATGTTCACATCTACCTCCAGCAACATTAAATGAAAAACGTCCACTCTTATAGCCACGCGCCCTACTCTCTGGAAGTTCTGCAAACAAGTCTCTAATTGAACCCCAGACCTCAACATATGTAGCAGGGTTAGATCTTGGAGTCTTTCCAATTGGACTTTGGTCAATGTGAATTAGCTTATCAATATTTTCAACACCTTCAAGGCGCCTATAGCCATCAAAAACTTCAGTTTTTTTGTTGAAAATGTTCTTTAAAGCTGGTGTGAGAATTTGGTTTAACAAAGTACTCTTTCCTGATCCGGAAACTCCAGTTAGCACAATAAGCTTTCCAAGAGGAAAATCAAAATCAACATTATGCAAATTATTCTTTGTAGCACCAATAACCTTTAAATGTTTTCCATTGCCAGGTCTACGAATTAAAGGAATATCAATTGTTATTTTTTTGGATAAAAATTGACCTGTTATACTATTAGAATTATTCTCAATCTCTTGAGGCGTACCCTGAGCTATTACATATCCACCTTGAGAGCCGGCTCCAGGACCCATATCTACAACGTAATCTGCCTCTCTAATTGTAGACTCATCATGCTCAACCACAATAACTGTATTGCCAATGTCTCGTAATCTTTTTAGCGTATCAATCAGTTTTTGATTATCACGCTGATGTAGACCAATTGAAGGCTCATCAAGCACGTACAAAACCCCACTCAAAGCTGAACCAATTTGAGTTGCAAGTCTAATTCTTTGAGCTTCTCCACCACTTAAAGTGCCAGCATTTCTATTTAAGGTCAAATATCCAAGACCAACATTAATTAAAAACTGTAATCTTGATTTAATTTCCTTTAATATTTGTGCTGCAATCTGTTGCTCTGTTTCTGTAAAGTTTAATGACAAAAAGAAATCATAACTATCTTTTGCACTTAAAGCTGTCACCTGATTGATGTTCTTACCACCAACATAAACACTTAAAGCTTCAGGTTTTAACCGTTCTCCATGGCATTGTGGACAAATAATTTCAGTTTGAAATGAACTAATCCAAGTTTTAATTGCGGGACTGAGAGTCTCTGCATAGCGGCGTTTTAGATCATTTACAACTCCGTGCCATCTGTGATTCATATCCATAGAGCCGTTTCTATCTTCATAGTGCACACTGTACATCTTTGTAGATCCATATAGCACAGCATTCAATTGCTCTGCTGTCAAAGAATTAAAAGGAGTATTTGAATCAAAGCCTAAAGCTCTAGCAAAAGCATCGAACTTTGCTCTAGTATATGTCTGACCACTTCCAATACATGCAATAGCACCTTGTGAGAAACTCTTTGTCTTATCTGGAATTATCTTGTCCTCATCATATATTGTCTTAAAGCCCAAGCCATTACATTCTGGACATGCACCAAAAGGATTATTAAATGAAAATAGTCGTGGTTGAATTTCTCCAATAGAAATACCACAGTGTGGACAGCTATTTTGCTCCGAGTACATCTCAATATTCCCAGTTTCATCCTGGGACGTATTTGAACTAGAAGCACTCATAACTTCCACAAGACCACCTGTCATCTCAGTAGACTTTTCAATGGAATCAGAAAGCCTAAGCCTAGAATCAGAGCTTAAAATAAGCCTATCCACCACAATGCTAATATTGTGCTTCACTTGTTTATCTAGAACAATACTTTCTTCCAGCAAGTGCATTTGTCCATCCACACGCACCCTCTGAAATCCAGCTTTTCTTGCATCTTCAAAAACCTTCTTGTACTCGCCTTTACGCCCCAATGCCACAGGAGCTAGAATCATAAGCCTAGAGCCTTCACCCCACTTGGCAAAGATTGCGCTAATAATTTGGTCCACGCTCATCTTACTTATTTCACGTCCACATTGCGGACAATGCACCTTTCCAATACGCGCCCACAAAAGACGATAGTAATCGTAAATCTCCGTGATAGTGCCAACAGTAGAACGCGGATTACGACCAGTAGTTTTTTGCTCTATAGCAATTGCAGGACTAAGCCCTTCAATCATCTCAACATCAGGCTTGTCCAACCTCCCCAGAAATTGCCTTGCATACGAGCTAAGAGACTCCACATATCTACGTTGCCCTTCTGCAAAGATAGTATCAAAAGCCAGCGAGCTCTTACCACTGCCAGATAATCCCGATATCACTATGAGTTTATTCTTATCTAAATCAAGATTTACACTCTTAAGATTGTGCTCACACGCACCACGAATAACTAATTTATCATTCATTAGCAAAAATCCTGTACAGCCTTAAGTAGCTCTTCTTTTGCAACACAAGCTTCAACCTGTTTAAAAACTTCACCATTTTTATATAAATAAACGTTGTTTCCAATACCAGAAATTGCAATATTGGCACCCTTAGCCTCTCCCGGTCCATTAACCTGACAACCCATGATGGCAACAGTAACATCCTTACCTGTAGCAAGAAGATCAGCCTCAACATCTTTCAAAAAAAGCTGACTATCAAAGCTCTTTCTACCACACATAGGACAAGAAATAATCTTAACACCACCCTTTCTAAGACCTAAGGTCCTTAAGAGTTCAACACCAGCATAGACTTCTGACTCAATAGAACCAGTAATAGAATATCTAAAAGTAGCACCAATGCCTTGAGACAAAAGTCTACCAAGAGTCCAAGTTGAGCGCACACAAGAAGATACCACTCCACCAGCCTCAGTCACACCCAAATGCAAAGGATAGTCACTTTTTTCAGAAAACATCAATGCAGATCTATAGCTTGTCTCTGTATCTGAAGCCTTAAGTGACACAACTGTATTATAAAAACCCAAATTCTCAAACCAGGAAATATACTCCAATGCCGTATCCACCATGAGCTCTTCAATTGGTTTTGAATTATCATTTTTTGGCAGAGAGCCACTATTAAGTCCAATTCTTATAGCAACATTGTTGTCTTTTGCCTTCTTGACAACCTCTTCAGTCTTCCATTTTGCCCCAATATTTCCAGGATTGATTCTTATTTTTGCCACGTTGCAATCAATAGCATCCATAGCATTACGCCAATCAAAGTGAATGTCTGCAACAACCGGCATTGGACAGAGTTTAACTACATTGGATAGGATATTATGCTCAGAGATATTAGGATAAGAAAATCGAATAATATCACATCCCATACCATGTAAAACGTGCATCCTTGCCTCAAAACCTTCCTCAAGAGAAGAAAGAGGAATGTCGTACATTGTTTGAACTGCAATGGGAAAACTGCCACCTAAAGTTATGTTGCCAACCTGAACTGTTTTACTCATGCATGAACAATATCACTTATAGAAACAAAAAAAAAGGGACTGTTGCAAAAGTCATTTGACTAAGGGCAATGGTCCCTTTCTTTTTC
>CAVFGI010000002.1:0-112600 GCA_963621975.1 Selenomonadaceae bacterium
ATGTATAGATTTAAATTAAAAAAAGACTGTTGCTCAGTCAAATGACTTTTGCAACAGTCCCTTTTGTACTTTTTGCGGAAAGAGGGACTTGAACCCTCACCCTTGCGGATAGGAACCTAAATCCTACGTGTCTGCCAGTTCCACCACTTCCGCATTGTTTTAAAATGTTCTTTTTGCGCACTGAATATATAGCATAGAATCGAGTAATGTTCAATAATCACAAAACAAATACAGCTCCCCACAAGTGGAGAGCTGTAATATCGGGATAGAGAAAGAAGAGATTACTTGGAAAGGACGGTGCCATCTGCAAGTGTGATTGTGTACCCGTTGAAGATAACTGTTCCGTTGTTGGTAAGGCTTGTAATGACGCAATCTTGGGTGAGTGTCCAAGTACAACCTTCTTCAATAGTAACGACTGCATTGTTGGCAACAGCTGTTCCGCCTTCATCATTGGCAACTATGTTGATGGATCCAGTGAATGAGCTTCCATTGCTGAGCAAGAGGGCAAAAGTGGAGATCTCGTCTACTCTGATGTCTCCTTCTAGGACTTGATTAGAGCAGGTTATTGTGGCCTGTGCTCCGTTGCTTCCAGCTGTTCCCCAGCCACGTGTTGCACTGTTGCCTGTGATGTTGAAAAGATAGGAATTGGTGTCTAGATTTTCAATTGTCACATTGGATAGCTCAATTGTGCAAGCCGTGTTTGTGATGTAGAAGATATCGCCGTTATTGGATGTAAGTGTGCCACCTGTCATAGAGAAGAAAGAAGTTCCAACTGCTGCGTCTCCAGACATTGACTGGTAAATCATGACATTGTGAACGTTCTCGCTGGAGCTAGTTCCCTTGGTGTCGCTCATATTGCCATAAACTGTGCAATTTTCAAGTACAATGCTATTTTTTCCTTCTATTACAAGTGCCTCGGAGTTGTTTGCGGTCAAAATTGCATCTGAGACAGTGATATCGGCCGTGGAATAAACTGCAGGTGAGTTATAACCATTGCTGGTATAGGTACCTCCTGTGACTACTACAGTTCCACCTCCTCTGTCTGACCTAATGGCTGCTGACGAGTTTCCACTTGTTTCTACCGTAAGATTGCTTGCATATGTTGTGCCACCGCCAGTAGTCTGAATTCCACCAGAATTGTCTTGATAAGTTGTTATTGTGCTGTCACTTATTGTGACAATAGTGCCACTACCATAACTGAATACTCCATTTCCATTTTGTGCATTAGAAGTTACGGTAGCGTTTGTTATGGTTACATTTGCGCCATCTGTAGCAAGAAGTGCTGCATTCATTCCGTAAAAATCGCCACTTTCAGTGTTTGAGGTTGAACCAGCACTTTTATTAACAGTTATTCCGTCCAAAACAACTGTTGCTCCGTCAACACGCAAGGCGTTTTCATCATCGCTAGTAGACTCATAGGAAGTATCGGTATAGGTTCCATCTTCGCTAATTGTATTTGCGCTTGTTCCCTGTGTGACAGTTTGGGAGCCACCGCCAAAGCTACCGCCACCAAAACCACCTGGGCCACCCTGACCACCCTGTCCATCAGTTTCCCCAGGTACGCCCTGAGGTGGCATACTTGGCATGGTTGTACTTGCTTCGTTGATTGTGTTTATATCTGTTTCTATATCCGTGTCAGACGTTTCAGTCGTTTCAGACGTTTCAGACGTTTCAGACGTTCTAGACGTCTCAACCGTTGTAGCCTCTTCAGATAAAGATCCTGTTGTTGCTGTTGAACAGGATGAAAGAAGTAATGCTATTGCAATTACTGATACAAGAATTGTTTTGTAAAAATGTTTCATGGGCTTTTCCTCCATATGACTACGTTTTAAACCACAATTATTGAATGAACCTTGAAAAAGTATTTTTGGTTTATAATAATTTTCACTATGAGACTTTTAATAATTGAAGACGAAAAAGGCCTTTCTGATGCAATCTCCCATATGTTAAAAACCAATGGGTGGCTTGTAAGTGCATGTTATGATGGACTTAGTGGACTAGAAGAAGCCCAAACGAATCTATATGACTTAATAATATTAGATGTAATGCTTCCAAAAATGGATGGCTTTACTATTTTATCCAATCTGAGAAAAGAGAAATTTTCAACACCTATTCTAATGCTTACAGCAAAAGCTGATTTAGAAAGTAGAATAAAAGGTTTAAATGGAGGAGCAGACTATTACCTTCCAAAGCCATTTGAAATGGCAGAACTTCTTGCGTGTGTTAATGCTCTCTCTAGACGAAAAGACACGTCAATTGAAAGCAAGAATCCCTCATTTGGTGATTTGGAACTTAATCCAGCTCAAGGTGAACTTTCCTGCAAAAACTCAGGAAAATCTGTAAAATTAAGTGTTAGAGAAATCAATCTTGCTGAACTTTTAATGTCAGCAGAAGGACGTATCATCTCAAAAGAACAAATTGCAGACAAACTTTGGGGTCTTGATAACGATAGTGAATATAACAGCACTGAGGTTTACGTTTCTTTTTTGAGAAAAAAACTTGGCTTCATAAACTCTAAAGTTTCAATAAAAGTGGCCCGAGGCATTGGCTACTACATGGAGGCATAAGATGATAAAACAATTGAGACAACAGCTTATCTTTATAATGATGGGATGTTTTACAGTAATCATCATAGCCTTAATAGCTCTTATTGCTATAGCTCCAGAAAGAGAGAAGAAAGCACAAATTAGAACAGCACTTGAAAACTATGCACAACAAAGCAAGCCTCTTGAACCTTCTGATTTACCTCTTAACTTATCTAATGAAAATCTTGAAACTTCCAATACTATGAGCACACCACCAGAGCCTCAACCTCCAACAAAGATGGAACATACACCCGTTCAGAACACAGTTACTTTCAGAGATTTTGGCGGTAATATAATTAATATAGAAGTTGATAATTACGGAACAATATCCTCTTGGACCACAAACCGTGAAGATTATTATGATGACGACGCAATTCAGGCTATTGTTTCTTTAATTCAGAAAAATGGTGAAGACTTTGATAACATTAAAGGTTATTACTTTTTAAAGCACGTATCACCTGATGGCTACTCGTATACCGTCCTTGATGCCACAGCAGCTGTCTTGGATAGCAAGAGAGTTTTTACATGGGCAGTAATTGGCGGACTTGTTTCCTGGGTCATGCTTTTTGCCTTGAGTTTTAAGTTATCCAGCATGATGATTCGCCCCATCCAAGAGGCCTTTGACCGACAAAATCGCTTTATTGCCGATGCCGGGCACGAACTCAAAACGCCAATTGCAGTAATACAGGCTAATGCCGATGTCCTTGAATCTGAGCAAGGTTCAAACAAATGGCTATCATACATCAAAACAGAAACACATCGTATGGATGGCCTAGTTAAGGACCTTATGTTTCTTACCACAATGAAAGGAATGGGTAAAGATAATAGCTCCGTTGATTTTTCAGGAGTTGTGAATGGGTCTGCCTTACCTTTTGAAGCTTTAGCTTTTGAAAAAAGAATGTCCTTAGGTATAAATGTACAAGAAAACATTTTTGTTCAAGGAAGTTCTTTTCAACTGGAAAAACTCGTTAGTATCCTTCTTAGCAATGCAATCAAATATGGAGAACAAAACGGCTCAATTAGTATTGTACTATGTGAAAGGCACAAAAACGCAATTTTAAAAGTGAAAAATACAGGAGTTGGAATACAACCAAGCGATAAAGATAAAATCTTTGAACGTTTTTACCGAGTAGATAAAGCCAGAGGGCGTGCTGATGGAAGTTATGGTCTAGGTCTAGCAATGGCAAAAAACATTGCAGAGATTCATCATGGAAAAATCTCAGTTGAAAGTGAGTATGGAAAGTGGATTGAGTTCACATTTGAAATGCGCTGTATGTAGAGACAGAAAGTAGAGACAGAATGTTGTTCTACCGTCTTTTACTTCTTGGCTAAAAGTGCTACATTGCCAGCGTTAGGAGATTCTTATGAAAAAAGTTTTGGTTTCCCTTCTTGTTTTAATGATTTGTTGTGTCGCATTTGCCGATACTTCAACTAACAATCTGACTGCAGATCAGCTGAATGACTTTCAGAAACAGGCCTTATTTGTTGTTACAAGTGAAAACACAAGTGTCTATACAAACCTTTGGAATTATTCTGCGTACGGATATTCAAATGCTTTTGATTTTTATTTAAATGGTCCTAGCTATCTTTATGCAGAAACCAGAATTGATTGGAGACCTTATCAGGGTGCAACAGAGATTACAAAAGACCAGTTTTACACCATAATTGGACGTCCAGATGAAGCAGCAAGATATTTAAAATTCCAAAGAAGTCGCAATACTTGGTCAGGAATAACTCTTGGATCTCTTTTGATGAGTGCTGGTTGTGCAGCTGCTGGTTACTTTACAGAAGGAACACTATCAAATTGCTTCTATTTAGTATCTGGAGTAAGTTTACTTACTTCTGGGATTGGACTTATAGTTTTGGACCTCGTCCTAGTAGAAGAAGACCAATTTAGTGTTTCTGTGGCCATGAATGCAGCACAGAATTACAATATTGGCCTTCTTGCAAATTACTCCACAAATTAAAAACTTCGTGTAAAATTGCTCAGCTTCTTGGCTCTTTAAAACCAAAAAGTACATTTTGACCCCAAAATCTCACGTCTTTGCAAAACTTCTAAGGAGGGTTTTTAAATGAGTAAAAATCTGACAGAAGGAAGTGTAAGGCGAAATCTTGTTTCATTCTCGCTTCCATTTCTGGCATCTTATTTTCTACAGACTTTATACGGCATGGCAGACCTTGTAATAATAGGCCAATTTGAAGGTGTAGCTAGTACTACGGCAGTCTCCGTTTCAAGCCAAGTCATGCATATGATAACTGTCATGTTTGTTGGTCTACTAATGGGAAGCACAGTAAATATTTCACATGCTGTAGGTGAAGGAGATAAAAGAAAAGCAGAGAAAATCATTGGAACAACAACTCTTATATTCACAGTTCTCTCCGTTGTGTTAGCATTTGTACTGCTACTTTTGACAGATAAAATAGTGGACGTTATGTCCACTCCCACAGAGGCTGTGGAAGGAGCAAGGAAATATCTTATTATTTGTTTTATAGGAATTCCTTTTATTGTCGCTTACAACGTTATAAGCAGTATCTACCGCGGACTAGGAGACAGCAAAACTCCTATGTTTTTTGTTCTTGTTGCCTGTGTGGCGAATATCATACTAGATATTCTTTTTATGGGACCAATGCACCTAGGTCCGTCGGGAGCTGCTCTTGGAACAGTAATTTCCCAAGCTTTGAGTGTTGTTATAGCATTTATTCACATAAGGCATAGTGGGGAAGAAATAAAGTTCAATAAGGAAGACTTGAAGTATGATAAAGTTCTCACGAAAGCTGTCTTAAAAGCGGGAACACCTATTGCTCTTCAAGATGGTCTTATTCAAGTTGCATTCATTGTTATAACAATTATCATGAATAAACGAGGGCTAACAGATGCCGCAGCTGTGGGAATTGTTGAGAAAATTATATCATTCTTGTTTCTTGTACCATCATCGCTACTCTCCTCTGTCTCTGCTATCGCGAGTCAGAATTTTGGAGCTGGGAAGGAAAAAAGAGCAAGGGAGACGCTATATTGGGCTATTTTCTTTGCGGTCCTCTTTGGGGTTATTGTATCGGTGGTGATTCAATTCATCGCTCCGTGGGTTGTCTCATTATTTACAAGTGATGATGCTGTTATTAAGAGCGGGGCGGAGTATCTTAAGGGATATGTATTTGACACCATCTTCGCGGGTATACATTTCACATTCAGTGGCTATTTCTGCGCACTGGGTCACTCTGGAATATCGTTCATACATAACATAATTTCAATAGCTCTTATGAGAATTCCAGGGGTATACATACTCTCTTCTCTTTATCCTAATAATCTCTTCCCTGTGGGACTGGCAACAGTCTCAGGCTCAGTACTTTCGTCTTTAATATGTTTGGTTGCCTACCTAATAATAAGCAAGAGAAAGATTCTTAAAGCCTGAGGTTTCTTTATGAATTAGAGAGATTGTTTCAACGTATCAGCTACAAGCATTGCTTCCTGCTTTTGCCTTCTTAAACTTAAGCCAAGACACAAGAATTGCAATTCCTCCACCTGGGATAATCATGAAACTAGTGGAGCTAGTTAACGATGGCACCAAGATAAACAAGACACACAGGAATGTGAATGGAATTGCAACAATATCTAAGTTGCCACGGAAATACTTGTAAGCCATTGCACCAAAGAGGGCTGCAACAACGTTGGAGAAAGCTGGCTGAAGGGCCTCACTTTGCAGAATTGGCTGTAGAGGCTGAAGAAGTAAAACACCTAAAGCCAAAACCAATACAGTTACAAGCGAGGAAGTGGCAATTGAAAGAGTTGAAATGATTTCGTTCTCCGGAGTTCCAGATTTTGCACCAACAATATCCCTTGCGTTAACAGCGCAGGGGATTTTCATATTAATCAGGTTTCCTGTGATAAAAGCAAGATAGCTCCCACCTGCTCCCAACATTGGTGTATAAACCAAAAACTCAACTACACTACTTACAGTCCAAATTAAACCAACACTTATAAAGCCTTTAGCTATTGCTTTTAAATCCGGCATTGCACCTAGAATACTTCCAATCAAAAAAGGAGCACCTACAAGCATTATTAAAACTATAGTGGTAAAAATTCTGCCCAAAACGTGAGTTCTATTGTTATATTTTTCAAAGTATTCAGTATTATTCATGACATTCCCCTTATCTTAAAGGCTTACAATCACAGCACTCGCCATGCCCAAAATCATGCTTCCAGCAATTGAAAAGCTCTCCACCCATGCCATCTTTTTCTTCTCCGATAGCCAGATAAAGAAAGCCATTGCCAAAGCACTGACAGCTACAACCACCAAGGGAACCCAATCCCCTTTGAAGGTGAAAACGCCTT
The DNA here is from genome assembly GCA_963621975.1 of Selenomonadaceae bacterium. Lineage (GTDB taxonomy): Bacteria > Spirochaetota > Spirochaetia > Sphaerochaetales > Sphaerochaetaceae > UBA9732. Next base: position 6,916 of record CAVFGI010000002.1, read on the forward strand.
TGCCAGAGATAAATCCACCAATATAGGACGCTACATACGCACTCACAAGCCCGATAAACATAGCAGTCATTGCCTTGTCAGCAAAGCCTCCGCTTGATTTGCTAGACTCTATTTCTGGTGCAGACTCCTTTACTGTTTTGTTCTTTCCACTAAGTTTTTTGAGATAGCTCTTATTGAAGAAAATTGACAAAATCATGCCCCACATTATGCAAATACTCATTAAAAGTGCTATGGTAGCAAACGCTTGGGCTGTCATTTCGCTCGCAGAAAGACTTGAGAGACCAACCTGCTCCGCAGCCGCTTGTGCAACTTGAGTTTCATAATGAAGTGCACCAATGACCGACAATCTAAGCCAAGGCCATGGGATTCCTAAGCTTCCAGAAAGAGCAATAACTCCTAGCAGAATACCAACACTAGGAAGTAACGAAAATGTTGCACTTGAGGTTATAACAGTTTTCATTTTCTTCTTATCAATTCCCATTGCAAGTCCTGCTTTGTAGGCCCTGACAAGAAAGACTATACAAATTACCGCAACAAAAGCGATAATTCCACCACAAATCAAATAAAGTGGTGCACTGTTTAAAGCTTGAAGAATTGTCATTTTTCATTCCACCTTTTGCTTTAGATTTTAACATAGCTAATAACCACAATCAACGTGGAAAACAAGAGCTGTATTAGATGTATAAAATTCCTTAGAATGATAAATGCAGGAGTTTGTTTGCCTCTTCAACATCCATAATCTCAATGGCAAATGGTTTGATAAGGTCCACAAGCGCACTACCTGAGATGCCTGCAACCTTGATTGAGATGCATCTGTTGGAAGGATCTGTTCCGGCAAAGCAAGAGCAGGTAATTAAATCCAATTGCTGGGAACTAATTTTGCTAATAATCTCAGAAAGAACGCCCTTGCCTTCTTTCACCAAGAAAGTAATTGTTGTTCCAGGAATACGAGAACCAAAGGTTTCAAGAAGCATTTTGAAAAGATCGCTCTTACTTACAATACCCACCAAGTGCTCGTCTTCAACAACTGGGAGACAAGAAAGATCTTGGTCTACCATGAGAGTTGCAGCAGCCTCAACCGTTGTGTCTTTTGTAATAGTAACAGGATTCCTACTCATAATCTTTTTGACAGTAAGCTTTGCCAAAAGATAGTTTGTTTCGTAGGCACTGAGAGTGCTGGCAGGAGATGGAGCAGCCTTAAGGATATCTTTTTCCGATATCACTCCTACAAGTTTTCCATTTTTATCCAAAACTGGAAGTCTGTGGACATGCTCTTTTTTCATTAGATCAGAAGCATCCTGAATGGACATATCAGGAGTGCAGGTAATAGGATTTTTTGTCATTCTGTTTTCAATAATCATAGGACCCCCTATAGGATTTGTGAACCTTCACTAAACCCTCGCTAATTTAACTATTCTCCAAGATATGCTGCTCTTACCTTCTCATTTTTAAGCAAGGATCGAGCGTTGTCGTGAAGAACAATAACTCCGTTTTCCATAACGTACCCGTCGTCAGCACTCTTTAATGCAAGTCTAGCATTTTGCTCAACAACAAGGATTGTGACATTATCTTCCTTGTTAATATGGCGTAACTTACTGAAGATATCATGAACAATCAACGGCGCCAAGCCAAGACCAGGTTCATCTAACAGTAGCAATCTAGGACTCACCATAAGTGCCCTTGCAACGGCAAGCATCTGCTGTTCACCACCAGAGAGGCTTCTTGCTTTTTGCTTCTTACGACTGCCTAAAATTGGGAAGAAGTCAAACATTTCTTGCTTTTTCTTCTTTATTAGGCCATCATCCTTTAGCATAAACGCTCCCATGTCCAGGTTTTCCTCTACGGTAAGGTCTGCAAAAACTCGGCGTCCTTCAGGAACCAGAGCTATACCCCTTTTTACTACATTATACGTTGGAATTCCGTGAAAGTGTCCATCTTTTACAGAATAAAGTACATTTTCTTCATAACTGATAGATCCAGAGACTAAAGGCTCCTGTCCAACAATAGCTTTAAGTAAGGTTGACTTACCTGCTCCGTTAGCTCCAATAAGAGAAACAAAAGAACCTTCGTTTACAGACATTGATACTCCATGAAGAGCTTTAATGTTTCCATAACTTACGGCAATATCGTCTATTTTCAATAGAACTTTGTTAGACATGGTCACTCCCCCTCTCCTTCAACATCTTCGTCGTCATCCTCATCTGTACCCAAATAAGCCTCAATAACCGCAGGATTAGACTGAATGCTACTTGGAGTTCCCTGTGCAATCTTTTGTCCATAATTTAACACAGTAATATTATCACAAATATTCATGACAAGTTTCATATCATGCTCAATAAGAACAATTGTAACACCAAGATCTCTTATGCGTCTTATAGTATCCATAAGATTTTCTGTCTCTTGGGGATTCATACCAGCTGCAGGCTCATCCAAAAAGAGAAGCTTAGGCTCCGTGGCCAAAGCACGAGCAATCTCAAGTTCGCGTTGATATCCGTATGGAAGACTGCCGGCATCATCGTCTCTAAACTTTTCAAGACCAAAAAATTCAAGCCACTTAGTTGCGTTTGCAATCTGCTCTCGCTTTTCTTTTTCAACATTGACAAAAGAAACTAGAGCTTGAAGAGTTCTGTTTTTTAATGTGCCTGTGTGAAAATGGCGTCCAACCATGACATTATCCAAGACACTAAGCTCTTTAAAAAGTCTTATATTTTGGAAAGTTCTAGCAATGCCAAGTCTGCAAACCTTATTTGCTGGCATTCCAGTAATGTCTTTATCCTCAAAAATAACTTTCCCAGAGGAAGGAACGTCTAGACCTGTGATATTGTTGAATAATGTGGTTTTTCCTGCTCCATTAGGTCCAATTAGACCAGTTATCATATTCTTTTCAACAGTAAAATCCACTCTATTAACGGCAATGATTCCGCCAAACTCACGGGTCAAAGCTTTAGTTTCTAACATGCTCATGCTTTGCCCTCCCCACTAATTTTCCCACTAATCTTATTATTTCTCTTCTTTCTTCCCAAAATTCCTTGTGGCCTATAAATCATCATAAGAACCAAAATAAGACCAAAGATAATCTGTTTAGCCTGTGCAGGGATAACAGAAGAAAGACCAATGAGCTGTGGCAGATAAGAAATAAATTGAATAATAAAGGCTCCAAGAATTACAGCCAAGAAGTTACCCATACCACCAAGAACTACAGTACAAAGAACCATAATAGAAACCATGAATACATAGGAACCTGGAGAGACAGAAAGAACAAACTCGGCCTGAAGACAACCAGCAATACCTGACACACCTGCGCCAATAGCAAAGGAGAATACTTTGTATTTGGTAACATTTATACCCATAGATGCTGCTGCTATTTCATCTTCTCTTATAGCTTCAAGAGCTCTTCCCATACGAGAAGAAACCAAGCGTTCCAACAAAAACCAACAGATTGCCAAAAGAACAATTTCCATAATAAGGAAACCATACTTTGTATATGGGCTAATCTTTATGCCAAATAAAGTGATCATTGAGATTCTTTGAATTCCCATAGGACCATTTGTAAGAGAGTCCCAGTTGTTAATGACAGTTCTAACAATCTCAGCAAACCCCAAAGTAGCAATTGCAAGATAATCGCCCTTTAGACGTAAAGTTGGAAGCCCAATAAGAACTCCCATCAATGCACTAAGCAAAACAGCAACGGGAACAGTAGCCCAAAAAGACCAGCCAAGTTTAGTAACCAGAATTGCAGTAGTATAACTGCCAATAGCAAAAAAACCAGCAGCACACAAAGAAAGCATTCCAGTGTAACCTGTGATTAAATTCTGTCCCAAGGACATGAAAGCATATATACATGTATAAATTAGTATAAGAAGAAAGAAATTCAGCATTAGACCTTCTCCTTTTCTACTTTACCAAGAAGTCCTTCAGGTTTAAGCAGAAGAATCAAAATTAAAACAGCAAAGGCAATTGCGTCCTTAAAACCCTGAGGTATGCCAAGAATTGCAACACCAAAGGTTTCCAAAATACCAAGTAAGAAGCCACCAAGCATTGCACCAGTAATATTTCCAATACCACCCACTACAGCAGCAACAAAGGCCTTAAGTCCAATCATAGTACCCATAGTTGCATAGACTTTGTAGTCAAGAGCAATGAGCATACCACCGCAGGCAGCAAGAGCTGAGCCAATTCCAAAGGTAAGGGAGATAATTTTATCGGAATTAATTCCCATGAGTTTTGCGGTCTCACCATCTAGAGAAGTAGCGCGCATAGCCTTTCCCATACGAGTTTTGTCCACAAATAGCTTAAGAAGGACCATCATTGCAATAGCTACAACCAAGACCATAATCTGGTGTGGAGTGATGACAACTCCACCAATTGAGATAGGCGTGTTGTCAAATGGATATTCAAGCTTTCTGGAATGTGTACCAAACAGCCAAGCAGCTCCGTTTGAAAGAATAAAAGAAACACCAATTGCAGAAAGAAGTGGTGCAAGTCTAGAGCCCTTACGTAGTGGTTTATAAGCTATCTTTTCTATTGCCATACCAAGTATTGCACAGCAAAGCATAGAAACTAGCATTGCAATAAAAAAAGAGAAAATCCACCAAGTTCCCATTGGCGTTGATCCTCTAAGAGCATCAAACACAAAAAGGCCAACATAGGCCCCTACCATAAGAATATCTCCGTGAGCAAAGTTTATAAATTTAAGTATTCCATAAACCATGGTGTATCCCAATGCAATGAGTGCATAGATTCCACCAAGGGTCAAACCGTTCATGAGATGCTGAAAAAAAGTGCTGACAGACCCCACGCAAACCTCCATTTATAAAAGTTTTCGCAAACTTGTAGAAAGGCCCTCCCTAAAACAAAATAGGAAGAGCCTTATGAGGCTTTTACAAAAACCTCTTAAAACTTGTCAAAGAGTTTTTTGCATTTTGCAAGAACTCTAAAGAAGTAAATTAATCTTTACTCAACTTGAACCAATTTCCCATTCTCAACCTTGAAAGCACCAATATAAACTGGAGTTGTTCCTTCAACCTTGTAAATGCCCTGAGAAGCAACAAGGTCTCCGTTTTCTGCAAAGTTGATAATTCCATTTACACCCTCAAAATCCTTAACCTGCTGCATACCTTTCTTGATAGCTTCACGGTTTGTGCCAACCTTTTCAATAACAGAAGCCAAGATATATGTAGCATCATAAGCATTAGAAGCAAAGGAATCAGGACCTATGCCCCACTTTGCAGTGTAATTTTCTTTGAACACCTTATTTTTATCCGACTCAACAAGCTTTGCAGAAGCCGTGTAAACTACACCATTGGTATACTGGCCAGCAAGGGTATAAATCTCTTCACTCAAGAATCCATCACTTGAAAGGAAAGGCTTATCAATACCAAGCTGTGAAGCCTGCTCAAGAATCTGAGCCATCTCAGCCGTGTAATCTGGGATATAAATTGCCTCAGCATCTGTATTCTTCAAGTTGGTCAACTGGGTCTTGAAATCCTTATCTCCAACCATGAATGTTGCTGTTGCCACAATCTGGCCACCCTCAGCAGTGAAGGTCTCACTCATACTTTCATACAAGCCCTGGCTGTAATCGTTTTTTGCATACAACACAGCAAGTTTTCTGTATCCCAGCACTTCATACCAATACATTCCAGCAACTTCACCCTGCAAACCATCAGATGGCGTAGTTCTGAAAATATAGTCGCCAATATTCGTGATATCTTTATGAGAGGCCGATGGTGTTATGATGACAATTCCTTCAGCCTGTGCACGTTCTGCTACAGAGAAGGCCTCACCAGTGAGAACTGGACCAACAATAGCACAAACCTTATCAGAAGAACTAAGCTTTTCCATAGCTGCAAGAGCTTTCTGAGAATCTCCTTCGCTATCTTCAGCATAAAGCTTTATCTCAACGCCATTTATTCCACCATTGGCATTGATTTCTTCAATCGCCATTTGTACAGCCTGCTTACATAGAGTTCCATAGTTCGCATAATCCCCAGTAAGTGGTCCAATAAACCCAATTCTAATGGATTCGCTGGAGCTCTCCTCTTGGTTTCCACCAGCGAAACACATAGAAACAAACACAAAAGCAATCATTAACATAACGACGATTTTTTTCATACCTGAATCTCCTATATCGCTAAAAATATGCCCGACAATATACAAAAAACCGTATGTTTATTCAATAATTCCACGTTATAAGAAAAACAAAAATGTAAATTTTCTAAAAATTTTGTCATAGCTAAGACAATATTGACAATAGTCTTAACATGTGTACAATCCAATTTGTCATGGAAAATACAATCAAAGAAAACAAACTAGGTGTAATGCCAATTGGAAAACTGTTAGCCAGCATGTCCATCCCAACAATGTTCTCAATGCTGATTCAAGCCTTATACAATATAGTAGACAGCATTTTTGTTTCACAATACAGCGAGAAAGCACTTACAGCAGTATCTCTTGCATTCCCAATGCAAAACCTAATGAGTGCCTTTGCTGTTGGATTAAGTGTTGGAATCTGCTCAGTAATTTCAAGAAAACTTGGAGAGAAAAAAGAAAAAGCGGCACTTAAGGCAGCAGAAACAGGCTATACAATCTTATTAGTCTGTACAGTGGCTTTTATGATAATTGGAGCTCTATTCTCAGAGCCTTTTTTTCGTCTTTATACAGAAGATGAAGAGTTGGTTTACCTTGGAACCCACTATCTTAGAATTTGTCTTGTAGTCTCTGTTGGTTGCTTTTTGGGTGTTTACAGTGAAAAGGTTTTACAAAGCACTGGAGATACAATACACCCAATGATAATCCAGCTTTCAGGTGCCATCTTTAATATTATTTTTGACCCAATCATGATATTTGGATATTTTGGTTTCCCGGCTATGGGAATTGATGGTGCTGCATGGGCTACAGTTGGTGGACAAATTCTTGCAATGTTCATTGGAGCTATATACGTAAAACGCAACCAATATGTAAAAATCAAATATACCAGAATTAAATACAACAAAAACGCAGCTAAAGACATACTTCAAGTTGGAATTCCAACCGTTATTATGCAAGGCATTGGAACAGTGATGACAAGTCTTATGAATGGCATTTTGATAGCCTATGATGTCATTGCAACCACAGTTTTTGGGGTATACTTCAAATTACAGTCCTTTGTTTTTATGCCAGTCTTTGGATTAAACAGTGGACTCATGCCAATTCTAGCCTACAATTACGGAGCAAAGAACAAACAAAGAATGATGAAAGCTCTAAGGTTAGGACTCTGTGTTGCCTTCATAATTATGGTTCTTGGAATGCTAGCTTTTATACTTATTCCAGATACCCTTTTAGGCCTCTTCCAAGCTTCAGAGAACATGCTCAAGATTGGAGAAATTGCACTAAGAAGAATCTCCTACTCCTTCCCAATAGCAGCATTTATAATTGTAATGGGTTCTCTTTATCAGGCAATGGGAGACGGATACCTTAGCATGATCACTTCAATAGTTCGCCAAATAGTAATTCTTCTTCCTTGTGCTTGGGTTTTAGGAAAGCTTTTTGGTCTAGATGCAATATGGTTTGCTTTTATAATTGCAGAAGTTCTAGCAATGATAATGAACTTATTCTTCTTCAAGAAAGAACAGAAAAAGCTTAACTTCTAGCACCCAAAGAGGCATATGTAGCTTTAATTCCACTCTCAACAGAATCTATCATAAGACTAACGGAATTGCGGTCATTGCTTGATGGAGCCTTAATAGAAGAAGCAAAATTTATATAGCAATCTGTATGTTGGAAAACTCTCTTTCTTCCCTCTAAGGAAAGTCTTAGTCCTTTGATGGTAACGGGAACAATGTCTGCACCACTTTCAGTCGCAAGTCTAAATGAGCCATGTTTAAAACTCTGAATCTCACCTGTTTTGCTTCTGCTTCCCTCAGGGAAGATACACATAGGACAGCCTTTTTTTACCACATCAATAGCCTTATTTATGCTTTTAACACCTTTTCTTAGACTTTTTCTATTAATAAAGACAGAATGAATAGCTGAAATCCAAATATTCACCCCGGGAACAAAACGTAGCTCTTCTTTTGCAACAAAGCCACATCTTAACCCAAGAGACAAAAGTGCTGGAATATCAAGAATACTAGTATGATTTGACACCAAGCACAGAGGTTTACCACTTTTACTTTTTGTTAAAACAGCCTCAAAATCTCCTACAGGATGAATTCTCACACCCAATAGAAACATGACAAAACCGGATAATTTACAAGCCCACCAGAACGTCCAATTTTCACCAAATTTTTTTAGTCTAATCAATTTAAAGAAAAATCCAGGAATAATACCCACAACAATTGAGAAGAGAAATGCGGGAATAACAATTATCCATGCCCAAAAGACGCAAACCATCCAGCTCATTTTTTAGTTAAAATCTCCTCTATAAAGATGTGCATAATGACCATTGGCGTCAAGAAGATCCTTGTGCGTTCCACTCTCAATTACCTTACCTTTTTCTAGCACAATAATCTTATTGGCATCTTTAACTGTGGTAAGTCTATGTGCAATAACAATAGAAGTTCTTCCAACAGAAAGCTTGGCAAATGCATCCTGAATAAGCTTTTCACTCTCATTGTCCAAAGAAGATGTAGCTTCATCAAAGATAAGTATTGGTGGATTTTTCAAGAAAACTCTAGCTATTGAAAGACGTTGTTTCTGTCCTCCTGAAAGACGGGTTCCATGCTCTCCAACCTGTGTTGAAAGACCGTCTGGCAATGAACGAACAAAATCTCCTAGATTTGCAGCCTCAAGGGCCTGAAGCATCTCTTCATCGGTAGCATTAGGCTTTCCATAGCGAAGATTTTCGCGGATATCGGCATCAAAAAGAAAGACATCTTGTTGGACAAAACCAATATTCTTGCGTAGAGAAGCCTGGGTAACGTCTCTGATATCTTGACCATCTATAGTAATTGAACCACCGTCAATCTCATAAAAACGGGGCAAGAGTGAGGCTGTAGTGGTCTTTCCTGCCCCAGATTCACCAACAATTGCTACAGATGTACCGCCTTCAACATCAAACGAGAGGTTTCCAATAACTTCTCCGTCTGCACTATCATAGCTAAAACGCACATTACTATACTTAATATCTCCGTGAGAAACCTTAAGCTCAGTAGCATTTTCTTTATCATTGATAGTTGGCTGAATATCCATGACTTCAGTAAAACGTTCAAAAGCTGCAAGCCCCTGATTATACTGCTCAACAAAATTGATAAGTCTATCTATAGGCTCAAGTACAACGCTGACATAGAGAAGAAAAGCTACAAGATCATAAGATTGAAGTTTCCCTTTGTAAATGAGAATTGCACCACCTACAACAGTTGTAAAATAGTACATATTCCTTAAAATATTCATGCCAGTTCCATAGATTGCCATAAGGCTGTACTGACGCTTTCTGCTCTGTTTTAAGTCCTCGTTTGAGTCTTGAAATCTTGAGCTTTGGAAATCTTCACTGGTAAATGATTTTACTTCTCTAATTCCTTGAATTGAGTTCTCAACATTGGCATTGACATCGGCCACATGGTGTCTTACATTTCGGGATACAGCTTTTTGCTTTCCGCCAAAAACAATGCCCCAAATCAGCAGTAATGGCATTGGAATTATTGAAATTAGCGCCATTGGGGCATTAAAGTTAAACATCACAATGTAGGCTCCAATGATTGTTGCAAAGGAAATTAAACAGTCTTCAGGACAGTGATGGGCAACCTCTGCAATTTGAAAAAGATCGTTAGTGATTCTACTCATCAAGTGTCCAGTCTTGGCTTTATCAAAATATTCAAAGCTCAAAGTTTGAAGGTGATCAAAGATGTCTTTGCGCATGTCATTTTCAACATAGACACCCAAAAAATGGCCCCATTTTACTCTAATGTAATTCAGTCCTGCCTGCATGAGATAAACACAAAACATTAGGACAAAACAAGAAATAATGTTTGGCCACATGCTCTGGGGAATCCAAGTTTTCAAAAGCTCTCTGGTTAGTGCAGGAAAGAAAATGGACAAAACTGAGCCAATGGTTGCAGCTGCCATATCAAGAAAAAAGAGCCCCTTGTAAGGCTTATAATAATGAATAAAACGTTTTAACAGGCTCACTTGTTTCTCCTAAATAGTTTCTTAAAGAACTCAACAATCTTGTTCTCTGGTTTTTCGTTTTTCTTTTCACTTGAAACTTTTGCTTTGGCCTCTGTTTTGGCTGTTGGAACAAAGCCATATTTTGCCTTGTAGTAAGCAATTCTTTCTTCTTCTGTCATACTACCAAGACTTTTGGCTCTAACTTTTGGCATTTGAAAATTCTTTTGAGAATTCTTTTGACTCTTATTCTGGATTTTCTGCGTTTTCTTCTTGGGGGCCTCAGTATGAACATTCTCTGCATGCCATCTCTTCCCAAGAGATTTATCCTCAATATCAGGAAGATTTTCTGGCCAAATTACAGGAATTTTCATCTTAATATAATTTTCAATGGCCTCAAGTCCGTATACAAACTCTTCATCAGCAAAAGTAATAGCTTTGCCACTTTTTCCTGCTCTAGCAGTTCTACCAATTCTATGAACGTAGTTTTCATAATCTTCTGGAACATCGTAGTTTACAACAAGAGGAAGGTCATCAATCTGTAGACCACGTGCAGCGACATCTGTGGCAACAAGAATTGAGGTCTTACCTTCTTTAAGCAGGTTCAATGCCTTTTGACGTTGTGCTTGTGGAAGGTCTCCAGTAAGATAATCTGCATTATAACCATTTAGTTTAAGACGGGTAGCAACCTCAGATGCCATGTGGCGACTATTGGTAAAGACTAAGGCAGATTCAGGCTTTTCTACCGCTAAAAGTTGCAAAAAAAGCTCAAACTTATCCGATTTTGCAACATGATAAAGTTCTTGAGTTATGTTTTCTACTGTAATATGGTCTGCTTCTAGTTCAATTTCAACAGGGTCATTCATAAACTCCCAAGCCAGTTCTCGCACCCTCATTTCTAATGTTGCAGAAAAAAGCATTGTTTGGCGGTCTTCCTTTGGAGGAAGAAGACGGAACATCTTTTTAATATCGGGATAAAAACCCATGTCAAATAGGCGGTCAGCTTCGTCTATGACAAAGCAATCAATGCGCCTACAATCAAGTTCACCATTTTCCATGAATTCTATGAGGCGTCCTGGGGTACCCACGTAGAGATCGCAACCCATTTCAAGTAGCTTTCTTTGATGTTCATATCCCACGCCTCCGTAGAAGCATCCCACATGAAAGCCCTTAACTTTGGAGCATAGCACAAATGCGTCATCCGATATCTGCTGGGCTAATTCGCGCGTAGGGGCCACAATTAAACAAGAAGAAGCATAGCCCTCTTCTTGCAATCTAAGAAATCTTTCAAGGAAAGTAATGATATAAACAGCTGTTTTTCCGCTTCCAGTTTTAGACTGGACCATAACATCATATCCATCAATTGATACAGGAAGAACTTTTTCCTGAACAGGCATACATTCTTCAAAATGAGCAGCTTCTGTTCCTTGCAGAACCTGCTCATGTAGAGGCAATTCACTAAATTTCATACTCTCCTACATGAGGTTAAAAAACCTCAAAAACCTTAAATAAACTAATCAGAACCATAGAGTTTGAGAATTTCACGAGGTTTTGATCCCCTTGCTGGCCCAATATAACCGGCATCTTCCATTTGCTCTATTAGATTAGCAGCTCTGTTGTAACCTATATTAAGTCTCCTCTGCAAATAAGAGGCTGAAGCTTCTCCCCTGTCTGAAACAATCTTCCAAGCCTTGGAGAACATATCTTCAGAGGCAGAAGAAATAGCTTCTTCTTCACCATCCTCTTCATCCTCGTCATCCTCAAAATAGGATTCGTCTATGTAGTCAGGTTCACCCTGAGTCTTTACAAAATTAACCACATCTTCAATTTCAGTATCAATATATGCACCTTGAATTCTTGTTGGAGTTCTAAACTCTGAGCTGTTGTAAAGCATGTCGCCACGCCCTAAAAGCTTTTCTGCACCATTAGAATCAATGATGATTCTACTGTTTTGGCTATTAGAAACAGCAAAAGCAATCTGTGTTGGAATATTACTTTTAATAATACCAGTAATAACATCTACAGATGGACGCTGTGTTGCCAAGACAAGGTGAATACCGCAGAAACGAGCTAAAGCTGTTATTCTCTTAATTGAAGCCTCAAGTTCCTTTCCAACAGTCAACATAAGATCTGCAAACTCATCTACAATTACCATGATGTACGGAAGCTTAACTCTTGCCAATTTCTTTTCTACAATCTTCTCGTTGTATTCTTCAATCTTTTTGGCTCCAACACTTGAGAACAAGGTCATTCTGCGCTCCATCTCTTCTACAATGAAGTTCATGGCTTTCAACGCCTTTTTAGGCTCCGTAATAACTGGAGTAAGCAAATGAGGAATGCCGTTGTACACAGAAAGCTCAACCATTTTAGGGTCAACCAACAACATCCTAACTTCTTTTGGCGTCTTAGTAAAAAGAACAGAACAGATAAGGCCATTTATACAAACCGATTTACCCGAGCCAGTAGTTCCTGCAACCAACATGTGAGGTGTTTTAGCCAAATCAATGACAATGCTATCTCCCGTAATATTCTTTCCAAGCACCATAGGAATCTTATACGGTCTAGACTTAAGGGCATCCATCATGACATCAAAGCCAATTGTATCACGCTTCTTGTTTGGAACTTCAATGCCAATTGCACTCTTACCTGGAATAGGCGCCAAAATACGGACACTTGCCACCGCTAAATTCATGGCAACGTCTTCTGCATAGTTGGTAACCTTTGAAACCTTAACTCCACGTTGCAAAGCAAGTTCATACAACGTAAATGTAGGTCCATGCTGAATATGAAGTAATTGCGTACCAATATTAAAGTCATTGAAGGTATCAACAATTATCTTGCCGTTTGGGTCATTCTCCATATCCCCATAAGTCTCAGTCTCAATCGTATAATGCTTTAACAACGACTCAGGAGGGAAATGGTACATGAACTTATCTGCATCCAGCAAGCGAGAATTATTCACATTACTCTTAAGCCCTGCAACACCGGACACGTAATCAATATCTGGTTCTTTCTTTTTCTTTTTATCAGATTCACTTGCACTGGCAAAAGCCGCCTTAGATTTCTCAAATTCAGCTTCATCATCTGCATCATCATGGACAAGCTCTTGAACGTTTTCCTGCACAGGTCTAACTGGCACAAAACTTTGACTGACCCTATTTTGTTCAGCCTTTTCTTGCTCCCTACGCTTCTGTTGCTCCTCCATCTCATTTTGTGCTCTTAATTCCTCTTCCTTAAACGACGCTCTAGGCACCGCATAAAACTCTTCCCGCTCAGTCATCTCCATCTCCTTTGCAAAGACCGATTTCTCTGCGTTTTGTGTCACATTATTTTCTGGTTCAATATTATTAAGCTTCTCTGCATTAGCCACAGGTGCGCTTTGAGCAGGTGAGCTTTGGGCTGATGTGCTTTGGAATTGCACAGCATATGGATTAATCATTTGAGAAGGAGGGACCTGAGAAACAACAGGAGTTTGTACAGGTCTTTGCATAGGTCTTTGCGCGGACGTAAAACTATGGAATTCAGGTTGAATCTGATACGGTCTTACATTCTCAATTGGCTCAGTATTGTTCTCCGAGAAATCTCTATAAGAAGAGAAAGTTTTTTCTGCTTCAGCTTCTTCCGAAAGTCTTTTTATCAAAGTTCTAGGCTTGAATAGACTCTCAAGACGTTTTTTCTCTGCCTCAGCCTCTTTACGAGCCCGCTCTTCCTCTAGAGCCTTTCTCTTTTGTCGTTCCTCTTCTAGTTTCTTTGCACGCTCCTCTTCAAGTCTTCTCTGTTCTTGAGCCTCTTTCTTTATTTGAGCTTCTTTTTCAACAACATCATAGATTGAAACACCAGCATGAGGTTTTAATATTGAAGAACTAAGGCTGTTTGGAAACTTGCCAAAATTAGGAACATAAACTTCAGTAAGAGCTTTAAGAGCTTCTTTAGACTCAAGAGTAATTTTAGGTTGTTCAACTTCAACTATTTTCTCGACTATTTCCTCTGGTTTTTCATTTAACAACTCTTCATTCAACAACTCTTCATTCAACGACTCTGAATCTACTGTGCTTTTTAATGTTTCAACGTTTTCGTTTCTCTTCTGCTTTTTATATTTCTTACGTTTAGAACTCCAAACACAAATCAAAAGCAAAAAAGAGACAAAGAAAGAACCAATTGCAATCCATTGATAATAAGGTGGAAGTAAATTTACAATCTCAAAATCTTTTCCACCTTGAAGATAAGCAGAAAACAAATACAAAGAATAAAAAGCAACCGCTTTTAAGATAAATGACAAAAGGCCTGCGCCAGCAAATGTGGAGATAAGCACAAGAAAGGAAAAAGCAGCAAGAGGAGCAAGCCCATAAACACTAAGAGAGCCAGTTGGAAAGAAATCCACGTATCTTTCAAAAAGGTTATAGATACCCTGCATTACAGCATAAGGCAAAGTTCCTTCTTCAAGTGGGATATATGGAAAAGCACATACAGCCATGGTTGGAACAGTCAAGAGAACCACGAGAACAATCCAAAAAATGCTTTTTCTTTTTGCTTTCTTATTTCCCATACACCCTCACGCGCGCGATACGGAAAATATAATAACACTTTACTTATAAAGTGTCACCAAAGCAGTTACTTTTTCTCAACAATCATCATCTGACGTTTTGCATTACTGTAGGGCACAGAGTAAGAGGTTACTTTAGTCTTAAAAACTCCGGGAAGAAGACTTTCAATTGTTTGGATTTCTTGCTCAATATTTTCATCGCTACTCTTATATGCAAAATTTTTTCCATTAGTTTTCAAAATCCTATTCAAATCCAAAACAATATCCTTAAATGGCCTGAAAGCCCTAAAAGTTATGACATCGTATTGATTTTGGGCCTCTTTTTGAACCTCTGAAAGATCTTTTTGGAGTACCTGAACATTTTTTGAAAGACCAAGAATTGCAAGAGTATTTCTCAAGAATCCTGCGCGCCTACCCATACGTTCAACAAGTGTAAAATCCCAATCTGGAAAAGCACTTGCAAGTACAATTCCAGGAAGCCCCGCACCAGAACCCAAGTCTGCTACCTTAAGAGAATTACCAAGTTGATTAACTTCATTAGCTATTAACGGTGCTGGAGAGAGACAATCAAGAATATGTCTTATAACAAGTTCCCTTCCAGAAGCATTAACAAGGGCATAGGTTGGATTAAAAAGCTCTATTTCATCATAAAATTTAGCAAGACGTTTAACTAATAGATCAAGAAAATCTTTATTTGCACTATGAGAATTATTATGAGAATAGATTTCTTCAACACCATCTGTTAAAAGTTCAAAAAGACTCTCGTTCACAGTTCCTCCAAGTCAAGTGAGCAATCACTTCTTTAAGTAAACCAATAAAACAGTAATATCGCTCACTCTAACACCCGATATTCTTGAGGCCTGTCCCACAGAAGAAGGTTTAATAAGCTTAAACTTTTCACGAGACTCAGATGAAATTCCCTCTACCTTGTCATAATCAAAATCTTCTGGAATAAGAATACTTTCCAATTTAGCAAAGCGGTCTACTTGTTTATCCTGGCGTCTAATATAACCATCATATTTAATCTTTAGCTCAAGCTGAAGTCTAACACTCTTTGGAAAATCTGCAATTTCAGGAATCACAGCCTCAAGGTCATCCATACTAACCTCTGGCCTTTTTAGACTTTCAAGAGCATTAACATTTAAGTAGCCTCTGTGTTTAATTAAATCCTGAAGACTTTCCATTTGACTTGTTTTTTTCTCTAAAAGAGCAAGTCTTTCATCTGTAGCAAGACCAACAGCGTGACCCTTGGCTGTAAGTCTTTCATCGGCAGTATCATGACGAAGATTCAATCTATATTCAGCCCTACTTGTAAACATTCTATATGGTTCTTTTGTCCCCTTAGTTACAAGATCATCAATGAGAACACCAATATAGGCTTCAGTTCTGTCTAAGATTAAAGGAGCTTCTCCTTTAAGCTTTTGGCAAGCATTGATACCGGCCATAAGGCCTTGACAAGCAGCCTCTTCATAACCACTGGTACCATTAGTCTGGCCTGCAACAAAAAGACCTTCAATTACTTTTGACTCGAGAGATTGTTTAAGTTGTTGTGGGTTTAAATAATCATATTCAACAGCATAAGCCGGACGCATAATGACGGCATCTTCTAGCCCTGCAATCGAGTGAATTATACTGTGTTGAACATCTTCAGGAAGAGATGTAGATAGTCCGTTAAGATACATCTCACCTGTTCCAATACCTTCCGGTTCAACAAATATTTGATGCCTATTTCTATCAGGAAACCGCACAACTTTGTCTTCAATGGACGGACAGTATCTAGGCCCCTTACCCACAATCTTTCCACCATAAAGAGGGGAACGGTGCATATTAGCTCTAATCACATTATGAGTATTCTCATTTGTATAGGTAATCCAACAAGGAACCATTGGTCTATTAAGTGTTTCATGCATAAAACTAAATGGAACAATCTCTTCATCTCCGTCTTGACGCTCCATTTCCTCAAAATGCAAGCTACTTTTCAAAACTCTTGCAGGCGTTCCAGTTTTGAGCCTTCCAACATTAAAACCTTTTTCTCTCAAAGCATCTCCAAGACCAAGAGCAGCCTCTTCCCCAAGACGTCCTGCACTATGATCATATTCTCCAATAAAAATACGTCCATTCATGAAGGTTCCTGTGGTAAGAACTACAGTTTTTGCACTTATTTCCCATCCTCGTTGAGTCTTTACACCACAAATTTTAGGAATACTTGTTCCGTTCTGTTCTGTCAAAAGATCAACAACCGTATCCATAAACAAATTTAAATTGCTTTGAGATTCCAAAGTTTCCTTTGCAAGACGACTATAGGAAAATTTATCGGCCTGCGCTCTTGGAGATTGAACAGCAGGACCGCGTCTGCGGTTTAGTATTCTAAATTGAATCATTGTTTGGTCTATGAGTAGACCCATTTGTCCACCTAAGGCATCGGTCTCTCTGACTAGATTTCCCTTAGCTAGGCCACCTATGGCTGGATTGCAAGAAAGGCGTCCTATTGCATCTAGACTTTGTGTCACAAGTAGCGTTTTAAAGCCAATTCTGGCACAGGCAAGGCATGCCTCAATACCAGCATGTCCGCCACCAACAACTACAACATCATAATCCATAATTCTATTTACTCCAATTATTTACCAACACAAAATGTTCCAAAAATCTTGTCTAGAATATCGTCAGTTGTAACCTCTCCAGTAAGCTCTCCTAAAGCTTCAAGGGCCTCTTGAATATCCATAGAGACAATATCCAAAGGAAGATTAATATCCAAGGCCATCTTAGCAGCATTAAGAGATTCAATGCATCGTTCAAGATTCTCTTTTTGTCTCTGGCTTTGGATAACTAAAGTTTCATCTCCAGTTTGAGAAATATCTTGAGTTAAAACTTCACCAATTCTAGAACAAAGTTCATCAAAACCCTCGCCCGTGATACAAGAAAGCTGCACAACTCCGTTTGAGGGAGCTCTTGTTGGATCTAAATCATGTTTACTTTCCACACTAATACAACGAGGATCAGAAAGTAACGGTTCAGTAGAGTCTTCGTACCATCCAGCAGGCTCTTTCATATAGACAATGACATCTGCAGCGTCTAAAAGTGAACGAGAACGCTTCATTCCTTCAAGTTCAACTTCATCAACATGAACCTGAGAAGCTTCTCTAAAACCTGCAGTGTCATAAAGTCTAACTGGAATTCCTCCAATGTTGCACTGAGCTTCTATAAAATCCCTTGTAGTTCCCTTAGTAGAACTTACAATTGAACGCTCCTCTTTTAAGAAAAAGTTAAACAGAGAACTCTTTCCTGCATTGGAAGGGCCAGCCAAAACAACACGAGCACCTTGTGAATAAAGTCTTCCAGCTTTGTAAGAAAGCTTAATTTTATTAAGATCTGCAATGGCCCTATTCAATTCATCAATAGGAAAATCTAAGTTCTCGCCTATCTCATCTTCTGAATAATCAAGCTGAACTTCCACAGTACTCATAACAGACAAAAGAATATCCTTAATCTGGACTATGCGATTAAAAAGTGAACCATTAAGCCGGTTTAAGGCCATTATTTGACCAATTCTTCCCTGCGAATCAATCAACTCCTCAACGGCCTCTGCACGAGTTAAATCCATCTTCTCATGCAAGAAAGCCCTAAGCGTAAATTCTCCTGGAAATGCTTTTCTAAAACCCAGCCTTGACATTAAACCTAATACTGCGTTAATTACTTGTAGTCCGCCATGACAAGAAACTTCTAGAGATTCTTCTCCAGTATAACCGTGGCCGTTCTTATAAACAGTAATTACAACCTCGTCTATTGGCTCTCCAGTTAAGTCCTTCAAGTGTCCAAATACAGCAGTATTTGATGAGCATTTTTTTATCTTACCATAAGAAGAAAAAACGGGCCTTAAAGCCTCAATACACCCTGTTCCACTTATGCGAACAACAGCAATAGCGCTCTTTCCCCACGGGGTTGCTAGAGCAAAAATAATGTCATCAGTATCATATGAATTCATAGCTTGCAGTATAACGAATTACCCTACTTCTATCTACTTCTATCTACTTCCAATCTGAAGCTTAAAACATTAGAATCATGATCATGAATTCAAAATTTACAATAGCAAAAAAAAGAAGTGAACTTTACAAAGCAATCAGAAGTTTCTTTGACAAAAAAGGATATTTAGAAGTAGAAACTCCTACGCTGTCACCGGATTTAATTCCAGAAGCCACAATTGATAATTTTGCAACTATTTTCATTAATGAATTTCAAGGCAGTAGGGAGCTATACATGATACCAAGTCCTGAAATTTTCATGAAAAAACTCATTGCTCAGGGAAGTGGATCCTTGTATCAAATATCCAAATGCTTTAGAAATTGTGAGCAACTTGGAGAAATCCATAATCCCGAGTTCTCAATGCTTGAGTATTACACTGTAGACTATGATGAAAAAGATTCAATTTCACTTACAGAAGAATTCCTTAAAGAAACTGCTCTTGAAGGTTGTCCCAAAAGCGTTCTTGAGTCATTTGAAATCCTAAGTGTTCACGATGCCATAGAGAAATATGCCAACGGAATAGACTTAGACGAATTGCAAAATCCAAAAGACTTAAGAAAGCAAGCAGAAAAGCTAGGGTTACTAATTCCAGGACCTGAAAGTTGGGACGACACCTTTAACAGAATTTTTATCAACTTTGTTGAGCCCAACCTTCCAACAAATCACCCCGTATGTCTAATTGATTATCCAAAACAAATTGAATGTTTGGCGGAACAAAAAGGCAACTACAGACGTCGTTGGGAGTTATACATAAACGGCATTGAAATAGCAAACTGTTACTTAGAAGAACAAAATGTTCAAACCATAAAAGATTACTATTCAAAAGAATATCAAAAACTTCTTGCAATAAGAACAGACAACGGAAAAGTAATTCCTGATGTTGATAATGCTTTTGCCAACATCTTCAAAACATTTCCAAAATGCTCTGGTGTTGCCATTGGTCTAGACAGATTACTCATGGTAGAAACAGGAATCACAGACATCAATGATACCCTATTATTTCCCTTCCAAACATTCTATTGATTAAACGTATTATTTAGTGATAACATGACTTCGCTATAAACGCTATAAATTCTATTGTAATTCTATTCGTACACAAGAGGTGATTAACTATGATCAAAGCTGGACAGATTGATAAAGGTACAGCATTGTTAATTAAGGGTCAGCCATTTATTTGTATTGACCGTGAATTTGTAAACCCAGGAAAAGGTTCTGCATTTGTTAGACTTAAGCTTAAGAGCCCTTCAACTGGTCAAGTTCTTCAAGAGACAATGAAGAGCCAAGATAACGCAGAAGATATCAATGTTGAAATGATGGATTTCCAGTACACATACAATGATGGTGAAAACTTCCACATGATGAATGTTGATACATATGAAGAACTTGAAGTTGCAATGGCAAACTTCCCAGATTATCAATATCTCATGAAGGACGGTGAAACCTACAGATGTACCGTTTATGCAGATGAAATTCTTGACATCCAAATTCCTTCAAAGGTTGTTTATCTTGTTGCAGAAGCTGAAGAAGCAATCAAAGGCGATACTGTTCAGGGTGCAACCAAGTATGTCACAACAGAAACAGGTCTCAGAGTTAGAGTTCCAATCTTCATCAAGCAAGGTGAAAAGATTCGTGTAAACACAGAGACAAAGGAATATCTAGAAAGAGTCAATAGCTAATTGATTTCTAGAAGTTGGGTTTAGGGCTGTTGCAAATGCGACAGCCTTAATTATTATTGGGGTATTATTGGGGTATATAAATAATGAAAGACATCCATACCATAGATGAGCTTAAAAAATATCTGAATCTCACAGAAGAGGAATTAGCATGGAAAGAAAGCCCAATTAGCGTCCCTCTAAGCATAACAGCACATTATTTAGACCTAATTGACAAAAACGACCCAACAGATCCCCTAAGACGACAAGTAGTCCCAACCTCAAAGGAAAACTTGCAAAGTAACACGGAATCAGACGATCCCCTTGAAGAAGTTTCCCACAGCAAAACACAGCGCCTCATTCACAGATATACCAACCGCGTTGCCTTTTTGGCCACAGATCTCTGTCCCATGTACTGTAGGCACTGCTTTAGACGTCGTTTTACGGGTAACCTTATGGGCCCTGCCAGCAAGGAAGATATCCAAGAAGCAGCAAACTATCTTGCACAGCACCCAGAAATCAAGGAAATACTCATCACCGGAGGAGACCCTTTAACTCTATCCAACGAGCAGCTAGACTTTCTTATCACAACTCTACGCAATGCAAGTCCACACTTAATAATTCGCCTATGCACGAGATACCCAGTCTCACAACCATCTCGCATCACACAAGAGCTGGTTGATATGCTCAAAAAACACAACAGCGCCCCATTTTATCTACTCACACAATTCAACCACCCACGCGAAATCACGCAAGAAAGCGTCCACGCCGTTTCTCTTTTTGTAGATGCAGGAATCCCCGCCCTCAACCAGACAGTGCTACTTCGCAATGTAAACGACAATCCCGATACCCTTGAAAAGCTTTGCAACGACCTACTGTTCAACAGAATTAAGCCATACTATCTCTTTCAAGGTGATATGGTCACTGGAACTGCAGACTTTAGAGTTCCACTAAGACGTGGAATGGAAATAGAAAAAGAATTAAGACGCAGGCTCTCTGGCCTTGCAATGCCAAACTATTGTGCAGACCTTCCACAAGGAGGCGGAAAGGTTCCACTTTGTGGATCTTATATAGAAGAAGAGCCCAAAGAAGAAAAAGGGTCCTGGAAAATCAGGACCCTTGACGGTGACTTTAGAATCTTAACAGATTAGTCTATTAGTTCAACTGAGAAAGAATATTATTAATCTCTTCGTTTCTAATACTCTCTCTGATAGTAAAATACTCTTCTTCAGACATTTCAGATTGAACAACAGGCTCTTCTGCCTCTGTTGTCTCTGTTGTCTCTGTTGTTTCTGTTTCGACTGGAGTAACCTCAACTTCTTCTACAACTGGCTCTGCCAATTCAGCAGAAAGCTGAGCAAGAACAGCATCAACAATCTCCGGAGTAATAGATTCAACAAGATCTTCCTTGTATGCTGTGTACAACTCAGCAGCAAGAGCTCTAAGGTCAATTTCAACCTGCTCAACAATCTTCTCAGTTGAAGCCTCAGCTTCAAGCTCTGCCTTAAGGTTGTTTAAAAGAGTATTCATAGAGTCTGTTATCCTTGATTCAAGCGAATCAACAGAAACCTTGACCTCTTTATCAATCTCCTCTTTGAGTTCTGGCTTGATATCAGATTTAACCTCAGCCTCAATCTCAGCCTTTAGATTTGATCTATCAGGCTCTGTTTTTGGAACAGAATTCACCGTAAAGAAACTGCTAATATTGAAGCCTTCTGGCTTAGTAACAAAAATAACAGCGCCACAATAAAGGACAAGCATTATTAAAACTGTAAGTAGAATGATCTTATTTTTCTTCATTACCCTCATTCCCCTTGTTGAATATCGTTTCTATTCTATCACATATGATATTTATTTGTCTAATTAGTTCAAGCTTTTTAGTCTCATTGTTGTTATTTATCACAAAAATTTGAGCTTTATATTCATTTTCTCTAAAGTCTACATCCTTTTGAGCCTCTTCTCTTTTCTCAAAATTGGCCTTTGTAATGCCATCTCTAAAGATAGCCCTCTCAAGTCTGTCTTCATAAGGAGCATCAATATAAACAATAAACCTACAATAAGAATCCAAGCCAGCACGTCTAAGTAAAGCCCCGTTCAAAAACACAATAGCTTTATCTGCATCTGCTCTACTCTTAATCTTTTCAATAAGCCAAGGATAAAGAATTTTCTCTAAATCTTCCCGTTTTGAAGGATTTTCAAAGATTATTTTACCAAGAGCCTTTCTAGAAATAAAAACCCCATCCAATACATTAGACCCAAAAGACTTTACTATAGCTTGAATATTGTGTTTATCATTCAACCCTTCGTGACAAATCCTATCCAAGTCCAAAACTTCATAGCCCTTGCTTTGAAGAATTTCTCCAACATAGTTCTTGCCACTGCAGCTTTTACCAACTAGTCCAATAAACATTAGTGCATTTCTCCCCAGCTAGAACCTGTTTCAAGACCAACTTTAAGTGGAATACTGAGTTTATAGGCCTTTTCCATACAGGAGCGAACAAGAACTGTCATCTTTTCAACTTCATCATTAGGCACTTCAAAAATCATTTCATCATGTACTTGAAGAATGATTTTAGAGTTAAGCCTATTCTCCTTAATGGCCTTAGATGTAGCTTTCATGGCAAGTTTCATAATTTCTGCAGCAGAGCCTTGAATGATAGTATTTACAGCAATTCTTTCTGCTCCAGCCAAAACAGTTTTATTAGAAGACTTCATTTCTGGAATATATCTAATGTGTCCCATACAAGTACGAACAAAACCATCCTGCCTTGCTTGAGTCTTAACTTTCTCTATAAAATCCCTAACTCCACTATACTCTTCAAAGTAAACATCAATAAACTTTTTAGCCTCTGCTCTAGAAATCTTCAAATCTTTTGATAGCCTAAAAGCCGACATTCCATACATAATTCCAAAGTTTATTGTCTTTGCGACCCTTCTTTGCTGTTGAGTAACCATTTCCGGGAATACTCTAAAAATCTTTGCGGCAGTATCTTTGTGGACATCTTCACCTGCCATAAAAGCTTCTTTTAAATTCTTATCCCCAGAAAGATGAGCCAAAACTACCAACTCAATTTGAGAATAATCAGCAGACATCAAAACACAGCCGTTTTTAGGAACAAAGGCATCTCTAATTTTTCTTCCTTCCTCTGTCCTAATTGGAATATTTTGCAAGTTTGGGTTCTTACTTGAAAGTCTTCCTGTTGCGGTTCCTGTTTGGAAAAAAGAAGTGTGTATCCGTCCGGTGTCTGAATTTATTAAAGAAGGCAAAGTCAAAACATAGGTGGATAAAAGCTTATTTAACATTCTATAACGCAAAATCAATGGAGGAACTGGGTCATCAGTATTAGCAGAAAGCTCTTCTAGGACATCGGAATCTGTAGAAAAACCACTATGTGTTTTCTTGCCCGTAGGAAGCTTTCTGTCACCAAATAAGATTTCTTGCAATTGCTTTGGAGAATTGAGATTAAAAGATTTCCCACAAAGCGTAAAGATAGCGTCCTGCACACTAGAAATCTCTTTTTCAAGGTCTCCCCTGAAGTTCTCAAGTCTATTTGGCTGAAGCAAGACGCCCTCAAGTTCCATGTTGCACAAAATTTCCACAAGAGGCATCTCAAGGTCAAAAAGAATCTTATCCAAACCCAAAGCCTGAAGTTTAGGTAAAAGAGTCTGATAAAGGCGCAAAGTGATATCGCTATCTTCTGCACCATATTTCACAGCAGTATCTAGAGTTATATCGCTAAAAAGCTGGCCTTTGGAAACCACTTCTTCAAATTTTATTGTGGTATAGTTGAGATACTTCTTGGCTAGGTCATCCATATTGTAGCGGTTAGAAGCAGAATCCACCAGCCAAGCCATAAGCATGGTATCGGCATACGGATGCAAGCTATTCACTCCCCACCTACGCAAAACCTTAAGGTCATACTTGATATTTTGCCCAATAACTTTAAAACGAGCCAAATGCTTGGTTAAAATTGCCTTGGCATCTTCATCTGAAATATAGCGTTTTCCATATGCCACAAGAGGCACATAACAAGCCTCACACGCCTTATTTGCAAACGAAAACCCCACTGGAACTGCCTGCATATCATCTGCACTTGTAGTCTCAAGATCAAAAGCCACAACGCTTTGATCTTCAATCTCACTTAACACATTTTCCAAGTCAGTTGCATTGGTAATTGCCCTATAATCACCCTTCTTGGCAGGCTCAATTGGACTTTCTTCTTTTGCTTGTTCTTCACCACCAGCAAACTTGGCTGCACTTTTGGCCAGCTTATCCGCCCCAACTTCTCCAAAGAGTTCTACTCCACGAGCCCAATCAATACCTGCAGTTGTATACTGGTCAAAGTCTTTTTCACTTAACTTGAAAAGGTCATCCTTCAACAAAATCAAATCATGCGACAATTGCAAGTGGTCTTTTGCCGCCTCCAGTTTTGCTTGCATGCCTTTTGTCATTACCCCGATATTTTTATAGGCCTCTTCTAAAGAACCATACTCTGTAAGTAGCTTAACAGCTCCTTTTTCGCCTATACCATCAATTCCTGGGACATTATCAGAGGCATCTCCCAAGATTGTTAAATAGTCAACAATTTGAGTAGGTTCAACACCAAAGAGTTCCTTTACCTCAGCAGTTGAACACATTTTATACTCATGTTCACCCTTTTTGGGTGGCCTTAAAGCAGACACCCCGTCACGAACCAACTGAAGTAAATCTTTA
Source organism: Selenomonadaceae bacterium (assembly GCA_963621975.1). Classification (GTDB taxonomy): domain Bacteria; phylum Spirochaetota; class Spirochaetia; order Sphaerochaetales; family Sphaerochaetaceae; genus UBA9732. The sequence continues at coordinate 31,928 of CAVFGI010000002.1, forward strand.
TCTCCAGTAACCATTACAGCATCAATTCCACACTCTAGGGCATTCTTACAAATTGTGGCCACAATATCATCGGCCTCCATGCCAACTTGAGCATAGTGTGGAATATTCATGTGGTCTAAGAAATGTTCAATTATAGGAATTTGAGAGTGCAAATCTTCTGGAGTTTTGTCTCTATTTGCCTTATATTGGCTATACATCTCGTGCCGGAACGTCTTTCCCTTTGAGTCCATAGCAACAATTAGGTAGTCTGGATTGTACTGCCTAATTAACATCATAATAATATTGAAGAACCCAAAAATGGCTGAAACATTATTGCCATCCTTATCCTTAAGAGGATTTGTAATGAAGGCAAAATAAGATCTATAAATTTGGCCGTAACCATCAACAATGAAAACTCTTTTTTTTGTTTTAGAATTAAATAAATCCTCAGAGACCATAGAAACTCCTAGTTAAGTTTGTTCATTGTTTCATCAACCACAGTGTTAACCGTATCTGTAACCTTCTCAGTTACCGTATTGGTAACTTTTTCTACAGCTTGATCAACAACTTGTGAAGTCTTTTCTGCAATCTCTGGAGAACTCTTAAAACTTACGCCAAAAACTCGTTCAGAAACATCTGAAAAGAAGAAGAAAATTACAAAGAAGCTAACTACAGCAATAATCATTGCCTTAAAGAATCCCGATATTTTCCTACCTGCTTTTGACACAATTAAATCTCCTTTGAAAATTAGAAAACTTTCATCTGAATACACAGAGAAATTTGTCCACTTTCAAAAGCTTTAGCTTTTGGAAGAAGATCTCTCCAATTACCCTGTGAAATTGTAAAATTTGTTGGGATAGTATAAGCAGCTCCAACAGAAATTACTGGACCTGCATATAAATCCAACATTAGTCTAATATTAACCAACCCGTCTGTAATTGCTTCAATAAAGTTCTTACCATTTGAAATTGAACGGCCTTCAGTTTCTGAATCCCTGTAACTTTTACTGTACACATAGGCAATTCTTGGACCAAAGGTTATTCCAACCTTAGCAATTGAACCAATTTCTACAGAAGCACCGGCTGAAAGAATACCTGAAAGTAGAAGGGTCTTTGAGTTTAATACTGACACCTCTCCAACCGCATCCAATTGAAAGTAACTTATATTAGTTCTCAATTCAAGACCAACAGCAAGGTTATCACGATTAAAGGTGAAGGATTCCACAGCAGTTGTATCTTGTGAATAACTTATGTTAGCACCAACACCAATAGAAAACATCTCTTGTGCACATAATGGGCATAGAACAACAGAAATCAAAAGAATAAGAACAATAAAAGTTCTACTCCTAAACATCCAACTCACCTCAAAACAATTATATACATAGAAGTCTTTTTTGCACAGTAGAGGTTTTTACAAAAAAAGACTGTTGCTTAGTATTAACTATCACAACAGTCTTCTTAATTTAAATTGTTATCTCTTACAGAAGAGCAAAACCTACACTTATACCAATTTGTGCATCTTTCCAGTTTTCCTGAATTGTTGAAATAATCTCTGCCCAGTTATTCTTTGCAATTGAAACACCAGTAGGAAGTGTTGCATAAGCACCTACAACAACAGGACCAAGCTTAACATCTACGCCAGTGTAGATATCAAAATAAGCATCTTTGAAGGCATCAAAGGCACTTGAATTACGACCAAATTCAAAATCCTTTGTCACTGTGTTATATGAATACTGATATCCAAGACCAGCCTTAACTCTTACAATAAGAATATCCAAAGCAAGGTTTGCAGAAACAATACCATTAAGAAGAGTCTCATCAGTTGCATTCTTTGCAACAAAACCCTTTGCGTTAACATCAAGAATCAAAACCTTAAGATCAACATCAGCACCAAATTTGAAATCCTCAATCTTAAGGCCCTTAGCGTCAACACCTTCTTCAGTTACAGTTCCCAAAGCCTTCTGATAAGCTGCAGTTGCACCAACTGTAAGTCCAAAAAAATTACTTGCGAACAAGCAAGCTGGAATCAAAGCTGCGAGAACAAGAATAGTTAAAACCTTTTTCATTTTTACGTCTCCTAAAACTTTTTTTCTTTTGCCTTTCTTTCGTCAGGCCACACAAGGCTCTTGCAAGAACCTCACACAATTAACAAATAATTTTTACTAAAGTTACAAAAATCAAAAATTTTCCTCAAGTTCTTCTTGCCAAGTTTTCACGCAAGCATCACTTGGCATCCTCCAGTCTCCTCTTGGAGAAAGAGTTACAGAACCCACCTTAGGACCATCAGGCAAACATGAACGCTTAAACTGTTGAGCAAAAAAGCGTCTATAGAAAACCCTAAGCCACTTCAATATTACATCCTCACTATATTGGCTGTCAAAAGCATATTTTGCCAACCTAAAAACTTTTGAAGGAGAACTTCCCCATCTAAGTACGTTATAAATGAAGAAATCATGAAGTTCATAAGGTCCAACAAAATCTTCAGTATCCTGTTTTCCAGGAATAAGTTCAGGACTAATTGGGGTATCCAATATAGCCTTAAGCGTTTGTGCTAAAACAAGGTCACCAGTTGTTTTTGCTGTATAATCAACCAATTTTCGCACCAATGTTTTAGGGACGGAAGCATTTATTCCATACATGGACATATGGTCTCCATTGTAGGTAGCCCATCCTAATGCCAACTCAGACAAGTCTCCTGTCCCAATGACCATTGCACCACATTTATTGGCATAATCCATCAAAACTTGGGTTCTCTCACGGGCCTGAGAGTTTTCATAAGCAACGTCATATTTATTAGGATCCTGACCAATATCTTCAAAATGTTGTAAAACAGCTTTTGAAATATCAATAGTTTTAATAGTACAGCCGTACCTCTCGGCCAGTAGCACAGCATTACTCTTAGTTTTTGCTGTAGTACCAAAACAGGGCATGGTAATGCAAATAATGTTAGTCCTATCAAAACCAAGCATATCAAAAGTTCTAGCAATAGCAATGAGAGCCAACGTAGAATCAAGTCCCCCTGAAACACCTAAGACTACAGATTTACATCCCGTATGAACCATTCTCTGTTTTAAAGCTAAGGCTTGAAGATTCAAAATCTCTTCGTAACGCTTATCTGCCTCAACTGAATCTGAAGGAATAAATGGATGACTATCTATTTTTCTGGTTAAAGGAGTCTCCCCTATCTCAATGTCAAAGTTAATGTACCTGTATTCTTTGTCATTTGTGGTAACAAATGTGTTACGAATACGCCTTTCATGTTCAAGTCGTTGAAGGTCTAACTCAGTAATTAAAAGTTTATCTGGTTGCATATTGTGACTTGCAAGACAAAGCCCATCTTCACAAATCATGTTATTTCCAACAAAAACAAGGTCTGTTGTACTTTCACCTGCACCGGCATCGGCATAGACATAACCACAAATAAGACGAGCACTCTGGCCAGAGACTAGGTTGTACCTATAGTCGCTCTTGCCCGCAACCTCATCGCTGGCCGACATATTCGCAATGACTGTGGCCCCATTAATAGCATGGTTAACACTTGGAGGATTAGGAACCCACAAGTCCTCACAAACCTCGCATGCAAGTCTAAAATATGGAATTTGGTTGCAGGTGAAGATGAGTTTTCCTCCCATATAAACCTCGTCATCGCCAAACTCAATTAGTTCTTCATTAGGCAATGCTGGCGTAAACCATCTTTGTTCATAAAACTCTTGATAATTAGGAATATTAATTTTTGGAACTATCCCCAAAACCCTACCTGCAGAGGCAACAATGGCACAATTATGCAGTTTCCCTCTAAATTCTACAGGACATCCAAAAACTACGACCATGTTTTTAGGAACATTGGTAGCAACCTTGATTGCACAATCTTTAGCGTTTTCAATCAAAGCCTGCTGAAAGAACAAGTCCTGACAAGTGTAACCAGTGATGCAAAGCTCAGGGAAAACCAAAAGGTGAACCCCTTCTGTGTGAGCCTCTCTAACAAGAGAAAGAATCTTCTCTGCATTATAGCTGCAGTCCGCAACTTTGATTGAAGGGGTTGCCACAGCAACCTTGATGAAACCATGTCTCATAACAAGTCTCCCATATAGCAAATATTATAGAGCAAACTGCAGTAACTGAAAAGAATGAATTTTCTGCTAGTAACCTAGTTGGTAAACATAGAGAGGCTTAAACCTTTTTTCTGGATGGCCTCAACTAGAGCATCTCCAATTCTATCTGGCGTCATTGCAACAACAACTTCTGCTTCTTGCAACGCAGTAATCTTGCCACTAGCAGTTCCCTTTCCACCAGAAACAATAGCTCCAGCATGTCCCATTCGTTTACCAGCAGGTGCACTTTGACCACCAATGAAAGCAGCAACAGGTTTAGTCATACAATTTGCAATATAATTTGCAGCTTCTTCCTCTCCTGTTCCACCAATCTCTCCATTCATCACAACAGCATATGTATCTGGATCTGCCTCAAAAGCCATAAGTGCATCCAAAAAACTTGTTCCTCTAATAGGATCTCCACCAATTCCTACAACCGTAGACTGTCCAATACCCTTGTTTGTTAGTTGTTTTACAGCCTCATAAGTCAGCGTTCCAGACCTAGATATAATCCCAACATGACCCGGCTTGTGAATATAACCTGGCATAATTCCAATCTTACATTGGCCTGGAGTAATAACGCCAGGACAATTAGGTCCAATAAGCCTTGTCCCAGTTCCTTCAATGTAATGCTTTACCATAGCCATATCCATAATTGGAATACCTTCAGTAATGCAAACAACAAGAGGAACACCTGCGTCAACTGCTTCCAGGATTGAATCTGTTGCAAACTTTGGTGGAACATATATTACAGAAGCATTAGCACCTGTTTTCTCCACAGCTTCACGGACTGTATCAAAAACAGGAACCCCACAAATCTCTTGACCCCCTTTACCAGGGGTAACACCGCCAACAATATTTGTACCATATTCCATCATTTGCTGGGTATGAAATGTACCTTGTTTACCTGTAATTCCCTGAACAATAACCTTTGTATTTTTATCAACAAAAATGCTCATTTAGCTCCTCCCAGCCTTTGCAGCTTCAATTGCTTTTCTTGCACCATCAGCCATATCGGTAGCCTGAATGATAGAGATCTGTGAATTTTTTATTATTTCTTCGCCCTTTTGGACGTTTGTTCCTTCAAGTCTAACCACAATAGGAATTTTTATCCCAATCTCCTTTGCAGCCTCAACTACACCCTGTGCAATGATATCGCACTTCATAATTCCACCAAAAATGTTGATGAAAATTACCTTAACATTTGGATCTGAAAGAAGAATTTCAAAGGCAGCCTTAACACGTTCAGTTGTGGCACTACCTCCAACATCTAAGAAGTTTGCAGGACTTCCTCCAAAATTCTTAATAATGTCCATTGTTGCCATTGCTAGACCAGCGCCGTTTACTAAACATCCAATGTCACCTTCAAGAGAAACATAGTTAAGGTCGTACAAAGATGCTTGATACTCCTTTGAGTCCTCTTGCTCAATATCCCTAAGCTCAACAATATCGGGATGTCTGAAAAGAGCGTTATCATCAAAATTGACCTTTGCATCTAGACAAAGCAAATGTCCCTGTGCAGTCTCTACTAATGGATTGATTTCTATAAGAGAGCAGTCCTTGTCCATGTAGAGTTTATAGAAAGCCCTCAGCATGGAAAGGAGTTCTTTTTGAAGATCTCCAGAAAGTCCTAAGGCCTTTGCTACCTGAATTCCCTCATATGTTCTAAAACCAGAAACCACTGAGAGAGGAACCTGAATAATGCGTTCTGGATGCGTTTTTGCTGTTTCTTCAATCTCCATGCCACCGTCAGCAGATGCAACAATCACAAGACCCGCAGTTTCGCTACTGGTTGTTATACTCAGATAAAACTCACGCTTAACATCAATTGCTTGGGAAACAAGAATCTTCTTTACTATCTTTCCTTCTGGGCCGGTTTGCCTTGTGACAAGCTTCATTCCAAACATTTTTGAAGCAACTTCTTTTGCTTCCTCAACATTATGTACAAACTTAACGCCACCTGCCTTACCCCTAGCACCTGAATGAACTTGCGCTTTCAGTACACATGGGCCATAATCCTTCGCGGCCTGAGCCACTTCATCAATTGTTGTGACAAGCTTCCCACTAGGAACAGCCACACCATAAGTAGCCAAAAGGTCTTTAGCTTGATATTCATGAATCTTCACTTTTTAGCCCCCTGTTTTTCTTCAAGATTACTAACAAGATTATAGCCTTCTTCTAGTGCCTTTTCGTTTAGAACTTCCGTCCCCTTTGGAACATGCATTAGCACAGCTTTTGCTACACTTTCTTTAGTACCAATTCCTAAAAGATTGCAAATACATCCAACTGCAACAATGTTCGCTGTCTGAAGTTTACCCACTTTTTTTTGTGCAGTTTCAAGAATTGGGACATCAATTACTCTATTTGCGTCTAAATCCTCTGGCTTTTCCAAACTTGAGTCTATAAGTACTAAACAACCAGGTGCAAGATTGTGTTGATACTCATTTAAAGCCTTCTGTGTCAGCGCCATAAGAAAGGTTGGCTTTTGAACCTTTGTAAAACCTATCTCTTGAGGAGAAACTACAACTTCTGCCTTACAGGAACCCCCTCTAGCTTCAGGTCCGTAGGATTGACTTTGTGCAACATTCATGCCTGAAAGAAGAGCTGCCTCAGCAATAATTACAGAAGCCAAGATGACACCCTGTCCACCACTTCCGGCAAGTCTAAGTTCTTGCTGAATTTCATGTCCTTTACTCATTATTCTCTTTCTCCTCATAAAGTCGCTTGATTAGTTTATCGTATGCGTAAGTAAATTCCGTATACTGCGTCTGATGCAAAAGACCAACTACCAACTTTCCTTTAAGTTCTTCAGCACTCATTTTTTCGGCCTTTTCTGCTGGAATCATATTGTCCTTTTGCCATTTAAGCATATCCACTGCATTACCTTTCTTATTCTTTCTACCGTAATAAGTTGGACAAACAGAGGCAACATCAATAATTGAAAATCCCTTGTGTCTGATACCCTCTTGAATAAGATTTATAGTTTGCTGGACATGATAAGCACTTCCTCTTGCCGCATAGGAGGCTCCTGCCCCATAGGCAAGCCCTGCAATATCAAAAGGTCTATCAAGATTACCATAAGGTGCAGTTGTACCAAATTCGTGCTTTGGTGTTGTAGGAGAATACTGTCCACCTGTCATACCATAAATGTTGTTATTCATAACCACAACGGTAAGACCAATGTTTCTTCTAGCTGCATGAATTAAATGGTTTCCACCAATGGCTGAGATGTCTCCGTCTCCAGCAATAACAATAACTTCAAGACTTGGATTTGCTAGTTTAATGCCTGTAGCAAAAGCAATTGCTCTGCCATGTGTTGTATGAATAGTATTGAAATCCATGTAACCTGCTGCACGGGAAGAACAACCAATTCCAGAGACAACAATTGTATTGTTTCTGCTAAGTCCTAGATTTTCAATTGCTTGTGCAACATCGCGCATGATAATTCCATTTCCACAACCTGGACACCAAATATGAGGAAGATGCTCTGGCCTCATATACTTATATATAAGATTGGACATATTCTTGGTTTTTGGTCCAACATCGCCTGTATTAACCATCTCAAGCCTCCTCGATTTTTGCCAAAATTTCGTCTGGAGTTATTACACCACCATCATATTTACCTACAAAAGCAATTTTGCATCGGCCTTTTGCTACTCTTTCAACTTCCAAAACCATTTGACCGTAATTGTGCTCTGCCACAACAATTTTCTTTAGTTTTCCAATGGCTTTATCCAGTTGTTTTTCAGGTAATGGCCATACAGTAATAGGTCTGAACATTCCACATTTAATGCCTTTTGCCCTTGCTTGCTTGATTGCAGTAATGGCAGCTCGTGTTGTTCCCCCATAGCAGAAAACAGCAATATCGGCATCATCCATATCTGTCTCTTCACAAGTGACTATATCGTCGTAGTTATCCTCTATCTTGTGCATGAGGCGATTCATCATTTTTAAGGCTTCCTCGTGGGAATTTGTGGGGAAACCGGACTCGTCGTGAATAAGACCTGTGATATTGTAGCGCTGTCCATGTCCAAATGGAGCCATCTCTGGTACGAGTTGACCTTCTTTCATGTGGTATGGCAGACGCTTTGCATTGGGGTATTTAACTGTTGGTCTATTGACTATTATCAAGTCCTCGGACTTTGGAATTTCAACTCCCTCTCTTAGGTGACCAATAATCTCATCCATCATCAAAAGTACAGGAGTTCTGTATTTTTCAGAGAGATTAAATGCCCTTATTGCAAGAAAATATGCTTCCTTAACAGATGAAGGACTTAAGGCAATCACAGGATGGTCTCCATGAGTACCCCAGCGGGCCATCATCATATCTCCCTGAGATGGTGAGGTTGGCATTCCTGTTGAAGGTCCCATTCTTTGAACATCTACGACTACTAATGGTATCTCTGCCAAAACAGCATAGCCAAGATTTTCTTGTTTAAGAGAAAAACCAGGACCACTTGTAGCTGTCATTGATTTCACACCTGCTACAGAGCCCCCAATTGCACATGCAATTGAAGCAATCTCATCTTCCATTTGAATAAATTTTCCAGCTTCTTGAGGCAACCTAAGAGCACAGAGTTCTGCAATCTCGGTTGAAGGGGTAATTGGATATCCTGCATAGAGCCTCATTCCTGCTGCAATGGCACCTTCTACAACGGCCTCATTGCCCTGCATTAATACGACTGAACCCATTGCTCTACCTCCATATCTGTTTCGTCAATGTAAATTGCATAATCGGGACATCGAAGTTCGCATAATCCACACAAAATACAATCTGTCCCCTCTTTGCGTTGGACCTTATCTCCAACCATTTCAAGTGCGCCCTTTGGGCAGAATGCTGCACAGATTCCACAGCCTTTGCACCATGCTGAATTATTTTTCAGCTCTTTCTGGGTATCCATTAGAAACTCCTTAGGGATTTGTAATCCCGTATCATAATGAGGTTATCATCTAGCTATCACAATTTCAAACACTTTATATCTGTTGTTTACCACAACATTTTTATTGTAATATAATTCCTGTTAGAGGAGTTGGTATGAACTTTCAAAACCTTGAATATTTCCTTGTTGTAGCATCTGAAGGCAACATCACCAGAGCAGCAGAACAGTTAAATGTATCGCAACAAGCTTTAAGTAATTCTATAGCTAGATTAGAGAAAGAGTTAGATTGTAAATTGTTTGATAGGAAGAAAGAACTTGTTTTGACCTATGCGGGCAAACAATTTAAGACATCGGCTGAAAAAATATTAGATATCAAGCACCAAACGCAAACTGTCTTGGAAGAGATTGGAGAGGGAGGGCGTGGAGAACTGCGTATTGGCATCAGCTATACCCGTGGCCAGGCTATCTTGCCTCTCCTATTGCCGGCTTTCAGTAGGCGATACCCCCTTGTGGAATTACACGTGACGGAGGGAAGCACCCATGTGCTAGAAGAAGATCTAGATCGTGGCCGCATTGACGTACTCATTGGATTTGCACCATTTATGGTAGAAAGTGCAGAATACACAGAGCTTATGAAAGACCACATGTATTTAGTTCTCCCCAAAACACTTATTAGTCAAACTTTTGGGGACAAGGCTCAAGATGTCTTGAATGAATATAGACAGACCTTAGATATTTCTTTATTTAAGGATTTGCCGTTTATCCTCCTCAGGCAGGGTGACAGAATTCGTGCTATTGTTGACAGGGAATTCTATGCAAAAGGTCTTAAACCACACATAAAGCTTGAGACCCAAAACATTCAGACAGCTTTTGCCCTCGCAAGTGAAGGAATGGGTCTTGCCGTGTGTCCAGAACTCTATTTAGGAAGCTCCTACGTAACTTCTGGCATGTCGCAATCCATTGTGCGTCAAAAAGTAGACGTACTTCCTTTCTCCAACAGCTCCGTCCAAGACGCAATTGCCATAGGTTACAATCGTGAACGCCATCTCAGCCACTTTGCCATTGATTTCATCAACACCGCCCTAGAGACCTTTGGCCAACCTGCAATGCTTTAATGCCGATGCGATTATTTTTTATACTTTGGGCCTTTCTCAGAGTTTTTTCCCTGAAAATTTCTTTGTAGAGGTTTTTTCAGGGAATTTTTCCCTGAAAAAGAGCCGCTATCCATTTTTTCAGGGAACAATATTCCACCTTGCTTAACTCATTTCCAGCTTAGCCGCTCATCAATAAGCATTTTATCTTTGCACCTTAGCCTTGGGAGTGTATAATGCAACCAATAAGAGGGAAACATGAGCTTAAAACCTGGATTATATGAACAAGTAATCAACAACTCTATTTCTAATGAGCTCAAAGAAATCCCTGAACAACAAAAAGAAATAAAAACTATAGATAAAGCAGAAGCATCCAAAGTGTTATCAACTTACATACAGGAGGTAGTGCAAAAAGGACTAGACAATATTGGAGACAGATGTGAAGATGCATCTGAGGCTCTTTCAGCCAAAGTTGAACTTACAAACCAAATTGTTAATCTAATTAAACAAAAAACAAATGAAGATTCTTTTGCAGAACTATCTGTAGACAGTAAAGCCCAGCAATTACTAGCATTACTCAAAGACAAAGATCCAATGCTGGCAGTTGGCAAAAACGCAAGTAATTTAAACAGACCTGAAACTTCCATTGCTCAAAGTTCCTTATTTACAGGCGCAAATCATGAACCCCAAATGTATTGTGAATTAAAAAAAGAGATTGCATCTGCAGATAAAATAGATATGTTAGTTTCCTTTATAAAATGGAGTGGATTGAGACTCATAATTGATGAACTAAAAAACTTTACATACAACGGCAAAGAATTAAGAATAATCACCACCTCCTACATGGGTGCTACGGATCTTAAAGCTATTGAGGAACTACGCAAACTTCCAAACACTAAAATAAAGGTTAGTTATGACACAAAACGTACTAGACTCCATGCAAAAACCTACGTTTTTTACAGAGATACTGGTTTTTCAACTGCTTACGTAGGATCTTCAAATCTTTCAAATGCTGCAATCTCAAGCGGTCTTGAATGGAACGTAAAAGTCACTAACAAAGACCTTCCAGAAACCATAAATAAAATAACAGCAACGTTTGAAAGTTACTGGAATTCCACAGACTTTGAATACTATAGAGAAGACCAAAAAGAACGCCTCTTTCGTGCACTTAAAGCTGAAAAATACGCAGAACATGAAAATCAAGACATCTTTGTTACTGACGTTACACCTTACTCGTACCAACAAGAAATACTTGATAAACTACAAGCAGAACGCACAGTACAAGGCTATTATAGAAATCTTATTGTAGCCGCTACAGGAACAGGAAAGACGGTAATATCGGCCTTAGATTACAAGAGGTATTGCAAAAACAATCCCCAGAGACCTTGTAGACTGTTGTTTGTAGCACACAGGGAAGAAATTCTAAAACAGAGCCTGTTCACATTCCGGGCGGTATTAAAGAATGCCAATTTTGGAGAACTGTTTGTAGGAGAGCACAAACCAACTGAAATTGAAAACCTCTTTATATCAATTCAAACATTTCAGTCACAGGATTTCTCTTCCAAAACAGATGCAAGTTATTATGATTTTATTATAGTTGATGAATTTCACCATGCAGCCGCCCCAAGCTATGAAAAGCTTCTCAACTACTATCATCCACAAATACTTTTAGGCTTAACGGCTACGCCAGAACGTATGGATGGAAAAAGTATCCTCCCTTATTTTGATAATAGGATTGCGGCTGAAATTCGTTTACCAGAAGCAATTGAAAGAAAACTCCTATGCCCTTTCCAATACTTTGGAGTAAGTGACAACGTAGATTTAAGAAACTTAAGTTGGTCTCGTGGGGGTTATGATAAAACAGAACTTTCTAATGTCTATTCGTTAAGCGGTGCCGTTGCTGAAGATCGGGCAAACCTGATTATTTCAGCCATTCTTAAGTATGTAACCGATATCAATGAAGTTAAAGGCCTTGGTTTCTGCGTTTCTATTGAGCATGCAAAATTCATGGCTAAATATTTCAATGAACATGGTATTGAATCAATTAATTTAACAGGTCAATCTTCTGAGGAAGAAAGAAATAATGCAAAACAAAAGCTTATTTCTGGAACAATCAGATTCATTTTTGTTGTCGATATATACAATGAGGGTGTTGATATTCCAGAGGTAAACACTGTCTTATTTTTGAGACCAACCGAATCTTTAACCATTTTCCTACAACAACTTGGACGCGGTCTGCGTTTAGCTGAAAACAAAGAATGTCTTACTGTTTTAGATTTCATTGGACAAGCAAATAAGAAATATAAATTTGAAGATAAGTTTGCAGCATTATTAAGCAATACAAGACACAGTGTAAAAAAAGAAATTGAGAAAGGCTTCATTTCTCTTCCTAAAGGCTGTTATATCCAACTAGAAAAGAAAGCAACTGAGTATATCTTAGATAATATAAGCAGTTCTTTTGACAATTCTAAGGGCCTTGTTTCTGCTTTAAAATCATTTGAAGAAGACAGTGGACTTGCACCCACACTAGGCAATTTTTTAGATTACAACCATTTAGATCCACGATTCATATACAAGAATTCTTTAAGCTTTACAGGTCTTTGCATTCGCGCCGGACTACAAGGGGAGTCATTTGAGCCTCTTGAAACTATCATCTCTAAAGCATGCGCCAAGTTTGCAGTAACTAATTCACGAAGATGGATTACCTTCTTGTTGAATTTAATAAAAACGATACAAAGCACCAATAGTATACAAGCCCAAATTTCCTCTTATACAGAAACCGAAAAACTCATGCTCAACATGTTTTGCGTCACAGTTTGGGGCCAGCCTTCAGAGGGTTGGGATGATACCTTACGCATTGAAAATCTCTCCACGCTGGCACAGAATCCAAGAATGCTTCAAGAACTTTTTTCCCTACTTAACTACCAATTCCAGCACATAGACTTCATTGACGAGCCTGTCATGTTTGGTTTTGATTGCCCACTAGATTTACACTGCACCTACTCTCGCGACCAGCTCCTAACAGCTTTAGGTTATAGCCGGCCCTCCACCATACGAGAAGGGGTCAAGTGGCTAGAAGACAAAAAATTAGACGTCTTCATGGTAACACTCAACAAATCCGACAAAGACTATTCTCCCACCACCATGTACAACGATTACTCCATCAGCGAGTCCCTCTTCCACTGGCAGAGTCAAAGCACCACGTCATCATCACCCACTGGCCAGCGATACATTAACCACAAGCGTTACGGCACACGTATTCTCCTCTTCGTCCGCGAATTTAAGACCGATACTATTAACAATGTAGCTGAGGCCTACACCTTCCTAGGTTCGGCCTCATATGTCAAACATGAAGACAGCCGTCCAATGAACATCACTTGGAAGCTTGACTTCCCTATTCCAGCAAAATTTCTCAAAAAAACAAACAAACTCTTAGTTGGGTAAGCTTTCTACTCTCTTTTTGCTCTTTTGTGCAACCCTTTTTTCCCTGAAAAACCACAATCTTTCACTTTTTCAAGGAAAATTTCCCTAAAAAAGCGAAAAAATGCATTTTTTCAGGGAAAACGGTAATTTTAAAACTTGCAAAATAACAATTCTTCTATCAAATTGAACTTGGTGGAGGTTGTAGTGAAGAACCAACTCATAAAACTAAAAGAAAAATCTCGCGATTATGATCATTTGCTACAACGAATAGCAAAAAGGCAAAGAAATCTAAATTTAGAAGGGAATCTTCAAGTAACAAAAAAGAAAAATAGGCTAAATTTCTATCAGTACTTTGGTAGCAAATCAAAAACTAGGTATTTGAAGAAATCCCAAACAAAGCTAATTGCGGCTCTTGCTCAGAAGAAATATGACAAAAGAATCTATCATGCAATAAAATCAAAAAAAGAAGCCATTGATGAGTGTATAAAGATTTTGAACAGCAAAGAGGCCCTGTTAGATTTGGCAAAAATTTATGAAACCTTTCCCAATGAGCTGAAGCCGTTAATTAAGCCTGTTACGTATATAGATGAAGAGTACGTAAAACAATGGCAGGCAAGGGATTATGAAAAATCAAGAAGGCCGGTTGATACAAATCTAAAGACAAAGCGAGGAGAACCGGTGCGTTCAAAAAGTGAGCTGATTATAGCAAATAAGCTCTATGATGCAGGACTTCCGTATCATTATGAAACAATCTTTAGAACAGAGCAATTCATTGCGAGCCCAGATTTTTTTATTCTCAATCCTAGGACTAGGAAGGAATTTTACTGGGAGCATTTTGGGTTAATGAGTAAGCAGGATTACATAGAAGACTCCCTCTATAAAATTGAAGGTTATGCTGAAAATGGGATTATTCAGGGCGAAAACTTAATTATCACCTACGAGAGCGCTGAGCATCAGCTTAATACAGAATATGTAGATCAACTTATAGAACGCTTTTTGTTATCGGGATAAGGAAGTGGAAGGAAATGTAGATTTCTGCTATGCTCATGTCCATGTCACGAAAAAGAGATTTCTTGTTTGCATTGTTTATCGCCTCAATGGTCATAGTTAACGTGTTGGGAACAAAGATTACTACAATTTTTGGAGTGAGGGTGTCTGTGGGGATTTTTTTCATGCCCCTTTTGTTCTTGATTACAGATATCGTGGGCGAAGTTTATGGAAGGAAAGAGGCGACGCTTTTTGTTAATTATGGCACGCTCATGCTGGTGTTCCTTTTTCTTATGATGAATCTTTGTATTGCGGTGCAGCCGAATGAGACATGGCATTTGCAGACGGAATATAAGACTATTTTTGGGTCGTCTCTTAGGATGACGCTAGCTAGCTTGATTAGCTTTGTTGTGGCACAACATCTGGATGTGTTTCTTTTTGATTTCTGGAAGAATGTAACTAAAGGAAAACATTTGTGGATAAGAAATAACGTCTCAACTATTACAAGCCAACTTCTTGATACTATACTGTTTGATTTCATTGCATTCTGGCACATAAATGAAACGTATACTGCTAGATTTTTGTTTACTTTAATTCTGCCCTACTGGCTATTTAAGGTGGTTTTTGCTTTGCTGGACACTCCTTTTTGCTATTGGGGGGTTAGATGGCTGTCTGGTGGAAAGCTTCCTGTTGACTGGCAAAGTTTTAAGAGAAGAAAGACAGACGACAAAGAATCTCAAACCTGAGATCTGACACCCGTTTGCCTATATAAAGAATAAATATTATTATTAATCACATGACTAACAAAGATAATATTATTGAAAATCTGCCAAAAAACATCTTGATTATTCCTATGCGTGGATGCCCTGTTTTTCCAGGACTTTTTACTACAATTGAGGTGTCGGATAAGCAAGATTTGGAGATTGTGGAGCAGTCCAAAAAATTCAATGGTTTTGGACTGTTAATGCTCAAGAATGAAGAAAAATCCCACAAATCTCTCACTGCGGACGATTTTTATCAAATTGGCACTTTTGTAAAAGTAAAGAATCAAATTAATACAATCTATGGCTCAAAAAGTCTTTTTATAGAAACAATTAGCCGTTTCAAAGTTCTTGCAATGTTCTCCCACGGAGGTCTCATAACAGCCCAGGTTGAGTACATTGAAGAAGACAAACTAGCTGAAGACGAAGATAAAGCATTTACACAAGCCTTGAGAGATGCTCTAAATCAGCGCGCGGATCGCTCCATGATTTTGGAAAATTTACGTTTTAATGCTTCTAACATCCCAGAGGCCATCAGACTTGCCGATTTCTTAGCCAGTTGCGTGGTATCTCGACAAAACCAGCAAGCCTTCTTGGAGGAGCTGGATGGTCGAAAGAGAATCATATGGGTGCTTAAAGTCCTTCAAGATGACCTCAACGTCCAGAAATTGCATGAAGAAATCCAAACGCTCGTTTCAAAAAAGATAGACAAACGCCAAAGAGAATACTTCATCCGCGAAGAGATGCGCATTCTCCAACAGCAACTAGACAGTCTTGCTTATTCCGATGACCTTCAGGATCTCACTCCAGAAGATCTAGTAGAATCCCTCAAAGATGCTCTATCTAATGGAGAAAAGAAAGGAGCACAGAAGGGGCAAAAGAATGGCCAGCCCAAGCAAAAACCAAGACTCATTGATAGGCTTAAAGCCCTTAACCTTCAAGGAGAAGCCTACGAAACAGTATTTAGCGAGTACAGCAAGATGCAATCAATGGATCAGAATAACCCAGATTATTCCAGCACTCGCACCTATCTTGAGACTGTAGCTGATTTACCTTGGAATAAATTCTCTCCAGATGATTTCTCAATAGAACACGCTAAGAAAATTTTAGAAGATGCCCACTATGGGGTCAAAGATGTAAAAGAAAGGATCTTGGAATTTCTTGCAGTACGTAAACTTAAGAACGATACTAAAGGATCAATCATATGCCTAGTTGGCCCTCCAGGAACAGGAAAAACCTCAATTGGAATCTCAATTGCAAAAGCACTCAACAAAAAGTATTACCGCTTCTCTGTTGGTGGCATGCGAGATGAAGCAGAGATTAAAGGCCATAGAAGAACCTACATTGGTTCTATGCCTGGCCAAGTAATCAAAGGTCTCAAAGTAACAAAGACAATGAATCCAGTTTTTGTCATTGATGAAATTGACAAGATGACAATTTCTAACCAGGGAGACCCTGCCGCTGCCCTACTGGAAGTTTTGGATCCAGAGCAGAACAGCACATTTAGAGATCACTATTTGGACATTCCATTTGATGTTTCAAATGTGCTATTCATTGTTACAGCAAATACAACAGACACAATTCCTCGTCCACTTATGGACAGAATGGAATGTATTGAGCTTAATGGTTATACATCGGAAGAAAAGCTTCACATTGGGAAGAAATATCTAGTTCCAAAAAGCAGAGCAAAACACGGTCTTAAGGGTACAGATATTAAGTACACAGACAAAATTCTACTTAAGATTGCTGAAGAATATGCCCGTGAAGCAGGTGTAAGAAATTTTGAAAAGGCCTTGGACAAAATTCATAGAAAGGTTGCAATGGAAATTGTTGAAAATGGTTACAAAATCTCAGAATTGAAAGCCAACGGAGCAACAGATGTTGACATTGCAAATAACAAGGACCTTTTAAAGCTTCCTATTCGCATTACAGATGAAAAGCTCATTAAGTACTTAGGACAACCAATCTTCCATGAAGATGAGGTCATTCGGGCAAATAAGCCGGGCATGTCTGTAGGTCTTGCTTGGACTTCAATGGGTGGTGATGTTCTTGCCATTGAAGCTCAACATATTCCAGGAAAAGGAGAGCTTAAACTCACTGGACAACTTGGTGATGTCATGCAGGAGTCTGCAAATATCGCTTTATCTTATATAAAGAGCATAAGTGCAAATCACGGCATTGATCTTTCCTGGTTTGAAAAGAACACTATTCATTTACACGTCCCAGAAGGAGCAACTCCTAAGGATGGCCCTTCCGCAGGCATTACAATGGCAACAGCCATTTACTCTCTCATTACAGAGCAAACGATGGCCCAAAACATAGCAATGACTGGAGAATTATCGCTATTAGGTAAGGTAATGCCTATTGGTGGGCTTAAAGAGAAGGTCTTGGCAGCAAGAAGAAATCTGGTAAAAACCATTCTTATCCCAAAGTTCAATAAACGAGATTTGGATAAGCTTGAAGACAATGTAAAGGAAGGGATTACCTTCCACTTGGTAGGCGATATGGAAGAAGTTCTCAGATATGCTTTCCCTGAAGACAAATTTCCTTACAGAGAGATTACAGTCTCAGAACAGCCAGTTCAACCTACACCAGAAGAGCGCATTGCAGCCGCAGTTGCAAAAGCTGTTGCAAGCACGTTAATTGATGAAGGTAAAACAACAACAACCAGCGTCAAAAACTAAGGAGCGCAGAGATGCAACAAATGCAGTACAATACAGGAAAAATGGAACTTCTCTCCCCTGCTGGTAGCATGGAAAAACTACAAGCTGCATTTACCTATGGTGCAGATGCAGCTTATATGGGTCTTACCAGTTTTTCTCTAAGAGCGAATGCCAAAAACTTTGATTATGACCAAGTGCAAGAAATAAAAGAACTCAAGGAAAAAACAGGTAAGAAACTCTACTGCACAGTAAACATCTACTTTCATGAAGCCGATATCCAAAAGCTCCAAGACCAGCTGGAACAGATTAAAGAATACCCTTTTGATGCTTTTATAATATCGGATCTTGGAATTTTAGAAATTATGCAGAAATCTTTCCCAAATGCAGAGATGCACCTTTCAACTCAAGCAAATTGCATCAATGTAAATTCTGCAAAAATGTATCATAAAATGGGGTTTGACCGTATCATACTTGGCAGAGAAACCCCACTTGCAGACATAAGAAAAATTAGAGATGCAAACCCAACCTTAGGCATTGAGACCTTTGTTCATGGAGCAATGTGCATGGCCTACTCTGGCCGATGCTTCCTCTCTTCTCATCTAACAGGAAGAAGCGCAAACCAAGGCGATTGTTCTCATACCTGTCGCTGGAATTACAGACTTGCAATTGAAGAAGAATCACGTCCGGGTAGCTACTTTCCAATTGAAGGAGATGAGACTTACACAACAATTTTATCATCCAAAGATCTATGCATGATAGACCATTTAAAAGATCTTCAAGATGCCGGGGTTGACTCTCTGAAAATTGAAGGCCGAATGAAGAGCACATACTATGTTGCAACCATAACGAGAGCCTATAGAAAGGCTTTAGACCATCTTTTTGATGAGAATGTTGATTATAGGCCATTCAGAGAAGAGCTTATGAACGTGAGCCATAGAGAATTTTCCACTGGATTCTTCTATGGAAACGGCCCAATTGAAGACATTAACAAGCCCACAACGCAGGGTTATTTACGTGATTATCTCTTTTTGGGAACCATTCAAGAAGAGGTTAAGCCGGGCATTTACTCTGTAGATATCAAAAACCAAATTCGCTTTGGAGCACCAATTGAATATATTGGTCCAGATGTCCTATCTCTGCCAGACACACCAACTGTCTTGGACGAAAACTTCAATCCAACAGATCACATTGACCACTGCAGAGACGGCTACATCCAAACCTCTCTTCATCTTCAGCCTGGCTACATGATTCGCCGTGAGGTCACAACGTGAGACACCATCTTGTTGTTGGTCTTTTTCTACTACTCTGTTGTGCCACAGCCTTTGCAACCTCTGGCCAGCCTGTTTCATATACCGACTGCTTTTCCTTTCTCTCTTCATATCCAAAATACGCAGAGCTTTATGAATTAATATATAACAATGGCTCGGCTTCTCAAGTAGATACAAAGTTTGAAGAGCTAAAAACCTCTCTTGGCACCAGTGTTCAAGATTGGACAGTTCTACTTAAAGCATCATTGAATTATGCACATTATTACCTAGAAATTGCAGAAAAGAAAAACTCAAAGAAAGCAAAACAACTTATATCAAATGCTGAAGCAATATATGAAGCACTGGAAAAAGTTGAATCTAGTGTTGGAGAAAGCAATCTAAAAGCACTGAAATTTTGTTGTTTATCAATTGGATACCTTGCAAGTCCAATTAGTATTTCAAAGGGACTAGAAAGCGTCAACGTAATAGACGAAGCCTATGAAAAATACCCAAACGAGATTTCAATTGCACTCTTATATGCAGCTAGAAAATTAAATGCTCCATCAATTGGTGGTGGGGATTCTAATGAAGCCTATAGAGTTTTGAACTCACTAGTTGACTATATTGAAAGTGAAGAAGGTTCAAAGACATCCCCTTGGGATAAGTTTGATATCTACTGTTCAATAGCTAAATGTTACGCAAAAAAAGGCGAAAAAACACTAGCCTTAGAGTTCTATTATAAGGCCCTAGCCATATATGAACAAAACGATTCTGTCATCACTGAAATTGGAAAACTAGAAAAAAAATAGATATTTAACCTATTTCATACAATTTTCTATTGATTGCAGTGTGGTTTATGGTACAATTCAATCGTACAATTTAAGAGTACAAGGGTTTTTGTAAAATAACTAAAAGGAGACAGAGATGACAGTACATGAACAGCTAGTACAACTATTTGACACTTATGTCACGGAGAATCAGAAATTCACAGAAAAAGGTGTTAAGGTTTCTGCTTCAAGAGCAAGAAAAGCTTTGGCAGAAATTGCTAAACTTTGCAAAGAAAGAAGAAAAGAAATACAAGACAGCAAGAACGAAGGTTAATATCCCCACGTTCTCTAGAGGTTAAACCTCTAAATTCAAAGCTGTAAAATTTGAGGGTTTATTCGTTAAGCTCTCAAAAGTTACAGCTTTTTTATTTTGACATAAAAATAATACTTGTCAAAATAAAAGTATTCAGTTATCATGATTTTTGTTGACAGAATATAATAGTTTGTCAAAAAAGGAGCAGTCATGATTACTCTTCAAGGACAATATACAATAAAGAACATGGTAGAAGAATGTGCAGAGCTTTACTCAAACAACCTTGCACTTACAACATATAAAAAACCAGAGACAAGCATTACTTTTAAGCAGCTAAATTTGTGGTCAAAAAGCATCGCAGCCTTTCTTATTAATAATGGAGTAAAGAAAGGCACAACTGTAGCCATTTTGGCAGAGAGCTGTCCAAATTGGGGTTTAAGCTATTTTGCAATCAACATGGCAGGGGCAATTGCAGTCCCAATTCTTCCAAACTTCAGTAAAGAAGAAGTTCAAAAAATTCTCAACCATAGTGAGGCTAAATGTATATTTGTAAATAAGGCTAACGCAAATAAAGTTATCTGCTCAGAGCAAAACAACATCAAAGTCATTAGGATTGAAGATATGTCATTTATTGCTCCAAAAGAGTTAAGCTACTTAGCATCTGAAGGCTTTGAGAATCTAAAGGGCCTAAATATCCAAAATACAGTTATTACGCTAGAAGATGAAGATAAGTTAGCAAAACAATGTCCCAATGAGGATGATTTAGCCTCAATTATTTATACAAGTGGAACAACTGGGACACCAAAAGGAGTTATGCTTACAAACAAAAACCTTGTTTGGAATGCAAAAGCTTGTTCAACTCCTTTCATAAAAATCCATGTAGGTTGGAAGGCTTTATCAATTCTACCTTTAAGTCATGTCTATGAGTTTACCATTGGTCTCTTGTTAATTCTTATGAACGGCGCCTCTGTCACATACTTAGGCAAAGCACCGTCTGTTGGAAGCCTTATGCCAGCTCTAAAAGACGTAAGACCACAGATTATGCTCACAGTTCCTCTTTTAATTGAGAAGGTCTATAGACGTGCAATCCAACCAAAATTTAAAGAAGGAACACGAGTTAATAAGCTAATGCAAAATAGACTACTTTCTAAGCCAATTCATCACATCATTGGAAGAAAGATGGTCAAAGTTTTTGGTGGAAAATTGAAATTCTTTGGCGTGGGTGGCTCAAAACTTGACCCACAAGTAGAAAAATTCTTAGCAAAAGCAAACTTCCCATATGCTCTGGGGTATGGACTTACAGAAACTAGTCCTTTCATAGCAGGTTGTGGGCCAAAAGATCATGTAGTTGGAACGCTAGGTAAAGTTTTGGACGGCCTGGATGTTAGGATTGCACCAGAAGATGGCGAAATTCAAATCAAAGGGCCAACTCTCATGAAAGGATACTACAAAATGCCAGAACTCACAGAGGAAGTATTCACACAAGATGGCTACTTCCGCACCGGAGATCTTGGAGGCTTTGAGAATGACCGACTACTCATCAAAGGCCGTAGCAAAAGCATGATTTTAGGTGCCAACGGAGAAAACATCTATCCCGATACTATTGAGACTCTTATTAACGCCCAAGAATATGTCATTGAAAGCTTAGTTGTCCCAGAAGATAAAAATCTCACCGCCATGGTAAGGCTCGACATTCAAGAGATTCAAAGAGTTCTTGGAAGTATTAATATTCAAGAGTTCTTGGAGAAAATAAAACAGGAAATTAATTCTAAGCTTGCTTCATTTAGCCGTATCAATAAGATAAGACTTCAAGAGCAACCATTTGAAAGAACTCCTACCGAGAAGATAAAAAGATATCTGTACACTAAAGCCATGTAGTTGATAATATCGAGCTCATGAAAGAAAGTAGAGCAGTATTATTGTTGCTTTTGACCTCAATGATTTGGGGGTTGGCATTTGTAGCACAAAGTAATGCAGCGGGAAACGTTAGTACATTCTTTTTCAATGGAACTAGAATGATATTGGGTTTCATTGTTTTGCTTCCACTGGTTATCCCTATTTTGAGAAAACATAAGGGAGATAAGAAGTATTTCAAAGCATTAATGCTAGATGGCCTCTTGTGTGGGATTTTCACTTCTACTGCTTGTATTGTGCAACAATATGGCATGGAATTTACAACAGCTGGCAAGGCAGGGTTTATAACATCATTGTATACCTTGATTGTTCCTGTGTTTTCTATGGTTCTAGGAAAAAAGGTTCCACTTAAGATTTGGATTTGCATTGCAATTGGCCTTTTTGGCACTTTTCTTTTGAGTTCTAATGGTGAAACAGGTATTGGCACAGGAGATTTGATTGTGTTGGTATCGGCCTTTTTATTTGCAATTCAAATTATAATTATTGACCGCGTTGTGGGAAAATTTGAAGGCGTTGAGTTGTCTGCTTTTCAATTTTTGTTTGGCGGAATCTTAGGACTTATAATTGGATATTTTGTAGAAGGTTATACCATAAGCTCTGTGCAGATTATGTTTAAGAGTGCTTGGCTTCCAATCTTGTACGCAGGAGTGTGTTCCTGCGGGATTGCATATACATTGCAAATTGTAGGACAAAAATGGGTTCAACCATTTAAGGCCACGCTCGCACTATCCTTGGAAAGTGCTTGGGCGGCCTTTGGTGGACTTGTAATGCTTAACGAGCATATGACTGTATCTCAGATTGTTGGCTGTTTGCTAATGTTTGGTGCTGTTGTGTTTGCACAAATGCCTTCCAAGAAAAAATCAACGAGTAAATAGCCCTTTATGCCATATTCTCTACTATTGCACAGGATAGATATCCTAATTTGGTATAGTTTTCTTCCTTAACTGTAGATTTTATTGAAACAGACTCATCCAATATAGTGATGTTTTTCATTGGGGTTAGAATGGCTTTCATTTGTGCTCCACTTACAGATGCCCAGCTACCGTTTTCAATCACAGCCACGGTTCTATTCTGTAAATTATGAGCTTTGAGGTCTAACAGCAAGTTTTCCATATTTGTAAAAATGCCGGCATTATATGTTGGTGATGCAAACACTAGATGACTGCATCTGAAGCACTCAGAAACAAGATAAGAAGAGTGCGTAGCAGAAACATCGTATAATGCAATATTCGTTATGCCCTTCTCTGCTAACATATTTGCTAAAATATTGGCAGCATTCTCTGTGCCACCATAAATTGAAGCATAAGCAATGAGTACAGCTTTTTCTTCTGGCTCATAGCTTGACCACGTGGCATATTTAGATACAAACCATGAAATGTCTTTTCTCCAAATTGGTCCATGTAGTGGACAAATCATTGATATTTCTAAAGTTTGAGCTTTTTTAAGCAAACTTTGCACCTGCGGACCATATTTTCCAACAATGTTTGTGTAGTATCTACGAGCTTCTGAAAGCCATTGATTTTGAAAATAATAGCAAGATGCAAAGATGTTGCCACTTAATGCACCAAAAGAGCCAAAGGCATCGGCTGAAAAAAGAATGTGTGAAGAGCTTTCATACGTGACCATTACTTCTGGCCAGTGGACCATAGGCGCAAGGACAAAAGTAAAGTTATGCTTGCCTGTATTCAGACTCTGTCCTTCCAATACAGCTAGACTATTAGTTGTTAGCTCTGGGGAAAAAAACTGACCTATCATCTCAAGCGCGCGCTTTGTGGCAACAATTTGAGTCTCTGGATGTCTAAGCTTGAGCTCACCAATTGTAGCTGCGTGGTCTGGTTCCATGTGATTTACAATCAAATAATCAAGCTTTCTGCCAGCTAAAAGGTGTTCAAGATTCTCAAAAAAGACACCAGCGACACTCTTATCCACGGTATCTATAAGGACAGTTTTTTCGTCCATGACTAAGTAAGAATTATATGAAACTCCATTGGGAATTGGGTAAATATTCTCAAAAAGGGCAAGACGTCTATCGCTTGAGCCAATGTAGTAAATATCGGAAGTAACCTGTGTGTAGCAATGCATAACAGCCTCCTGAAGTTTATCTTATGTCAACATATTTTATATAGGTTTTGAGTTCATGGGCAACAGATATAAGCTCTTGATCTGAAAATCCAAAGGCATTTTCATAAGCTGGATCTAAAGTCACTTCCTTCTTAAAATGCTGCAGATACAACCGTTTTGCGCCATGAAGCCAAAAGCCAATTTCCTTGAAATCCTCAGGCTCTACAATTGGCTTCACGCATGTTGTTCTAAATTCATAGTCTGGAGCTTTGTTCATGATTAATCCAATACTTTCTGAAATCAAATTGCAATTATCAAAGCCAATTTGGTAGTACTTTTGAGGCGCTGTTTTAATGTCCATTGCAACGTAGTCTATCAATTTAGAATCCAGCAAGTCATTTAACACAGACGGCAAGCTTCCATTTGTATCAAGTTTTGTTTTTAAACCCAACTGTTTGACTTGAGCAAGAAAAGCCTTCAGCCCTTTCTGAAGACAAGGCTCTCCGCCAGAAACCACTATAGCATCTAAAAGACTGTGCCGCTTCTTGATATAACTTAGAATTTCTTCTACAGAATAAGTCTCTTCAGAATCTGTTTGAACAATACTTGTACAGTCTCCTGCAAATACAAAGGACGGATTATGACAATAGGGACAGCGAAAATTGCAGCCCCTAGTGAATAGCGTACAAGCTATTAAAGATGGATAGTTTACAGAGTCAACTCTGATAAAACCGCCAATATCAAGCTCTTTATCAAGCATGTTTGTTAGCCCAACTTACAATGGCTCCTGCACCACTTAAGACTTGATTTTTGTCGCCATCAACAAAGAATGTGGGCACAGACATGACTGAATACTCATTAGCAAGCTCACTGTTCTCTTGCGCATCAACTACTGTATATGCAATATTGTTTCGTTCAAGAGCAGCTTTTGCTGTTGGACAATTTGGACAGGTTTTTGTTGTAAACAAAAGGTTGCCTGCAACTTTTGCTTTAGAACTAGCCTCAATTGCCTTTGCTGCATCGTGATAGCAAGTACCATTAACAGCTCCACCAAAATTGTAGGTCTTGCGGTCTTTAAATTCCTGTGTTTTACCAATATTCCAGTTCTGTACTGGACGATAATACCCAGTAATTCGTGAATAGACCTCTGTTTTAGCTCCACATTTTGGGCAAGTATAGTGCTCTCCTTGGATGTAGCCGTGTTCCTTACAAATTGAATAGGTTGGACTGATTGTGAAGTATGGCAGTTTATAGTTAGATGCTATTTTCTTCACCAAAGTTGCCACACTCTCCCAACTAGATGGCTGTTCACCTAAGAAGACATGGAAAACGGTTCCACTAGTGTACTTAGTTTGTAAGTCATCCTGAATATCCATAGCACGGAAGAGATCTTCTGTAAAACCTACTGGAAGGTTGGATGAATTGGTGTAGTATGGAGACTTCTCCGTGCCGGCCGTAATAATATCGGGATAATGCTTCTTGTCGTGCATGGCCAAGCGGAATGAAGTGCTCTCTGCTGGGGTAGCCTCTAGGTTGTAGAGATCTCCATAAAGCTCTTGATAATCTGAAAGTCTCTCGCGCATGTGGTCAAGAACGGCTGCCGTGAATTTTTGACCACGTGGGTCTGTTAAATCGCAACGCAACCACTTTGCATTCAAGCATGCTTCATTCATACCCACAAGACCGATGGTGCTGAAATGGTTATCAAAAGATCCAAGATAGCGCTTTGTGTATGGATAAAGGCCATTCTCCAAGAACTTGGAAATTGCTGTTCTCTTAATCTTAAGTGAGCGGGCAGCAATATCCATAAGCTTATCCAGACGGGTATAGAAATCCTGTTCATCCTTTGCCAAGTAAGCAATTCTAGGAATGTTAAGGGTTACAACACCAACAGAACCTGTGGACTCACCACTTCCAAAGAAACCTCCACTCTTCTTTCTCAACTCTCTAAGGTCTAGTCTAAGACGACAACACATACTACGAACATCGCTTGGCTGCATCTCAGTATTACCAATGTAGTTGGAGAAGTATGGGGTTCCATAACGCATTGTCATGGAGAAAAGAAGCTTATTGTTCTCTGTTGCGCTCCAGTCAAAATCCTTTGTAAGTGAATATGTAGGAATAGG
Organism: Selenomonadaceae bacterium; assembly: GCA_963621975.1. Taxonomy (GTDB): domain Bacteria; phylum Spirochaetota; class Spirochaetia; order Sphaerochaetales; family Sphaerochaetaceae; genus UBA9732. The sequence goes on from CAVFGI010000002.1 coordinate 58,230, forward strand.
ATACTGGAAACCACGACCATTGGCATCACCATTGATCATAATCTCTAAGAATGCCTTATTAACTATGTCCATTTCCTTTTGGCAGTCGCCATAGGTGAAATCCATTTCCTTTCCACCAACAATTGCTGGGAGATCTTTAAGATCTGGTGGAACAGTCCAGTCCAAAGTAATATTTGAGAATGGAGCCTGTGTACCCCATCTAGAAGGAGTATTTACACCAAAGATAAAGCTTTCAATGCACTGTTTAACTTCTTTAAAACCAAGATTCTCTGCTTTTACAAAGGCTGAGAGGTAGGTATCAAAAGAGCTAAATGCCTGAGCTCCTGCCCATTCATTTTGCATGATACCAATAAAGTTGACCATTTGGTTACAAAGAGTTGAAAGGTGTTTTGCAGGAGATGATGAAATCTTTCCTTCTACTCCACCAAGGCCCTCTTTAATTAACTGTTTAAGGCTCCAACCTGCACAGTAACCTGCAAGCATTGATAGGTCATGTAGATGCATGTCTGCATTTCTATGAGCCTCACCAATCTCCTCATCATAGACCTCTGAGAGCCAATAGTTAGCTGTAATTGCTCCACTGTTTGAGAGAATAAGACCGCCAATGCTGTAATTGACTGTACTATTTTCTTTAACACGCCAGTCGTCTGCCTTGAGGTAGCCGTCTACGGTCTTCTTATAGTCAATCATGTTCTGTTCAACATTTCTGACATTCTCATGCTGCTTTCTATAAAGGATATAAGATTTAGCTACGTCTCCATAACCACAAAGTGAGAGGGTGATCTCAACACTATCCTGAATATCTTCAACCCCAATTTCCCCATTCTGGACTTTTGATCCAAAGTCTGCTGCAGCTCTGAGTGCTATAAGTCCAATAATTTGCTTATTAGCCTCTCTTCCTGTTGCATCAAAGGCTTTTTGAATGGCATTCTCTATTTTGGAGATATCAAAGTTAACCTTGCTCCCATCTCTTTTAATGACTGTCTGAATCATACCCCACCTCTAAAATTATTTAAAAGTTATATAACTTTACACAATATGTAGCGTAGTTTGCATTTGTGATACACAATAAGTAGTACTATACAAGCCATACACATGTCAATCATAAAAAGAAAAAATTTTAGAGGTTTTTGCTATTGTTTAAAAAATGGCTCTTGCCCAAAAACATGGGGATTGAAATAAAGTATGCAGTGCGGACAACCATATCAAGTGAAAATAGAACTTTTGCGCTCTATTTTTTTCAAAAGTTCTATTTTGTAGATCTATAGAAAAATTTTTTTTCCTAAAGTTCTATTTTATAGATCTATAGAAACTTTTTTTCTTCCAGAGTTCTACTCTTTGGCTCTATGAAAAATTTGGCTCAAGCACATTTTTGTGAGGATGAGTAGGCTCTAGCTTTGGAGCGTTTTCTGCTTCTCTCCCATATCTTGAGAAAGAAGTACCTTGTGTCTCTGAAGCCATAGGCCTGCCATCGTTCGTTGTTTCAATCCCCACATTTGTGGGCAAGAGTCAAAAAAAGGCTACTTAGATGACCCTTTTTAGGATCAAAAAAGTAGCCTTTGTAAAATCGCTAAAATGTAAACTTACTCTTCAGCCTTCTTAGCAGCCTCTTCTAGCTTTTCAGCAATGCGTTTCTGATATTCAGCAGCCTTTTCAGGATTTGAAATCATAAATGCCTTGCTATAGAAAACTTCTTCAGCCCTAAGCTCTTCTCTGACAACCGATGGAGGAAGCATGATATCTTCATCGGTATCCCAATAATAAGTGTCGATAATTTTTTTAATTTGTCTTTTCTTCATGCTTTAAGCGTAACACTTTAGACCTAGCTGGTCAATGAACTCTTACGCGGAATAAGACCAGGATTAAGCATCACCGTCTCCACATTGTCTGCATTCTCATCCCACGTTCCCTCTAGTTTCTCCTTCAAAAGACGTGTGGCAGTAATGCCCATCTCCTCTAGAGGCAATTCAATTGTAGTAATTGGTGGGTTCCAAAAAAGTGAGAAGTCTCGATTATCGCAGCCCACAATCTTAACATCACGGGGACAGAGCCTACCAATGCCTTGAGCATACGCCATTGCACCGGCAGCAATATAGTCATTTGCACAGAAAATGCCATCAACATTAGGGTGAAGCGAGAAGAGTCTTTCAGCTAGCGTGTAGCCTGCTTGATACGAGTAGTCCGCATACATCACGCACTCAGATGGCAAGCACCCTCCAAGCTCAACAATGGCCTGTTTGAACCCTTCATACCGATATTTTGTAGAAAGTCTGTCTTTTGGGCCACCAAGAAAGGCCAAATGGCTAGCCCCTTGCTTAATTAAATGCTCGGCTGCAATGCGTCCTGCATAATGATTGTCAGGCAAAACTGAAACCTCTTTTGGCACATGGCTATTAATAAAAACCACAGGAAGCCCTGTCTTAGAAAACTCCGCCAATGCGCTAGCATCTACAGAAAGATGGTGACAAACAATCAGCCCCTCAACCCCATAACGCTGAAAGAATTTGCGTGCTTTCACATAGTCAGATCCAAATTCCTCGCCGGAGGCAATCATCATGGAAATGTCTGCCTCTGTTAATCCACGCTCAGCCCCTTTAAGAATTTTTGCGGAGAAATCTTCAGTGATATCAACAGCAAAAAAACCAACAATCCCAGAGCGTCCTTTGCGCAGATGGCTTGCACTATAAGAGGGAATGTAGCCCACTTCCTCTATGACCTTGAGTATTTTTTCCTTATTCTCTCTACTAACCGGACGTTTGCCATTCAGTGCATGGGTAACCGTGCTAACACTCACCCCCGCAGCCTTTGCCACATCTGTTATAGTTGCCTTGCATTTCTTCATACATGAACCTACGTTGTCTTTGCAATTTCATATATTGTAGGCTCTTGCTTAACTATAAATAATCAAGGCAATCATATCTAGTGGCTCATCATAGGGATTATCAATTCCATGACCTGTGCCACTAGGGGTAAAAGTTACATCTCCCGCTTCAATAGGAACTATAGTGCCGTTATCGTTATAGTTGCCCTTACCGGAAAGAATATAGTAAATCTCAGTATCACCTTCATGCTTGTGAAAACCAATACCAGAATGTGGAGCTACCGTAGTATGAGAAAAGAGTCTGCCCTTTCCATTGAGCTCCTCGTCAGAATTTATCAGTCTTCTCACTGTAATGTAACCATCAGCTCCAAACCTATGTTCTGCTTTATTAACTATTCTTTCATTTGCTTTTCTGATCAAGATTTCACCCTCTTTTTTCTTTCTTTTTTGATACGCTAATCCAAGCATGAAATGCATGGATAATCAATGTTTTATATACAACATCATTATACAAATTTTTTGCAATACTAGTAAAGAATTGTCCATAAGAGATTACTCTATTAAATCATTTATAGTCGAAATCAAAGAGATAATATCAAAGAGATAATTTAGCTTTTCTCCTAACACCACTTGTCCAAAAGCAGAAAGTCGCGGATATTCTTGTGCTTTATGCCGTCACGACTCATATCTATTTCGTCCATAGAAACTACATACTTAGGCCAGCTATCTTTGACTGAGTTATAGACGTTAAATTCTCTTTCCTTCGTGGATTCACTGGCAAGCAGGTAGGTCACCTGTATATATATTTTTTCATTTGCTTTAGATGCAACAAAATCAATCTCTTTCTCCCCCACTCTACCGGTATTGACAGCATAACCACGCCTCAGAAGCTCCATGAAAACAATATTTTCCAAGACAAGCTCCACATCTTCTGAATTCCTGCCGTACACAGCCTCTTTTAGGCCGTGGTCTGCAATATAGTATTTTTCATTCATAGAGAGCATTTTTTTGCCTACCACGTCCTCACGCTTTACCTGATAAAAAAGAAAAGCCTCCACACCGTACTTGATATAATTCAGAACTGTGTCCACGCTCACTTTACGCTTCTCAGCTTTAAAATATTTAGACACCGATAACGCTGAGAACGTACGTCCCATATTTGCCATCACATACGCAATAACTCTCTCCAATAGATCCATATCTCTAATGTTGTTTCTCTTGGCAATATCTTTCACTACAATTGAGGAGAACGCATCTACAAGATAAATCTTTGATGCATTCTCATTGTAATCCAACTCAGATAAAAACGGCATTCCACCAAATGAAAGGTACTTCATAAAAGCAGAAGGCACGCTTTCGTTGGGGAAAGACTTACGAAAAAGAGTGAGAAACTCGGTAAAAGAAAACGGATAAATAACAAACTCAACATATCTACCAGCAAGGTAAGTCGCAAGTTCTCCAGATAATAGCTTTGCATTTGAACCAGTGATATAAATATCGCAATCAATAGTGACACGAAGAGAGTTTACAATCTTCTCCCACTCTTTAACTTCCTGAATCTCGTCAAAAAAAAGATAAACCTTTCCATCAACTTTTTCTTTCCTTTTAAGAATTTCGTCGTTAAGAGAAGAATCCATACATAGATTTGCCAGTGACAAATCTTCAAAATTATAAGAAAAGAAGTTTGAGTCTTTAACACCATTCTTTCTGAGTTCTCTTTTTATAAGCTCAAGCATAACAGACTTCCCAGATCTACGTATTCCTGTCATAACCTTGATAATATCTTTACCTATAAATGGCCGAATTCGGCTCATATACATTTCACGTTCAATTAGCATAAAAGCTCCTTCTTATAGTATTTTACATCATTTACAATCGAAATTAAAGAGGAAATTTGGCTTTTCTTCGACTATAATCGAAACTATACTCAAAACCAAATAAATAATGGAGCGTCTTAGTTTTCTATGCCTTTATAAGTTTTGCGGAGGTTTTCATAGCCTTCAATGGTGCCAACGTCAAAACGCTGACCGTTCATGAGGAAGGCATGAACGGGCCTGCGAGAGGCAAGATATGATATAAATGAGCCAGGAGCGTCTACATTAAGGCCAAAATTAATAGCTTCAAATAGTAAAGAGAGGTCTTCAGCTTTGTAGAAGTAGAAAGGTGGAACTGCCCAGTTTGATTTGGGCTCCTGTGGTTTTTCTTCCATATTCAAGATTAGGTCATTGTCATCTATGACACAAACTCCAGTACGGCGAAGACGAGAGAGATCGGACTGGAAGTGGCGCATGACACAACTAGTGTTCTTGTGGTGTGCATAATCCAAAAAAGCGCGGAAGGAGAAATCTAGGACGTTGTCGCCTGCTAGGACAAAAGTATCGCAAATAGGCCGACAAAATCCCTGATTAAGTACGAATGTGATATCGCATAGAGCTCCAAGGCGTGTTTCGTTGGAACAGGTGCCATCATCTAGCACGGTAACATTTGGCTTGTCTTGTGCCCAGGTGCAGAAATTTGGGAAAAACTTGTGATTAGTGACAACATAAAAGTGCTCAATCCCACAAGAGATAAGATCATCACAAAGCCAATCTAAAATAGGCTTGCCACCAATTTCCAGTAGTGGTTTTGGGAAATTCAATGTAAGCGGATACATGCGAGTTGCATATCCTGCAGCCAAAATAATTGCATTCATGTTCTACCATCCCACCCCATTTGAACTCTCACACAAATGGAAAGAATACTTGCCATCTAAAGCTGGAAAAGCCTTCAAATACTGGGCGCCAACTTTAGCCTCAATTTCATCGGCACGCTCTGGTTCAATAAGGGCCATACAACAGCCTTTAAAACCAGCACCAGAAAACCTGCCACCATAGATGCCAGCTGTAGCACGCATGATTTCATAAAGTTTTTTAAGCTCATCACAGCCACACTCATAATTGTAGATACTAGAGGCGCCACTTTCAAACACTAAAGCACCATACCCTTCAAGATCACCTTTTCGCCAGAGTTCTGCACCCTGCTCAGCTCTTTTAAACTCCGTGAAGTAGTGCTCTGCACGTCGTCTCCACAACTCTGGAAGTCTATCTTTATATGCCTCAAAGACTTCATATGGAACTTCACGTAAACATGTTTGGGCAAAAGAATTATAGTCCATACCAGCATAGGCCAAAAGCGCATAGGCTGCAGCCTTGCACTCATCTTGCCTGAGATTATACTTAGAATTTTTCAAAGAGCGCTCCAAGCCAGAAAAGAAAATTCCAACCTTATAAGGCTTCATATTAGGGGCAGTTGGAATGAGTTCATATTCATCATTAAGAGTATCCAAGTACAGCAAGTGGTCTTTTTTTGCCAGAACTTCACAACTCTGGTCCAGCTTTCCGCACGACACTCCCACGTACTCATTTTCTGCCATCTTGGCCATGAGAATCATCTCCATGCAACCCAGCTGTATTCCATTTACTTTGCATAGAGCTTTCAAAAAACCGATAATAGTAGCCGCAGAAGAAGAGAGTCCTCCAATTGGCAAGCTACCTTCAATAACACCAGAAAGTCCCACGCTTAGTTTGTACTTTTCACCAAGAACCTTGGTAGCACCACGTAAATGATCGGCCCAGTCTCCCTGTTTTTGCTCCGGTACAGCGTTGACAAAAAACTGTGCGCGCTTGGGAAAATTTACTGAGCGTAACTCTATAATGCCATTGAGTTTAGGGCTGTATGCAATGTGCACCCCTTTATCAAGTGCAAAGCCATTTATTTTTCCAAATTGATGGTCAATATGTGCTCCAAGGGGACACACTCTATATGGACAGAATAATATCTCTTGTGGCGCTTTATGATATGTTTTTTCAAAGACTTCAATACATTCCATAATTTTTCAGCCAATCCTCACTTTGACATGTAGAAACTCTTGTACCACTGAGCGAACTTTCGTAAACCTTCTTGCAAAGATGTATGCGGTTTGAAGCCAAAGTCACGTTCTAAGGCAGAGGTATCGGCATAAGTGACAGGGACATCGCCCGGCTGCATAGGAACAAGCTTCTTGTGAGCATCAAAATCGTAGTCTGCAGGAAGTACACCGGCGTTGATGAGTTCTTGGGACAGGATTTGCACAAAATCAAGTAGATTTTCTGGATTGCTATTTCCAATGTTGTAGACAGCATAAGGTGGAATTGGAAGGCCATCATCGCCATTTTTCTTCTCTGGTGGCCTTTTCATCACGCGAGAGACGCCTTCAACAATGTCATCTACATAGGTAAAATCGCGCTTGCAATTGCCATAATTGAAGATTTCAATGGTATCACCCTTAACTAACTTGTTTGTGAAGCTAAAATAAGCCATATCAGGCCGTCCGGCGGGACCGTAAACGGTGAAAAAGCGCAATCCAGTTGACGGGATATTGTAAAGTTTGCTGTAAGCGTGAGCCATAAGCTCGTTTGATTTCTTGGTGGCAGCGTACAAAGACACAGGATTGTCCACTTTGTCGTCCGTGGAGTATGGCACTTTCTTGTTGCTACCGTAGACGGAAGAGCTTGAAGCATAAACCAAATGCTCAACAGGATAGTGTCTGCATGCTTCAAGAATATTGTAAAACCCAATCAGATTGCTTTCTATGTATGCATCTGGATTTGTGATTGAATAGCGCACCCCGGCTTGAGCTGCAAGATTCACTACAATAAATGGCCTATACTGCTCAAATAAGCTATTTATAAGCTCTTTATTTGCAATATTTCCTTTGACAAAGCTGTAGTTATCATACTTTTGAAGCTCATTTAGGCGTTCTTCCTTAATGCGAACATCATAGTAATCATTCATGTTATCAAGGCCAATTACCTTAATATCTTTTTCAGTTGTTAATAATCGTTTTACGAGATTGGCCCCAATAAAACCAGAGGCCCCAGTCACTAAAATAGTTTTCATGGGGCCACTATAACACAAAGTATTATAAATGCTAAGAGTTTGGGGCTTTGCAAAGCCTTGGAGGTTCGCAAAAACTTGAAGTCTCGCAAAGCCTTGGAGGGTGCAAAGCCTTGGAGGGTGCAAAGCCTTGGAGGTTGCAAAGCCTCTTTCAATAATTAATTCTTGAGTAATTAATTTCTGTTTGATTTTGAAGAAGAAAACAGCCTAAGCAAATACAGGAAGATGTTAATGAAGTCAAGATAAAGTGTTAAAGCACCAAGAATTGAAAGCTTAACATAAGTTGCTTCATCAATACCATAACCATAAGAATCATTCATTTGAATAATCTTTTGAGTATCCCAAGCTGTAAGACCAGCAAATAAGATAACACCAACAATGCTTATAAGGTAGTAAATTGCCTCAGCCTTGAAAATTAAATTAATAAGAGAGGCCATTAAAACTCCCCATAATGCCATCATTAGAACTGATCTCCAACTGGAAAGATCTTTCTTTGTTGTCATTGCGTAAATGCTCATACCACCAAACATTAAAGCTGTAGTGAAGAAAGCTCTAGAGATTGTGACACTTGTATAAGCAATGAAAACAGAGCTCAAAGTACATCCAGTAAGAACTGAATAACCAATAAAACAACCAATTGCAGCACCAGTGGACATTCTATTAATCATAGCAGAAAGAACAACCACAAGTACAAGTTGAGCGATGATAATTGCAATTATAGCTCCCGATGAATAAATTGCGCTGAGAAGGTTTACATTATTTGCAACGCCGTAAGCTACAATACCAGTGAGTGCAAGACCTGCAGTCATCCACAGGTAAACGTTTTTAAGAAGACCATTAACCCTAGTCTTTGGGGTTGAAATTATATTTTCCCTATTCATACCATTAATTTCATGAAAAAATAGCTTCTAGTCAAGCAAAAGGCTCTTGATTGAGTAAAACTTCGCAAAAATCACACATAATAGGTTTTTTCAAAAAACCTTTTTAAATATAATCTTTAAAAGATATATGAAAAATCTTTCTAAAGACCTTCTTCTTTATGAATGCGAAAACTTTCTCTTATTAGATAAGCCACATGGGATGCCCACTGTGCCATTAAAGACGCAGCCTTTAAAAGGAACATTATTGGAACAAGCAAGCATAGCTTGTCCTGCTGTTTTAGAAGTTAAAGGAAAGAATTCTTGGGAAGGAGGAGCTATACATAGATTAGATACAGCAACCGCTGGTATAGTGCTATTTGCAAAGAATCAATACTCCTATGAAATGATGAATACGCTTCAAGAAAACAACTTGTTTGAAAAATACTACATTGCACAAACTTTTGAAAATGATAGCCTTAAAGGCCTTGATATTGAAGAAAAATCGGGTATTATTATAATTTCAAGCTATTTTAGACCATTTGGACCCAAATCAAAAGAAGTCAGAGCAACTCTTGATGAGAAAAAAGCAAGCCCAAAAGTCTTATACCAAACAGCAATACTACAAGATGCCAACGTTTTTTACTGTACTATTGTAAAAGGCTTTAGACACCAGATTAGAGCACATCTTGCTTGGACAGGACATCCAATAATTGGAGACAGTTTATATGGTTTGCAAGGTTTGCATGGTTTGCAAGGTTTGCATGGACAGAGTTATAACAATGAAACACTTCAACTAGAGTGTGTGGGAATCTCCTTTCCAGTCATAGAAAATGGAGAAGAAAAGAAATATATCTTTAAAAAAAATGGCATGATGTCACAAAAATTCCCTAGCCTTTGTAGGTTTGCAAATAGCACTGGAAATGTTATCATTCAACTATGAAAAGAAGGCAATCTTTTAAGCTTTTTATCCTCATTCTCTCTTTGACTCTTTTAACTTTTTTTGTAAGTTCTTGTGCAAGCAGCATCAACTTTGAGTCTGAAGCAGAAGAATATGACTATGCACTTCACTATGCATTGGATAACTCAAACGAAAGTGCCATTTCAACACTGTATTTTAAAGTCACCCAATCCACTTGTTTTCTACCAACAAGCCTGTCTTTCATCCAAGAAAATGCCACCCAAATTCCCGGGATGTCAAAACTACTTGCAGATTGGACTTCATACATGAATTCTTACACTTTACAGAGATTTGAAGATGTCCGTACATATCTAAATACTATGGTTAGTTCGATGTCTTTTGAAAACCCCATAGAACTAGTTAGTCAGTCTGATGACAGTGCGTCAGTATCTTTTGAAGCAGTCTTTAGTGCAGAAATAAAACTTTATATCAGACAAAATCTAAACGATGTTGATTTATCAAAATGGAACGAGGTTGCTTCTCAATATAAGGCATGGGCTGAAACTAGAAAAGTTTTGTTTAATGAGGACAATACAGCGCTTGGAGAAATAAATTTACTTGATGAGTTAGCAGACCACATATGTAGTTTATATTTTAAAAATTTGAAAGATGCTGAAATTCTACTTAGAACAACTCCGGACCCAAATCTCGATAAAACAATTTCAAAGGTTTTTGGCTTAGAATAGCCCAAATAAAAAGAGGGAAACATGCAATTGTTTGATAGTTCACGAATTGAAATCAAAAATCAACCTCTAGCATATAGAATGAGACCAAGAACCCTTGATGAATACATAGGACAAGACCACATCGTAGGTCCAGGCAGACTTTTAAGACGCTCTATTCAAGCAGATCAGCTATCATCTGTAATTTTTTACGGACCTCCCGGAACAGGAAAAACCACACTGGCCCGAGTAATTGCAAACACAACAAAAAGTCATTTTTCTACAATCAATGCTGTTCTTTCTGGCGTCAAAGAATTACGAGATGAAATTCAGGAAGCCAAAGAAAGGCTAGATTTATATGGTAAACGCACAATTTTATTTGTAGATGAAGTTCACAGATGGAATAAAAGCCAACAAGATGCCCTACTTCCTTGGGTTGAAAACGGCACCTTTATTTTAATTGGAGCAACCACAGAAAATCCTTTCTTTGAAGTAAATGCTGCTCTTGTAAGCCGTTCTAGGATTTTTCAGCTCAAACCTCTAACAAATGAAGACTTAACAAAAATTGCATGGCAAGCAATAAAAGACAAAGAACGTGGCTATGGAAACTTGGAAGTTTCGTTTGAAGATGGTGCTTTAGAACATCTTGTTGAGGTAGCATCTGGGGATGCTAGAAGTCTTTTAAATGCACTAGAGCTTGCGGTAGAAACAACGCCCAAGAATGGTAAAAAGGTCTACATTTCAAAAGAAACTGCAGAAGAGAGTATACAGAGAAAAGCTGTTCTTTATGACAAAGAAGGCGATTACCACTTTGACGTCATTAGCGCCTTCATTAAATCTCTGCGTGGAAGCGACCCCGATGCTGCTCTCTATTGGCTTGCTAAAATGGTTTATGCAGGAGAAGACCCACGCTTTATTTTCCGCAGAATGATGATTAGTGCCTGCGAAGACGTAGGACTTGCGGACCCAAATGCTATTGTAGTTGTCCAGTCCAATGCAGCTGCCTTTAACATGATTGGAATGCCAGAAGGCCGATACCATCTAGCCCATGCTGCCCTCTATTTAGCAACCGCACCAAAAAGCAACAGCGCAATGGGCTTTTTTGACGCCCTAAAAAGCGTTGAGGAAGAAGCCACTATTGCAGAAGTGCCAAATCACCTCAGAGATGCAAGTAGAGACTCCAAAGGCTTTGGTCATGGAGAAGGTTACATGTATCCACATGCCTACCAAGACCACTGGGTTGCACAACAATATCTTCCAAACGAACTTCAAGGCAAAATTTTCTATCATGTAGGCCAATTAGGCTATGAAAAACAAATTGCAGACACTGTAAACAAACGCCGAGAAATTCAACTCGAGAGCGTAGACGTTAATGCTTTTCCAGAAAATTTAACATTCTCTCCGGACGATAAAGGCAGAGACCTCTGGCTCAGGCGCACAGTTAGCGGACGAAGCAAAGCTCTCGAAGATTTGAGATCTCTAATGTTCTCAAAAACCAACATCATTCGTTCAGATAGAGTTCTCATTCTCAACGCAGGTCATGGACTACTTCTTTGGGAGGCCTTTAGAAAAACACCGGAAGGTTTAGCTGTTGCAGTTGTCCAGACACCAGAAGAACAGGCATATATAAGCCACTATCTTTCTTCCCTAGATGTTGTCTCGGCTCCTGTAGTTTTATGCAACAAAGATTTCTACTCTGCCCTCAATAGCTTGGATACCCAGATTGAAAATGGCATCCTCTTTGAGCACATCTTTGCACGAAACATTATCAAAAATAATCCCGATTCCTCTACTCTTTTAACAAAAATGAAAGAACATCTAGCACCTAACGGCAACATAATTTTATGTGAAACAATAGCATCTGAAGCCTCTAGACTCTCTAATTTCATTCACATGGGTCCAACTCAAGATATTCTTTTAAAGGCAGAAACTATTGTCTATGACAACTACTGGACTAGAAAAGACCTCATAAAACTTTTGAATGAAAACTTTGGCTCAGTTGAACTTGAGGATTACAGCTTTACAGAATCAAGAATTGCAACGCCACAGGATGTTTCTAGGTGGATGGAAAAAAGTTATGGTCCAGCTATATTAAAAACTGATCCATCAATGACAGATGATAGACTAGAGAAGTTAAGTAAGGAATTAACCTCAACTTTGTGTGCTGCACCACTTGAGTGGAACACTGTTTGTGTTATTGCAAAACTTAGATAGTTCTTGTTGACTTTTTTTGTTCCATAGGGCATATTTACTGCAGTCAACAAACAATGGTGGAAGTAGTTCAACGGTAGAGCCCCAGATTGTGGATCTGGTTGTTGCGGGTTCGAGCCCCGTCTTCCACCCTTTTTTATTTTAGGAGCACCTGTAGCTCAATTGGATAGAGCGTCGGACTTCGAATCCGCAGGTTACAGGTTCGAGCCCTGCCAGGTGCAAGGTAATAAAGCTGGCTCAGTGGGCGAGATGCTCCGCGGTAGGAAGACGCGAAACGTTGAGCGTCTGAAGCGGAGCTGGCCTGTAGGTGCGACCTTCCTCTGGAGCACCAAAAGGCGAGCCCTGCCAGGTGCAAGGTAATAAAGCTGGCTCAGTGGGCGAGATGCTCCGCGGTAGGAAGACGCGAAACGTTGAGCGTCTGAAGCGGAGCTGGCCTGTAGGTGCGACCTTCCTCTGGAGCACCAAAAGGCGAGCCCTGCCAGGTGCAAGGTAATAAAGCTGGCTCAGTGGGCGAGATGCTCCGCGGTAGGAAGACGCGAAACGTTGAGCGTCTGAAGCGGAGCCGGCCTGTAGGTGCGACCTTCCTCTGGAGCACCAAAAAGCGAGCCCTGCCAGGTGCAAGGTAATAAGACCGGTCATTTTGGCCGGTTTTGTTATTTTTGCAAGCTGGCTCAGTGGGCGAGATATGGTCGCAATGAACCAATTGCTCTTATAAGACTATTTCTACTAAAAAAACACTTTTTTGAAATTTTTAGCATACTTTTTCTACTAAATTTTTAAAAATGCATCAAAATTAGTAGAAAGCTATTAGATGCAATGTGAATTAGAAAGGAAATACTTTTGTTTGCTATGGTTCTATCGTTTTTTAGTTGTTTTAATTATCTCTACTTAATGTTTCTGGCCTTGCTGAAATAACTGTTTTGTTAGGCTCAACCGAGTGAGTAAGCCACACGTTACCACCAATAATACAGCCATCCCCTATTGTAGTATCTCCACCAAGGATTGTGGCACCAGAATATATGATGACATTATTTCCTATATTGGGGTGCCTTTTCTTTCCTCTGATCATCATACCTTCTTTGTTGAATTCAAAGCTTTTTGCGCCAAGGGTTACTCCTTGGTATATTTTGACGTTGTTACCTATGACTGTTGTCTCGCCAATTACAACTCCAGTTCCATGGTCAATGAAAAAGTGACTTCCAATGGTTGCTCCGGGATGAATATCTATTCCTGTTTGAGAGTGTGCGTACTCGGTAAGCATTCTTGGCAAAAGAGGAATTTCCATTTGATAAAGAACATGTGCAATTCTATAAATACCAACAGCTTCAAAAGCAGGATAAGATAACATAATTTCTTCTCTGCTTTTTGCAGCAGGATCTCCTTCATAAGCAGCCACGATATCGGTTTCAATGATGGCCTGAATCTCATCTAATCTTGAAGAAAATTCAGTTATTTGCGAACAATAAGCATCTTTTTCTTTATAAACACAGGCCAAACACGAGCATAAAAGCATTTTTGTTTTTGATAATCTCTCTTCTTTGCTTAAATCTTCAGATTCAAAAATTAGAGGATCAAAATAAGCTTTAAAGGAATTCCAAAATTCAATCAAACGGGGCTTTAATGTTGCATATGAAGGTTTTTGTTCCATTTTTACTCCTCGTTAAAGAGAGGTGTTGTGAGATAGCGATCGCCGTTGTCTGGCAAAACAACTACAATATTCTTTCCTTTGTTTTCTGGCCTTTTTGCAATTTCTATTGCTTTTGCAAGCGCTGCTCCAGATGAGATTCCTGCAAAAATGGCTTCTGTTTGACAAAGCATTCTCCCTGTACTATAGGCTTCTTCTTCTGTGCATGTGACAATTTCATCCAACAAAGTTTTATCTAAGAGTTTTGGTTGAAAGCCTGCACCTATTCCCTGGATTCCATGTCTACCTGCTTTTCCTTCTGACAAGAAGGGAGATCCAGCTGGCTCTACACCAACAAGTTTGACATTACTTTTTCTAGCCTTGAGATATCGGCCTACACCAGTGATAGTACCACCTGTGCCAATTCCGGACACGAGAATATCGACCTTGCCATCTAGCGCGTTCCAAATCTCGGGACCAGTGGTGAGCTCGTGGGCAAGTGCATTTGCTGGATTGGAGAACTGGTCTAAACAGAACGAGCCTGGAATACTTGCAAGTAATTCGTTGGCTTTTTCTATTGCACCTTTCATGCCCTTTTCTGCTGGGGTGAGAATAACCTGCGCACCGTAGGCCTTCATGGTAAGTATCCTTTCATGTGACATATTAGAAGGCATCACAATTATGGCCTTATATCCACACATTGCACAAATTGCACTAAGACCGATTCCTGTGTTGCCACTAGTTGGCTCGATTATTGTTGCACCTTCTTTTATTTTGCCAGCTTTCTGCGCTTCTTTAATCATATATAGGGCTGCTCTATCTTTGATGGAGCCTGCAGGGTTAAGCCCTTCTACTTTTGCGTAGAGATTTGCGTTCAAAGCCAACTTTTTCTCGAGCTTTGCTAAATGAACCAAAGGCGTATTCCCTATTAGGTTCTCAAATGAATCGTAAACTTTATTTTCCATAATAGTCTCCCAATCTAATGCTACGGGGATTCTGCACAACCTCGATATCCTCTATATATTTATTCATTCGTTTTTGGGCAATAGGTTTAGAAAAAAAATTTTCAACAAGAGATAATAAGAGGTATTGCCAAACAATGTAAAAAAGTGTTAATGTTGCGTTGCATTTGGGCGGATAGCTCAGCTGGTAGAGCAGCAGACTCTTAATCTGCGGGTCCAGGGTTCGATCCCCTGTCCGCTCAAAAAGAAAAACTCCTTGGTGATAACCGGGGAGTTTTTGTTTTTGATAGGCATGATGGGGAGCGAACCTTTGCGGTAAGAACAAGCGACCAAGTGGGAGCTTGTGAAGCAAAGGCGGCCCGTAAAGGCGACCTTCCTCTGGAGCCTTGTAGGGAGATCCCCTGTCCGCTCTAACTTTTTTTATGCTAGAGCCGAGTTTTTGTACTTTTCTACCTATTGATTCTAAAATAGAACTCTAGAAAATTTTAGAAGAGATGTCTTATTTTTTATGAAATCTGTTTCAAGTGTTTGCCAATCTGTTTAGGACGTTTAGGTCGTTTAGGTCGTTTGGGTCGTGTAGGTCGTGTGGGACGTTTTGGACGTGTGGGACTTGAACTATCCCAGATTTTGGACACACTTCTTAATTTTAAGCCGTTTCCTTTGGATTGCAATAAGGCAAAGCCAAAAAACGCCCATTTGGACAAAAATTTGTAGTAGACTGGAGACTTCCAATCTAGGTCTTCTTGCAACCTTTCAACATTGTACTTTCTTATCCATTCTTCAATCCTAAAGTACACATCTGTACTGTCCAAGTGATGAAGAAGCAGCTCTCTTCTGTCTTGTGCAAAGCAACAAGTTTTGAATACTGCAAAGAAGGATTCTGCACAGGCATTATCATAACAATTTGCTTTTCGTGACATGCTCTGAATAGCTCCTAATTCTTTCAATTTCATTCTGTATGCCTTGAAAGTTCCTTGTTTGAACTCTTCTGAGTAAACCTTTGTTGGTCCCCTGTAAGATCTTGCTTCCATTGTAATTTCCTCCACTATTATTTCAAGTGAAGTGTTTCCTTTTTTTGGGAGGGTTCATCCCACACGTCCCAAACGTCCCACACGTCCCACACGTCCCACACGTCCCAAACGTCCCAAACGTCCCACATGTCCCAAACAGATTGGCAAACACTTGAGACTTTCCACAATTCTTCGAGCAATTCTTAAAAGAGAAAATGTATTGGCTATTGAATTGCAGGATTCTGTTGAAAACATATTTGATAGACTTGTCTTCTGTTCGGAGAACGATGTCATTTACAAAGATGATTTATTAAAAGAGGAACACAGAGACTACTATCTATAAGACATTGAAAACGACCTAATTTGGTATGGCTATGTCTACAAAGCTACAGAAGAATTGATAAATTGCTACAAATTGAAAAAGTACAATAGGTAATCTAGCTGCACATATAACACATATAACATATAGATACATATAGATAATAACTCTACCCAAAAACAGCTTTCTATACTAAAATTGGTGCCGTGAAAGATATAACAATTGGGCGTTTGGAAGATACTCTACGTCAAGACAGTGGAATTAATATACTCAAAAGCAGAAGCTCAGCATTTGTGCTAACTTTCTTCTATAATACGTTCTATGTTAACAACATTTCATCGCTTTCCTATGATGAGTTCAGCCAAAAACTTGAAAACTATATTGAAGAAAATCAGGAGCTAGAGGAAGAGCTTGAAGAGGACATGGGATTAGAAGGACAAGAAAATGCCACATCCTTTGCTCAAAAGGACATTGGACAACGCATTAGAGCCTACACAGATAGTTGGCTAAGCGATAATAAACATTACATTAGACGGTTTAGAAATAGCGAAAAAGTGGAGACTATAGAGTTGGATAGTGCCACTTCACGTTTGCTACCGTTTATAAACAGAATTCTGAGTAGTGATGTCATTGGAACGGAATCTGCTTTCAATAATATTCTAACTCAATTAAGTAGCCTCGCAGAAGACATGGAGTCCAATCCACAAAAGAGGATTGAAAAAATAGAACGCGAGATAAGAAAATTAGAACAAGAAAAAGCAGAAATCCAAAAGACAAATAAAGTTAGAGCACTAGATAAGCGAGCTACCATTGAACGCCTAAAAGACGTAGAAAGCAGAGCTCGCGAAATGCTGGCAGATTTTAACCAAGTAGAAGAAAACTTTAGAGATATTATGAGTAAACTGGCGCAAAAACAGGCAGAACTTGACACTTCAAAGCGCAAGCTTTTGGGATACACTTTTGAACTTCACAATAATCTAATGACATCTCCTCAAGGGCAATCTTTCAACAGTTTTTGGTCATACATGATAAACCACAGAGAAGATCAAATTTCAGATTTTTGCGCAGAAATAGAGGAAATACTTCAAAGAGAAAAGATTGATTATGACGACACTTTCCTTCTTTCTTTGAGAAAAGTATTCTTTGATGCAGGAAAGAAAATTGTTGATAAAAACAGTATCCTAACTGAAAGAATGCGAAGAGTCATGGAACAAAAAAGCCGTAGTGACCACAAAGGCCTTCAAGAAATAATAGCCCAAATTAAGCAGGAAAGTGCAAAAATCAAGGACAATGAAGAATACCAGGACACTATCTCCATGGATATTGAGACCACGCCAGAACTACTCTTTCCACTTGCTAGAAGTCTTAAATTTGCAAAAGACGAAAATATTGTTCCAACTATTCTTTTTGAAGAAAAACAAGATAATAAGGAAGCCATCCTTTCTTTAAAAAACGAATTCTTTGTTGATGAGAGAGTTTTGGAGAATAGAATTGCCTTGTACTTCAAAGAAACTAATGCAATTAGTTTTACACTGTATGAACTAGCACAAAGATTCCCAATTGAAAAAGGACTTGAAGAAATTGTTAGCTATATAGGTCTTGCAGAAAAACGGGACAATAAAGCAATTAATAATGACCAAGAAGAAAAAATCCTCTATACGTGGAAAGACAAAGAATACGAAGTAAGCTTACCGGAGGTTAGATTTTATGGCAAATGATACCGCTTGGAGCGTAGCTGCAATTAAGCTATTACGCGGACCTGTATATAAGAATAAAGAAAAAATCGGGCTTTGGATAAGCCTTACCTCTCATAAAAAACAGATTGATGATTACTTTTCATATATTGGTCTTAGAGTCTTTCTAGATGAAGAAGATGGCTATGCATTCTTAGAACAAATTGGGGATAATCTTGCCAAAGGCATGGAAGAAGAAAATGAAGAGGAATCCGAGACTTCTGCTACCCAACTGCCAAAACTTATAAAGAAATCTCCTCTTTCTTATGATGTTAGTATGCTCTGTGTTCTTTTACGCTATGAACTTGAGAAGTTTGAAAACAGTCAAACTGAATCAGAAGCACTTGTTATGCGTAAAAGTGAGATCTACGCACTCTACAAAAGCTTTACAAAAGAAAAAGCCGATGAACTCAAGCAAATTAAAGACCTAGATAGGGCACTTCGCACACTTTGTAACTTAACTTTTCTGTTCACCGCGGAGAAACTCGACCAAGGGGATATCAACGACGACACGGAGTTTGAAGTAAGCCCAATTATCAAGGCCAAGATTGACATTGACTTTATGAAAGAGTTTCTTGACAAAATGAAAGGGGAAAACAAATGAGAAATCTTTTTTCCAACGATAATTCTGGCTACAGACTCAAGACCTTACAAATTCTCAATTGGGGAGTCTTTGATAAAAAAGTTGTCACTTTCTCCTTTGATGGAAAATCCACTATCCTCACTGGTCTGAATGGGTCAGGCAAAACCACAACAGTAGATGCCATTCTCACACTACTCATCCCAACAGACAAGCGATTTTATAACCTCTCCTCTGAAAACAGCAAAAAACGCGAACGAGACGAAAAGAACTATGTCCTTGGAGCATATGGCTTTAAGCAAGAGGAAGACAATAAGGCAGCCCAATATCTACGCCAAAAAAATGAAGTTATCTCCATCCTCAATGGAATCTTTTATGAGCCCAACGACTCCAAACACCTCTCTCTTCTCCAAGTCCGATATTTCTCAGGAGAAGATTTAAGGTGTCTTAAAATAATCACTGAAAAAGAGCTTAAAATTGAGGAGATTACTCAATTATTAGCCAACAATAATTCTCAAATTTCGCAATCATCTAAATGGGTCCAATTCCTAGTAAAAGCTTACGGCTCAAAATCTTATGACTCATTTGAACAATATAAAAACTTTTTCATGGATCGTTTTGGTTTTAGAAGTGACAATGCTCTAAAACTTTTCAGCCAAACCGTTGGGTTAAAAGTTTTAGGCGACATAACTTCATTTATTAAAGGATACATGCTTGAAGACAAAAGTCCCATTGCCGAATATGAAAAAATCAACTCTGTATTCTCGGATTTAATGGGCATTGAAAGAACCATGCGAAAAACAGAAAAGCAGATTGAATTTCTTGCAAAAACTGTTGACCTAGGAGAAAAATATACTGTTGCCAAGGCAGAACTTAATTCTATTCAAGAGAGCCTTAATGGATTAGAATGCTGGTTCATATCCAATGTTCTTTCACTGGGAGAAAATGAAATAGAAAAAAGAGAATTGGAACTCTCAGAGCTTATATCTCAAATTGAAAAAAAGAGAACAGAGGAATATCAGTTAAACGAATTACTTACTTCCTTGAGATCAGATAATGCTTTAAGTGCATTAAGAGACTTGGATCATGCCATAAAAGATGCAGAGATAGAAGAAAAAAACAAAAGGGACAAACGCAATGATTATGACAGTCTTATTTCTCAACTAAAGGCTCAAAGTTTTGAACTTTATAACTTTGACGTTGCTGATATTAGCAACAAGGAAGCCTTCAAGCTTAACAGAAATAAACTGCCAGAATTACAAAAACTTGCCGAGAAAGAAAAAGAAAAGATTGAGACTAGAATTATAGAAAACGGACATGAAACCAGGAACATTCAGGATGAAATTAGCAAAATTGAGAAAGAAATTCAGAGCCTGGAAAAACGAGAAAACAATATTCCTTCTTCTCTTATTTCATTGAGAGAACAAATTGTACAAGAAACTGGAATTAATGTTTTAGATCTTCCATTTTTAGGAGAATTAGTCAAAGTTAAAGACACAGAAAAAACTTGGGAGAAAGCAATTGAGAATCTACTTTCATCTTATGCATTGATGTTAGTTGCAAAGGCAGATGATTATGAAAAAATAAGTAGTTTCTTAAACAAGAACAACTTAAATGATAAGATTGGTGTTATCAAACAAGAAAATATTATCAAACAAAGATTATCATCGCAGATTCTTGAGAAAATAGAGATTAAAAAAAGCACTCTTTACTCTTGGCTTTCAGATTATCTTGAAAATGAAATTCCTCATACTTTTGTTTCAACGGAAGAAGAATTATTAAGTTCTGAATTTGCTGTTCTTCCTTCTGGTGTAGTTAAAACAAACGAAAAGATTATAAAAGATGACAGAATAGATTCTTTAACGGGAAACTTTCCTCATTACTTAGGATGGACTAACAAGGAAAGAATTGAAGAACTCTATAAACTTGATGTTGAGTTTAACTCAAAACAAAAAGATTTAGTTGGAGAAAAGGTATCTCTTAGTTCTAAAAGAAATAACTTACAACGTAATTTAAATCTAATTGAAAAACTTTTTGAGTTCACAATCTTTGATGAAATTGATAGAGAAAGTGCGCTTAAACTTCTCAATGAGAAACGAAGAGAAAAACAAGAATTTCTCGAAAAACATGCCAATTTGCACGAGATCCAAGCAAAAATTGAAGTAACAACACAAAAACGAGACATCATTTCTCATGAGAAAGAAAAATTACTTACAGAGGAAGGGGCCAAAGAAGAAGGACTTAGCAGCATAAAAAAACAGATGGAAACATTTAGAGAAAAAGAAGAATTGAGAAATAGGACTGAAGAGATATTGGGCTTTGAGAAGTCTTTTAAAAAAGATCTTAGTTTCTCGGATTTAGATTCTCTGTTTAAACTGCATGAAAATTTACAACTCAAGCTGAGTAACCTACGTGGAGAAAAAGAGAAAGCTGCGAGGACTGCAGAACAGCTAGTTTTGGCAAGTATGAATAAGTTTTTGACGCCTACACGTTTTGTGGATGCGGATATAGATTGGACTAATGAGTACCCGGAGCTTATTGCAGATGTCAATTATTATTCAGATTATCAAGAATTATATACAAAACTAAAAGACGATAGCATTGTGGAGCTTAGAGAGAAGTTCTCCGAATATTTGGAGGATTCGCTTTCAAAGGTTGTTGGAACATTGTCTGAAGAGTTGGCAAACTGGGATAAAGAAATTAAGGATGCAATTAGAATTCTAAACAAAAATTTGCGTTGTATTCCTTTCAACAAAGAGCTTGCAAGTTATTTACGTGTTGAAGCTAGAAATGCGGGAAATAAAGATTATCAAATTTTTGCAGATAGCCTACGCAAGGCTATTCCAGATAAGTTTGTACTTGTTAAAAGCAATGACGACCAAAGGAAGAGTTTTTACTTACAAATCAAAAAGTTCTTGGATAAATATAACAACGATGAGAAACTTAAGAAAAGAGTTTTAGATTTAAGAAACAAGTATAACTTTGTAATATATGAAGATAATGATGAAGGCAACCAGCATACTTATTCCGATACCGGGGCACTTTCTGGCGGTGAAAAAGCAAAGTTAACATATACAATCTTAGCTGCTGCTCTGTGCTATCAATACAACTTGGATAATGAAGATGAAAAGCGAAAAGGCCCATTCAGATTCGTCATTTTAGATGAAGCCTTTAGCAAAAGTGATGCCTTCAACAGCCAATATGCATTGGAATTATTCAAAGAACTAGACTTACAACTTATGGTTGTCACCCCGCGCAACGGAATCAACTTGGTTGAGAGTTACATTAGCTCTCTCCATCTTATCGAAAAACGCGGAAACTCTAATACATCCACTGTTAGTAGCATGACAATTGAGGAGTACAGAAAAGCGGAATGAAAGATAAAAGCAAAGTTTGTGAAATAAAACGCAGTGCAACCAATAAGTACAGGGAACTTCTCCGTGAATATGCTTCATGGGTTTTATTTTCCACCCAATGTTCTTTCTTTCCTTGGAGCTTTAAGGGCAGTGTAGAAAAAAAGTCCTATTCCTATGAAGAAAGACTAGAATTAAATAAACAAATATATTCTTCCTGTAAGGAAAAGATTGGTTATGGGTATGAGATTAAAACTTGCAAAGTTAATTCTAGGCTCTATGGAGAGCAAACTATAATTGATGGCGTTGTTATTACTTCACTTGGTGACTATCTAAAGTTCATTGGAAAAGTTGGAGAATTTAATGAATTCACACTTGGTTTGAAGGCCTTGCAAAACTACTTCTTAGCTCATTCATATGATCTAGAGAAACTCTATTCTTGGGTTATTTCTAATCTAGATTTCTTACAAGAGAAGAAGGATCCTAGTTACTACTCTTCCCTTTTTTTATCTCTAGATTGGTTTATCAATAATCCTAATTCAGATTTGTACATAAGAGAAATTCCAATAGAAGTCCACACAAAATTCATTGAAGAAAACTCAAAAATAATAGCCTCATTGTATATGAAGATTAAAAATTGTGAATCTACATTGCCATTTGAGGATATCTTTGGATTAAAGAAGAAAGAGCCTCTGATTAGATTTAGGCGTAATGATAATAGAAACGAGATGGCACTCCCTCTCTCTTCTTTTGCCATTTTGAACACAGAGGAAGACCTCTCCAATATAGATAAAGTTTTCATAGTTGAAAATGAAATTGTGTACTTAACCTTTCCTCTTAATAAAAACACTATGTGTATCTTTGGCTCAGGATTTCAGGCTTCTATTCTTTCTGCTGCATCATGGCTCAGATCTAAAAAGCTGTACTATTTTGGAGATCTAGATGAACACGGCTTTGAAATGCTTGGAATGTTCAGATCCCTCTTTTCTCACACAAAATCATTCTTAATGGATAAACAAACCTACATAGATCATGTTCAATATGCAGTTAGTGGGAAAACTGCACCCTCCACATATGAATCATATCTAACAACAGAAGAAAAAGTAGTTCTTGATATGCTCCGCTCTAATCCTCAAAAGAATAGATTAGAACAGGAGAGAATTAGTGTGCGCTATATTGAGCAAGCATTAAAACGATACTAGCGAGGTTTTTGCAAAAAGAACTTAAGAAGTAGAAAAGTTCAAATTATTTTGATACATTCTTAACATCATGTCTCAGATAACAAAGCGTGCACTGGAACAATCGCTCAAGAATCTTCTTTTGAAGAAACCTCTGACAAAGATAACCGTCAGCGATATTGCTGAGGATTGCGGTATCAATAGAATGACGTTTTACTATCATTTCAGAGATATATACGACCTTGTTGAGTGGTCATGCCTTGAGGATGCGAGGCAGGCTCTTGAGGAGAAGAAAACCTATGATACGTGGCAACAAGGGTTTTTGCAAATCTTTGAAGCTGTACGTAAGAATAAGCCCTTTATTATGAATGTCTATAAGTGCGTCCAGAAGGAAAGAGTTGAGCAGTATCTCTCCCCTCTTGTTGATAATCTTCTACTTAATGTCATTAATAAAGAAGCTACAAAGGTTTTCATTAGAGACGATGACAAACAATTCATTGCAAAGGTCTACTCTTACATTTTCATTGGTATTATGCTTGACTGGATAAAGGACGATATGCGCGAAAAACCAGAAGAAATAGTAGAGCGTCTTGCCAAGTTAATTAGAGGTTCTATTCCAGAAGCTGTTGCCAGATTCGCACATTAATTTGAACATTAATTTTATCAAACCTCCCATTTTGATAAAAATTTATACAATTTAAATCTCTGTGATAAATCTTTTATCACGATACTTTTATTGTTTATTGTCACACGAATAAAACGATTGTAATTTAAGGCATAACGAAAAAAATAACCCATAGGAGGTTTTATTATGTATTATTCTGCTGGAACTTATGAGTCGTTTGCACGCCCTGAAAAGCCTAAGGACGTTGACAAGAAATCTGCTTACATCATCGGGACAGGACTTGCTGGACTTACAGCTGCCTTCTATCTAGTCCGCGATGGACAAATGAAGGGCGAGCACATTCATCTTCTTGAGAAGTTGGAGCTTGCTGGAGGAAGTTGTGATGGCTATAGGGATATCTCAAAGGGATTCTACATGCGTGGTGGACGTGAGATGGACAACCATTTTGAGGTTATGTGGGACACGTTCCGCGATGTTCCATCTATAGAGACTCCTAACGTTTCTGTGTTGGATGAATATTACTGGCTAAATAAGCATGACCCAAATTATTCTCTCTGCCGTGCAACTGTAAACCGTGGTCAAGATGCACACACAGACAAGAAGTTTGCATTAGATAAGGAATCGGCAATGGCATTGTCAAAGCTCTTTATCACTCCAGAAAAAGACTTGGAAGACAAGAAGATTTCTGAGGTTTTGCCAGAGTCCTTCTGGAATACAAATTTCTGGCTCTATTGGCAGACAATGTTTGCTTTCCAGAGATGGTCAAGCGCACTTGAGATGAAGCGATATCTTTGCAGATATGTGCACCACATTGATGGTCTTCCAGATTTCAGTGCCCTACGCTTCACAAAATATAATCAGTATGAAAGCATGATTTTGCCATTGGTGAAATATCTTGAATCTCATAACGTTCATATTGAATATGGCATGGATGTAAAAAATGTGGTCATTGAAACCAAGGGTAATAAGAAAATCGCCAAGAAGATTATCTACGTGAAAGACGGACAGGAACAGACAATTGATTTAATTGAAGACGATCTCGTATTTATCACCAATGGGTGCTGTACAGATACATCTTGCTACGGTGATCAGACACACGCACCAGATTTATCCAAGGTCAAAAATAGCTGTGGAGAGTCTTGGGACATGTGGAAGGCCATTGCAAAGCAGGCTAAACATGGCGAGTTTGGTAATCCCGATGCTTTCTGCAGTGATGTTGATGCAACAAACTGGATGAGTGCTACTGTAGCTACTTCCAATGAAGAAATCATCCAGTACATCATGAAGATCTGTCAGAGAGATCCACGTTCAGGTAAAGTTACAACTGGTGGTATTGTAACTGTCAAAGACAGCACTGATAACTGGTATCTTTCTTGGACAATCAATCGCCAGCCACAGTTTAAGTCTCAGGACAAGAACATGGTCCTTGTTTGGGTGTACTCACTTAACACCAACAAAGAAGGCAACTATGTAAAGAAAGCAATGCGCGACTGTACTGGTGAAGAAGTTTGTAAAGAATGGCTTTATCATATTGGTGTTCCTACGGAGAAGATTGATGCTCTTGCACATAGTGCTTGCAACACCACAACCTGTTTTATGCCATACATCAATGCATTCTTCCAGCCACGAAAGGAATCAGACAGACCTAAGGTTGTTCCAGATGGTGCTGTAAACTTTGCCTTCCTTGGACAGTTCGCTGAAACACCAAGAGATACAATCTTCACAACCGAGTATTCAATGAGAACAGGTATGGAGTCTGTATACACACTTCTGAACGTTGATCGTGGCGTTCCTGAAGTTTGGGGAAGCAAATATGATGTCCGCGAACTACTTCGTGCTTGCTACTATGGAATAGATAAGAAACCGCTCTCTGAGGTAAAACTCTCACTTATGGAGCGCAAACTACTTCATACCGTAACAAAGAAGGTTGCTGGTACAGACCTTGAGTTGCTACTAAAAGAAAGTGGCCTAATCAAATAACAAGATTATTAAGAGTCCTGAGTCGTTGGGGTGGGCGACTTGGGACTCTTTTTAAAAGGTTTTTGCTTTTAAGTTAAGTCAGAAATAATTTGGCGCATTTGAGACATGTTTAGATCCATGTCTTTGGCCAAGGCTATTAGATTTCTAGCTCTATCTAGATTTTGTGTAGGGTAAGTAACTTTGAAGTATTTATCGCCGGTAATAAAGTCATCGATATATCTAGAGGCAAGCTCAAGGGTCATGACAAGACAGCTATCTGGGAGTGAGGAGATTTCTGCAGGTGTTAGGACGTCTTTTGTCTTGGAGAGAAAGCCCTCTGCAAAGGCTCTGAAGATGTCAAGGTCAATATGAATTTTGTCAAATTCAAGGCTGGCTGACCCCATACTGTTTGCAGCTGAGCGTACGGCGTCGCCAAAATCATGGCCGGTAAAGCCTGGCATGACAGTGTCTAAATCAATCACGCATATGGCTTTGTTGGTGTTTTTGTCAAACAGAACATTATTTATCTTTGTATCGTTGTGAGTGACGCGCATTGGGATTTTGCCGTCTTTATAGAGAGAGTGTAAAATACAGGCTTTTTCTTGCATTGAAAAGAGATAGTTAGATTCAAATTTACACTGCACGGCTTTTCCAAGCTCATCTTTTTCATAATGTTCTTTTAAGGTTTCAAAACGCTTTGGAGTATTGTGAAAATCTACAATTGTCTCATAAAGAACATTGGCATCAAAATTGGATAAATCTCGCTGAAAGGCGCCAAATGCAACACCTGCGTCGTAAACAATTTGAGGGTCTTTTGATGAATTGTAGGAAACAGAATCAATGTACGTGTATATACGCCAGAAAGTGTTTCCTGTGATGTAATAGTTATTACCGTCTGCACCATAGAGCAACTCCAAGCATGTGGCATTGGGGTTTTCTTGCTTTATGTGCTTGATAATCCTATCAATGTTTAGCATAACTTCTTTTGGTTTCTTAAAAACGTAGGTATTAATTTCTTGAAAGAGATATGCTTTTTGGTTGCTTTGAGCATCCTCCAAAACAACTTTGTAAGTTCGATTCACTTTTCCTGCAGAAATAACTTCAGTTAGAACAATATTTCCATTGAGATTAAAGGCTTGAGCAATTGCGTCTAGCTTTGTATTAACAAGGATGTTTTCTTGTTTGTTTATAGTGGTGCTCATAACTGGGATATATTAACACATAGACTTGAGAGTTGTGAAGAAGAACACTAATATTGAAGAGGTTCTGGAGCATAAAATGATTAAAGTACTTTCCGTTGAAAATATGAGAAAAAGCGATGCACATACAATTGAAAGTGGTATTTCAGGCAAAGAACTGATGTACAGAGCTGGTATGGGCGTTGTAGATGCAATGCAAACATTCAAACCTATTATTGGTCCAGTTGCGATTGTTTGTGGCTCAGGAAATAATGCTGGAGACGGATATGTAATTGCTAAAATACTTCAAGAAAGAAATATATCTTGTACTATATTTAGACTTTCTGAGAAAGCTTCAGAGGATGGATCTTTTTATCTTAACCAATGTATTGAAAATAAGATTGATACCCTATTATGCGATAATAACACCAATTTCTTAGGTTATAATACAATTATAGACTGCATTTTTGGTACAGGCTTCAAAGGAACAGTCAATGGCCTGGCGGCTCAAATTATTGCAAAAATAAACGAAAGTAACACCTATGTTGTTTCTGTAGATATCAACAGTGCTCTTAATGGAGACAACGGATTTTCACAACTTTGCGTTCATTCAGACCTAACTGTCTCAATTGGAGATTTTAAGCCTGGACACTTCTTAAACCAAGCAAAAGACGTAATGAAAACAAAATGTAATGTAGACATTGGCATTACTCCTATTGAAAACCCTTTTTGGTTGGTGGGAAAAGATGATTTCAATGAAATTTTCAAAGCACGGCCAAATTTCTCTAACAAAGGTTCTTATGGTTATGTTGCACTCATTGGAGGTTCCAAACGTTACTGTGGTGCAATACAACTTGCAACACTAGCAAATGCTGCAATGCGTTCAGGTGCTGGAGTTGTCCAAGTTGCAATCCCAAACTCTTTAATTCATGACGTAACTCCACATATTCTTGAAAGCACAATTTACCCTCTTTCTAATGATGATGGAGAGGTTGTTTTTGTTGAAGAAGAAATCAAGCAACTTATAAAACATGTCAAAACAATTGCCTTTGGAATGGGTATTGGGATCACTTTGCAGACATCTAAACTTCTTTCCTATATTCTCGCAAACTATGAAGGACGTCTTATCATTGATGCCGATGGCCTTACACTTCTTTCACAACTAGAAAAAAACAATCC
Source organism: Selenomonadaceae bacterium (assembly GCA_963621975.1). GTDB lineage: Bacteria > Spirochaetota > Spirochaetia > Sphaerochaetales > Sphaerochaetaceae > UBA9732. Next base: position 86,356 of record CAVFGI010000002.1, read on the forward strand.
AAATATACTGTCAAATGCAAAATGCCAAATTGTTCTCACCCCGCATATGAAAGAATTTTCTAGGCTTTCAGGTCTTGCTATTGATGAAATTCAAGAAAATCCTATCATGCAAGCACAAATCTTTGTGCAGAGACAGAAAAAGGACAATTTAGTTTTACTTCTGAAAGGACCAACAACAATTGTTACAAATGGGATAGAAACCTATCTTACAGATGCAGGTTGTGCAGGCATGGCAACAGCTGGAAGTGGAGATGTACTTTCTGGAATTCTTGCTGCCGTTTGTGCTTGGGGCCATGATCTTACTCTTGCAACAATAGCAGGGGCTTATATCAATGGCAAAGCTGGCGAATATGCACAAGAAGAAACAAACCCAATAAGCATGATTGCAAGCGATACTGTAAACGGAATAACAAGAGCTATAAACCAGTATTTCTGAGAACTGAGTTAGAAAAAGTTTTTGCAAAAATAAACCACAAATTACTTAGCTAACACATCCCTACAAGCAATCATATCAATGCCCGTTCCAGCTATATTTTTAATAACCGCAGTTCCCATTTTTAATTGACCGCCATAGCAAGCAGAAGCAACATCAATGATAGTTGAAGAAATTATCTTCATTGCATCCATCATAGCTTCCTTTGGAATTGGAGATGCACTACGGATAGGAAGAAGTGTTAAAGAACCATTTTTTACTCTAACGGTTGAGGTTAAAACTCTCTCTGGGTGAACAACCTCTGCTGTAGCATATTTAAGGCCTCTGGGACAACTATAACCGTTTACACTAAGAACCTTTTTTTCTTCACCCTTTTCCCACTCAACAGAAATAGAACAACCTCTAGGACAAATAACACAAGTTACAAATGATGTCTCCATACTCAACTCTCCCTCAAAAACATTGCAACAGCCTTGCCACAGAGAATACTGTCTTTAGTCACATTGTCAGCTAAGTCATACACCTTAAAGACATTTCCACAAGCAAAAATGCCTGGAATGCTAGTCATAAATGAGCCTTTATCAACAGGCCCTCTTGTTTTTGGGTCCATCTCAATTCCAGCATCCCGAGTAAGCTCATTTTCAGGAATAAGCCCAACTGAAAGAAGAATTGTGTCACACTCAATATACTGTTCAGTGCCAGGTATTGGATTAAACTTGTCATCCACCTTAGCAACAGTAACACCCTCAACTCTTTCCTTCCCATGAATGTTGATAGCGGTTGTAGATAAATGAAGAGGAATGCCAAAATCATCTAGGCACTGAACTATATTCCTCCTAAGTCCATTTGACTTATTCATTACCTCATAAACACCTAAGACCTTTGCACCTTCAAGTGTCATTCTACGTGCCATAATAAGACCAATATCACCACTTCCAAGAATGACAACTTTCTTACCAGGCATAAAGCCTTCCATATTAACAAGTCTCTGTGCAGTTCCAGCAGTATAAATTCCAGCAGGGCGAGTACCAGCAATTCTCAACATTCCACGAGTACGTTCTCTACAGCCCATAGCAAGAATAATTGCTTGTGCTTTGATATCTAAAAGTCCATCTTTAGAATTCATGGCTCTAATTACTCTATCTGGAGAAATAGACATGACCATAGTATCTGTAAGTGTCTTAATTCCAGTTTGTGAAACCATATCAATATAGCGTTGAGCATACTCCGGACCAGAAAGCTCTTCCCCAAAAACATGAAGTCCAAAACCAGCATGTATACATTGGTTTAAAATGCCACCCAACGAGGTATCTCTTTCTATGACAAGAATATCTTTTATGCCTTGATTCCAGCATTCGTAAGCAGCACTGAGGCCAGCAGGACCACCTCCAATAATAGCTACCTGAACGTTAATCATTGCACGCCTCCTTGGTTTCAGCACCCTTTTTATCAATTGTCATCCAGCTACCTTTCCCAAATTTAGTCACAGCAGTATAAGGAATCTTCAACTCTCTAGAAAGGATTTCCATCACACGAGGTCCACAGAAGCCACTCTGGCAACGACCCATACCAGCCCGAACTCTACGTTTGACACCGTCCATATCCACCGCACCACATGGTCTATGAATACAATCTACAATCTCTCCTTCCGTGACCGATTCACACCTACAAATCACTCTTGCATAAAGAGGATTTTGTTTTATAGCAGCAAGCTTTTCCTCATCACTGAGTTCCATAAAACGCACAACATTTCTTGTATTCTTATAGCTAGCCTTTTTCCTCCCAAGAAGACCTTTTTCTTTAAGTTGGGCCACAACATACTCGCCAACTGCAGGTGCAGCAGTAAGTCCTGGAGAGCAAATACCTACCACATTGTAAAGGCCATTCACACTTGAGAACCCAATCTTAAAGTCATTATAACCCGCCTCATTCTTGTAATCGCTTACAGCACGCACACCAGCGAACGAGGTAATGACATCTCTCTCGCTCACCTCACATACCGATATCCTAGCCTTCTCAAATACCTCTTTTTGTCCAAGTGTTGTTGTAGTTACATCTTCTGGGTCTTCTATGTCCTGAGATGTAGGACCAACAAGAAGGTTACCATCCACGGTAGGTGTAACAAGAATACCCTTTCCACTAGAAGTTGGAGGTTGGAAAATAACAGTTGAAGTCAAATATCCAACATTATTGTCTAGCAGAGAATACTCACCTTTTCTTGGAAGAATCTTAAATGAAAGATCTCCAAACAAAGCAGATACCTTGTCAGCATGAACACCTGCAGCATTAATGGCAGTTGAAATTTCAAGCTCATCATTAAGAATTAAGACATCATTTCTGTTAGAATCTTTCTTTCTCTCTACCTTCTTAAGTTCATAATTTCTGAACAATGTAACACCATTTTCAATAGCCAAATCCATTGGTGCCGCGGTCAGCTCAAAAGGAGAACACACCCCGGCAGTAGGAGCATAAAGAGAGCCCAAGCAAGAAAAAGAAAGATGCTTTTCTCGAGCTAAAGTCTCTTCCTTTGAAAGTAGTTTAATGTTTGGAACACCATTTTGAAGCCCTCTTTCATAGAGCTTTTGAATTACTTTTAAGCCCTCTTCATTAAAGGCCACAACAAGAGAACCAACCTGTCTGAAAGGAATAGAGAGGTCTTTATAAAGAGTCCTAATTAACTCATTACCCCTAACATTTAGCTTTGCCATAAGAGTTCCTGGAATTGGGTCATAGCCAGCATGAACAATGGCAGAATTTGCCTTGCTGGTTCCCTCGCAGATATCATTTTCTTTTTCCAAAACTACAACTTTACAATCATACTTTGAAAGTTCGTAAGCAATCCAAGCGCCAGTAACTCCAGCACCAATAATAGCAAAATCAAATTTCTTTATTTCCATATGCAAGCATAGACCTCAAACAAAGCCACATAATGTTATCTCAATTCAAAAAAAATAACTAGCTTAAATAACATAAGCACTTACAAACGAATTTTTCTTGAGTTAGAGCTTGTGGATCGTTATAATAATAACAGTTTATGCCATTTAAAATCAAAAGTGAACGATTAAGAAAAAACCTCAAACAGCTAAAGAAAAAGAAGATTGAAGGTGAAAAATATGTAAAAGACTTTTACATTGAAAATGATCTTGCCTTCATAGCGTGTAATGTAAAGAGGTTCAACGATATAATTGACCCCTTTTCTACCGCTGGATATGAATGGCCAAATAAAGACTTTCTATATTTTGTTGAATCCAATGCCCAATATATCCCAGTTGAATATCCAATTGTTCTAGAAATTAACGGTAAAACATTTACTGAAAAAGAAAAGAATACAATTAGAGAAACTCTTCATGATTATTATGCATTAAAAATGGGAGATGCCCAACTTGCTATTAGTGCAAATAGACGCAAAGCATTATCTCTTCTTATCACTGGTTTTGTTTCTTCTCTTGGAGTTCAACTTGTAAATAAAATCTCTCCGGGTCTTCCATTAAGGGAAGCTATAGTTATGCTTTTTTGGCTTTTTCTATGGGAGGGACTTGATTGTCTAATTTTAGATGGGAAAAACCTAAAAGAGAAGAAAACTGAAGCGGCTCAAATGGCAAATATCGTTGTGAATTTCAAGGACGAACCAGAAATAACTGAATTCTCTGATGTCTTCTCTTATGAAGACGACTGGTAGTACTTTAAAAAAAAACCTTCAATCTTTATAATGATGACCTCGGAGAAAGATATGAGTAACAATAACGGAAAAATTGGGTTATTTACTTGCGTTACAATGATTGTTGGAAGCATGATTGGTAGCGCGATTTTTTCACTTTCAGGCTTAACAATGTATAAGGCTGGTCCCGGTGCCATCATTTCTTGGATTTTAGCTGCAGCTATTATGCTAATTTATGGCTTAATTTGTGCTGAACTCTCAACAAGATTTCCAAAGTCAGGTGGAGTTTTTGTTTTTCCTTCGAAAGCACTTGGTGATGGTGGAAAAACTAGCGCTCTTTGGGGCTGGATTTCTACTTGGGGTTATATTAATGCAAACATTGTTGCCATTGCCTTTGCTGCCATATATGTTGCAACATATCTTGGTGCTGGTTTCAATCTTCCAAATGGTCTTCAAATTCCTCTTGCAGTTATTTCTATTTTCATTTGTTTAATTCTCAACTGTATAAGGTTTTCAGTTGCAGGCAAGTTAAATAGCTGTTTGGTTGGTGGTCTTGTAATTGCCCTTGCGGTGTATGTAAGCACTTGTTTCTTTGGAGGAAGTTGGGACTCTAATATGCTTACTCCTTTCTTTACACAAGGAAGCAACGGGACGTTTGGATTTATGGGAGCTGTACCTACAGCCATGGTTGGTTATGGATCTATTGTAGCCATAGCCTTTATGGTATCAGAAGTTAAAAATCCATCTAAAAATGTTCCAAAAGCAGTACTAATTGCAATGTCTATTGTAGCCACAATTTACGTATTAATTATTCTTGCTACACTTGGATTAGTATCTGCTTCATTCTTAGAGCAAAACCCAGGTATGAGATATATACCACTTTATGCGGCATGCTTTACAAAACTCACAAGTTACCCTTGGCTTGCAAAGGTAGTTTCAATAGCTGCAATTCTTGCTTTAATTACTACAATGCTTGTTGTTCTTGCTCTAACCTCTAGGGCTGTTCAAGCTGCAGCTAACGATGGCCTTCTTCCAAAAGTTTTTTCTTCTTCAAACAAATTTGGAGTCCCCGCTTTTGCGTCCTCTATAATTGCACTTCTTGCTGCAATTGTTTCTTGTTTTCCTTCTTTCACTGAACAGATTGTAGGGTTTGGCACTCTATTTGCCGCAGTAACAATTGTAATCAATATTATTTCTCTTTATTCTGCCAGACGTAAGTTTAGAGAAAAAGATCCAAACGAAATGGGCATTTTTAGAGCTCCCGGAAAAAGTGTACTACCAGCAGTTGCTCTAGTTTTAATTATTGCTTGTTATATTCCAGACATAATTGCTGGAGGTTGGATTATTTGGGTTTATACAATTGCATGGTATGCAATTGGTCTTTTAGTGTTCAAGCTTTGCTATAAACCTAAAAGCCTTGTCTAACGCTTCTTTAGCCTCAGCAAGCCTTACAAACATTGGATAGACATGCAAAAGATTGTGTGCCATATCCAATGTCACATCCACATCATGGTCTTTCATCTTTTTCTCAAGCGCTATTGAATCATCTCTAAGAACTTCAGAATCAGAGGCAAAAATCAACGTTGGAGGAAACCCTGTAAAATCAGCATATAAAGGGGAAGCCAATGGGTTCTTTAAAACCTGAGGATCTGTAGTTTGAAAATACTCACAAAGAGTTTCTAACATATTGTTGGTAACAATACAATCCGTGTCTAAGTTCTCTGTATAACTAGGGTAACTCTCAAGATATTGGACGCTTGGCGAGCATAAAATAATAGCCTTTGGCAACTCTATCCCTTCCTTTTTTGCATATATAGCAGTGGTTAAGGCCATTGTTGCCCCTGCACTCTCTCCCCAAAGAACAATGTTAGAAGCGCCATAGGACCTTGAAAGTTCTTTATAAACAGTAAAGCAATCTTTCACTCCTTCTGGATATGGATGCTCTGGAGCTAAGGCATAGTTTGTCGTGTAAACATCCCAATCAAAATTTTGAACTACATAAGCAGAAAAAGACCCGTCCATTTCTTTTGAGCCAATAACAAAACCACCTCCATGATACAAGAGAATTACTTTGTCACGCTTCTGGCCCATGTAAGTATAAAGTTCCCCTTCAATTCCTGCCATATTCATAGGATGAATTTCAACACCTTGTGGCAACGTTGTTTTAGGATTGTAACGCATTTGAACATAATTAGGTCTGTTTTGCGGATCATAAAAGTATTTATGTCTATTTAGATATCTGAAAAGATCTGCATGTGTCATATATCATAATATTATATCGCGTGCACGCGAATGAGACTATAGTGGTTTTCAAGATAAAAACTCTAAAATCACAGTCAAAAGTCATAGTTGAGACACTAAATGTTGCAGATTGTTGCATTTTTTTAAAATTTTTCTGTACATCTGACCAATCAAGGGTTAGAATATCACATGTTAAAATAATCTTTCATCACATTCAAAGGAGAGTAATGTATGGAAAAGTTCTTTAAAATCAAGGAGAGAAAGTCAACTGTCAAGACAGAAATCATGGCTGGTATTACAACCTTCATGACAATGATTTATATCTTAGCAGTTAACCCAGGTATTCTCTCAGCTTGTGGCATGGAATTCTCAAAGGTTTTCTCAGCTACAGCTATTTCATCTGCTATTGCCTGTTTGGTAATGGGCCTTGTAGCAAATCTTCCTTTCGCTCTTTCAGCAGGTATGGGAATTAATGCATTCTTTGCTTTTACCGTATGTATTGGAATGGGCTACAGCTGGAAGTTTGCTTTGACAGCAGTTTTTGTTGAAGGTATCATCTTCATCCTTCTCACACTCTGCAACCTTAGAGAAGCAATTGTAAACTCAATTCCAGACAACCTCAAAAAAGCTATTGGTGCTGCAATTGGTTTGTTCATTGCTTTTATTGGTCTTCAGAATGCAGGCATTATTGTTGCTGACGCAAGTACAGTTTGTGCACTCAATCCAGCATGGATTACAAGCCCGGCTTGTATTCTAACAATCATTGGTCTTTTCATTACTGGTGCTTTAGTTGCAAGAGGAACAAAGGGTGCTCTTCTTATTGGTATTGTTGTAACAACAATCATTGGTATTCCAATGGGAGTTACACAGTATGCAGGTGGAAGCTACCTCCCAGCAGCTCCATACTTCTTTGATTTCGCTTTTGGTGAGATTTTTACAAGTGGAACGGCAATCTTTGATTTCATTATTGTCATGTTCACATTCCTTTTTGTTGATATGTTCGATACAGTTGGAACTCTCATTGGATGTGCAGGCAAGTCTGGTATCATGAATGCAGATGGAACAATTCCTAACTGTAAGGAAGCTCTTCTTGCTGATGCTATTGGTACAACAGCAGGTGCTATCCTTGGAACTTCAACAATCACAACATTCGTTGAAAGTGCTTCTGGTGTTGCAGAAGGCGGAAGAACAGGTCTTACAGCTGTCACAGTTGCAGTCCTTTTCATTCTCTCACTCTTCTTGGAACCACTCTTTGGATCAATTCCAAGTGCGGCTACAGCTCCAGCACTCATCATTGTTGGTGTCATGATGATTACTCCTGTTAAGTCTATTGACTTTGAAGACTTCACAGAAGGCATTCCATCATTTATGTGTATTCTCATGATGGTTGTTACATACAGCATTTCAAATGGTATCATGTTTGGTGTTCTTTTCTATGTCATCCTCAAGCTCATTGCTGGAAAAGCAAAAGATATCAACTTCCCAACATGGGTTTTGTTTGCTCTATTTGTAGCAAAGATTGTTGTTAATACAATCTAATTACTTTTGTTGGAAATTTCTGCCGCAGGCTTAAACCTGCGGCCTTTTTTCAAAAAGGGGCATACAAATGAAAAAGGAACAGCTAAAACATCTTATTGATGTAGCCGCAGGGAGAGAGGCAGCTGATCTCTGCATTAAAAATTGCAATATAGTAGATGTTTATAATCGTGAAACCTTTCACGGTGATGTTTATATTGTAGATGGTCTTTTTGCTGGTTTTGGAGGAAAAGATTTCCCTACCGCAAAAGAAACTTTTGACGCTAATGGCCAATGCATGGCTCCCGGGTTCATTAACGGACACGTTCATATTGAATCCTCGCACCTCTCGCCTGCAGAATTTGCAAAGCTTGTGGTGCCACACGGAACAACGACAGTAATAGCCGACCCTCACGAAATTTGCAACGTTTGTGGGCTTGCCGGCTTGGATTATATACTTGATGCTTCAAAGGATCTTCCTTTGACTGTTTATTGCCAGATTCCTTCTTGCGTTCCAGCAACTCCATTTGAGAACGCAGGTGCAATCCTTATGGCAAAAGAAATTGCAACTAGAATTGACAACCCACGTGTTCTTGGCTTGGGTGAACTTATGAATTATGTTGGTGTTGCTGCCTCTGACAGCGATATTCTTGACAAGATTATGGTTGCAAAAGATGCAAACAAGGTTATAGATGGTCATAGCCCTGTTATCACAGGTTCTTTACTTGATGCTTATAGTGCAAGTGGAGTTTGTAATGACCACGAATGCGCCACAGGTGAAGAACTTAAGGACAGAACAAGACGGGGCATGTACGTTCTAATTCGTCAAGGTTCTGCTTGTCACGATGAGCGCAATTTGCTTAAAGGGGTCAACAAGAAAAACGCCTCAATGTGTCTCTTCTGTACCGATGACCGCCAACCAAAGAGTTTGGTAGAAGAAGGCGATATTGATAACAACATTCGTATTGCTATTGAAGAAGGCATTGATGCTCCAACCGCTGTTTCTATTGCAACTATAAATGCTGCAAGATGTTACAACCTTAAAGACCGCGGTGGAATTGCACCAGGGCTTAGGGCAGACTTTGTTTTGGTCAACAATCTCAAGGAATTCAAAGTAACAGAGGTATTCTGCAAAGGACAGCATGTTGCATCAAATGGTGTATACTTGGGTCCAGATATCCATGTTGAACCAAAGGGCGTAAGTGGGAAAGTTAACGTCAAAAACTTCTCCAAAGAACGTCTTGCTCTTAAGCTAAATAGCAATAAAGTTAAAACAATTAACATCACTGCTGGTTCAATAGTTACTGAAATGGGAATTGAAAAAGTAGATGTAAAAGACGGCGTTTGGGTTCGCAATGATGATGATATTGTGAAAATTGCTGTTGTTGAAAGACATAATGGAACTGGAAATATCGGTCTTGGACTACTTAAAGGATATGGCTTGAAAGGTGGTGCAGTTGCAACCAGTGTGGCCCATGACTCACACAATATCATAGTTGTTGGAGATAATGATGCTGACATGGAAATTGCTGTGAAAAAGCTTATTGAACTTGGTGGTGGCATAGCTGTTGTCAAAAATGGCAAAGTACTGGACTATATTCAACAGGAAATTGCTGGACTTATGACTGATAAGCCGGGTGAGATTGTTGAAAACAAGATTAGCTCAATGCAAGATCTTGCACGTAGAGAACTTGGAATAAGCAAAGATGTTGACCCATTTATGACATTGTGCTTCATGGCTCTTCCTGTAATACCAGAACTTAAGATCACAGACTTAGGTCTTTTTGATGTCACTAGATTTTCCTTGACTCCAATTGAAGTTTAAAGAGGTTTGCAAAAAAACTATTAACAAAATACCAACTTGCCCCATTGGAGAAATCTGGTGGGGCTTTTTATTAGGCTTAGAGTATATTAGACTTCTAGGATTAAATATTTGAGATTCAGTAGTTTTCTTAAGAGTTCAAGGAAATTGGGAAAATTCTCTGGATAAGAATTTAATCCAACAAAGTGCTGGGGAGGAAGAGCGCTTTCGTCGTCCTCTTCAATATCTAATGTCCATTTTGGAAGAACAGAAACAGAAGAATCTGAAAGTACAACATGAGAATAAGAAGCCTCCCAGTCAAAGGTTCTCAGATTAATAAAATCTTTGAGCCATAAAACCGCATCTCCAGAATAGATTTGCCATTCATCAGATGTGCTCACTCCAAGTACTCCTTCTGCAGTATGAACTTTGTAAATCAAATCACAGTCGGAAACTTTTGTTTCAACGTGAATCTTTTGAGACTCATTAAAGAATGTAAAGTCAAACTTTTTTAGCATTTTGAACCTCCTATGAGGCTTTCACAAACGAGGATACCACTAGCCCAATTTATCCTTTTCGTGAATAAGCACGAGCAAGACCGCCCTCAGATGTCTCTCTATAACGCTGGTTCAAATCTAAGCCTGTATAATACATGCTTTTTAAGACCATGTCATAACTAATATTTCTTGTTCCTGTAAGGAAGTAAGCAAGATTTGCTGAATTGATAGCTCTAAGTGCAGCAACAGCATTTCTTTCAATACAAGGAATTTGAACTAAGCCACAAATTGGGTCACAAGTAAGGCCCAAATGATGCTCAAGTGCAACTTCAGCAGCATACTCAATCTGCTTAAGATCATATCCAAAAAGCTGACCTGCTGCAGCTGCTGCCATTGAACAAGCAACTCCAACTTCTGCTTGACAGCCACATTCAGCACCTGAAACAGAGGCATTTTGTTTTGCAAGTTCTCCAAAAAGTCCTGCAACACCAAGGGCGTGAAGAACATCGGTTTCTGTAAGATTGCGCTTAGCTTGAAGGTAGTAAAGTACTGCTGGAAGAACACCACAGGCACCACAAGTGGGAGCTGTGACAATTGTACCATTGTCTGCATTCTGCTCACTGACAGCGTAGGCGTATGAACAAACCATTTGACACTCTACCAACTCAGCGTGTTTGTTTGGGACAATATGGTCATATAAATACTTGGCTTTGCGCTGTACATGTAAGCTTCCAGGAAGAACACCGTCTTTAGAGAGTCCTTCTTGTATTGCTGCCTTCATAACATGCCAAACTTCTGCAAGGTAGTCCCAAATTTCTTTACCTTCGTTAAGCTCTATGTAATCAACCAAATCAACATATCTAAATTCACAGAATTGTTTGATTTCAGCAAAGGAGTTCTCCATATAGGTGTCTTCACCAAGCAAAGTAGCTTTTGGACGACCTTCAATGACAATATCACCTCCACCAATGCTTCTTACTCTTATTTTGTTTATCTCTTGACCGTCTTTGATGGCAATTAAATCTAAAGTATTTGGATGCTTAAGTTGTACAGACTCGTCTAAATTGAGTTCCACATTACACTCTATTGGCTCCAAGCATTCTCTTATTGCTCTATCTGTACCATGGCCCATACCAGTCTTGGCAAGAGACCCATATAGAATAACTTTAAAGCTAGTTGCGTTGGGGTTTTCTTTCTTGAAAAGTTCTGCGGCACGTGCAGGTCCCATTGTATGTGAGCTAGATGGACCTTTTCCTATTTTGTAAATATCCCTAATTGATCTCATTTTGCGAACCTCCAAACAACTTTGCATTTTAGTCTGACTACGAACTTAAGATAATTCATTGTTTCTTTACGGTCAACATGAGACATAAACTACAAAGAGATCAAGAAGTAGGCGCCTCAACCAATTGCTATATTTTAAGATAATTAATATATTAGTTGTCGCATTTGTCACGTTGAGGTATTAGATGCTACATCGTAAAGCTATAGACACAGAAGATAAGGATCTTCTGCATGGTCCACTTATTGGTAAAGTATTTGCCTTTGTTCTCCCTTTAATGGTTACAAACCTTCTTCAAACCTTCTATTCTGCAGCAGATATGATTGTTGTTGGCATGTCAGATGTTGAAGGTGCAATTGGAGCAATCAGTACAACCAGTGCAATGATTAACCTAATATTAAACATCTTTGTAGGCTTTGCAGTTGGTTCAAGTGTTGTAGTTGCAAGATACATAGGGGCTGGAGACAAAGAAAAAACCAGTTTTGCAGTTCATACATCTCTAATGACAGCTATTGTTGCAGGAATTATTTGCATGGTTATTGGACTATTTATAAGCCGTCCAATGCTTGAGTTATTGGGAGATGAAGGATACATTCTTGACCTTGCCACTCTTTATACAAAGGTCTACTTCATTGGTGTTCCATTTTTAGCGTTAACAAATTTTCTTATTTCAATTTTTAGAGCAAAAGGAGACACCAAAACACCTCTTTATGTCCTGTCTGCAACAGGAATCTTAAACATTGGATTGAATTTATTCTTTGTTCTTGCTTGTAATATGTCTGTTGACGGGGTTGCAATTGCAACTTCAATATCAAATTTTGCTTCTGCTGTTATTCTCTTGATTATTCTAGGAAAAGACAAAGGTTGGTGTAAATTTGAATTTAAAAAACTTAGATTCCATGGAAAAGCTTTAAAAGACATTATTTACAATGGCCTTCCTGCTGGGCTACAAGGAGCACTCTTTTCTGTCTCCAACATGGTTATTCAAAGTAGCATAATTACACTAAACAATAGCCTATGTCCGGGAGGATCGGCAATAATTGATGGTAATGGTGCCGGAGCAAGCCTTGAATCGTTTGCTTACACAGCAACCAACTCTGTGTGTCAGGCCGCAATTACTTTTACAAGCCAACACTATGGAGCAAAGAAATTCAAAAGAATTGGAAAGGTCATGGCATCCTGCTATTTGGTAACTTTTATCATTGCAGAATGCGTATCCTTATTCCTAGTTTTCTTTAGACTTCCATTGATTCATTGCTATATTACTAACCCTCTAGCCGTCAAAGCTGCAGAAACTAGACTTTATATAATGATGATTCCTTACTGCACTTTAGCCTTCATGGAGGTTGGTTCTGGAACACTCAGAGGCTTAAACAAGTCTATGATGTCTACAATCATTTCCTTAATTGGTTCTGTAGTCTTAAGAATTGTTTGGATTGCAGTGGTCTTTCCTATGCATCAAAGCCTTGAAATTGTTTATCTTTCATACCCAATATCATGGACTTTAACTGCAATATGTCATTTAATTATGTCATTAAAATATAGACGCAAATACATAAGAGAGGCAGAACTTGCAGGAATCACAGAAGACTGAAAAACCTGAGGTTGCATTAGATTCAAACGACCAGCTTCTTCATGGAAACATGTCTAAACAGCTTTTTAGGCTGGCTCTTCCCACTATGGGAGGCTACATGTTCCAGTCCTTGTACGATATGGTTGACCTCTTTTGGATTGGCTTCATCTCAGCTGACGCCGTTGCCTCAATGACAATCTTCTCCACCATGTTTTGGCTTGTAGATGTCTTTAACGAGATTGTTGGCACCTCCAGCGTCTCCATCATAAGTCAATACCACGGTAGCGGAAACAAGGCAAAAACGGCCACGGCAGCTGAACGCACACTAGCCTTCAAATTTATTTGGTCACTAGCAGGCGCATTATTCATGGCAGCTTTCTTACGCCCTCTCGTGAGTTTCTTCTCCAAAGAGCAGTCTGTCATCACATACGCCCTAGATTACGGCTACATCCGTGTCTTATTTATCCCGATATTCTTCTCTTCTTATAGTGTGAATACCATATTCCGATGCACTGGAGACGCAAAAACTCCAATGAAACTGCTAACAATAGCAGCCATAATGAATATCTTTTTAGATCCAATTCTGATGTTTGAAGAGATTCCACTTATAACTTCTTTAACTGGACTTAGAGGCTTTGGAATGGGAATGGCTGGTGCTGCTTGGGCAACAGTGACCGGACAAACCTTTTCCTTTGTAATTGGTCTTATCATACTTCTCAAGGGCACGCCAGATGTAAAGATTTCATTGAAAACTTTCTTTAAACCAGACAAAGAAATAGATAAAAAACTCATTACAATTGGTCTTCCAAGTGGAATTAATCTACTTCTTAGAAACATTTTTAATATCATTCTGATGAAAATTATTTCTACTTATGGAACGGCTGCAGTAGCCATTTTAGGAATAGGAACAAGACTTCAAGGGTTCTGTATGATGCCACAAACTGGGTTTAGCATGGGCAGTGGCATAATTTTAGGACATGCCCTTGGAGCAGACATGCCTGATAGAGCAAAAGAATGCGTTCATAAATCAAGTATCCTTTGTGCATGCGTTAGTGCCATCCCTGCATTGTTCTTCTTCATTTGTCCATCTTTTCTTTTGAGCTTATTCCTAGGTGGGGCTTCGCCGGATAAGAGTGGCATAGTCTTAATGTATGCCTTTGGAATTAACGTGATTGTTTTTGCTTTGATGGTGGGCTTTCATGCTGCTTTTAGCGGAAGTGGACTCAACCGTCCAATCATGTATTCATCCTTAATTGCACAATATTGCTTCCAGCTTCCCTATTCTCTTGCTGTTTATTTTCTAGGACTTCCAGTAACAGTTCTTTGGTTTGCTTACACTGTTGGTGATGTTGCAAACCTTATCCTTCTTTGGCACTACTATAAACAGGATAAATGGATAACTCATAGAGTTTAAAAAGGCAAGCTCATCTTCTGTTAGAAATAAAACTCATAATTGCTTCAAGCACAGAGCCTGAAATTGCTCTAGCTTTATCTGAGCAAGTTAGATGGTCTATGGTTGCGCCACGAGGGTCAACATCAGCAACTTTAAACCCTTCTGGAACATAAAGTCCTGCATGAAGCATTCCTCTAACCTTTCCAGAAATTGTAGTAATAACAGGCACACTTTGTCCTTCTTCTGTATCAACATAAGCTACTATTTGGTTTTCTTTGACTAAGTCTCCAATTTTGGCAACTGGCCTATAGATTCCCTTTGCTGTTGTATGCATAACTCTTTCAGCTCCAAAGCCACCAACAAGCCCTGGAATGCCTGTATTGGGAGCTGCGAAACCTTCTCTAATCAATACGCCAAGTCTATGACCTCTTTGGGTTTCAATTACAACATCCACATCCTTTCCAGCTTCAAAACCTGGACCAAGAGCAACAGTAAATGGGGCCATGGTTTTATTTGTTCCAAGGTTCTTTTTTGCAAGAATTGCATCAACTAAAGCAACTGGTTTAAGAGTAGTAAGAATCTCACAGGATGGATCAACTATAACTGGAATTTCACCTGACTCAAGAACATCTAAGACTTCTGAGATTTGACACTTTCTAGCCTTTACACCTTCAACCTCGGTACATCCATCATACATTGCTGTTGCAAAAGATACCGTTGATCTAATTACTGTAGGCTGTGCAACTTCAAGATGAACAACTCTAAAACCAGCATTATGTAATCTAATTCCAACGGCAGTTGCAAGATCTCCTGCCCCACGAATTACTACAATATTCTCTTTATTTGCAACTTGTTCAAAAAGACTCATACAACTCTCCCTTCATTGCAGATGCAACATAGCATTTTACATCTGTTGGAACGTTTAAAGACTTCAACAACTGACTATCATAACCTTTGTCACAACCATTGAATAGTATTGCTCGGTTGCCTTGTTTTGAGCCTTTAAGAAGTCCTTCTTTGTTGGAAATATACCAGTCTAAGTAGTTTTCATCTATTAGTTGTTTGGAAGATGGTCCAAAAACCATCTCTGTTGTTCTTTTTCCTATTGCCCAATAACCAATTAGACTTATGGTTGCTGTAGTTAGTGGATGAATTTGAGGGTCTCTTTGAGTGTGTATTTTTATTGGGAGATTTTTAGAACCATCGGCCTCAGAAAGGATAATGTCGTACAGTGGATATAGCTGGGTAAGTATTGCAAACTCTGGAGAATGCCATTTCTCATTGGTTTCAGATGGGCTGGCGAAGAAAACTATTTGGGTGGGCGTTGGTTTGTAGGTTAAAATATCTTGGCTGTTAAAAATTACATCTTGGCCATAATCAAGCTTGTATGGTGAAACTACCTTGGTGGTGGTTGTTATTAGAACCCTCTTTCCTTTGTCTTTGAGATATCTTGCAAGCCCAATCATTGTGGTTGTTTTTCCGCCACCACCAGTTATGGAGATGAAAGCTTTCTCAGGGCCAATGAGATCTTGTTTTATGGTGGCGTAAAGATTAGTGGAAGATGCCATGTGGTGTTTTGCTCTTTTGCTTAGATTTATGTTTACTCAAAGCAAGAAATAATGCAAGTACAATTAAAATCTCAAGTGCTGTTGCCCATATTTTTTCATTTGGAAGAAAAGAGACGGTACCGTCTGAATTTGTTATGTATTGAGCATCTCGTAGCACATAACTGCCTAAAGCTGGTCCTATAACTCCAGGAATTAGAACCTGCCCTATTATGCGAGCACCTTGGAACTGTCCAGAACGGCCTTGTGGGATTTGGTCGCGAATTCGAGCCCCAAAAGTGGACATTCCCATTAAATAACCACTCATCATAAACAGAGAACCAACAAAAACTATGGCGGTCTCTTTGGATAAGTATAACATGACATAACCAGCCATTAGAGTAATGATGACAATAACCACACTTTGGTCATAACCTATCTTGTCATATAGTTTTCCAAAGAAAGCTGTCACTATTGCAGCAACTATTATTGCAGGAGCCATTATTAGAACATAATTTGTAAGTTCAAGGGTTTTCTCATAGTAAATTATTAAATAAGGCATGAAAACTTGAATTGAAATTCCAAATATAGCAAAAGCAAATAATGAGGTATAAAGCGTTTTATTCTCTTTTATAATTGATGGCCTAAAACTGTAAATAAGTGTTGAAAAATATGGCTCTTCTGCTTTTTTGAGCCCTTGTTTCTCATCAATTAAGAACAAACCCAAAACTCCAATTAAGACTGTTCCGGCTCCAATTATGTAATAAATTGTAACCCAACTGGAATGCTGGTCTAAGTTAAAACTCATAAAGCCACCAAAGACTATGAGAATTGAAATTAAGGGCATCATTGAGTTTATTCCCTCAATTCTTCCTCTATTTGTGCTATCTCCTCTATCTGTGAGCCATGCATTGTAAGCTGCATCATTTGCGGTTGAACCAAAAAATGTCATAATGCAATCCATTACAATAGTTAGCGTCACTGACTTAATATAGGCAAAGCTTATTATTGAAACACCCCAGATTATATAGCCAAAACTCATAAATGCTTTGCGTCTTCCAAGCTTGTCTGAGAGTGCGCCCATGACTATTGTTGTTAAAGCAGCCACAACAGCACTTGCCATGACCATTTTTGAAATATCTGAAGCTGATGCATTGAACATTTTGTAGATGAACACGTTGAAATACATATTTTCTACAACCCATGCAATTTGGCCCATTAGTCCAAGTACGAGCATTGAAACCCAAAACCGCCCGCCAAGTTTTGTACTAGTGTTTATCTTTTTGTCCATATCAGCATTATACTACAAAATGCTAAAAAAAGGCCCTCAGTTTTAGAATTTGTCTAAAACCAAGGGCTTTAAGTTAAAATTGTTCTTTCAAAGATTGGATAAGCAATGCTGTCATTGAAGCATTATCAATTTGCTGGCCATCAATCTTTACATCAGAAAGACGGAAAGTAAATGGGATTTTTATACCAATAACTTCTCCTGGGTAATTGAAACTTGTTGTAATCTCAATGGTATGTGCTTCAGTATCATTTGTAACACCAAGTTTCAAAGTAGCAGATGAGATTGCAATTGCTGAAAGATATTCTTCATCCTCATCTTTCTTGTCTTGAGTAAAGCCTAATTTTGCACTGCCAGTTATTTCAAGAGAATACTTGTTATTCTTAATTTCAATATCATCTTTGGTCTTAAGTGAAAATTCTGTAAGAGTTATTGCCTCAATGATAGTGTATTCATTGGCTGCTTCACCTTCCACTTCTTCACCGGTATGTTCATATTTAACGGAGCCTTTTGCCTGAACTGAGATTTTGTCACCCTCTATCTTAACGCCATTCTTAAGGAAAGCATTAAAACAAGCAGGCAACATGTCTTCACAAAAAACCTCGTTAAAGAACTCTACCAATTCTTTTGAATCTGTATACTCAGTACCATCAATGGTTATGTTTCCGGTAATTGAATTAGGATCTCCGGCATAATTGATTGTTCCGCTTACTTTTTTGGCCTTAAAACTACCACTTTCAATAGTAACGTCTTTAAGCTCAAAAGTTGTCTTTATACTAGGAATTTTAGAAATGCCACCGTCATATTTATAAGAGGCATCTGTGAACTTGAAGACAACATAACTGTCTGAACCTAGAGCAACCTTAGTTCCTTTACCGTTTTCACCATAGAAAAGATCATTAACAAGTTCATTTACATATGGATCAAGAACTTTTGAATAATCGGTACCTTCTTCTTTTTCTTCTTCAGACTTTGTAGCATCATCTACTACAACTGCAACGTCTTGTACTACACCATTGACAAGAGTCGCATCTTCATCATTTGTCTTTCTTGGACTTGAACTTGTTTCTGAATTACAGGAAACAAGAACCATTGATACAGCCAAAAGTAGTACCACAAAACTTAATAGTAAAGTTTTTGAATTTTTCATTTTTACCACCCTCTTGAATGAAAAAAACACTCAATTTGACGGAGAGATACAAACATTATTTGTGTTTGGCAAGAATTTTGTTGTAGACAAGAATTCCGGCAACACTTATTGCAAAAGTGATGGAGAAAACTACTATTGCGCCAAGGTATTGTTGCTTGCCAAGGGCATTACCGCCTACTGTTGATGTTATTACAGAGGGAATTCTACCAAAGAAACTAATCAGAAACCAAAAGAAAAATTTCATGTCTGTGAGTCCGGCATAATAGCTTAAAATATCTTTGGGGGTTCCAGGTAACATGTAAACAATCAAAAATAGAATCTCTCTTTTTTGATTTGTTTTGAGGAATTTAAGTTGTGCAATCTTTTCTTCAGAGAAAAAAATGCTGACAATTCTCATGCCAAAACGTCTTACTAAAAGGAATATTATTATGCTTCCAATAGAACACGCTATAAGACACAAAATTGTGCCTTCAATGGCCCCAAATGCGTATCCTGCTGCAAGTTCAAAGGGTTCACCCGGGATTATGGCTATTATTATTTGAAAAACCATCATTCCAACGAAGGCTAATCCAGATACAAATCCTTTGGATTCTACCCATGTTCTAAACTCTTCCGGTTGAGAAATATACTTAACTAGAGGACGTCCAACAAACCATGCAATAAGAGCTGAGACTATCAATGCTAAAATTAGTGCACAAAGGACAAGTTTTTTTCTTGTACCATCTGATAAAGTTGTTTTTTTGTTGTTCATATTGTCAATTCTAGTGGTTTCATATCTATTACAGAGCCCTCTAAACCCTCTAAATCTACCCACCTTATTTTAAGTTCTTTTGTTGTTTCTTCCATTATCATGTAGCCATGCCAGCTATTATTTTTGGGAATTGAAACTGAACCTGGATTTAAGTAGTAAATATCGGAATCTAAAATACATCTAGGAATATGGGTGTGGCCCTGTATGAAGATATCGGATTGCTTTAGTTTTGGGGGATTCTGCTCGCTTAAGACGTGGCCATGGGTGAGGAAAATAAGCCTATTGCCAATGGACATGACGGCGTATGAAGCCAAAATGGGGAAATTGAGCACCATTTGGTCAACTTCTGCGTCACAATTTCCACGGACGCAAAGCAATCTCGTGTCTGAACGCTGTGCAAAATCATTGAGCATTGCAAGAACTGACTTTGGGGCATAATCACGGGGAAGATTGTTACGTGGGCCATGATAAAGTAAATCACCCAAAAGAATTAAGCCTTGTGCTTTCTCCTTTTCATAGGCCTTAAGCATAAGATCACAGTAGTACGCAGAACCATGTATGTCTGAAGCAATCATCCATTTCATGCGTGTAGAATACTCGTTTTTGCTCTTTTTTCAAATAGCTTTGATGAATATAATAAACTCTGTGAAGGACATTGCGTGACTTTGCAAAACCGCTTGCAAGTATGAGGGTATAAATGGAGCAGGTTAAAGTTATTTGTTGCGATATTGATGGAACTTTGGTGCGAGATGATAAATCTTTAAGCGATGCAAATAAGTATTGGATTAAGAAGGCGGTCCTGGAAAAAGGCGTTGAGTTCACGTTGGTTTCAGGGCGCATGTATAATGGTGTTAGGCCTTTCTATGACGAGTTTGGCATTACCGGCCCTATTTCATGCTACAATGGCGGTTCGCTATATAACAGCGAAGGCAAAATTGTTGAAGATCATAGGGTTCCGCATGATATTTCTATGCGCGTGCTTGAAGTACAAAAAGAGGTTGGAGTGCCATTGATTCTCTTTAATGACCAAAAATGGTATCTGCAAGAAGAGGATGACTACGTTCATCCAAAGAAATTACGTGTGTATCAAACTGAATGTATTGAAGGGGATTTCAAGCAACTATTGAGCGAATTTGACACAAATAAGCTTCTCTTCATGACCCCAGATAAAGAGAAGTTAGATAAGGTTGAGTCAATCCTACGTAATATGGGTATGGCAGATGGAAGCCTTACATTCTACAGGTCAACCGATTTCCTTGAGCTCATGCCATATGGCGTGAATAAAGGAATGGCAATTGATGCTTTAGCTCGATACTTTAAGATCTCACCGGCCCAAGTTATGGCTATTGGAGACGATTATAACGATATTGAGATGTTGCAACGTGCGGGAATTTCAGTTGCAATGGAGAATGGGGTTGATAAAGCCAAGACTGTAGCAAAATACATCACAGATACAAACATGAATGATGGTGTTGCAAAGGCTATCCAAAGATTTGTGTTTGGGATATGACTATGAGAGAAAACAAAGAAAGAAAAAATTTACTTACTATATTTCTCACTTTTTTGAAGATTGGAGCTTTCACTTTTGGTGGTGGATACGCAATGATAGCTATTCTTGAAGACGAATTTGTTTCTAAAAAGAAATGGCTAGATCAAGATTCATTTCTCAATATGGTTGCAATTGCGGAGTCAACTCCTGGACCAGTTGCTATCAACAGTGCAACATACATTGGATATAAATGTGCTGGCGTTTTGGGCTCTATTTTGGCCACTGTTGCTGTTTGCCTCCCCTCTTTTGTAATTATCTACCTTATTTCTCTCTTTTTTGATAAATTCTTAAGCCTCACATATGTAACTTATGCATTCAAAGGCATACAAGTTTGTGTTGTTTATCTTATTGCAACAGCTGGAATTAAAATGCTCAAAACAGTGCAACGTCCTACTAGTATTGCAATTATTGTAGCGGTAACAACCTCAATGGTGGTGTGCTCAATATTATCGGTCTCTTTCTCTTCTATATATTATATTTTAATTTGTGCAATTCTGGGGCTGGTGGGATACGGCATCAAGCACGCTAAGGAGGCAAAATGATTTATCTTAGACTTTTTCTCTCCTTCTTTGTAATTGGTGCGGTGTCATTTGGTGGCGGATATGGCATGATTTCAATTGTGCGCGATACCGTTCTTGCAAACAATTGGATGACTGAAAGCCAGTTTATCAGCTTTATTGCAGTTTCTGAATCCACCCCGGGCCCACTTGCGGTTAATATGGCCACTTTCATAGGAGCCTCACAGGCTGGTATTCTTGGTGCACTAGTTTCCACGTTGGGAGTAATTTTGCCTGCCTTTGTAATTATCCTACTTATCTCTATTGTCCTTAAAAACTTAATCAAGAATCCTGCAGTTGAGGCCATGCTTAAAGCAGTTAGACCTTGCACTATAGCACTCATCCTGGCCACAGCAATCATCCTAGCAATAGAAACGCTCTTCCCCTCTCAAGCAGATATCCGTTCAATTGCAGTCTTTTTTATTCTTCTTCTTGTGCACTGGTGCTATAGACGTCTTGCCCACCACTCTCCTAGCCCGATATTAATGATTATTTTCTCTGCCGGATTGGGAATCTTGTTCTGGGGATTGCTTTAAACTAATACAATGTAAAGACAGGGCTATTTTTGCAAAAACCTCATTAAAACCACAATCTTTCACTTTTTTCTGTAAATTTCTGTAAATTCTTGGAAAATTTAGAATTATCTATCATTTTAACCTTTCAAAATCAAGAAAGCCATGCTAGCCTAATAAAGCACCCCAAAAGGGTAGAGGAAGGGAGTTGTTGAATGAGCTGATTAATTAATGTCCGAGGGGGACAAAATGAAAAAAGCAAAAAACCAGTGGGATGAGTTATCTAAATCTGTTATTTGTTTTCAGAAATTAAATCAAAAGCATGAAAAAGAGACTTATTACATGAAAAAAATGTATAAGTCAATTAGAGAACGGTGCCTTGTAATGGTGTACATGGACCGTAAAATTAGAAAACTGATCTCTGAAGAAGAGATGTCTGGTTTCATTATTTACTTAGATGAAAGACTAAAGCAAATAATCTTAGGCTTTACCCCCAGAAATAATACAAGTTTTGAGATCTTCTTTATGAAGGTAGTTTCTTTCAGGGCGTTAAACTATTTAGCAAAAATAATAAGAAAAGAAAAAATGGATTTTGCACTCTCAAAATTCGTTTACCAAGAAGATCAAACCCAAAAGGTGGATGATAAGTATTTCCTATTTACAGATAGCCAACAAGACCCTAAAAACGAGCAAATCATAAGAAATTTACGTTATATCTGTGCAAAGAGGACATCATTTCAAAAGAGAATATTCATTTATATGATAAGTTTTGTACTCTATCTAAAGACCGATACAATTGAAAGAATTTGCAAGAATTTCAACATAAAAATAGAAGAAACAATTGCAATTGCAAACAAAGTAATTAAAGACACTATAGAGAAAGAGAATACAAGAAAGGATAAGTTTCTAGAAATTCGTAATAAAAACTGGTCGAAATTGCTGTATACCCAGTTGGAATTAGAGCAGGTTTGTGAAGAAAACAAACTTGTAAAGCTACAGAAAAAGGAACAAAGCTATATAGATAAAAATACTCATGTAAACCAAAAACTTGATATGCTCCGAAAAAGAATTAATTACAGTCTCATGGCTAAAGTATTAAAAATTCCATCTGGTACAATATCTTCAACTGTATATATGGTAAAAAATATACTCAAAGCAATTGAGGCAGAGGAACTTGAGAAAGTGCTCTATGAACAGAAAGTTTCTACATGTATACAAATACCAAAGGAAGTAGAAGAGATTCCTCTATTTAGTCCTTTTGAGGCATTTGATATTGCTGGCATACGGGAATTAGAAGAAGAGTAGTTATTGTACTGTTTTGCCAAATACTTTATCCTACATACAATTACAGGAGGCAGTTATGGCAAATATTCCCTCTAGAAAAGACGTCAAAATTGAAGACACATGGGATTTGACTAAACTCTATGCAACCCGTGAAGATTGGGATGCAGATTTAAAGGTATTGCAAAAAGCAATTGATGAAGCAAGTAAATATTGTGGCAAGTTAGGTGATAGTCCTGCAACTTTGCTTGAGGCCTTAAAATGGCTTTGCGATGTTTCTATTGTTGCAGAAAAACTTTATGTTTATGCATCACTTAATTATTCAGCTGATGCAAGTGACCCAGAAAACCAAAAAATGATTGGTATTATCTCGCAAATTTATACCAACTTTATTGCTGCAACAAGTTATATGACACCTGAGCTACTTACAATTTCAGATTTGCCTAAGTGGGTTGAAGAAAAAGAGTTTGATGACTACAGAGTTTATCTAAAGAAAACCTTAAGAGAAAAGGAGCACACTCTTTCTCAGAAAGAAGAAGAATTACTAGCTAAGCAATCCGAACTTATGGGTACTCCACAGAAGGCTTTTGGTGTGCTGACAAATGTGGACATGAACTTTGGTGAAATTGATAATATGCCTCTATCACAAAGCACATGGTCTGTCTTTATGCAAAATCCGGACAGAGATGTCAGAAAAAAAGCCTATGAAAAGTTTTATGGAATCTATCAAGGTCACGAACAGACCATTGCAACTCTTTATGCTGGCTCTGTTAAACAGGATATTTTCAGTGCCAAGGTTAGAGGTTTTAACACAGCTCTTGATGCAGCCCTTTTTAATGACGATGTTCCCAAAAGCGTCTACACTGGTCTAATTGAAGCTGTTCACAAGGCTTTCCCTTCTCTTCACAAATACTATGAATTAAGAAAGAAGGTACTAGGTCTAGAAGAACTCAGACATTATGATGTCTACGTTCCACTTGTAAGTTCAATCAAAACACACAAAACTTATGAAGAGGCAGCTGAAATTGTCAAGGAAGCTCTCGCTCCACTTGGAAAGGACTATGTTGACGTAATCTACAGTGGCATTACAAAGGATCGCTGGGTTGATAGATATGAGAACAAAGGCAAGAGAAGCGGTGCATTCTCCAGTGGTGGCTTCATTGGCGACCCGTATATTCTTCTAAACTACAAGGAAGATGTCTTAGGCGATGTCTTCACTCTTGCTCATGAGGGTGGTCACAGCATGCATAGCTACTATTCAAAGCGCAACAATCCATTCTCATGCTACGAGTATACAATATTCGAAGCAGAGGTAGCGTCAACCTTCAACGAACAACTAGTTGCCAAGTACTTGACCAATCATGCCGATAGCGAAGAGATGAAAACTTACATTATTGCAAAACAAGTTGACGATATTATTGCAACTCTCTTCAGGCAGACAATGTTCGCTGAATTTGAACTTCTTGCTCATACACAACAGGAATCTGGTGAGCCTCTTACTGTTGACTCATTAAGAAAAACATACAAAGGTCTACTTGAAGCATACTTTGGCCCAGCCATGGTATTTGAGGAAAACTCGGACCTTGAAGGTCTTAGAATCCCTCATTTCTATAATGCTTATTACGTTTATAAGTATGCCACAGGAATATCGGCCTCAATAGCGCTATCTGAGAGAGTTCTTAATGGTGGCAAGCAAGAACTTCAGGACTATCTTGGTTTCCTTAAGTCCGGAGGATCTAAGTTCCCAATCCAAAGTCTTAAGACAGCGGGTGTTGATATGTCAACTCAGGCTCCAGTTGAGGCTGCAACCAAAAAGTTCGCTGAGCTCCTTGACGAACTTGAGGATCGCATAAGCTAACATACTGAAGTTTTTTTAGCCTTGTTAGCAAGTTTAGGGTGTTGTTTGTTTACATTTGTTGGTTTACATTTGTAGATTGCAACACCCTTTTTTGTTCAACCTTCTCTTATGACTCTAAAACCTGTATTTTTGTAGCCATGTTTTGGATTTTTGCCAAAATCTCTGTTCTCTGTTCTACAATCAGTTCTGTCGCTGTCCCATGAGCCACCTTTGACGGCCATAGTACCATCTTCTCGTGATGTACTAGTCCACTCCCATACATTTCCCCACATATTTATGGCTCCAGAAGCTGAAAGAGTATCTGCGTAATCAAAAACAGATGTTAATCCAAGATTTTCTTGACTGTTAAAATCTGCATCTTTGGGCATGTGTCCTGCAGCTCTCTCCCACTCTTCTTCTGTGGGAAGCCTGTATATAAAACTACTATCGTTGGCTGTGAGCCATTCGCAATAAGATTCCGCATCATAATACGAAACATTGACAGCTGGCAAATCATCTTCTTCATAACCCTCTGTACTTCTGCCCATTGCAATGAGGTATTCTCTATATTCCTTATTGGAAACAGCAGTATATGAGATAGAAACATTTAAGTCTGCGCCCAAGACTGGAAGATAACCATCTTCAGTCTCTCTTGCCCCTGGTTTTAAACGAGGATCCATAAACCGAGAGAGTGCCTGATCTATTCGCTCTTCCCTATCTCGTAGCATTTCATCAACAATTACTTCCATTTCATCAATTTTAGATTGCTCTTTTGCTGTTTCTCTTAATTCTTCAAGTTTGGCCTTTTTCTTTTCAACAACCTCGTCATAACTTACAGCAATTTGAGCCCTCAAAATCTCCTTGTTTTCCTCTGTTGGATTCTTCTGATAATTAGAAATAAGTTCTTTGGTATAATCATCAAGTTCAGGACGCTCTGTTTCCACAGTTGTAGAATAAAGATACGACTTAGCATCTGGATTAATTGTGAGTTCTTCTTTCTTGGAAGCGCACGACGATAATAAAACAATAATCAAAATACAAAAAAATAAAGTTTTTTTCATAGCGTTTGTAATGTAGTTAAAATAAACAACATGTTAAATAGAACATCACAAATCTCCACAAATCTCCTTGTCTCCTCTCCTACAATAAAAAAGCCATGAGGGATATTGACTATTTCACTCAGATTGGGTATGTTCTTTCTTGTTCAAGTTTTTATACCAATTACTGCGGCTGTGGTGGAATTTGGTAGACACGCTAGCTTGAGGTGCTAGTGGGAGAGATCTTGTGCTGGTTCAAGTCCAGTCGGCCGCAAATGCAAAAGGGGGACTGTTGCAAAAGTCATTTGACTGAGCAACAGTCTTTTTTTAATTTAAATCTATACAT
>CAVFGI010000003.1:0-105859 GCA_963621975.1 Selenomonadaceae bacterium
TTTCAACGATTTTCTTTAATTATGCTCCTAAAGATTTCTGGTGATAACTCCTAAAAACGGGGATTGTTCTGTTTAGCACTGGATTGGCTGTTAGTATTCTTATAGCACTGAGTTCTTTTTGAATGATAGCCCTATACGATTTATTAAAGCTTGCATTGTCTTTATTGGAGTCTAACAGCGTTTGAAGATGGCTTGCCTCTACTGGCTTGCCCTGTCTAATTCTCCCTATTATCTGCTCTGTTGTATAAGGTACTAACACCGAGCCTTGAGCATATGTATACTCTATGTTCTTGGTGTATTTAGCTCCCTCTTCATTTGTCATATACTCATAACGATTTAGAATTTTTAAGTCATCATCATTGAAAATTACATAGTTTTTTATATTGTCAAAGCCTCCAAAATATCGCCCTGCCAGATATTCATTTCCAACAAAACCTGCTTTATGTAGAAGATTAGAAGTCAATCTTTTATATTCTCTTTCAGAAAGGACATTTCCTGCTTGGTTATTAAATGCTTTGCTTATTCTTCCATATAAAACTTCCCCATTAAATATTGGGGCACCATTAGTAGATAGGATTTTATTGGCTTTCTTTTTGCCAAACTGCTCAATAAGTACTTCTCTCAAAGAGAGCATTTGCTCTGATGTTAGGCTCTCGTTTATATCTTTATCCCAGTCCAAATAGCCGTCATCTGGGATATCTACTTTATAAAGTTGCCTCTTTGGGGCATTGCGATATAATAATTCTTCTGGGTCGATTTTTGCACTTACAATATCATCTACAATATCATCTAAGTATTTGTATTCTTCTCTGTGGTTGGAGTTTTTATTGTAATTTATAAATCCTCTATAATCTTCAATTCTTTCTTTATACACTGCAAGAATGGTTAATACCTTTTCCCTAATAGCTTGTAGGTCTTTCAGTGGCGAGTTCAGTGGCGAGTCTGGGAAGTCGTTTAGAGACAACACAAAAGTACGAAAAGGAGAAAAAGAAAGTAAGTCTCCATATTCTGGGAGTAGTATTTGTTCCGATAAAGGTTTTCCGTCAACTGGATAGATTTCACCATTATTTATTTTTGTTAATATCTCATTGTGTAACTTAACAAGTATTTCTACTTCTTTAATATCTAATTCCGTTTCTTCGTTATCAGTTAGCCTCCTAAGATAATCAAACGCATATTGCTGTTCTTCTTTTTCTTGCGAGGTTAGATTTTCTCCGAATAGATTTTTAAGCATTTCACTTCTTATTGCATTTAAGCTAAAAGCTTTTTCTTTTTCCTTTTCCAATATCCAAAATTCTACATCTGTCTTTCTCCACCCAGATAGATTTTCTTTTTCTATTTTGTCTTTTAAGGCTTTTATTTCTTCCTCTTTAGTGTTTAGCTCTTGTGCATAGAAAAAAGAATCTTGTCTATATAATGTGTTTTTTCTTTGGGCACGCCTTGCATAATCTTTAGCTATGTCTGTACTTTCTGTCACATAGTTTCCAGCTCCAAAGGTAGCAGAACCGTCACCTTCATAAGCATGGCTACTATCAAACCTGTCAAATATTGCAGTTGTCCCATGATTAACTACTTTAGTAAAGATAAGTCCATTGCTATCAGTATTTGGGTCATTAGAGGTTTCTGCTACTTGCAAAAGCCCTGTATCAAACTCTGTGCTGTTGTATGTGAGATTGTTTTGTATTATATTTGTAGTATAGGAGTTAACTATGTCTGTTAAATATTTTGATATTTGTGATACTGCATTTAGAAGAGATGAAGAGTCTCGTGAGTTATCCATACTTAGACGTACTTCTGACGGCAAGGTATATGCCGACTCTCCGACTGAATATGAAAGGTCTAAGTTTCGTCGCAACATGGCAGACAGTTCTGTTATATCAGAAGAAATTGCGTACAAATTAGCATTAAATCCCTCATTATCATACTGACCATTCATTAAGGCTTCGGCATTTGTATATGCCTTCTTTGACCATTCCTTCAAGTCGTTGTTAAGCTTTTCAATGCTATTTAGCACTTCCTTGCTAAACACTTCGCCGTATTTCTGCTTGTTTTTGTCATCAATATTATAGTCGTTCAGTGCTCTTGTTACATTATAGATATCGTGCCCAATGCCTTTGTCTTTCTCCCACATGGTGGCTTTATCAAGGATTATCAGCTCGCCAACAAAGCCATTTGAAGTTTTGAAGTTAATCTTAAAGTCTCTATATCCGTCATCTCCAACATGAGCCTTTTTCTTAACAATGCTATCGCCAAGAAGTGCAACAGCTTTCTCATAGATTTCTGTTGCTTCATTGATATTGTTAAGCGTAAAAGTGGCTCCGTTTACATCTAACACTCTTCCAATATCACCAGTATAGTCAGATAGTGTTTTCTCTATAACTCTGCTAAATTTTTTGAGTTCTGTTCTATAAGATACTTTCTCTTCATCTAGCCCTAGTTCTTTAGAAAGGTTGATTATTGTATCTGTAAATTCTTGTTGTGCTTCCTTTGCCAAGGTATATAACTCTCGAATAGAAGAAACGCCCATTCTCGTGGAGCCTTCTTCAATCTCTACTCCACCAATTCTTTCAATTCCTTTTTGTAATTTTATCTCTGCTTCTTCAATAGTTTTTATTTCGCTCTGCTGTTCACCACTTTCAAACACCAAGCCACTGTTCTCTTTTCTGTACATAAGAGAACTGAATGGTCTGTTATTCATCAGCTTGACTAGGCTTGTATCTGAGAGGGTTTCTATTAGTGCTGTAACATCTTCATCTTTAGAAAGGTCAGTGTCTGCTATTACAGAAGTAATTTCTTCTCTAAGGTCGCTTGCGTATCCTAGAAGGTCTTGCCATAGCCATATTCAAGATTAAGTGCAAGCCTTCTGAGAGATTCAAGAGGGAAATATTTCAGTTCATTGGAAAGATAGCCATTCTTGCTTAGAGATAATGCTAGCTCATTTCCGGCTGTCACCTAAAATTCTTGGCAAATCAGCTCCACTATAGCAATTAGGAACTTCTTCTTTCTATCTTTATTCATTCATCTTCAAATACTGCCCATTACCTAAAAATTGGACAATTCCTTTATCTCGTAGAAGCTGTAACTGTTGTCTAATTTTAGGCTTAACATTATGATTTTCAGGATGTTTCAATTGCACTTCCTTTTCAAAGTAATACACATCATGCAATGTAAATTGCTGCGTGCAGATTCTGTTTACACAATTTAGGACATCCATAAGCCATCCTCGACTATGCATATCCTTGATTGCCAATCTGTCGCTTAAACTTACTTTTTTTAGTACTTGTTTAAAATCAATGACGACACCATTTACAATGATTGGGATTCTTCCTTGTTCTGGGATTTTATCTATGACAATATTGCACCCAACCCAACCAGCACGTTGAGCATTTTCCTCCAAAGGCTTTCTCTTTTCTATAATATCAGGCACAAAGAAATGCTTTGGGATAAATATCAGATTCTCAACAGATTGTCCTAATTTAGAATAACTCATAAAGAAAAAATCGGGGTTATGATTCCCTGTAATCCGTTCAATCATTGTTGCATACGCACCATCATTGATTTTAACACCAAGCGTTCCTGATTTGCTTTTTAGTTCAAACTCACTATTACACTGTGGACAAAAGAAATCAGCCACTGGGCGATTATTTTTAAACTGCTCAATATGCAATCTTCCACACCGCGGACAGTACATGTTTCTTTTCGCCCAGTTTTCAGTTAGCAGTCGTGCAATTTGGGAATTGGAGTGATATTTTGCGATTACACCTGCATCAAATTTTAGATCCATAGTTGCAATCTCCCAAAAAACCTATGTGACAATAATCCCTTTGCGCCTTTTTTGGTGTATAGCGTTCGCGTTTCTCATATATGTTGTAATTGTCTCTCCAAAGCCTTCCGGGATGTGGCTAATCAGCTCCGGCAAGAGTTGCTTCTTTCCTCCTGCCCACTTCACAAATGGGGCACAACCTCTATCACTCATAATGTAGAATTATACAGAATATGGATACAATGTTAAAGAAAGAATAAATCTTCATGCGAAAGTCTATGTAAATAATTCTGTATAAGTTCAGACGCTTCTCTGTCTTTTTTTGATACGATATAAAACAATACCAACAGCGAATCCAAAAACTGCAGGACAAACCCAGCCAAGGCCTATATCAAAGAAGGGCAAAATTTTGTTTGCAAAATCAACAACATAAGAACCCCCTATGAGACTATAGATATTCTTAGGAAGAGCATTTACTAGTTCAAATATTGAAACGGGCAAAGTTGCAACAGTAGTCCAAAAGAACACTTTTTTATCATATTCAAAGAAACGCCCAGACAGTGACAAGATAATTAAAGTTATTACCAACGGATAGATGAACATCAAGACAGGAATAGAATAGCTTATAATTGCATTAAGCCCAAAGTTTGCAAGAGAAAAAGAAATCAGTCCAAAAATGATGGCCCAAATGCGATAAGATGGCCCTGCAGGAAAAAGAGACTGGAAAGTTTCAGCACAGCTTGTAATGAGGCCAACTGAAGTCTTAAGACAGGCTAATGTTACAGTTATAGCCAAAACAAAAGCCCCAACAGAACCCAAATAATTATGAGCAATTTGCCCAAGAGCAATTCCTCCGTTTTCAGACAATGCAAAAACTCCCCTGCTTTGTGCTCCAACAATTGTGACAGCTACATAAATTACGCCCATAAACAAACAACTAAAAACACCAGAGAGAACCGTACTTTTGGCAACCTCATTAGGTTCTGTTACTCCCAAGCCCTTAATAACATTTACAACTACAATGCCAAACGCAAGACTTGCCAATGCGTCCATTGTGTTGTATCCCTCTAAGAATCCAGAAAAGAATGGTTGCGTGGAATAAGAGCCCTCAGCAGGTAGGCTACTAATTGAAGTACTTGGATTTAAAAGAGCTACAACAACAAGAATGCCAAGAAAAAGAAGAAAGCTAGGATTTAGAATCTTTCCAACCCAAATAAGGATTTTCCCTGGTTTAAGAGAAAAGAACAGTGCAAATCCAAAAAAGACAAGAGAGAAAACAAAAAGATAAAGTCCCATCTTCCCGTCATCTGGCAATATTTGCTCAAGACCAACTGTAAAAGCGGTTGTAGCACATCTTGGTATTGCAAAAAATGGGCCAATAGTCAAATACAACAAACAAGTAAAGAACATAGAATATGGTTTTCCTACATGACTTGCCAGTTCATACAGTCCATTAGACTTACTTATTCCCAACGCAGCAACGCCTAGAAGTGGCAAGCCAACACCAGTCACACACAGCCCCAAAATAGCTGGCCAAACATTGCGCCCAGCCATTTGTCCCAAATGAACTGGAAAGATTAGATTCCCTGCGCCAAAGAAAAGACCAAACAGCATGCTGGCAATATAGATATATTCTCTCACGTGTAATTTTTGCTTCATCATAACCTCTTTTCTTTTTGGTATAGAGGAGTTTCTAGTACCTACAAAATGTCTCTTGCAAGACATAATAGAACAAATATTTAGTCCAATACTATAAGAAAGTAATATTTTTCTGATCTTTCAGCTTTTAGATCTTTCAGCTCTTTTTGTAAAAACCTCTAAAGTATTGCAAAAAGATGTAAGTTATCAGTATTATCGGTGCGGAGTATAATTATGGCAACGAGGGATTTGACAGTTGGAAAACCTTTGCCTGTTCTTGCAAAGTTTTCCATCCCCGTGATTTGCGGGAATCTTTTTCAGCTTTTCTATACACTTGCGGACTCCATAGTGGTTGGCAAGGCCATTGGAGAGAACGCACTTGCAGCCGTTGGCTCTACAGGAGTATTTGTGTACTTCATCCTTTGCTTTATCCAAGGCTTCACCAATGGTTTTTCAATCCTACTAGCACAGCTCTTTGGTTGCAAAAACACAGAAGGGGTCAAGAAGAGCATTGTTGCAAGCACATACCTTTCTATCCTATTTGCAATAGTAATAACAGTCCCTGCGTGTCTAGCCACTGGACTTGTTGTTAAACTAATGAATGTACCTTTGGAAATATCTGAGGATGCCTATGTGTATCTTTTAATTATTGTTTCAGGAACAGGCGCAACAATTTGGTACAACATGATTTCCAACACACTCAGAGCTTTGGGAGACAGCAAAACCCCACTTGTCTATCTTGTTATTTCGTCGCTTTTGAACATTGTTTTAGACATAGTCTTCATAGTACCGTTCAAATTAGGCGTAGCTGGTGCTGCATATGCAACGGTACTGTCACAATTAATATCGGCTATTCTATGCACCATAAGCGCACATCACAGATTCAGCGAAATGCACATAGAGAAGCCTCTTTGGAGATTTGACAAACAAGTTCTCACAAAACATTTCAAGCTAGGTTTCCTCATGGGCTTTCAAATGTCCGTCATGTGCATAGGACAGCTAGTAATGCAATCAAGCGTGAATGCCATAGGGACCAGTGCCATTGCAGGCTACACAGCAGCAACAAAAGTTGACCAATTGTCCGTTCTTGTAAACAATGCTTTTGGGATGGCCATAGCAAGCTATGTAGCACAAAACTACGGTGCACACCTTTATGAAAGAATAGAAGAAGGCACAAAGGCAAGCCTGATACTTGTTCTGACCACAGACTTAGCTATGGCAGCTTTGATGCTTCTTGTAGAGCCTTTCATTGTGACACTTTTCGTCTCCTCCCCATCCCCAGAGGTCTACGATTACGCCCGCCTTTTCTTCCAAGTCACTCTTCCATTCTATCCAATACTAGGCCTGATTCTCATATACCGCACGAGCATACAAAGCATGGGCATCTCTTGGGCTCCTTTTGCATCCTGTATTGTAGAACTTGCAGCAAGGGTCTGTGCATCTCTTTTCCTCTCTCGCTGGTTCGGCTACCGGGGGATAGTCTTCTCCTCTCCACTCGCATGGATTGGTTCCGATATCATTGTGATTCCTGTCTACTACTTGACCATGAAACACCTGAAATTAGGAAACAGAGCCAAAAGCACTCAAGCGTTCCTTTTTTTTATTTAACAAATTTCAAATTAGATTCACAATAACCATAGCGCTTTCTCTGATTGATAAGGAAGAATACACCCAAAGCAGCAGAACAGAACTCGGCAAAAACAATAGAAATCCAAATACCATCCAAACCCCAAAAAGTAGGCAACACCAACACAAACAGAACTTGGAACAACAACGTTCTGAGTGTGGAAATAAGAGCACTCACCACTCCGTTATTCAACGCAGTAAAGAATGATGAACAATATATTGCAAAACCAGTAAACATAAAGGAGAACGAATAGAAGAAGAAACCCCTAAGAGTCATTTCAACCAAGTTGTCATCATAACTTACAAAAATCATGGTCAACGGTTTTGAAAGAATCTCACCAGCCAAAACCATAAATACCCCTGCCCCAAGCACTAAAGTCAAACTTTTTTTTAACAACGAAGCAAGCTCGTTTTTATTATCAGCACCATAGTTATAACTAACAATGGGCGCAGTTCCAACAGAATATCCAATGAAAATTCCAATAAAAACAAGAACAACATATGTCATAGTTCCATAGGCAGCAACTCCATTTTCTCCAGCAAATTTCATAAGCTGAATATTATAAAGAATTCCAACAAGAGAAGAGGATACTGTGGACAAGAACTCAGATGAGCCATTACCACAAGCCTTCCATAGAGAATCCCAATCAAATTCAAATCTCCTTAACCTAAGCAAACTATCATTTCGCTTTGAAGAAAAATAGAATAAAGGGAAAAGACCACCAGCCATTTGGCTTATAACAGTTGCAACGGCAGCTCCGTTAAGACCCCAAGAAAAAACAGCAACAAAAAGCCAGTCAAAAACAATATTGGTTGAACCTGCAACAATGGTTGTAATAAGACCAAGTTGAGGTTTTTCTGCGGCAACAAAGAAACTCTGAAACTCATACTGAAGTAAAAGTCCAACCATTCCTAGAAGAACAATTCGCCCATAGGATATGCAATACTTAAGCATTTCTCCAGTTGCACCAAGAACATTTGCAATAGAGGGCAACAGAACAAAACCAATAGCAGAAAAGACTATTCCCAAAACAATTGCAATACTAACAAACATAGAGAAAAGCTTTTGAGCCTTTTGAGAGTCCCCCTCCCCCAAAGTTTTTGCAACGAGAGCACAACCGCCAGTGCCAAGCATTGTTCCAACTGCTCCCAAAATCATAATGACTGGGTAAATAAAGTTCAAAGCAGCGTAAGCTGTCTTACCAGTATAATTTGAGACAAAATAACCATCTACAACAAAATAAATAGATGTAAAAACCATCATTCCAATTGATGGCAAAGTAAAACGTAATAATTTACGATATGTAAAATGATCCGATAATTGAATATTCATAATAAACCTCTAGTATTTGCTTGCGTGTTTCTTCTGAAAAGACAGATAATCACGCTACCATTGGTTTGTTTGAATCTTTGTAAGTTTCCCTATCTCATCACGCAAAAGAGAGTTATATTTTTTTGTTGCTGAAATCAATGCACGTTTTTCTTCTTTATCCAAGGCACAAAACGCCTTTCTCTCAGCATTCAAAAGCGGGTCAATATACTTCCTACAGAATTCTTCACCCGCCTCCGTAAAAACGATATTTTTATTTTTCTTGCTACCTGGAACAAATTCCAATTTTATAAGGCCATCAGATTCCAAGGACTTCAACGCAGAGTTAATTGTTTGTGGACTATAGAACCAATCATTACAGAAATCCTTCTGCGTGCAAGGCGACCTATGACTCCAAAGAGAGTAAATAAACCACTGCTCTGAATCCGACAGTTTGCAAAACTTAGAGTAAGAATGGTACAAGGCATCAGTATCCTTATACCCTTTATCAATGTCCTTTAGAGCTGTCGTAATATCAATTTCTTGGATGTCTTCGCCATTATGGGCCATAATTTCACCACCATGCCTATCTAGGCATCTCTTGAATTTAATCCGATTTCGGATAAAATGTCAATTACTTCTTGTTCAACATAGTGATTATTGGATTTGTAGGATAAAAAACATATAATCAACTCATGGTTACTTTAAAAGCAGTTCTTTTTGATTTAGATGGGACCCTTTTGGATACAGTTGGAGATATTAATGCGGCTCTAAATAAAACTCTTGGCACAAGTTTTACCAATGAACAATGCATGAGTTTTGTGGGAAACGGACTGAAAAACGCAATAAAAGATGCTGTTAAAAGTGCAAATTTACAGGATGTGAATATTGATGAAGCTTTCACTCAACTTGTTGCAAACTATAAATTAAGTCCAGTAAAATACACAAAAGCGTACCCCAGCGTTCAGAAATACCTTGACTGGCTGGAAAGCCAAAACATTGCAATTGGGGTCTTTTCAAATAAAGAACAATCTCTAGCTCAAACAATTATTCAAACCTGCTTTCCTCATAACCATTTTACTTTAATTATTGGGATGCATGGAGGGTATGAGCCAAAGCCATCGGGCCAAGCTGTACTGGCTTTTTGTAAAAAGGTTGGCTGTGAGATTGAGAATCTCTTGTATGTGGGAGATAGCGAGGTAGATTATAAAACTGCGCTTAATGCAAAAGCACAAATGCGCATTCTAACGTGGGGAATGCGGACACGCGAACAACTGCTTGCCTCAGGTGTGCCCAAGGCAGTACTAATTGATAAGATAAGTGAGCTTTTTGATACAGTGTCTTACTTGCCAGGGTAAACCACAACAGATTCTACATGGTACTTTGACAAGACCTTTCTTCCCTCAAGACCAGCAAGTTCAAGGAGGAATACAATTTCTGCAACCTCACCACCAAGCTTTTCAACAAGATTTGCAGATGCTTTCATTGTTCCGCCTGTGGCAACAAGGTCATCAATGAGAACTACTTTCTGCCCCGGTTTGATAGAATCCTTGTGAATTTCAATAGTTGCTTTGCCGTATTCAAGATCATACTCTTCAGAAACAGTCTCACGAGGGAGTTTTCCCTTCTTTCTGATTGGAACAAAAGGCTTGTTAAGAATATATGCAATAGGAACACCAAGAATGAAGCCACGAGACTCAGCACCAGCAATAACATCACAATCGACCTTCTTTACAAGCTTTACCATTTCATCAATAGCAAGTTTCAATCCATCTGCATCTTGCAAGACGCCTGTAATGTCGCGAAAAATAATTCCAGGTGCCGGAAAATCAGGGATACTGATAATGTAGTCTTCAACTTTCTTCATTGATTAGTCCTCCAAGTTATAGGCTATATCATGGGCAATGACTTCCTAAGTGTAACGAATGAGTCATAAGTTGCCAAGGCAGATATTTAATAATTTTACAGTTTTCAACTGTGAAAAAATTTCACAGTAATTTCATTTTTTTCACAATCTACATTGTACAAAATCCTATCTTAGAACACAAAAACAGGCTCTATTGCACTTGGCACGGTTCTTGCTAGATAAATGTCAGAGCAACAGTTTTTTTCATACCTCCTTTTAGTGTGATTGATGCCTGGGCAAACAAGAACCCAGGCATCTTCCTTTTTTAAAGATAACTAGATATTATTCCTGCCATGAAATTAAAAGAAGATAAAACCAGTACGCAATTTTTAAAATTTTTATTAATCGGTGCAATTGGGTCCATTATACAAATAGCAACAGTAAATATTCTCTTCCAACTGCTAAAAAACTGGAAGGCTCCTCTTCCCCAGTTTATGACGGGTATTTTCAATGAAAAAGTCCTTGGCGTTGGAAATAACAACTGGGGATATTTATTACCCTTTTTTGCCTCTCATTTGCTAGCCAACACATATTCATATATTCACAACATGAAAGGTAATTTCAAAACAGATGCCCCTAAGTATTATTTTGCAATTTACTTAGCACTTCTTGCTATTCTTATTGTAGTGGCCACCTGGCTTTCTGGAGTAATTGCAAATTTTCTTATGACTACAGACATAGACTTCTTTGTAAAGCTTGCTCCTACAATTGGCTCTTTTGTCTCTAGTATAGTTTATACGCTAATACTATTCCCCACAGAGAAATACATCCTTTTCAAGAAGAAAGACACTCGTTGCTAGGACATTAATAACATTTGAAATAAACTGCAAACTCTCCCTCAATAGACAGTCCCAGTCCAATGATTAAATCGCATATTGGAGTTTGAAGCCCATATCCACAACCAAGACCAATGTCAAAATCTGCTAGTTCAGAGAACGGGGCTGTACACTTGTTATCTGGAGCAACACCACAAGAAGAAATCCTGAAGGCATCTAACTTACTTCTCCAACCAGCACGGATTTGAACAACCAAGAAGGAAGGCAAGAAACCACCAAGTCCATATTGAGCACCAACACCAAGAGTAATAACATCTCTCGCATACAAAGAAATGGAAGATCCAGGTATTCCATCCCAGCCACCAAACTGCTTATAAGAAGTCATATATTCCATGGGTTCTCTGCTTGAGAAAAGAACAGCATCAAACGCAAGACTAAGTTTGTTAGTAATTGAAACATGTTGTTTATAGGATGCCCCTAATGTGTAAGTTGCCTCATTTTTGTAAAAACCAAGAGAACTAGTAAAATCAACTCTAATGCCATTTGTTGCAAACAAGTTTTGATTATAATTGCCATACCAAACACCATTAAAGAAAAGACTTGGCAAAACAACAAGCGGAGCTTTTGAACCATCTATTGTCATTCCAACAGCATAGAACCTACTTGAAAGACCTGCATTTAAGTTAAAACATTTGCCATCGGTATATTTGAAAGACATATCAATTTTGGAATAGAAATCCATTGCGTTAAATGGCGTTGGATTTGCCCTATTTGAGATTGTTGAAACAGATCCCAAGGTAATAGAAATTGACGGTTTAAAATAAAATCTTGCCGCCCCATCTGACAGTGGATAGTAAAAATCGGTGCCAAAAGAAAAATTGTCTCCAAGATAGGCATTAATAGATAAATCCCACTCAGTATTGTTTACATTTTTCAAGAAAAGACTAAATCTCATGTCCGGCAAAAACTGTAGCAAAGCAGGAGCATCTTGCGATAAGTTTGCATATACCTCAGATACCCCAGAAACTCCCAACAACAGCCTAGAAGAAGACAATGCATTTGTTTTTTCTTCATTTGTTGTTAATTTAGACCATTGTATTGTAAGTTTAGAACCGTCTTCAGTATTTGCTTCTTCCGTTTCAGATTCTACCACTGGCAATGAGAAATATGGACCTATCCTGTTTGGATCTTTAATTAAACTTGGGTCAGAAGCAAATAAAGAAGCAATTTCCTTTAGTTCATCTAGATGCTCTTCAACCTCGTCTCTACCCCGTTGAATAATTGCCTCGGTATTACTGAAATCAAGAACAATAATGTCGTCTACAATAGGAGTAAGTATTAAATCTGCGCTAGAATACTGATTCTTAATTGTATTGATAACAACAAGATTAAATGTTGCATTTGCAGCACCTGTTATAGTATGCATGTCTTCTGCATTAAAATGAGAGGATTCATTTAAGTCCACTCCAATTACAATGTCATATCCCAAAGATCTTGCATATGCAAGTGGCATATTATCAACAAGTCCGCCATCCAAAAGATAAAGACCTTCTACTTCGTAAGCATCAAATGCAAGAGGTATGCTCATACTAGACCGCATTGCATCTATAAGAGAGCCCCCTTCAAATAAGACGTAATCCCCGGTAGTTGCATCGGTGGCAACAGCTCTATATGGGACAGCTAAATCTTCAAAAGCAATTTCTTCTGGAACTCTGCTGAGTATTTGGTGAAAGAAATCAAGAATCTTTTTATCACTAATTATCCCAGAAGTCTCTCCCACATTTTTTTCAGTAACAGCAACGGATAAAATATTGAATCTAGAGTTTTCAAACGGCTCAATAAGAGGCTGATAATCAGTCTCAAGAATTTGTGTAAAAAGTTGCGTTAAATCGTTTTCAGTAACAAGTCTTCTTATATCCCCTGAACTGTAACCTGCAGCGTATAAACCAGCAATCAACGCTCCAATACTTGTTCCCATAACCATATCTATAGGAATCCCCATTTCTTCTAAAGCAGCAAGAACGGCAATATGAGCCATTCCCCTAGCTCCACCACCAGAAAGAACAACAGCAACTGAAGGACGTCCTAAATTGGTTGGAGCGCTAAAAGAAAATGGCTCTTGCCCATCAGCCGTTATTGATATTGCATGGATGCCATTTATATAAACATCAAGGTCTGTGTTAACATTAGCATTGAGACTAAAGCAGAAGCAAAAAATTAGGATTGCAATTACAGTTCTTTTCATGGTTATTTATCTAACATTTTTTTTGGTTTTTTTCTATGAATATTTAGTTGAAGCCTTGCTTTTTTCAGCAAAGATCAGTTAAAATAGGAAAAGATTCTAATTAAGAATAATTATTGTTAAATTAAGTTATCGGGATTGACTAGATGACTTTGGAGGAAAAGATGAGCAAAAATAAGTATGAAGGAACACAGACAGAGAAAAATCTTTGGGCAGCATTTGCTGGCGAATCACAGGCAAGAAACAAGTATA
The DNA here is from genome assembly GCA_963621975.1 of Selenomonadaceae bacterium. Classification (GTDB taxonomy): domain Bacteria; phylum Spirochaetota; class Spirochaetia; order Sphaerochaetales; family Sphaerochaetaceae; genus UBA9732. Next base: position 13,513 of record CAVFGI010000003.1, read on the forward strand.
GCTATTTTGCATCAACAGCCAAGAAAGAAGGCTTTGAGCAGATATCGGATATCTTTTTGAAGACTGCCGATAACGAGAAAGAGCATGCCAAAATGTGGTTCAAAGAACTTGGTGAATTGGGAAACACTGCCGAGAATTTGAAAGCTGCCGCAGATGGCGAAAACTACGAGTGGACAGATATGTATGATGGTTTTGCCAAAACAGCAGAGGAAGAAGGATTTCCAGAACTTGCAAAAAAATTCCGTCTTGTTGCTGCTGTTGAAAAGCATCACGAGGAAAGATATAGAGCACTTCTTCACAATGTTGAGACTGCAGAAGTCTTTGCAAAGAGCGAAGTTAAGGTTTGGGAATGCCGCAACTGTGGCCACATTGTAGTTGGAACAAAGGCTCCTGAAGTTTGCCCAACCTGCAATCACCCACAGAGCTACTTTGAGGTAAGCGCTCAGAATTATTAATTTTCCATTCGGATCAGGATTGGGGACATGAAGGCTGTGTTGGCCAGCTTTAACGCTGGTCGCACAGCCTTTTTTATTATTTTTTTCCTTTTTTCTTTCGTTTTCGAAAGTTTTTTAAAGTAATTTTTACTTTTTCAAAAGTTTTTGTTGCTTTTTAGAAAGTTTCATGCGTATAATTTCCATGGCATTTTATAAAACCTTCCGCAACTCAGGTGCGGTTAGTTTCATTAGGAGGTTAGAAATGAAACGTGCTTTAGTGATTATGTTGGTAGCTCTTATTGCTATGACAACAGTATTCGCTCAGGGCCTTCAGGAAGGAGCTTCTTCTTTCCCAGATCCAGAGAGAACAATTACAATTATCGTTCCACAGGGAGCAGGTGGTGGAACAGACACTTTTGCAAGAGCCCTTGCAGCAAAGATGACTGAAGTTTCCGGACAAAATTTCATTGTTGAAAACATCACAGGAAACTCAACTGGAACAGGTACAAATGATGTCATCAATTCTGAACCAGACGGCTACAAAATGCTCATGTACGGAACATACACCATTGTTGGTACAGCTGTTGGTGCAACAGAAGGTTCAGCAGGTTTGGATTTTATAGCAGGTCTTACACTTGAGCCATTCGTCATTGGTGTAAAATCAGACGCTCCATGGAACACACTCTCTGAACTCATTAATTATGCTCAAGCAAATCCAGGTCAGGTAACAATTGGTAATGCTGGTGCAACCGGAACAACTGCTGTTGTTGCTTGTGGTCTTAATGTTGCATGCGGAAACTGTTTCAACGTTATCCCAGCAAATGGTGGTGCAGAACTTCAGACTTTGGTCATGGGCGGACACTGTCAAGTTGGAATTTTCTCACAAACAGAAATTGTTGATGGCATTAAACCACTCGCATTCCTAGGAGAGACAAGATCTCTTAATGCAAATCTCGCAGATGTTCCAACAATTGTTGAAGCTGGTTACGGGGATCTCACAGTTCCTTACGGTTGTTTCCGTGGTCTTGCAGTACCAAAAGGAACCCCAGAAGATGTAAAAGAATGGCTTGCAGATGTTGTAGAGAAAGCTTTCTATACAGAGGAATTCCAGTCATTCCTTGCTAGCAAAGGATATCTTCAGACTTTCTCAACTCTTGCTGATACTGACGCTTACAATGCACAATTGGTTGTTGATCTTCAACCAGCTCTTGAGGCAGCAGGGCTTCTCAAGAAGTAACTCTCAAGAAGAAACGAAAATCAAAATAGGGCTGTAACGAAAGTTAGGTTATTGAGCAACCTTTCTGAGTCATGTTGTTTTTCATGTATACCACATGAAAAGTTTGAATTGAAAGGCAAAAACCTCTTACAGCCCATATTTCGTAAAGGGTTCTAATTCAATGTTAATGCATATGATTTTTAAGGCATATTTCACATGCAATTAGCTATTACCAATTTGGAGCCCTTTACAAAATACCTTTACAAAATACCTTTACAAAATAATAAAGGCTTTTGAGGAATGAACTTAAAAACTATAAGGAGAATTGAAAGTTATGAAGAAGATTAAACTGTTTCCTCTTGTCATGACAATTCTTTCGGCTTTGTACTTCATAGTAACAGCTGTTTCTGAAGACTACAAATATCAAGTAGACACCGTTGGCGGAGATCCGGGTGGAAAGGTTTTACCTTTAATGATGGGAGGGTTTCTTTTCTTAGGTTTCTTATACATCACAATTAAAGAAAGACCGGACGGAAAGAAAATGGATAAAGGAACCCTTGTTCTCTTTATCATAACCCTACTTCTATCAATTGCTTATGTTGCATTACTTAAAACAATTGGCTTTATAGTTCTTACTACAGTTTTACTTTACACTCTTTTGTATCTATACACCACAATTGGAGAAAAGAGAGATGCTATACAAGGCACAGCATTTGGAATATGCACTGTTGCATTAACTGTTGGCTTTTATACAGTTATGAGACTTATCTCAAAGAACGTTATTTCTTTAGGAAGAGCAGGAGCTCTACCCTCTTTCTTTGGAAAGTCAGCAGGGGGCGCTTGTGTTTCTCTTGTATTCGTAGCGGTAATTACAGTTGTCTTAGCACTTACACTAGTTAAGTTCCTTAAGAAGAAAGGAATGGACAGAGTTGCAGATGCCACAATTATCACAATGGCAACTGTTCTTTTCCTTTATGTCGTGTTCAAACAATTCTTCCAGGTAAACCTTGCTCCTGGACTGATTAAATACTAAAAGGAGGAGTATAGAATGAGTGAATTTCTTCAAGGTTTACAGATGGTTTCAAACGTCTCAACAATTCTATGGTGTGCCTTTGGTTCTGTTTTAGGAATCATTCTTGGAGCTCTTCCAGGATTAACAGCAACAATGGGCATTGCCTTAGTCATTCCAATTTCATATAGCATTTCTAACACAGCAACAGGCATTGGCCTTTTGCTTTCAGTTTACTGTGGTGCTGTCTGTGGAGCTTCTATTCCTGCAATTCTTCTTGGAATTCCAGGAAACCCAAATGCAATTGCAACAGTAACAGATGGTCAACGCATGACACAAAAAGGACTTGCAGGTCAGGCCCTTGGTGGCGCAGTAATTGCTTCAATGATTGGAGGTCTTGGTTCTGAGATTATATTGATATTCTTTAGCCCTCTAATTGCAAAAGCAACACTTGCTTTTGGTCCTGCAGAAAAGACAACTTTGGCACTTGTAGGATTAGTCATAATAGCATCGGTTTCTGGGAAAGACATTTTAAAAGGCCTTCTCATGGGTGCGTTGGGCTTTGTTTTCGCGTTCCTAGGAACAGACCCAATTTCTGGAGCTTGTCGAATGCCTTTTGCAAGTCTGCTGAAAAAAACAGTATTAGCTAATGGCTTTGATATGACATCTACCCTTATTGGTCTTTATGGTGTCAGCCAAGTTTTCACAGAACTTGCAAACTTGCATAAACCACAGAATACAGATGTAACAACAGATATTGGAAAAGTTTTCCCTCCATTCAAAAAAGTGCTACAAATGTGGCAAATTATTGTTGCTTCCCTTGGAATTGGAACTGTTATTGGTGCAATTCCTGGCACAGGTGCATCAATTGCTGTTTTCATGGCGCACGATGCTGCAACAAAAATCTGCGATGCCTCAAATGGCAAATTAGAAAGACCTGGCACAGGATGCCTTGAGGGAGTCTTTGCTCCAGAAGTTGCAAACAATGCCGTAACTGGTGGTGCATTGATTCCAGCTCTTTCCCTTGGAATTCCAGGCGATAGTGCTACAGCTGTTCTTATTGGAGCGTTAATGATTAACGGAGTAACTCCTGGTTTCCAGCTTTTCAATACAAACATGCCTCTTGTTTACTCAATCTTCATTACACTATTTATTGCAAACGTATTTATGGGAGTTTTCCAACTTGCAGGTATTAGACTCTATCCAAAGGTCTTACTTATCAGTCAAAGAATTCTCATGCCAATAGTTTTAATCCTCTCATTTATTGGCTCGTACGCACTTGCTGGAGCCTCCGTTGCAAAGGGAGTTTTCAATGTTGGAACAGCTTTATTCATGGGTCTTGTAGGCTATGAAATGAAGAAGAACGGATATCCCCTTGCTCCAATTGTTCTAGGCTTCATTCTTGGTGGAATGTTTGAAGAAAATTTCAGAAAGGCAATGAAACTTGGTGCAGGCACAATGGAAAGATTTTTCACCTCTCCAATTTGTTGGATCTTTACATTACTTTCAGTTGCAGTCGTCATTTCCTCTGTCATCAAAAACAAGAAAGACGCAAAGGCAAACAATGCTTAAATTTATTTTTCTTGGTGCAAATGGATCAATTCAGGAAAGAGACAGTGGAAACACTTCACTGCTCTTTTCTGATGGAATGTCAACTATTCTCGTAGACGCCTCTGTGAATCTATATGTAGCTGTTGAAGCCCAAATTGACGCAGTGGTCTTAACTCACGAACACATAGATCATATGTATGCGCTTCCAAGCCTCTTACATCAACTCTGGCTTGAAAAACGCACAAAACCACTAAAAATTATCTGCCCAGCCGGTATTCGACCAATGGTAGAGGGCCTCATAGACAACTTCTCAATACGCTCCAAAAAAGGCATTTTTGACATAGTTTTTGAGCCAGCAACAGAAAATTGCGTTGGTGATATCAAGCTTAGTTTCTTCAAGACAGTGCACACCCCCAACTCCGTTGGCATGATTGTGCAATCTGGCACAAATAAGATTGTCTACACGTGCGACACAGCACCAATTTCCAAAGCACACGAAAGCCTTCCTTCCTGTGCTTTTAATCCCGATATCCTTATCCACGAATCAAATTCTTTAAGCGATGTTCGGAAACCAGATCACAGTGGAGGATTAGAAGCTGCCAAACTGGCCCAAGAACTTGGTGCAAAACGCCTAATACTTTGCCACCTTCCAAAAGGAGAAATTGCAAAGCAAGCTATATTAAATGAAGCGAAAACAATATATTCAAAAACACAGCTACCAAATATCTTGAAAGAGGAGATTCTTTATTAATATGGATGATCTTTTACTTGGGATGTTTAAACTTTATGACATAAGGACTAAAGAGCAAAACCTCACTGACAAAATAAGGGAGCGTTTGTATAACGCCATAGTACTCTACTACAAAGAAAGTCTTAAAGCCAAATCTGTTGTAATTTGCAGAGATGCAAGATTATATGTTCCCCAACTAGTAGAAGGTCTCACCGTTGCCTTTACTAAAGCCGGAATAGATGTTTTTATGAATCCCCTTCCAATATCCACCTGCCAGTTTTATTACACCTGCATGAAACACAGAGAAAGTGCAGGCATAATGGTCACAGCTTCACATAATCCAGGCGAATATGTTGGAATGAAACTAATGGCACAGGAGTTACTTCCAGTTGCATATGGCAATGGTCCAGAAGGTGGCATTGAGAAGATTAAAGCAAACTACATAGCAGAGCTTGCTGCACCTTGTTCAAAAGTACTTGGCAAAGTTATTGTTGTAAACGAATTAGAATCATACATTAACTACTCAATGGAACTTGCTGGGGTGTCTGAAGGCTCACTCAAAGGACTTAAAGTTTTGTTTGATTTCTTAAATGGTTCTGCAGGATTTGAAGAAGCTCTTGCATTTCAAAAAGCTGGTGCAACAGTAACCTTTAGAAATCTTGTTCCCAACGGGTTTTTCCCACATGGAGATCCAAATCCAATAATTGAAAGCTCTATTGCTCCAACTAGATCAGCAATGAAAGAAGGTTCATTTGATATTGGATTCTGTTTTGATGGAGATGGAGATAGAATGGACCTTATGGATAGTGATGGACAACAGATTGTACCTGGTCTAAATATGTCCATAATTATTCCTAAAATCATGGAAATTTACGGTGGGACAAAGCGCGAATTTTATGCAGATGTTAAGGCCCTTCCTATAGCTCTATGTGAAATAGCAAAAGCAGGAGCAAATGTCCACATTATTAGAAATGGACACTCATACATAAAGGCAAAACTTAGAGATAATTGCAATTTAGGATATTTTGCATCAGAAGAAGAATCGGCCCACTACTACATGAATTTCCCTTATAACCCAAAGGACTTATCACAGGGTTTTGCAGCAATTGAGTCTACTCTTTTCTTTGCTCTCTTAACAGCAAGATGTAGACTAGAAAATCCGGATGCATACAAGAAAGCAAAAGCTCTTCAGTCATCTATTTTTAGAGATCGAGAATGGCCTCTATATTGTGAAGCTGCACCAGAAAAGATGCCCCAAATCCTAGATGATGTTGAAAAAAATATGACTTTACTTGGTGCAGAAGTCATCAAAACAATGGATGATGGAAGCGATTTAGATGCAACTTTAATGCGTTTTAATCTTCCTCTTCATTTTGATTCACACACTTCTCTAGATGGTAAAACCTGGGGACAAGTTGCACAACGCATTTCAAGAAGTGAAGATGCAATGGTTCGTTGGGAAGTTGTATCAAACAATAAAGACTTTTGTGATAAACTAAATTCAATTATCAAGGAAATAACTGATGGATATGTCAGTAAAGGTTATGCGAGGTATTGATGTCAAGTAATGATAGGCAAGATCAAATTCTAAATCTCTTGACCACTAATGATTATCTAACAGTGGAAGAACTATCTAAAGCTCTTGGAGTTTCAAAAGTAACAATTAGATCTTACTTAAGCAGCATGGAACAGAAAGGCCTTCTCTTTAGAACACATGGTGGTGCAATGATTCCAGAGAGAAAAAGTATTATCAGAAGCATTTCCAATACAATACGTGAATTCAGTAAAGAGAAAGAAAATATTGCAAGAGCTGCAGCACAATTGATTGCAGATGAAAACGTAGTGCTTACAGACAGTGGATCTACCTGTCTTCATTTAGCCACTTTTCTCAGAGGAAAACATTGTACCCTAGTTTCAAACTCTCTGCTTTTAATTGATGCTTTAAAGGATGAAGAATCAATTGACATTGTTTCTCTTGGGGGCACACTAAAACGCAGTGTAATGGGCATGACTGGGCCTATGGCTATATCTGACGTTTCTAAAATTCACGCAGACATCCTCTTCCTAGGTGCAACAGGATACACTAATTCGGGCCTTTTTTCCTCTAATCTTGCAGAGGCTGAACTTAAACAATGTATGCTAGAGGCCTCAGACAAAATCTGTTTCTTGGCAGACTACAGCAAATATGGAACCAAAGCCCTCGCCCACATATCATCTTGGGACAACATAGACATTTTCATCACTGACAAAATTGCCCCAGAATTAAAAGATTCTCTTGAACAAAAAGGTGTTGAGATTATCATTACTGGAATAGAATTTTAACTATTTGTTTGTTCTGGCCAACAGACAGAGGCTACAGCGTCTAAAGCTTTTAGGTCGGCAGGAGCCCAGTTTAGGAGATAGAACTCCTCTGGTCCAATCCACTTTGCACTTAAATGCTCATTAAGTTTTGGTTGTTGCTTTTCATCTAAGAAACAAAGAAAAATTTGCATTGTCATATGAAAATGTGGATATTGGTAACTTACTGTTGTGATAAGATCTTTGACTTCTACTTTTATTGAAAGCTCCTCAGAAAGTTCGCGAGAAATAGCCTGCTGAGGAGATTCTCCATCCTCTATTTTACCACCAGGGAATTCCCACTGAAATGGAATCTCGGGCTTCTTTGAAGCACACTGGGTTGCAAACAACTTTCCATCTCTCATAATTGCAGCCCCAACAACATTAAGGTGTTTCATTAAAACTTTCTCAACAACGGGCATGAGTTGTCTTTTATTACGAGTAAAAATTAAAGAAGCAATCAAGAAAGCCAAAGCCATAAAACCTATTCCACAAAGGGCTTTTTGTACTTCATTTATAAAAATTAAGCCACCAAGAATATAACCTACAGGAAACAAAGCCAAAGGTAATGCAAAAACAAGAACTGTACTTAAAATTGTTTTTCCCGGGGGAAGAAAAAGCTCAACCAAATCCCCTTCTTTTAGCTCTATCTTTTTAGTGTTTAACGATAAATACTCATTTTGGTTTTTATTATTACAAAACATTTTGGCATGGCATCCTGCGCAGGCGGAATTATCACACCCAACTAAAATAGTACCATCTTTGTTTATTTCCTTTACTGTTACAACCGTATTCATTCTTACAAAAACCTCGTTATTCCAATTCTGGAACTTCAATATCACACCTAATAGTTTCTACCTGAATTGCTTTCCCCTTATCATCAAACTCACATAAAAGTCCTTGCATTTGAGGTTTCAACCAATACTCTTTGGATCTAATTATAGCCTGCGTTCTAATATGTTTGATTTCCGTCTCTGGTTCAAAGCCACCTACGCTCATACTGGAACCACAACGTCCAAGATCTGTTATGTAGGCTGTTCCGCCAGGTAAAATTTGTGCATCAGAAGTTAAAACTTTACTATGTGTTCCAATAACTGCACTGACCTGCCCTTGCAATAAATATCCCATTGAAGCTTTCTCGGCTGTGGTAGAAGAATGAAAAATATAAAACACAAATGGAGTTTGTTCTTTAGCTTTTGCAACAATGTTTTCAGCATAATTAAAAGGGTTATTCAAATGTGGAGAATTAAAATTCCCCATGCCAAGTGTGTTGATAATACATACAGGTTGATTTCCAACATTGAAGTACTTAATTCCACGGCCCGGAACTGCATCCGGATAGTTCGAAGGTCTTAAAATTCTATCTTTTTTGTCTATGTTTTCAACCATATCGGGCTTATAAAAGGCCTTCTCCCCCAATGTGATGAAATCTACACCAAAGTTACGCATTGTTACGGCAGATTGGATCCCCATTCCAAATCCTCCGGTGGCCCCTTCTCCGTTAACTATGACTAGGTCTATACTGCGCTCTTTTTTCAGGGGTTTTAGCCCATTTTTCAATACGCCAATACCACACCTTCCAACTATTTCACCCAAAAACAAAACTTTCATAAGACAAATTTACTCGTCATTCAACTACTTTGCAATAGGTTGGTTTAGGTGTATATTTGCTATATGACAAATAGAAAAATGGCACACTTTTTGCTTGTATCTCTTTTGAAGATGCCTTTAATGCTTTTGTTGCTCCTTTTACTATTTGTCTCTGTTTCGTGCTCAAAGTCTACAAAAGAAACAACACCTCTTGGAGAACAAGAACTTCCAGATATGATTCTTGAGGATGCCCAATATACTTTAGGACGGCCAAATGAAGATGCTTTAATCATGATGGCTTCTAAAATTGAAATTTACAAGAGTGAAAAAGGAACCACTTTGGAAAACGTTGAATTTTGGCAGAATAATAATGGATTTAAAGGATCTTGCGATCTTGCAGAGGTAAATCAAGACAATAACCATGCCGTTCTTACTGGCAATGTAGTAATAAGCAGAGAAAGTGATAACATTCAAATTTTTGCCCAAAGTATAGAATGGAACAATGACCAAATGTCCCTTCAAACAACAGGAGTCGTAAAAGTAATCTATGGAGATGGAACAGAAATAGAAGCTCAAGGATTCTATTCAGAGCTTGATAAAAACCTTTTTGAATTTGAAAGGATTATCAGAGGTACAATAAATGAACAATAGCCTAAAACAGAAGTTTATAATTCTTTTTCTTATTTTAACCCTGAATGGAGCTATTGTTTATGCTTCAAACATTAGCTTCTCTGGAGGTTATACAAAAGTAAACCTACAAGAGGGAAATAAATCGGTTAGCCTTTCTGGGGGAGCAAATGTTACCGCAGATGGTCTTACAATTAAGGCGGATAAAATTGAACTCTATGGAACAGATTATAAATATGTAAGTTGTAGTGGAAATGTTGAAGTCAGTGATTCTGAAAGAGGAATAAGTCTTAGTTGTCCATCTCTTTCTTTTGATAGAGAAAGTGGAAAAATAGTTTCTGATGGATGGATTGAAATTGAAGATACTACAAATGAAGCAACATTATCTGGTGCTTGGTTTGAGTATGATACAAAAACAACATTAATTAAACTTCAAATGATGGCAAAGATTGTCAAGGTCACAGATGACGGCCTTATGACTTGCCAAGCAGATACCATTGAATTTAACAATGAGACTCAAACCGTCACTCTAAAAGGTAAAGCAGAAGTTCAATGGAATGGAAACACATATAAGGCTTCTTTGATCATTGTTGATCTTAAGGACTATGGAATTACAATGCATGGCTCTATAACAGGAGAAGTCAATGGATAACATACTTAGAGTTGATCACCTAAAAAAAAGATATGGAAAACGCGAAGTTGTCAAGGACATCTCTTTTGAAATGACCAGTGGTCAAATAATTGGGCTTCTTGGACCAAATGGGGCAGGAAAAACAACTACGTTCTACATGATTGTTGGCTTTATTACAAACAATGGTGGCTCCATATCCCTAAATGGAATTGATATTACAAACCTTCCTATGTACAAGAGAGCCAGATTAGGAATTTCCTATCTTCCTCAAGAGCCATCAATATTCAGGAAACTAAGCGTTGAAGACAATATTAGACTTGTAGTTGAATCAAGAGACAACATGGACAACAAGAAAAAAGAAATTGTCGTAAATGGACTCTTAAAATCTTTTGGTCTCACTGATCTAGCAAAACAAAAAGGTTATACCCTCTCAGGAGGAGAACGAAGAAGAACTGAAATTGCTAGATGTTTAGCAACAAGTCCTAGGTTTTTATTGCTTGATGAACCCTTTGCAGGAATAGACCCAAAGGCAGTTTACGAAATTAAACAAATAGTTAGGTCTTTGGCAAGACTTGGAATTGGCATACTCTTAACAGACCACAACGTAAGAGATGCCCTTTCAATAACAACCTGCTCCTACATCATCAGCGAAGGCTCAATTTTAGTTTCTGGGGGAAAGAATGAGCTTTTAGCAAACGATATTGCAAGAGATATCTACTTTGGAGAATCGTTTGAATAAAACCTCTAAATAAGAAGGATTAAACATGGAATTAGCTCTTACTCAAAGTTTAAAACAAGAACAGACTCTATCGCCTCAAATGTTACAATCGCTTGCTCTTTTGCCCATGCCTATTCTTGAATTAAAGGAGCACATTAAGAAAGAAATTGAAGCTAATCCTGCATTAGAAATTCCAGAACAAGAATTTAGCGAACCCTCGTTACAACAATCAGAACCAAGCAATTATGATTATAATTCAGATGATGCAGAATCTTCCTATTATGAGAGTTATGGAGGTTATGATTCCCCAATAGATTCCTCTTATTCTGCAGATGCAGAAGATGCTTCAGACAGAGCAAATCAAATGTTGGAGAACACAGCTACAAATAATAAAACTCTTAAAGAGTACTTATTAGAACAGTTGGGAGAAATCTCACTTTCAGAGGAAACAAGAGAGGCAGCAACTATACTCATCAGCAACTTGGATGAGAATGGTTTTTTTATTTTAACTCCTCAAAAGCTATTTGAAGATACAAAATATAGTACTAATACTGTCAATCAGGCCATCAAAATAGTTCAAGGCCTTGATCCTTCTGGAGTGTGCGTTGAAGATTTTAGACAGTCTCTTATTCTTCAAGCAATGAACTTAGGTATGGCTGAAAGTGACCTTGAAATATTCACAAAACTAGTTAACAACGAATTAGAGAAAATTAATGCCGGAAAACTGAAAGAGGCTTCTATTGCTTTGAAGATTTCAGAGGAGGATCTTGATTCGTTCATCTCTATTTTAAAGACACTCACTCCATATCCTGGGCGAAACTACAGTAGCGATTCTGATTCTTATATAGCACCAGATTTTTCAATACACAATAAAGATGGAGTCCTTACACTTGAAATTAATAAAGGAGATATTCCAGAACTTGAACTGTCTCCTGAATTCTGTGCTCTTTCAAAAGACCTCAAAGGACCTGAGGCAAAAACAACTTCTAAATGGATAAACGAGAAAATTAAAGAAGCAAACCTCTTAATTGACCAAGTAAATCTTAGGTTTAAAACACTTTCTAATGCAGCTCTTGCTCTAATGGATTTACAAAAAGATTTCTTTCTCAAGGGACCAAGATTTTTAAAGACCATGAAACTGAAGGATATTGCAGATAGAATTGGAGTTCACGAAACAACAATGAGTAGACTTGCACAATCTAAATACGTTGAAACAGATTGGGGCATTTTTCAACTTAAATACTTCTTTTCACAAGGAGTGAGTTCAGCTAATTCCCCTACTGAAACTGTATCCCGCAACGTTGTAAAGGATATAATCAAAGAAATTATCCAAGAGAACAACTCCTTATCAGACCAGAAAATATCGGACTTACTCAAAGAGAAAGGAATTGATTGTGCAAGACGTACTGTTAACAAGTACCGTAAAGAGCTAAATATTGAATCTTCCTACCAGAGAGGCTGAAACTATAGTCTTTCAGCCTTCTCTACATCTAAGAAGTACTTATAGCTGTCTACTTTAAGCTCTCCACAAGCAGCCTCATCACAAACAATAAAGGCATTAGTGTGAAGTTGAAGCGCACTACATGTCCACATTTGGCTTACTCCACCTTCAATGGTATGAGCAAGTGCTCTTGCCTTGTTGTGCCCATTGATGAGAATCACCACTTCCTTTGCATCTGTAACTGTTCCAACACCAACAGAAAGAGCATAGGATGGAACTTTTTCTGGATCATTGCCAAAGAATCTAGAATTTACAATCTTTGTATCCGTCGTAAGCGTTCTCACTCCTGTTCTAGAAGCCAAAGAAGTAAAAGGCTCATTAAATGCAATATGTCCGTCAACACCAATTCCTCCAAGGAAAAGGTCTATCCCACCATAAGAAGCAATTTTTTTCTCATAGTTTAGACATTCTAATTCAGGATTATCTGTCATTCCGTTTAAGATGTTTACATTCTCTTTTGGAATATCAATATGGTCAAAGAAGTTGCTCCACATGAAATACCAATAACTTTGATCATGTGTTTTTGGAAGCCCAAGATACTCGTCCATATTAAAAGTTACAACATTTTTAAATGTAACCTCGCCAGCTTTATTCATACGTGCGAGTTCTTTATAAACCCCAAGAGGGGAAGATCCGGTTGGAAGACCAAGAACAAATGGCCTGTCTTCCTTGTGGTTTTTAATTGCATTTGCAATATGACGTGCAGTCCAAAGACTCATTTTCGCATAATCATCTTGAATTATTACTCTCATCTCATCCTCCCAAAGTTCAAAACTAAACTGTATAGCCCTTCTTTTTTAAGAGTTCCACAACCTCGTCAACATAGTGTTTACAAGTTTCTTCACTCTCTGCTTCCACCATAACACGAATCAGAGGTTCTGTTCCACTTTCACGAACAAGAATTCTACCTTTTCCTTCAAGTTTATTTGTAATATTAGAAATAGCAACAAGAACATCTTCATCTTCCATTACAAGAGTCTTGTCTGCCACATGCACATTTTCTAATGCTTGAGGATACATTGTCATCCCACTTGCCAAAACACTAAGCTTTTTCTTAGAGGCAAGTATAACCTCCATGATTTTAATAGCTGTTAGAATTCCATCACCACTTGAAGCATATTTGGAGAAAATAATATGTCCACTCACTTCTCCACCAAGTCTACATCCATGCTCAATCATGTAATCATGAACATATTTATCTCCAACTTTGGTTTTTACAGACTCTATTCCCTCCTCCTCAAGAGCTTTGAATAGGCCATAGTTAGACATAACTGTAGCCACCACAGTATTTGTAATGAGTTTTCCTCTTTCTTTCATGTATTTACCATAAATATAAAGGATGTGGTCTCCCGTAAGTACCTGCCCTTTCTCATCAACTGCAAGACATCTATCTGCATCACCGTCAAACGCAAAACCCACATCAAGGCCTTTATCTATGACAAGTTTTTGCAATCCTTCAATATGAGTTGAACCTGCATTCTCATTTACATTAAAACCATTTGGATCCGCATTAATAACATACGTCTTAGCTCCCAATGCCTCAAAAACAGCCCTTGCAATATTCCACGAAGTACCATTTGCACAGTCAAGGCCAACTCTCATATCCTTAAATGAGTACTTACTCAATGAAATCAAATAGCCAATATATCTGTTTCTTCCAGAAGAATAATCCACCATTTTTCCAATACTATGTCTAGTTGCAAATGGCAATTCATCCCACTTCTGGCCAAAGCACTCCAACTTGCCATCTATATAGTCTTCACATAATTTGAGGACGCTTTCCTCCATCTTTTCGCCATACTTATTGATAATCTTTATCCCATTATCGTAGTAGGGGTTATGCGAAGCAGTTATCATAATGCCACAATCAAAGTCATCTACATGTGCAATATATGCAACGGATGGTGTTGTGGTTACATGCATTAGATAGACATCACCACCAGAAGCGACAATTCCACCAGAGAGCATATATTCAAACATATAACACGATCTTCTTGTGTCTTTTCCAATAACTATTTTGGGGCTCTCTTCATCCCCACGTTGTTGCTTCAGAGCCTTAAAATACCAGCCTAAAAATCTACCAACCTTGTAAGCATGATCTGCTGTAAGAGTCTTATTTGACTCTCCTCTAAATCCATCTGTTCCAAAGTATTTCCCCATTTTTCTCTTCTCCTTTTCATCTATCTTCTTTAGCAACAATAGCCTGAGGGCTCTTGTATATACAATTTTCTTCAATAACACCCCTGACACAGGACATTGGATAAACATTAGTGTGCCTTCCAATTATTGTTCCTGGATTCAAAACGCTGTTACAGCCAACATCAACATAATCTCCTAACATTGCACCCATTTTCCTAAGTCCAGTTTCAATATCCTGCTTAGCATGGACAACAATATTTTTCTTATCTGCCTTAATATTAGAAGTTATAGAACCTGCTCCCATATGTGCATGAAAGCCTAAAATACTATCTCCAACGTAATTGAAGTGAGGAACTTGGCAATTATCAAAAATAATCGCATTTTTAATTTCAACAGAATTGCCAATAACACAGTCATTTCCAATAAGGGCACTACCTCTAATAAAGGCACATTGTCTTACTTCTGTGTTTGCACCAATAATACAGGGCCCATCAATGTATGCAGATTCAAAAACTTTTGCACTTTTATGAATCCATACATTATCTTTGACCTTAAGATACTGATCTTTTGGTAAGTTTTGACCCAACTTGATAATATTTTCCTTAATGCCAGCAAGAGCTTGCCAAGGAAACTCAAACCCTTCTAAGTATTCTTTTGCAATGGTGTGATTCAAATCAAATAAGTCTACAGTTTTAATCATTCCAATCCCCCCAACAAAAATCATTATCCAAAGAGCTTACAAGAGAGGTCAACCTAATGGGGATATTTCTTTACTATTTGCACACATTTTACTTTACAGATTTATATATTCAACTTTACAGTTTTTCTTTTTTCATTTTATAATTCTACTACCATGTATAGGCCTTTAGAAAAAAAGATAATGAGTCTAGCCAAGAAAACAACCTTCATTATTATTGAAGGCCCAAGTGGCTATGGAAAGAGAGAATTAGCAAGAAAACTATTTCCAGACAAAAAGATTGTAAACTTTGAAGATAATTACATAAGAAAAATTGCAGAACAATCACCTCGGACCTTTCTATTAGCATTTCCTGATGGCTTAATAATAATTGAAGCCCTCAGAGTTAAAGGAATTATTGATGCAGTTAAGTATTACGTAGATTTAGGGGGTTTTTCTCCTGCAAAATATGTACTGACCTCATCATGCAAAACAGGTGAAATAGATGTAGAAGAAGAGGACAATTCCTTTGCAAGCATTGCAGTTGCTGGCCTTTCTATTAATGAACTAACAAAGCTTAAAAGAATCTCTACCAATCCATTTGAAAATTTAGTTATTGGGCAGAACCCTAAAAGTCTTTTACCAAAATACACACCTAACATAGCAATTGAAGATATCATTAACATGGCAATGAATCATCCCGCAAAGAAAATCAATTCTTCAAATGAACCCTTTTTTAGAAAATTTCTTATTGCATGCGCAAGGACATCGGGCCAAATACTGTCCATGAATCAGGTTGCAAAAAACACAGGAATATCGGCCCCTACTGCTAAAATGTGGATTTCAATTCTACAAGAACTTTGCTTTGCAAACATAGTTAACTGCGAGAATAAAGCCCCAATCTTTTATTTGACAGATACCGGAGTAATATGTAAATTGCTGGGTCTAAATTCGCCTTCTGAGTTGATATTAAACTCTCATAGGACTGCTATTGTAACGTCGTTTGTGCTTGAAGAAATCTCACGTGCCCGGCAAGCAAAAGGCTTAAGCATAAACCTTACTGCATCAGTAAAAGAGCCCACTGGAAAGATGACCTTTATTGCAAAGTGGGATAGAAAATATGAGATATCAATTTGCCCACAAATAGAGGTCACAGATAACTTTTTGCCAACAAGATCACAAGGAAAATCAAGCACAAAGAAGGTTGTTCTACATTTGGGGGATGTAACCTTCACAAATAAAGGCGTTGACTGCATATCGTGGAAAGACTGGGATAAGTTTTCTTGTGAGTTAGATTACTTCAGCTAAGCTTATAAGCAATATCGCTTGACGATTATCTTTTAGCATGTTACTTTTTAACTTGGGTGTGGGATTCTCACATAGATATACTTGGTCATGCACCAACGACTGCATGAAAAAAAATCAGAAATAGGAAGTACTCTCCATGCGTTTTTTTGATACACATTGTCATATTGGTTTAATTCACGAAGATCCTATTGAGCAGCTCATTGTAGTTCAGTATGCAAAACGAGCTGGAGTCTCCAATATTGTCTCTGTTTGCAATCGCATCACAGATTTTGAAGCAACATATAACAACCTCAAGAGTGCAAAAAATGTTTTCCACGCAGTTGGCGTTTCACCCACAGAATGTGGAAATGTCTATGGTAGTTGGGAGACCGATGTTCAAAAATATCTCAAATACGACCGTGTTATTGCAGTTGGCGAAACAGGACTAGATTATGGCAAGTTCAAGCAATATAAAGATATACAGGTTGAGTTTTTCTTAAAGCACCTTGAAATTGCAAGAAGAGCACATCTTCCAGTTATCATCCACAATAGAGAAGCTGGCGAACATATTCTTGAAATCCTCAAGAACAACATCCCAGATGAAGGGGCAATTTTCCACTGTTATTCAGAAGACTGGGACTACGCCTTCAGGGCCATGGAACTACCTGTTTATTTCTCTTTTGCCGGAAACATTACATACAAGAATATTAAGAGAATAACCGATACCATTAAGAATCTTCCTGAAAACAGAATTCTCATTGAAAGCGAAGCTCCATTCTTGGTTCCTTTTAAGTATGCAAAAAGAAGAAATAAGCCGGAATATTTACCTGAAACAGCAAAAGCTGTGGCAGAGATAAAAGGAATTCCTCTAGAAGAAATGGCGGAGATTCTTTTCAATAACAGTTTAAATGCCTTCCACCTAACAGAAGTATAATGAGGATTTTGTGACGGACCTTATTCATCCTATCTCAATAGGAAATCTTTCTCTTAAAAGCAATGTTTTTCTTGCCCCACTTGCAGGCTATACAGACAAAGTTTTTCGTAGTATATGCCTAAGCCATGGCGCTGCTCTTGCCTACACAGAAATGGTTAGCAGTGAAGGCATAGCTCGTGGTAGCGAGAAGACAATTATGCTCATGGAAAGAGGTGAAAATGAAGTAAATCTAGCTGTACAACTTTTCATGCCAGATGCGGACACAGCAAAACGTTCACTTGAAAGAACAATGGCCTATAACCCAGCCATGATTGACATTAATGCTGGTTGTCCCGTTCCTAAGGTCATCAAAACTGGTGCTGGCAGTAGTTTACTCAAGAATCCCAAGACAATTTATGAGATAGTACAAACTATAACTTCAAACGTCTCTATCCCTGTTACAATAAAAATTCGAACTGGCTGGGACACAGAAAGTATTAACTATCTTGAAACGGCAGAGGCTGCCTTTTCTGCTGGAGCAAGTGCTCTGTGTATGCATGCAAGAACTAGAAGCCAACTGTATATGCCAACAGCAAATTGGGCCTTATTAAAAGACCTTAAAGCTCACTTTCCAGAAAAATTGATTATTGGGTCAGGAGATCTTTTCACAGCACAAGATGGACTAAGAATGCTAGAAGAAACTGGTATAGACGCCATACTGTTTGCCCGTGGAGCAATAGGAAATCCATTTATATTTGAACAAATTCAATCTCTTTCAAAAGGAGAAGAACCTTTGGAGATATCGGTTCAAGAAAAGAGAAAAGCAATTGAGGTTCATCTTGCCGGACTTGTAGACTTTCTTGGAGAAAACGCTGCATGTAGAGAAATGAGAAAGCACGTCTGTGCTTATTTAAAAGGAATACCCAATAGTGCAAAAGTGCGCCAGATAGCAACCACGGCCCTTACGGTTGAAGATTACAAGAAAGCTCTAGCCTTATTGTACAATTGACCTTATTTCCCAATAATTATAACATTTTAACAGTTTTGAAAAAAACTTTATTGTCTTTATTGGAGATATAGTTAGGATGAAAGTACTTGTTTTGGGTTCCGGCGCAAAAGATCATGCTATTGCTTGGTTATTTTCAAAAAGTAAACTCATTGAAGGTCTTTATGTTGCACCAAGCAATCCAGGAACTGCAAGCTTTGCAGTTAATCTCCCAGATGTAAATCCTGCAGACAAGAAACAAGTTCTTGCCGCCTGCAAAGAATATGACATTGATTTTGTTTTTATTGGTACAGAAATGCCACTTCAAACTGGCGTAATTGATCACTTAAATAAGAACGGAATCTCAACCTTTGGGGCACCAAGCTATGCACTTAAACTAGAAGGAGATAGAAAGTTTGCCAGAGAATTTGCTGCAAGACACAATATTCCTGTTCCTAATTACAAAGTTTTCACAACAACAAAAGACATTGAAAAATATTTAGACCAAAATAAAGGAAAAGCTTTTACAATTAAAACAAATGAGATGTCCCCTTCAAGAACAATGGCATACTCCAACGACAAAAAGGTCCTTCTTCCATTTGCGCAAAAACTGCTCCAAAAAGGACCCGTTATTATTGAGGACAGAGTTGAAGGTATTAACATAACTGGTTCAATCCTAGTTGATAATGCTGGTTACTACGTGCTCCCTCTTTGTTCAGAGTATACAAAAAGAGAACATACAGACAAAGGACTTGGAACTCCAACAGGTGGAATGGGAGCTATTTGCCCTATTCCATTGCCAGCAGATATTAAAGAAGCAATTCAAAACAATATTATCCACCCAACATTCAAAGGCCTAAAAGAAGAAAATCTTTACTATAAGGGAGTTCTAACATTCTCCATTGTTTTATCTTCAGATGGTCCTTATTTGGTTGACTACCACGTACGTCTAAACGACCCTGCAACACAAGCAATGGTTCCTCTTATTAAGAATGATCTTGTTGAGCTCATGATAGCAATGCAGAACAACACCCTTAAACAAGTTAAACCAGTAACAAGCAATCAAAGCTCTGTTTGTGTAGTAATTGGGTCAGAAGGCTATCCAAATGATACAAAAACAGGAATGAAGCTTTCCCACATTTCACCAAAGTTCTTGAGCAACAGTTACAATGATGGAACCTATGTTTTCTTTGGCGCGGTTGAGAAAAAAGAAGATGGTGAAATCTATACCACAGGTGGCCGTGCTGCAACCATTGTTGGAGTTGGCAAAAACATTATTGAGGCAAATTCAATAGCCTATAATGCAATTGATGCCATAACTTTTGACGGTTCATGGTACAGAGAAGACATTGGAAATAAATTCTTTGAGAATTCTGATAAAGAGACTAGATAAGAAGTTAGAAGAACAACTTAGTACGTTACAGAGAAGCCTAGCGACCAATAGGAACAATGTTTCCAGAAGAAATTCATCAAAGGAAGTCTTCCATTGTGATAAATAACTTCCGCTGTCAAATTACTTTGTGCAATGTTAAATCCAACAAGAACGTTGTAATCTATATCCCATGGATTATCTTCACTGTAAGCTCCAATTTGATATGCAGTTTGCCCTTCTTGATTTAGCTTTACGTCAAAGGCAAATATAGCGGAACCTATATTTTTTACAGGAATTGTGAATTCAACACCAAGATTAAAACTCATTGCTTTGTACTTATTTGAATAAGGATGTTTGCGAGACTCTTCTCTTGAATCATATACGCCCTCGCTATAGCCAATTCCTTGCTCCAAAGTTTTGTCACCATCATCTTCCATTATTTCCTCTGGAACAAGTAGCCAAGGTCTTACTCTGTGCATTTTAGGAGTAAGGATATCTGCCTCTGCATAAACACGTAACCATGAAGTTGGACAAGATGAAAGACCAATTACAAGACTGTCTTGACGTACATATTGGACAAATCGAGAGATATAGCCCCCTTTAGATCTATCTAACAGAAATCTATCTGCATAAACACGACCAAGCTCGTCCTTCTTAAGCAGGAAACTCTCTTCAATTTCATCCCCATAATGACCTGAGTAGTGGTGTCTACCAATTCTCATCGAGAAAAGTCCATTAAAAAGACTTGCATTCATTCCGTAGAAATATATACCATCAAACCCAAGACAATCCGTACCGGCTTCAGCATCAAATACCAGATTCAATGCTCCTTGAACACAAGCTTCTACTGCAAAAATATCTTTATATGACAACCGTAGAACGCTAAAACTAAAACCAGTTTTTACTCTATAAAGTTTTTTTACAGCTTCAGACTGTTCTCTAAACTTGGCTTCTTCCATAACAAAGTCTTCTAATCCCATACTTGGATCACTTCCAATCTTATCATAATTATGATAGTAAGCTTCTCGGCCTTCCTCATAACGTGTACACACAAGAACTTTGTATATGTAGTCTTGCTCAAGTAAATTGATGTATTGTGCCCTAGTATCAAAATTCCATTGATCGGCTTTATAAGATTCATACAAAGGGTTTGTATCTACAACTTTAAAAGTGAAATCTGAAGCATAAATAATTGAGAAACTAAAGAGCGAAAGGACAAAAACAAAAAAGAATTTACAAAGTTGTTTCATCTCTAAGTATTCCTTTTGCAATTAATTCAAACCAAAACCAAAGTAGATGAAAGATCCTGTCTTATAAAACCACTGCGTTGACGGCATTCTACCAACATGATAAAGAGCCTCAATTCTTACAACACTACCTCCAATCTTTTGTTTTAATTCAAGAGCTGCTCCTACTGTATACTCAAATTCCCACTTGTTGTCTGAGTTATACGCTAAGATATCATGCCTACCAGAGGAATTGCGATTTTGTCCATCCTGATGAGCTTGGATGTCAGCTGATACAATTACATTTGCCCATGAGAACTTCAGTTTATATTCAATTCCTCCATGAATTCTAAGAGCCATGTAATTTGAACCTCTTTTCTGTGACTCTTCTTTATCCAAAACTTCTCCGGTAGCACCCTCACGAGGACCACTTCTATGAATAGAAGACTCGTCCTCAGCCTTTCCTGTTGCAGGGTTTATATAATCAGCTGGAACATGTATAAAAGGTCTTATCCAAGCATTTTTTTGTGGAATCTCACATTCTCCATAGATTCTAAAACCGTAGGGTAAATCCCCCTGAATACCAATAAGCCAAGAATTATCCCTTACATATTCAGTTGCAGATAAAAATCTATAGGAATGGTCGGCTACTGCTTTTGACCCGGTGTAATTTCCTATCAAACCACTTTTATTAAAATCTATCTTATTGTAAGAATAGAAATCCAAGAGTGTCTCATCTCCATAATGTCCAGAGAAATGATGTATTCCTGCCCTAATAGTAAAAATATCAGCAATTCTAACGCTGCCAGCAACCAGGAAAGAACCGTCAAAAGCCAGAGTATCGTTTGCACCATAAAGCCAAAAAACAGTATTGAGATATCCAGCTAAATTTAGATCAAGATCAATGGAAGGAACCCTGTTAACACCATTAAAACGAATTCTGAAGAGAGACGCAGAACCTGAAAGCTTCATATTTATATACAGGTTTTGGCTTGCCGTTCTTGGATCTCTATAATAGAAATCGTCATAGAAAATCTCTGATGTATCAGTGTCTTGCACAAGGGCATTAATTTTAAATTCATTATCTTCTGCTTTTGGAATAAGCATAAGATGAACAGAAGAAAGAAAGGCATAAGGATCAGATATAGATTCCTTATATAAGGGTTCTTCAGGCATCACCTCAAACGAAAATAGAGACCCCCCCCCTGCGAAAATAGACGATATGGCTAAAAGTGCCACAACCACAATAACAATAGCCTTTTTCATAATAAAACCTCTTTTTGCAAAAACCTCTTTATTTTAAAGGCAAAGTTGCCTCTTTGTTATAATCAAAATTCAGCGTAGGATTTTTTCGTAATTCATAACAATATTGACGAATACGAGAAGCCCATTCCTCTTTTGAAATACTCTCATCCAGTTTGTTAGGATCTATTACATCTCCAACAACAATCTTCATTGTTTGACCTCTGAGTTTAAACATTTCGTCAACTAGAAACATTGTTTCAATTGAAGTTTTTATATTGAAGAATCTACGAAATCTAGTCCATCTATGCATTCGAGAACTGAGCTGCCCATCTGTATAAAAGACAGCTATGGGCATGTTGTTCTTTCTTGCAATCTTTATAAAAGAAGCCTTCCAATCATAGTCAAAGACCTCTCCAAAACTAAGTTCTCTTGAGCAGTAACCAGCAGGATAAATTAAAAGAGAAGATTTCTCTGAAACAGCATTCATGAGACTTCTAACCTCTTTCTTGTTGTACACACATGCCTTACCAAGAGGCTTAATAAACTTTAAGAACGCTTGTGCAACCAATCTGCAATCTGGGAAATTCTTATGAACCCAATCAAAGAGAACCATTGCTTCTGGGCCACCATATGGGTGATTAGAAACAAACATAACGCTTTGATCTTTTAAAGCCTCAATGGATTCAAGCTTTTCTTTACATTCAAATTCAAGTTTAATATCTAAAAAGCTTACAACCGAGTCCAAGAACTTCTGTGGCTCTTCATTAGAATGCGCAGCTAAAAAGGCATTAATCTCCTTTATATGAAGAAGCCTTTCAAATTTCTTATAGAGAAATTTTGGTATAAGCTTACCTAGCGTGGGATTAACCCTCGTTGCCAACGCTTTTATGTTTATAGGTTGAAAGCCCTCGTCCTCTTTTTCTTTCTCTTCCATAATAAAACCAACAACCCCATTATACCCTAGAAATCTAAAACTAGAAATAATTTTATAAAAAAGGGGCCACCAATTAGCAAAAGCCAACCAATGGTCCCTTAATGTTAAGATCTAAACTTAAAGAATTGTACAGTTCTTATCAAACTCAACAGTTCCCTTGTAGTTCTTAATAGTTCCAGCAACAGTAATTGTGTCACCAACAGCAAGAGTAGCAGCACCTTCACCAGTAAGTCTATAACACTGAACAATCATGTCTTCAAGGCCGTTTACAACAATGTTAACTGTGATGTTGCCATACTGCTCGCTGTAAGCGGTAGGAATGGCAGTGATAACGCCACTGAGAACTCTTGTTCCTTCAAGAGCATCACCTGTTTCAAGAGCATAAGCAGCCTTGAGAGTCTTGAGGTAATTGAAAGCCTTTGCATCTTTAAGAAGTACGCAATTCTTGTCAAATTCAACTGTTCCCTTGTAGTTTTTAATTGTACCTTGAACAACAATTGTATCGCCAATTGCAAGAGATGCTACACCTTCACCAGTGAGTCTGTAGCACTGAACTGTTCTTGTGTCTCCAACAGGAATCATATCAACTGTAATGTTGCCATACTGTTCACTGTAGGCAGTAGGAATAGCTGTGATAACACCAACAAGAACCTGGGTTTCTTTCATTGACTCTCCAGTAGCAAGAGCGTATGCAGCGTCAACAACAGCAGTCTGATCTGGAATATAGCCCATACCAACTAAGGTTGGCTTATCAAATTCAATGGTACCCTTATAGTTCTTAATTGTACCAGTAACTGTAATTTCATCTCCAATAGCAAGAGTTGAGCAGCCATCACCAGAAAGTCTATAGCACTGAATAATATTGTCATCCATAGCACCAACTTTAATATTAACAGTGATATTGCCATACTTGTCGCTATATTCTGTAGGAATAGCTGTGATAACACCTGTAAGGGTAACAGCCTTGCTCATAGACTCGCCAGAAGCAAGCTTGTATGCATTAAGAACAATCTCTTCCATTGAAGGATCTGCCTGACCTTCTGGGAGAATGTGCTTAATCTCAAGATCAAGAGAATCGCCAGTATTAGGATTGGTAACAGTAGCCTTGAGAATATAATGGGTCTCTGTAGGAGCATCTGTTGCAACCTTGATTGTAACAATATGATTTTCACCTGGGACAATTTGAACATATTCAGTATCTGCAGACCAAGAAACGGGGTATTCAACACCCTTAATTGTTACAATATCAGTTACTGTATAATCAGATGGTGTTCGAGTTTCTGGATTGCTCTTTGTACTTGTGTCAAATAGCTCTTTGAGATAAGCTCTTGCAGATTCAAGAGCCTTGGCTTCCTGTTCCGCTGCAGCCTGTGCTACTGCCTGATCAAGAAAAACTTTAATGTCCTGAATGGACATCTTATCAATATCCTTCACGTTAACTTCAACAGCACTCTGTGCAAATGCCATTGATGCAACCAAACAAACAAGAAGGACTAATAAGGTCTTTTTCATCGTTTTCTCCTTTTAATTATTGTCTTTATTCTTTAATAGTGATGTCCTTTTTTGAAAGGACCTTTATTTGGTAAACACCATCAAAGGCGTCCACTATACCCTTAACATCAATTATTTTGCCTAAATAAGTATCGGCTGGGAGCAGATTTCCTTTTCCGTCCGTAAAAACGGTTGTACGAACCTGAACAACAAGATCACTATCCAACTGGTCAGCAGGCTTACAATACAAAGTCATTGCACCATAAGAAGAGCTGGTCTTGTCCGTAGTTGTCGCCACCTCAACAACCTGAAGATTTTCCATCTGAATGGTCGTGCTCATAGCAAGGAATGCGTAATCATACACTTTTGAATACTCATCCGTGACAACCGAGACTTTTCCATTCAGGAAGGTATCTGCAGTAGTAAGCACGTCAGCTGGTTTATGTCCCGAGCTTATTTTCTTCACATTGTTGGGGTTATCTGGTTCCATGAGCTTATACGACAAGCCCGATACCTGATAGGTTTGACCTGCCTCATAATACTGCACAGTTCCAACAATTCTGGATCTGTTTCCTACAGCAATTGCCCTTAATCCAAAACCTGGAAGGTTATAACCATAGTAAACAGAAATTCCATTGTACATGTCTGTCTCAGGATCGTATTCTTCAACATAAATGCTTGAGCCATCATCCTTTGTAATAACACCTTCAAAGGCAACTTTGATACCATTGTATTCTTCTATGTTTAGTCTAAGCTCATTGAGTGTAAGCTCAACAGCCTCACCATAATAGAAATCTGGATCTTTCTCTCCAGAATAAACATTAAGCTTGAGAGCCTTTGCTTGGTTAAGTGCCTCCATGCAAATAGAACCATATCTGTTATTTGCAGTGGAGGAAGCAATAGCCAAACCATTTTGAAGAATCTCAAGATTTAAATTTCTGTAAGGTTCATCCTCAGAAGGTTTGTACCATACCCATACAAGATATCTGCTACCAGTAGAATCAAGATTCCACTTGTCATTATCGGACTCAATTATTATTGAAACGGCGTTTGAGAGTTTCTCTTTCGTGAAAGCTGAAGCCTTCTTTCCGTATTCCTCTATCTTTCCCGTAGATTCAGGGGTGTTGATTGCAAGATATCGGGCTTTCAGTACCCCGTTTTCAGAAATAGATGTAGGAACATTGAAATGCGTGGTGTCACCATCAACAAACGTCTTGACCGTAACCTCTTGCTTGAGTGTGGAAGAGGAGCGAACAAAAGAAAGCTGACTGGCATAATCCACATAGCCTTCAGGATTGTCCGCAAAGACTGCAAGAGAGAAAAAAACCACCACAAGAAGAAGGAGAAATCTCTTCAAAGCATTCATAGACCCCATCACCTACTTATTAGTTGTTGTACTCACATTCATCAATTGCATCCTGGAATGCCTGACGAATCATTGCATCAACATTGTCAGTCTTTGTTGAGAGACACTTAGCAAGAAGAGATGCAACCTGATCACGAGCTGTGGATGAGCCATTGAAAGCTGGAGATGTGTAGTAAGCATCTTCCTGTTCAAGACAAACCTTAGCACTGAGAGCAGCAACAAAATCATAACCGTCTGCAGATTCAATGAAATCAGCATAAACTGGATTCTCTGCAACAGACTTAAGAACTGGAACATATCCAGATGCCATTGCAAATGCTGCTTGGAATTCAACATTTGTTGTGACATATTTGACAAAGAGCCAAGATGCTACAACTTCTTGAGCATTAGCCTTTGAGAAGATAACAAGGCTTGGTCCCTGAGAGATAACTTTTCTGTTTGTCTGAGAAACCTGTGGAATTGATGCAATACCAACTTCAAATGGATATTCGCCATCAATCTTTGAAGGTCTCTGATATGTTGCACCAGCAGAAGAACCAATTGACATGTAGCTCTTTGGAGATGTTGTTGAAGTGAAAAGACCTGATGTGTATGCACCATAGAGAGTCTGTGTTGTTAGATATCCCTTGTCATACCAAGATCTGAACTTCTTTACAAAATCTCTATTTGTCTCATTATCAAACAAATAGTGGTCGCCTGTTGCACTTGTGTATGGGCTATTGAGCTGCTCACACATTGTAATGAACCAGTTACCTTCTGAGTCATATCCAAGTGGAATAGAATTTGGATCAATTTCCTTAATCTTTGCACAAACAGCTTCAAGCTCGTCCCAAGTTGTAGGAACTGCTATGCCATTTTCATCAAAGAAAGTCTTGTTGTAGTAAAGAACTTCTGTTGACTTTGAAAGAGGCATTGTATACATGAGTCCATCTCCAAACTGTCTTCCTTCATTGTAATAACCTTCAATGAAGTCATCCTTCTGTTCCTGAGTAAGACCAAGAATCTCTGTAGTTCCGTCGGCTCTTGTGACAACAATGTCGCTGTTAATGAAGTTATCAAGAGTAGCAACACAACCAGCAAGATTATAGCGAGCAACGTGGTCTGGATAACAGTATGCAATATTTGGCTGGTTTGATACTGTAATCTCTGTGCTTATCTGGTCTCTAACATCATCATAGGAACCAACCTGAGTCCATTCAATGTGAATGTTTGGATAAAGCTTGTTAAATTCAGCAATATACTCATCAAGAACGGTAGAAAGGTTTGTACCCATTGTGTGATAGAACCTGAGTGTTACTTCGCTTCCATCATAACCACCAGCTGGAACTTCATAAGCAGCAGCTGTGGAGATTGTTTCTTCTGAACCACCGTTACAGAAGGCGAACATCAATGCACCCACCAAGAGCACAACAACCAGAAAAGTTTTCTTCATGTTTTTCTCCTTAATAGTTTTTTACTTTCTAGAAGTTTTTGCAAAATTTGCAAAATCCTCTCTAAATCATTATGGGCATTAGCCCTTAATTCCACTTCTACTCACACCCTTCATTATATACTTCCGGAGGAATACAAACACAAGGAAAAGAGGAGCCGATACCATTGCAACCGCCGCCATCTGAACTGGATAGTTTACATCTCCAGTCGATTCCGTAAATGCATTTCTCAATCCGTTTGTAATAAGTCTGTGATTCTTGTCATTAGCAACCAATCTAGGCCAGATATATGAGTTCCACGCACCCATCATCTTCAGGATTGTAATTGAAATAAGAGTTGGCAACGAAAGAGGAATCATAACCTTGCACAAATACTTAAAATCACTCGTGCCATCCACCTTAGCCGCCAAGTATAACTCATTTGGAATTTGCAAGAAATTCTGCCTGAGCAAATAAATATAAAAAACACTCACCAAGAACGGGACAATCAAAACAGTATACGTATTTATCCATCCAAGATTGGTAACGGTACTGTAGTTTGTGATTGTAAACAGCTCACCAGGAATCATCATAGTAGCCAGCAGCCCCGCAAACAACAGGTCTTTGCCCTTGAACTCCAATCTAGCAAATGCAAATGCCGATAATATTGTAATCACCAACGATAACAACGTTGAAACAATACCAACATACATTGTGTTGAGAAAGAGTCTTCCCAAACTAGCTGTGCTGAAAGCTGTTGCATAGTTGCTAAACAACATAGCATGTGGCCAAAATGTTGGAACGCTCATTCTGTACTCATCCAAGGATTTAAGAGATGAGTTAATCATCCAATAAAATGGGAAAAGCACAATAAGGGCCATAACAATTAGGAACGAATAAATCAGAATTTGAACAAGAACGCCTAGAACTTTCTGTCTAGAAGTCTCACGCTTCATATCTTTTTCATGCATTGTAGCAATCACTTCCAGGCCTCCTTAATAATGAACTTTCTTCTTACTGACATACAAATTCAGAAGAGTAACAACCAGAATGAGACCAAACAAAATCAGAGCAGCCGCACTAGCTCTTCCCTGATTGTTATTTGAAAGCGCATCGTAAATAAATCCAACCATTGTATTGAGGCGTTTTGCATCATCTGCAGGACCCATTGTTTCACCAAAGATACCAACAATACTGGTGTATTCCTTAAAACCACCAATAAAACCTGTAATAACAACGTAGGCAATCATTGGAGAAAGAAGAGGAACAGTAATCCTTGTAAAGATTCTGCGTCTTGAAGTTCCATCAACCTTAGCTGCGTCATAATACTGCTTGTTAATACTCTGAAGACCCCCCAAGAGGATAAGAATCTTAAAAGGAAGGGCATTCCACACAATGTAGATAATCATAACAGTCATATTTGCAACATAAGAAGAACCATAGTTAATCCAGTTAATTGGCTTTCCCCCAAAGAACTCTATAACGTTGTTTACAATACCGGCCGTTACAATAATCTCGTTTTCTGTTCCATAGAAGCTTCCAACAATGTTGAACATTGCAGCAAAAACCATTCCTATAGCAATTGAGTTTGTAACATAGGGAAGGAAAAAGATTGTTTGAAGGAACTTTTGCAGTGTTTTTATAGAATTCAAACAAACTGCAATAAGAAGAGCTAAGATTGTTGAAATTGGAACAGTAAAGATACAAAGCAAAATTGTATTCTTCATGCACTGAACAAACTTCTTATACTGAACAACCTTTGTAAAATTACCAAAACCAAACTTAAAGGTGGCTCCACCAACAGCCTTAAGACCACTGTAATTTTCGAGAAAAGCCATTCTTACTGTATTAATAATTGGCCAAACTGTAAAAACAAGTAGTAATACAAGAGCTGGAGCTAAATAAATCCATGCTTTCCACGGATGTCTGCTTTCTACCATGCTACTGGCCATATCACTTTTCCCCTACATAAATACGTTCTTCTGTCTCTTTATTAAACAGGAACATCTTATTTGGCTTAATATTGAACTTAACAACTTGGCTGTCTGGAGCTATGTGATTATCGGCATCAATGATGGCTCTCAATGAAGAGGTCATAGACGCTTCATTTGAACCAACAACACTCACATCTCGGCCCATAACCTCAATAGAATTAAGTTTACAGGTAAATGCACCATCATGGCTTAAAACAAAACCTTCTGGCCTAATTCCAACGTAAACCTCTTGATCTGGGACATTGTTTGCATTTCCAATGGCTTCATTTCCAAGGTAAACCTTTCCATCTTTAACCTTTCCATCAAAAACGTTGATTGGCGGAGTACCAAGGAATTTAGCAACAAACAGGTTAGCTGGACTATTGTAAACATCTTGAGGCTTACCAATCTGCTGAATGATTCCAAGTTTCATAACAACAATCATGTCAGATATACTCATGGCTTCTTCTTGGTCATGTGTAACAAAAACAGTTGTAATGTTTGTTGCTCTTTGAATTCTTCTAATCTCTTCTCTTGTTTGAAGTCTAAGCCTTGCATCCAAGTTTGAAAGAGGTTCATCTAAGAGAAGAACTTTTGGCATTTTAACCAAGGCTCTAGCAATAGCTACACGTTGCTGCTGACCACCAGAAAGCTCACTTGGTTTTCTTTCCATGAGCTCGTCAATTTGAACAATTTTGGCAACTTCTTCTGCACGTTTGAGCATCTCTTCCTTGGGAAGCTTATCTGCACCTTTAAGATTCTGAAGAGGGAAAAGGATATTTTGTTTAACAGTCATGTGTGGATACAGAGCATAGTTCTGGAAAACAAGACCAACGCCTCTGTTTTCTGGTGGAAGTTGTGTTACATCATCCTTTCCAAAGAAAATCTGCCCACTTGATGGCTTTTGTAAGCCACAAATCATGTACAGCGTAGTGCTCTTTCCGCAGCCAGATGGACCAAGGAGTCCAACAAGCTTTCCATCTGGAATTGTGAATGTAAAGTCATTAACAGCAACAACCTCTTCTCCACTGTTCTTGTTCCTACTTGGGAAAATCTTAGTTAAATTCTTAAGTTCAACAATCATATCTATTTCCTTTTTATTTAAAAGTAACTCAATTTACTAGCTTTCTCTGCTGCAGCCTTTTTCTTTGCATCAATAAGTTCTTCTTCGCTGTTGTAAATCATTTGGCTTGCGAAATCCACTACTACAGTATCAGATAATAGGTCATGAATCAAAGAATTCTTTTTGGTTGCAAAAAAGAGAATCAATTGCAAAAGTAAAATAAGACCAATGATAATTGTACCCATTAGCCCTATAGAATTAAATAAAATCATTATGATAATTAAGACAGGAACCATTGTTTCAATGGCAAACTTTCCAAGAAAGGTTCTGATAAACAGGCTAATATTGTTTATTTTTACTCCGTTAGTTCTCATTACTGCAATTCCAAAAATCTTCTTTCCCAAGGTCTGTCCGTTTTTGAAAATTATCGGGATGATGAAATCAAGGACAAAATAAGCTAGGAAGATGGAAAGAGATGTAATGAGTTGCATTAAATCAACCATCATGTTGTAGGCATACATGGCTTCCATGTCATAAAACAAAGCATCCCGTGCAGACATGTACGAGTCTTGCTCCGTTTTGCTTAGTTCGTTGAATTCTGCTTTCGTATACTCGAATGACGTCCCGTAACTCTGTTCATAAAAAGTTAGCTTGTTGGTATAGGTAGCGCTGTATGAGTCATAGTGAGTTATAGTTGAAAGCAAAAAAGCAAAACCAATTGCCAGTATTCCAAAGAGAATAAAATCAAACAAGAAAGCCGATGCCCTTTTCCAGATGCTTGCTTTTTGCAAATCAAAAATCATACTAGTTGTCCAAACCAATGCCTTTCTATTCTATACCATTTTACAACCAGTTAGCAATTAGATTGTTAGGCTAAAAAGATTGGGAGTGCCCCTCATCAACGATGGGTGGGACACTCCCCGGAAAAGAAAAAAAGGTTTTATTGGAGTTCTATACTCTTCTCAAATAATTGAGCTTTGAGTATTCATACGATTGACGAATCCAGCTCTTTAGTTCCGAATCAATATCGTTACTAGACTGGATTGAGACATGATAGACATAAGAACCATTTGGAAGTGGTTGAAGGGTTCGTTCAATTCTACCATTAGAAATTCTTTTTTTATTAGTGAAGGTCAAAGTAAAGAGTGCAGGCTTTGAGGTTTCAGAAGGAAGTGCAACATAAGCAAAGCCCACTGATGTTCTGAAGGCTATAACCGAATCTTGCACAGCTATTTTTGCTTCTGGACAAAACTCTCCTATATATGTCTTCAAGTTCTCAAATGCTTCTAAAGACACTGGATTATTATCAAAAAAAGCCTGTGCCTTATCTTCGCCTGACATCCTTTTTTCCTCCATAAAAAATGTTCGCACGCAGTCTTCTTTTAGACTTTGTAATTGGATTATAAGGGGCGTATTTAAATTTGTCAATTCCTTATATTGCAAAAAGTTACGAGTTTTTTCAGTCATATATTTTCTATATAACTTTGCTAGTAGAATCCAATAAAAACATACAAAAAACTATTTGCCTTTTTATAGATTTATATAGGTTTCAATATTTGCACTTTTCCCCTTTTTTCCTCTATGCCACTTACATCAAAGAACTCGCTTTTCTTTTTTTTACTTCATATGTATTATTTAGACGTGGACATAGGTGTCCACCAAGGAGAAAAATATGAGTGAAGTGATTCTCAACGCAAATACTTTTGAAAATGAAGTGCTGAATTGTGATAAGCCGGTCTTGGTAGACTTTTGGGCAACATGGTGTGGACCTTGCAAAATGATTGCCCCTTTAATTTCACAGCTTGCTGAAAAATATGAAGGAAAGATTAAAGTATGTAAGGCCAATGTTGATGAGAACGCAGAGCTTGCCACCTCTTATGGTGTAAGTAGCATTCCTACCCTTCTTATTTTTAAAAATGGTGAAGTTGTTGCACAAAGAATTGGTGCAGCTAGTATGCCAGTTCTAGAAGCTTTCATTGAAGATAATCTCGTTTAATATGAAAAATCTTTTTGTCTATTTAAAGAGATATAAGAAAGAAAGCATTCTTGCGCCACTTTTTAAACTCCTAGAAGCATTATTTGATTTACTTGTACCAATTGTTGTAGCTCGGATGATAAATACCAACGCAATCTCAGATAAAAACCAAATTTTTATCTGCTTTGGGACCTTGATTCTTATGGCCTTAATTGGTCTTGCCTGTAGTACTGTAGCTCAATTTTACTCGGCAAAAGCAAGTACAAGCATAGCTGGGGACTTACGACAAGAACTATTTGACCACATCCAAAAGTTTTCCTATTCCAACTTAGACAATTTGGGTAGCGATACACTTATCACTCGTCTTACTGCCGATATAAATCAAGTACAAACAGGAATAAACATGGGATTAAGGCTTCTTTTGAGAAGCCCTTTTATTGTTTTTGGAGCTATGGTGATGGCCTTTACCATTGATGTTAAATGCGCCATCATTTTTGCAATTACAATTCCAATTCTTCTTGTGGTAACTCTTTTCATCATGAAGGTCAGTATCCCCTTGTTTGGCAAAGCACAAACAAGTTTGGATAAAGTTACAGAACAAACCCGTGAAAACTTAACAGGAGTTAGAGTAATAAGGGCCTTTTGCAGAGAGGAACAAAGCATAGAAGATTTTGATAAAAGTAATGATGCACTAACACGCTTAAATTTGTTTGTTGGTCGTATTTCAGCAATGCTTAACCCATTAACATACGTTCTTATCAATATTGCAACAATCATTCTAATCAAACAGGCTGCAATTAGAGTAAACCTTGGAAATCTTCAGCAGGGAGATGTTGTTGCTCTTTACAACTATATGCTTCAGATTGTTGTTGAGCTCATTAAACTAGCTTCTTTAACTATTACCCTAAACAAATCCTTGGCATGCTCAAAACGTGTTTTTTCAATTCTAGAAGTCCAACCAAGCATGGAATATGTGCAAGAACAACTAGATTCAAAAGACTCTTTGAATGAAGGCTCTATGCCAGCCGTAGAATTCAAAGATGTAAGTTTTACCTACTCAGGCGCAGGGGCTCCAAGTTTAAGTCACATCTCTTTCTCAGCAAACAGAGGACAAACTGTAGGCATTATTGGAGGAACTGGTAGCGGAAAAACTACGTTGGTAAACCTTATTCCCAGATTTTATGATGCAACAACGGGTAACATTCTTTTAAATGGTCATAATGTAAAAGACATAGAAAAGAATAAAATCTGTGATTTAGTTGCGGTTGTTCCACAAAAAGCAGTCTTATTTCGTGGTTCAATTAGAGACAATCTTAAGTGGGGAAATGAAAAAGCTACAGAGGAAGATCTTTGGCAAGCACTAAACATTGCCCAAGCAAAGGAGATTGTAGAGAAAAAGGAAGGACAACTTGATTTTGAACTAGAACAAGGAGGGAAAAACCTTTCAGGAGGGCAAAAACAACGCCTTACTATAGCAAGAGCCTTAGTGAAAAAATCGGGTATTTTAATTTTGGATGATTCCTCTAGTGCTCTTGATTTTGCAACCGATGCTGCATTAAGAAAAGCTCTTGCAACCTTAGAAGGGACTACCACTTTCTTAGTCTCTCAACGAATTGCTTGTGTTCGTTCTGCTAATCTGATCTTGGTTTTAGACAACGGCACTCTTGCTGGTATTGGAACTCATGATTCCCTTATGAATGACTGCAAAGTCTATCAGGAAATCTACTATTCACAGTTCCCAGAAGAGCGGCAATCCTCTTTGGGGGTACAGAAATGAAAAATCGTAGTGCTATTTTTAGGCTCTCTCCATATATTGCAAAGTACTGGCCAGCCTTAATTTTGAGCATAATTTTTGCTGCAAAAAGTGTAATTTTACAGTTATACGCTCCAATTCTCTTTGGAGATGCAATAGACCAAATCATTGGGCAAAGCAATGTTCAGTTCAGTCCATTGTTTGTTTATCTTAATCAAATAATGATTGTCATTGCCTTGGCAGCTCTTTGTACCTGGTTGATGAATTTGTTAAACAATCACATTACTTTTAAAATTGTCCAAGATATTCGTTCCAAATCTATTAGAAAACTTCAAAAGCTTCCACTTTCCTACCTTGATGCTCACAGCACCGGAGACATTGTAAGCCGAATCATTGCAGATGCTGACGTCATCTCTGATGGCCTACTTTTAGGATTTACCCAAATTTTTTCGGGTGTTATCACAATTATTGCGACATTGTTTTTCATGTTTTCAAAGAATGTAAAAGTTTCTCTTTTGGTAGTTATTCTTACCCCATTAAGTTTCTTGGTTGCTCGTTTTATTTCTCAACGTTCATTCTCAATGTTTAAAAAACAAAGTGAACTTAGAGGACAGCAAACTGCTCTTATTGATGAATTAATAGGGAATCAAAAAGTTGTAAAAGCCTTTGGATATGAAGACAAGGCCTCTGCAAGATTTAAGAGCGTTAATGAGAATTTAGTACACTACAGTAAACACGCCATCTTCTACAGTAGCATGACAAATCCTTCAACTCGGTTCGTAAACAGCTTAGTTTATGCAGGAGTTGCACTTCTTGGTGTTTTGCTAATTCCTAGTGGGAGCCTAACCGTTGGAGGACTTTCTGTTCTTCTAGCCTATGCAAACCAATACATGAAACCCTTTAATGATATAAGCTCCGTTGTTACAGAGCTCCAAAACGCTCTAGCTTGTGCAACCCGTGTTTTCTCTTTACTGGACGAACCAGAAGAAACACCTGATCCAAAAGTAAAGTTGCCAAAAGCCAAAGGAAATGTAGAAATCAAAGATGTTGCATTCTGTTATGAAGAAGACCGTCCTCTTATTGAAGATTTTAATCTAAAAGTTCAGCCAGGCATGAGAATTGCCATTGTTGGACCAACCGGTTGCGGGAAAACCACTTTAATCAATCTTCTTATGCGATTTTATGATGTCAATAAAGGAACAATAAGTATAGACGGAAAACCAATAAATCAAGTTTCACGTCACAGTCTGCGACGCAACTATGGCATGGTTCTTCAAGAAACCTGGCTCCAACATGCCTCTGTTAGAGATAACATTTGTTTTGGAAATCCTAAGGCAACAGAAGAAGAAATTATCAATGCCGCAAAAGCATCCCATTGCTGGGAATTCATTCAACGCCTTCCAAATGGTCTTGATACAATTCTCACAGATGGAAGCCTCAGTCAAGGCCAAAAGCAGTTGCTTTGCATAGCACGTGTTATGCTAAAGATTCCTCCAATGCTCATTTTGGACGAAGCAACTTCCAATATAGATACCCTGACTGAACTTCAAGTACAAGAAGCTTTTGACACGTTAATGAAAGGACGCACCAGCTTTGTTGTTGCACACAGACTCTCAACAATACGCAATGCTTCCCTCATTCTTGTAATGAAAGACGGGAAAATCATTGAACAAGGCAACCATCAAGAACTTCTTGCAAAAGGGGGCTTCTACTACACTCTCTACAATAGCCAATTCCAACGGGCTTAGCACGTAGCCAAGCCCGGAAAGAAAAACAATTATAAATTATGCGTCAAAGTTATAAGTATTCATCATGTTTCTCACTAGACCTGTCACATTATAAATACCATAAACACAAATAATTATGCCTGTAACAACAGGTCCCATGCCCAAAGCTTCTGCCATAGCTGTCACAGTAGTAGTTAAAGCAAAATCTGCCTGTGGAATCTTTATTAGGTCTTTGAACCACTGCTCAAAAGTTACACCTTCTTCTAGTCCATATTCGTAGTACTCGTACAGTGACATAACAGAAAGAGCCACAAGCCCAGCCCCAACAGCAATTGCAGCTGCAGCACTAATTTTCCCCCAGAAAACTAATTTGGGAACACATGCATACACAATACCTGCAACTAAAAGAACAATAGCCCTTGTAACCAAGGTCTTTAAATCTTTATAAAAAGCCTCTTGTTGATCCAACGGAAGCCCCTTGGCGTGTATCATACCTTTTTCTGTCATGTTTTTTTCTAGCTGTTCTACTTGAGAATTCAATCTATCATATTCACTTGAGCTCAAAACACTTTGGGCTGTAGACATCACAGGTTCAGTATCAAGTGTTGCCTGCGAGACATCTACAGCATAACAAAAATCAAGATAATCCTTTCCTCCTGTCTCCATCATTGTAAGGTCCACAATCTGAGCTCCAGTCATTGGCCCGGAGCCTTTCGCAACACCATTATCAATAGAATTGCGCAAGTCCTCGTCAAGACTATCCTTAATGCAATCCATCTGAGCATCAATAACTCTAGCAACGGCTGGTTTCATTTCTTCATCAGTTATAGAACTCTTAAATGATGGAACAAAATTCATATTGCAAGCCACAATACAAACTAGCAAGATAAGACAAACCAATTGGTTAAAGACAAATTTACTCAAACTTTTATTGTTGTAATACATTTAAACCTCCGCAAAAAACCATCCAAAGGACAGCCTAAACCTAAAAGTCGTGTAACAAGGAAACGTTCCTTTGATTCGTGAATACTCTTCAGAAAAAGTCCCAGACGGATCCCTAATACAAAGACTTGGTTCCAAAATAAGACCGTATCCTAAATTAAAGGTCCAACCCACCAGCACTTCATTTAGATTTATCAGATTTTCTAAAATCTCACTTCCATTAGAAAATCCAACACTAAAAAGAGACAAGCCCATAAAAGGACCGGCACCCCACGGATAGTAAGCAAGCATAACTCCAACTTCCAACATGTTTGCACTATTATTCATAGTGAAACCCAAAGGAAGTCTCAGCTCAAACCCATCTGGCAAGGAAAACCTAAAGTCCCCTGTAATTTGAAAACTTTCCTTGTGAAAAATTGGATCTTGGGCAGTTCCAACATCCAAGGAAAACCCTAGCTTATTGGAGCAATATAATGCCCCAACAAGCGTGAATACTAATAAAAAACATATCAATACTCTCTTCATAGGCAACCGTTCACCACATACATTGTTCCTATTCCCTAGTTTGCATTTCTGATTATTCCATAAACGTTAAGTTTTAGGTTTTCCATAACAACCAAGAAATACTCATTGGAAAGGGCAAAGGAAATTACCTTTGAAGGAAGTTCCACTGCTCCAAGTTGTGCAACCTCATAAGCAGAAGCCTCAAAGCTAATAATTCTATTAGCAGAATCTAAAATATAGAAATAGTTAGACCCATCTGCCTCAAGATCTGAAATTGCCAGATTAAAAGACTTGTACTTGGTGTAGGCACCAGCAGAAACTACCTTATACGTTGTAAAACCACTGTTATTAGCAACCACAACTAGCTGATTATTTACAAATCTAATATGTTTACCTGCTGCTGTGTTAGGCTGAGAAGCATAGAACTTGACAGGCATTCCGCTAGAGCCAATGGCTGTTGAAGCAAAACTAGTTGAGCCTGTAGAAACTGTCACCAAATTCGAACCACTTGCACTCACGTCAAGATCAGAAACAGGATAGTAACTAGTTCCCATTTTATTGACAGCTCCATTGCAACTTACGCTAGAACTTTCAATTTTCAAGGCTACATCATTTTTTGAACCTGCATCTGAAACATAGATATAATTATCAGCAACAAAAGTAGCTGAAGTTAAGTCACTAAAGTAATAACCAGTTACAGGAATGATGTTGTTACTGCGGTACTTTTCTGCAACAGTATTGGCAGAGGAATCAAAGAACATACAAATAAGACTTTCTGTACTGTCAATGAATTTACCCGTGAAAATTACGTAATTTGATACTGGATCAGAGAACATCTTTTCAACATCGGCTAACCAATTTAATTGACTATTAGTATAAGTCTTCTGGACACTGATTGAATTTGAGTGTGTAGAGCAAATATAGAGCTTACCTGCATCTGGGGTAACAACCAAGAATTTATCACCTGGAAGAGCACTAATCATGGTTTTGGAAGTAATCTCTAATGCACTTCCAGCATCCTCAACCAACAATGAAAGCTCACCCGGTTGACCATCTGGCTCTACTGTAAATGAGCAATATGCGGAACCCGTGCTACCAAGTTTCTTATTGTAAACCACTGCATCAATACGATGAACTCCGGCGTTTGGTGTAAATGTCATTGAACTCCCATTGGTATCCAACTCTGCACTACTCATGAAATTTCCATCATAGTACCACTCTATGGTAAGTCCTTCTGCATTCACTTTACTTGGTTCACTGAATGAAAATTTACAAGAATAAGATTCTTGAGCAACCATGTTTGTTGGGGCGCCTTCTAAGGCTAGAGAACCCTTAATTGGAGTTCCAGTTGCATCAGTAATGTATGTCAGCGTGTTCGCACCAAACTCGTTGAAGTGAAAGACATGGCTACCCTCCGTAGTTGTATTATTTGAAATTCTTACCGCTTCAACTAAACCAGCTACCTGCGTTTCACCATCATACAAAATAATTTTCAATCTGTAAGAACCTGCTGACAAACTTTCAGAAACAGTTGCTGTCATTGCATCATTATTTTGCGTCACATCCAAAGGATATTCGCTTCCACTCATGTCAGGACCAAGCAAGTAGGCATCTACTCTAGGATTAGGAACGTCACAGTAGTGCCAATCTACAGAGAATCTAAAAACTCCAGTTCCAACAAGAGTATCTAAGACAATTGTTTGTGGTGTTGGCTTATCTGTAAGTTTGAATGTTATGCTACCTGTTACTAGTTCTGTTCCAGAAGAGTTCTTTCCCTTTGCAGTAACAGTCCATTCACCTATAGTTAAGCCTTCAATTGTCAATGAATTATTATCCGAATCTACTGCAAAGGTCTTTCCATTAGGACCTACTCCAGAAACCGAATATTTGCTAACGTCCAAAAGTGAGCTATCGCTTGGCAACAAAGTTTTGGACTCCGAATACGTGGAGAGAATCAGCTTCATAGTCGTGGTCCCAGGATTTTCGGAACACGAAGCCAATAAAGCTAAAGCTACCACCAAAATTGCTGTAATCAAGACTGTTGTTTTTCTACTCATCTTGTACCTCCATTAAATAAGACAAGAAAAGTAGTAACTTTAATTTAGTTTTTTAGACCGTATTTGAGAAAAACTGAGCTTTTTTTATTCTTTTTTAGAACTTTTAGCAAAAAAAGTGATTTGTTGTGGTTTTTCTCCTTCCAAATGGCTATTATCAAAGTATGAATATTTTAATAAAGATACTAATCATTCTAGATTTTGCAGCAGTTGTATTTATTCCAAATGTATATATGTCACGTGAAGTACTTATTCCAATGTTTGTCTCAATGATTGCTCTAGTAATAATCTACTGGTTTACCATGTACTGGGTTAGCAAAAAGAAAGCAATACAGATCTTAGGCAAAGAACCTCAATTTGATATTTTCGTAGGAAAAATTCCCACAGACCCAAATGCTGATCTCATACGTGGTCGTCTCTGTATCTCTGACGGTATCATCTCTCTCATTCAAAGAACTGAGGGGAAAGAAAAAAAGACCTCTCCTTTCAAGATTGTTTGGAACATGGAAACAAAGGATATAACTTCTCTTGGTTTTGGTAAGGTTCTTTCAGTTAGAAAAGGCTTAATCTTATATATGGATAAAGACGATGTCCGCTTCACATGTTCCAATATTGAAAAACATAAAGATGCACTTTATAACGCCCTAGGCTGGAAGTTTGAAAAGAAGATAGAGGAAACAAAAACAAAATGAACAATGCAATCAGAATAATCACAACAGGTGGAACCTTTGACAAACTCTATGATGAAATCCGTGGCGAACTTACTTTCAAGGACTCTCATCTTCCAAGGATTCTAGAACAGTCTCGTTGCACAATAAAAATAAACGTTGAAAACTGTCTTGCCATTGACAGCCTTTACATGAATGAGGAGCACCGCCTTAAAGTTGCAGCATCCTGTAAAGCCAGTCCAGAGAATAAAATTGTTGTTATTCATGGAACCGATACAATGGTCCAAACTGCTAATGTTATAGCAGAAAAATTAGGTAAAGACATAGATAAGACCATTGTTCTTACAGGAGCCATGGTTCCATACGCCCTTGAAAGTTCAGATTCCGTCTTCAATCTTGGCTGTGCAATCACAGCCGTTCAGCTAAAACAACCCGGTGTTTATATTTGCATGTGTGGTCGCATCTTTGACTACAATAATGTACGTAAAAACCGCGAAAAAGGAATTTTTGAAGCCTTAGACTAAATCCAAGATCTGAGAGGGTTCTCTAATAGTTCCCTCTTCCCCTTTCTTAAATCCAAATCCCCAGTCAACACAAATACAATCACAGCCAGCAAGATCCGCCCCTTGCTTATCAATAAGAGTATCCCCAACCATGACGGAGTCTTCTGGTTTTATGCCCATACGCTTAAATCCTTCTTTAAGAAGACCCGCCTTTGTGGCCTCACCTTCCAAATCCAAGCCCAATAATTCATCAAAGAGGTCTTTAATCTTAAAGTTTTCACACATCTCAACCAAAAGGTCTTCATTTTTCATTGATGCAACAGCTAGCTTGTACTCTCGAGCCTTCAGTTCTTTTAAGACATCAATTATACCCGGATAAAACACCGCCTGAAACCTTCCAGTCTTCTCATAAAACTCTCTGTACGCATTCACTAACGCAGGAATGATGGTTTCATCTTTCACCCCAAAAGCAATTCTAAAGCAATCCGCAATGGGTGGCCCAATAAACTTATTCCACTCTGCATCTGGACTTATTGGCTGTCCCAATTTCTCCATAGCATATCTTCCACCCGCAAAAATACCCACAGAGGTGTCCATTAAGGTTCCATCAAAATCAAAAAAAACTGCTTTGTATTTCACTATTTTCGTCTCTCAAGAATTCGCTTACCAAGGTTTTCCACCATTTTCCATTGCCAATCCAGGAAGCTTTTCTTGGTAATTACGTTACATTCACACTTTACAAGCGCACCATTCTCATTAATAGCAAGCTCCAACGAACTCCAGCTGTCTTTATGTTCCGAGTACATCACAGCTCCTACATTCTGTCGCCTCTGCAACTGCAACATTGGGTCACGCGAAGCCTTATACACCATCACAGAAATAGTTGTATTTGGGATTGTAAACATCTTATCCCTGCCATCTTTAATGCAGGCTCTTAAGGCCGATTCCATTAACTTAGACAAGCTGTTACGTTGTTCATCAGAAAGTTGAGCAACATACTGTGTCACAGTATTCTCATTTGTGAAGCCTTTTAACACAGAATCCAAGAGGGTCTTGGGTTCGGGTTCAACAATTGGCTCTTCTTCAACAAAAACCTCTTCAGGTTCCGGCTCTGGCTCCGGTTCAACCTCTGGTTCCGGCTCTGGCTCCGGCTCAACTTCTGTTTCCGGTTCAACCTCTGGTTCAATCTTCGCTTCAGCTGCAGGCTCTGGTTCTTCTGAATCTTCATCATCAAACAACGAACCCTCATAAGGGTCATCTTCTTCTTCAATTTCCTCTTCTTCTA
Organism: Selenomonadaceae bacterium; assembly: GCA_963621975.1. Classification (GTDB taxonomy): domain Bacteria; phylum Spirochaetota; class Spirochaetia; order Sphaerochaetales; family Sphaerochaetaceae; genus UBA9732. The sequence continues at coordinate 55,347 of CAVFGI010000003.1, forward strand.
CTACTTCTTCTTTTTCTTCTTCAGGAGCTTCTTCAAAAAATTCATCATCATACAACTCAAAAGAATCAGAATCTTCCTCTTTTTCAGATTCTTCTATTGGAGGATCTTTTGTAAATTCATCAGGACTAACATCATTGAGGTAGGAATAATCTTCATCTTCGTCATCATCCTCAAATTCCTCTTCAACCTCTACAACACTAGGCTCAACATCATCCGGAGCTTGCTCTGGATATAAATTTGCAAGACGTTCGTGAATGTACTTCAAGCTGTAACGAGTAACAAAACTATAATACCTTCCAGAGTACTTTAAAAAAGGAGTTTTTAGATTTTCCATGGCTTCTTCCAAAATGCCATATTCTGTATCTTTAAAATCCTCCAAGGAGCCACACCGAGCACAAAGTAACTCACAAAGGGAATCGTCTAGAGAACAAATATTTTGAACATCGTAGCCTGTAAACGCATTATTAAGTGAATTTTCTCGGTCAACTATTGAAAAGAATCTATCGTTTATATCTTCTTGAGAGCATACATCAAGGATTGTCTCCTCTGGGAAAATCTTGCTGTATATCTCGTCTCTAAGAGAATACATCCCGTCAATATCAATAGAACCTAAAGCTCGCTTTAGAAGAACGCTGTAGTCAATGTAGCGCATTGTAGCCTTTACGTTCTCCAACATTAGACGGTGAAGATTCTTACAGCCTTTGGAATGTACAGCATTCTCGGCTTCACTAGGAGTAAAGAAGGCTTGCTTACGAAGAGCAACAGAATGAAGAAAAACAATAAGGCAATCGGTTGCCAATTTAGAAAAACTGTCGTTTCCAAATGAAAACTTGTGAAGACTTGCATACTTTAGAATGCTTGCAATGTTAAATCTATAGGCTTCTTTGACAAGTTCATTGCGGTACAAGCCAAGATATGTAGCCTGTTGATCCATATTTCGCTGGAGCTTCTCAGCTGAAATGTTTGTCATGTCTTTTAAATTCCACGAAAGATAACAGCTCATTTTGCAAAAACCTCTATAATCTCTATAGTTTAGTATCGCACATCTTTCAACTTTATTCACCTAATATAGCGCAACAAGACAAATAATTATATAATTATTGAACCATGTATTTTTGTGCACAGGTATTAACAGGGAAGGAAATTGAAACAAAAACCTCAATTGAACGACTTTTAGCAAACCAGGAAGAAGAAACAGTGGTTTGGTTTCCAACTAAAGAAAACAGAGAAAAAAGAAAAGGATTAGAAACTACAGTCAATAAACCCTTGTTTCCTGGATACTTATTCATCTTTTGGGATGGAGACAAAGAAATAGACTTTCCTTTAATAGATATTCGAAGACAAACAAATGTGTGTAGATTCCTGCGTTACGACAATGGTTCCCATGCACTTCAAGGCAAGGACTTGGAATTCGCAAAATGGATTCATATGCATAGAGGAAATATAAAACGCTCAAAGGTTGTTTTCAAAGAAGGTCAGAAGGTTCATATTTGCGAAGGTCCACTTACAGGCTTTGATGGAAAAGTCATAAAAGTAGATAAACACCACAAGAAAATTGTACTGGGTTTTGATTTTGCAGGAAAAATTACACCTGTTAGTTTTTCCGTAGACTTCCTGGCTTCAGTATCTCAAACAGATTCCCCAAACTTAAGCAAGCTCTAGGAATTATTGCTTACTATAAGCCTCTAGTCCCTTTTTTAAACAGATACAAGCCTTCTCAAGATCTTCTGTATTTAATACATAAGCAATACGAACCTGATTTTTACCAAGTCCAGGAGTTTCATAGAAACCCTCAGCAGGAGCTAGCATAACTGTTTCGCCCTTGTAATTAAAATCTCGAAGCATAAAAATTGCAAAATCTTCAGCATTTTCTACCGGCAACTCTGCAATAAGATAGAAAGCTCCTTTTGGTTTTACACACTTAATTCCAGGAATTTTCTGTAGGGCCTCTACAATAAAATCACGACGTTTTTCATACTCTTCATGAACAGCAGTCAAATAAGAAGCAGGTGCACTGAGTGCTGCAAGAGCAGCATACTGCTCAACTGAAGGAGGACAAAGTCTTGCTTGGCTTAATTTCAAAGTTTCAGTTATTACATTATTGTTTCGGCTAATAATTGCACCAACACGAGCTCCGCACATAGAAAATCGTTTTGAAAAACTATCTACGCAAATAACACGATCAGCGTAATCGGTATATTTGAGAATACTTGTGAAGACCTCTCCGTCGTAGCAGAATTCACGGTAGACCTCGTCAACAATCAAGAAAAGATCGTGCTTGACGCAGAGTTCAAGTATTGTTTGGTATTCTTCTGGGGCATAAACATGTCCAGTTGGATTGTTTGGACTGCACAGGAGAATGGCCATAGTTTTCTTGGTTATCTTGGATTCAATAGTAGAAAGAGGTGGAAGTGCAAATCTATTTTCCAAGACGCTAGTGACAGGCACAATCTTGACGTTGGCCATACCTGCAAAGGAATGCACATTGGTATAGTAAGGCTCGGGAACAATTATTTCATCGTCCGGATCGCAAACTGTCATGAAAGAAAAAAGCAAAGCTTCTGAACCGCCAGTGGTGATAAGGATGTCTTTTGCCTCTATGTCTACACCAATACCTTTGTAGTACTTTACCAAAGCTTGGCGAAGTGGAAGATCTCCATCGCTTTCTCCATATGAAATAATTCCATACGGATAAGTATGAACTGCGTCAATAGCTTCTTGGGGAGTTTTAATATCTGGTTGACCAATATTCAAATGATAAACCTTAATGCCTTTGGCTTTAGCAGAACGAGCATAAGGTGACAATCTTCTAATTGGAGATGCTTGAAAGCCTCTAATTCTAGCAGATATTTCCATATTGAACTCCCGTATAAATTAATTTCCTACATTCTGAACATTATCAACCAACTTCTGTACAACCTTTCTGTTATCCAAGAGAGGACTGATTGACCTCCCGTGATGAAGTCTACTTATAACGCGGGCAAAAAGTTCGCTGATATCGGTTTGAATAAACCAAGATTTGGAAAGAAGGTCCTCTCCATGATACACAGCATTAGTTCCAATCACATAATCAAATACACCTTCTTCGTGAGCCTTATCAAAAGTCTCAACTGCATTTCCATTAAAGAAAGGAAGACTAGTGATACAAATAATCTTTTTTGCTCCCATTGTGCGTAAGTGCTTCATTGCAATAAGCATTGTTCCACCAGAAGCAAGCATGTCATCAGCAATAAGAACGGTTTTGTCTTTTACATCACCAAGAAGGCTAATACTCTTGATGTTAGTATTCTTTGCACCTGTTGTGACAATTGAATAATCTCTCTCCTTGTAGAGCATAGCAAGAGGTCTATGCAAAACCTGTGCATAAAACTTGTTTCTTGCAACAGCCCCAGTATCAGGAGAAACCACTGTGATGTCAGGGTCTGAAATATCAACAATTTTCTTAAGCTCTACCAAAATCTGATAAGAAGCATGAAGGTTTTCCATATGAAGAGATGTAAAGCTATTTTCAATCTCTTTGCAGTGAAGATCAAGAGTAATAATTCTCTCTACTCCAAGGTTCTCACACATACGACCAAAGACTGCAGCTGTCAAAGCTTCTCTTGAACTTTTTTTATGCTGTCTTGCATACGGGTAAGTGGGAAGAACAAGAGTAATTCCATCAGCACCTGCAAGATTAACAGCATTAATAAGAGTAAACAGCATCATGATGTGGTCATTTAAGGTAAAGCTCACAGGAGCATCATAACCTGGCATCTTAATTGGACTATTGTTGGTCACATCATAAACAATATAGACTTTAAGCCCTCTAACAGGATCAAGAATTTCTGATTTAACTTCGCCGTTTAGGAATCTTGTATACTTAACAGCAATATCAAGATTTGGACACTGATAAACTGTAGGACACTTTCCAGAAGGAATCTTCTTACTTCCAAGATCATCTATGAAACTAACCTCTCTAAGAACTTTATCCTCTGGGATATCGTACCTACTCTCCAAGTTTTTTGCTAACTTGTTGTATCGCTCCACGTAAAGCCTTCTAAGATGCTTTACAACCTTCCCAGCCAAGTACTCAGACCCTAAGCCGGTGATAACACCCAGCTTGTGTGGCTTGATGATGCTCATAAACTCTCCTTGGAATTGGAAATGGGGTCATCCATCTCCGCATCCTAACTTCATAAACAGCCAAACACAAATGTTGCAGCAAACAAATGTGAAGTCTTTTTCCTAAGACAGACTGTCATGCTGGCCTCATTATAGGTTAAGCAACTTCAAAGATTCAATAGGCTTGAGCATCATTTATCTTGCCAAAACCATCTTCTTTTCGTGGATATGTAGCAATATACCAATCACTCAATGTGTCAGTGTCATCCAAGCCCAAAATACGTGCCATAGACCTCTTGGCCGTACTATTGGTAGAGTCAATAGCCGGGCCAATCCAAGTGCCATTCGCCCTAGCCCACTTTACTCTCTCCTTGGTTGCATTGGTCCCAAAATATTCTTCTCCATCCCGATATTTAGAATAAATAGCAACATCTAAAATCTCAGCTCCTGGAGAAGGAGAAGAGGCCAAGACAAGCACTCCGTTGTCATTTGGAAGAAGTTTATCTGAAACAGAGAAGAAGCCTGCTTTTGAGACATCTTGTTCATAATCTTCATCAATAAATGCAACCACAACAAAATCCCCTTTACTCACAGCAATGTCCCCAAACACATACATAGAGTCATAATCATCAGGTATTCCACTGTACAAGGCCATTCCTGCTAAATTGCCAGAAGAGATAGCAAGAAGCTCTACGCGGTCAGGATTATCTTCATTACCTTTGGTTGTGAATTCATTTATCACCATCTTAGGAAGATTTGGATTATAGCCCCATACACTTATTTCAAGCCCTGTGGTATTACCATAATAATCTTGAACCCTCCCAGAAAGTTGAGACTTTGTTCCTCCTTTTAAAGAGGAATTTAAAGTAACATATACGCTCTTACCATCTGCTCTAGCAATAAATGGACTAAAAGATTTTCCGTAAACCTTGACCGGCTCATCAAAATCCAAACGTACAATTGAACTAGCTATAGAATTCACAGACAGTAATACTGGACTTTTATTGTCTTTATCTAAAAAAACATTGATCAAAGCCATCTCTTCATCTGGTTGAGCACATGCAATTGCTAGTCCCAATATGAAGACTGCAAATAAAAGAAGCAATAACAAAGGAAATAACCAACCACTTTTTTTGATATTCTTTTTCATTTCGCATTCCTCCTAATAATTAATTCAAAAAAAAGGTAAAAATTATTGCGATTTATCCAAAGATTGTGGAAAATAATTGAGTTTGAGTTGAAATATGGAAGAGAAAAGATATAACCAACTGACTTTTCATTGGAATGGAACAGGAATAGTTGATAAAAATAAATGTGATATTTGGATTTGGTGGGACGGAGAAGCTGGTAAAGGCTACCCTCTAGAAAAAGATCAATATGGTCTTGTTTGTACCGTAAAAATACCAGACAAAATCATCAAAGTAGGCTTTATTGTCAGAACAAATTGCTCAACCCCATGTGCTACAAGTTGGGGAATTGCAACAAAGGATTTCCCATATGACAGAGTTGCAACAATAACAAGCAATAATACAACAATTTATCTAAAAGCCGGGGATGCGGTTCAGTATCAAAGTAATGACAACGGCAAAACGTTGAATCCAATAACCTTCTTCACTTTTGCAGGAATGGAAGATAAAGATAAAGTAAGTTTTATTCTTGAACCAGCAAAAAAATTTACAAACTTATCTCAAATAAAAATAAAAGACCACAACGGAAAAGTTTTTGAAATTGAAGAATGCTCTTGTTTAGGAAATGTAGTTGCTTCTGGAACAGTAAAAATCAAAGGACAATTTGATATTACAGAAACCAACACAATTGAAATTGAAGGTTATGGAGAAAAAACAATAGTCCCAACGGGAGTCTTTGACAGTCAATGGTTCATAGAAAACTATACCTATGATGGCCAAGACCTTGGATCAAACATAGTTAAGGATAAAACATTATTCAAACTTTGGGCTCCAACAGCAAAAAAGGTGCTTCTAAAACTTTTTCAAAATGGAAATAGTGGTGAAGCCTTTAAGTCTGTTGAGATGACAAAGGAAAACAAAGGGCTCTGGACAGCCACAACAGCTGAAGGACATGGCACATACTACACCTATGAAGTTACTACAGCCGTTGGAAGGGCAGAAGCTGTAGACCCATATGCAAAGGCTGTTGGAGTTAACGGAAATAGAGCAATGGTGGTTGATTTGGCAACTACCAACCCAAAAAACTTCACTAATGATTCATTTCAAGCCACCATTGACACTTATTCTAATGCCGTAGTATGGGAAGTTCATGTTCGCGACTTTTCTAACATGAATCCGCAATCTAGATATCCGGGAAAGTTTCTAGCCTTTACAGAAACAGGATTGAAAAACTCTAGTGGATTCTCAACAGGTATTGATCACTTAAAGGAACTTGGAATTACTCATGTGCAACTTCAACCTATTTTTGACTATGCCACGGTTGACGAATCAATAGTAAACGATACTAGTAAGGCCTCTCAGTTTAACTGGGGCTATGATCCCAAAAACTACAATGCGCCAGAAGGCAGTTATTCCACTGATCCATTTAATGGAGAAGTAAGAATACAAGAACTAAAAAAGGCAATTCAAAGTCTTCATGAAAACAATATAGGTGTAGTGATGGATGTGGTTTACAACCACAGTTATCATTCAGATTCCTCTTTAAACAGAATTGTTCCCTACTACTATTACAGATACACACCAAACGGAACAAATTCAAATGGCAGTGGATGTGGAAACGAAACTGCTTCAAATAGAACAATGTTCAGAAAATTCATGATTGACAGCTTAAAATATTGGGCAACGGAATACCACATTGATGGCTTCCGGTTTGACCTAATGGCAATTCATGATGTTCAAACCATGCAGGAAATTGAAAAAGCTCTGCATAAAATAAATCCAAAATGTCTAATCTACGGTGAAGGTTGGTCAGGTGGTATTTGTAGCTACAACTACAATCTTCTTGCATATCAAGGAAACATCTCAAACATTACAGCAACCAAAGGTTCTGTTGGTTCAGTTGCTGTTTTCAATGATGTAACAAGAGACGGCCTAAAAGGAGAAGTTTTTAATTCTCTTTCTAAAGGTTATATTAATGGCAATGCCAACAGAGAAAATGCCAATAAGGTTGCCTTTGGCATTAAAGGCGGATATGGTACAGCTGGCATTTCTTGGTCTGTTAAGCACGGCATGGTAGTAAACTACATGAGTGCTCACGATAACAATACACTTTGGGACAAACTAAGACTTTCAAATCCACGAGCTTCAGAAATAGATTTAGTTAGAATGAATAAGCTTGGAATTGCAATTATAATGATTTCTAAGGGTATGCCTTTCATGCTTGCAGGAGAAGAAATCCTTAAAAGTAAAGAGGGAGACTCTAATAGCTATAAATCAAGCGACAAAATTAACAATATTGACTGGGAAAAACTTACCATTGGCTCAAAAGAAGAGGATTTGTTTTCATGGTATAAAAATCTCATAAAAATGAGAAATAATAATCCAAAACTTTGGAATGCCGATATTTCTTGCAATATTCTTGGAAATCAGGCTATTGAAGTGATTTATAAAATTCATGGGGAAATCGTGGGTTTTGCCGTAGTAAACCCTACTTTACACTCCTTTTTCAGTTCCCTTCCTACTACAAATGCAACTACAAGCTGGCAAGTTCTTTTGGACGGCAAAAACTTCAATTTAGAAACAGAGATAAAAGATAGAATTTGTGTTCCTGCCTTCTCAGTAATTTTTGCAAAAAGCGCTAACATTATATAACTTCCGTGTGGTATAATTTTCCCTGCACGGACGACTTTTAAAAAAGTTCTGTTTGTGTAGTGGAGGACAAAATGAAAAAAATACTAATTGCTCTACTTGCTCTAGCGCTGCTAGTAACAAGTTGTACAACAGTAGCAAAAACAGATGTTGTTTCATCTGACACAGTCACTGTTGGCTGGTATGATGGAAGTAAACTACTCAAAGAAGAACAGGTAGAAGTAGGTTCTAAGCTAACCCCTTGGGCTCCTGAAAAGGAAGGCTCAACGTTCATGGCTTGGTACTCAGAAGCATCAAAGACAATCCTTTTTGATTTTGATACTGCCATCACAGAAGATACAGATCTCTTCGCTGGTTTTAAAGGTGGTTTTGTAGAAGATACAAATACTTGGTGTCTAATTGGTTCTGGTGCCGGAACCCTCAAAGCTTCAAACTGGAGCGAATCTGCTGACGTTGAAGAAAACTTCAAACTCACAAAAGACACAACAGAAAACACAAACATCTTCAGAATCAACAACGTTGTCCTTTATGCAGGCGATGCTTTCCAAATTCGTGTAATGGGAACTTGGACAGGACAGCACGGTGTTGGCTATCTTGATGGTTATACAGTTCTTGCAGAGGCAGATGGAGACATTGTTGGTGAAGTCCTTGTTGATGGAGAACGTTGGTTCTACGCAAATGGTGGCTTTGGAGAGCAGGCAACAGGTTGGAATGCTAACGTAGCAAAGAGCGGTATCTACAATATCACTCTTGAAACAAATCCGGGCTCAAGTGCTTACGATGTAATCTATTTTGAAAGAATAGGCGATGCTCCAGAGATTTCTATCACAAACGATATGTATGTTGTTGGAACAGTTTTCGAATGGAATGCAACAGAAGAAGGCAAAATGGCAACTGATGCAATCAGAGAAGATTTCTCTTTAACAGTCAACATCACAGAAGACAAATATGCAGAATGGGCACTTGATCCAAACGGAGATATGTGCGCAGCACTTAAGGTTCTCAATGATGTTAACGGAACATGGTACGGCGTAAGTGAAGAAGACTTTAATGCAACTAGCTGGACACTTACTCCTGGGGCTGTTGAGAATCTCCTTCTTAGAGCGGGTCAGTACAACATTACTTATAATGTAACAGAAGACAAGGCAACAGTCACAACATCAGAAAAGGGATATTTCCTTGCTGGTGTTATAAATGGTGAAGATTTCTGGAATTGCAAATCAGGTGTTCAGCTTGAAGCTACAGATGATCCAAATACCTATGTTGGCTACTATACATTTACAGAAGCTGACACAGCTTCTTGGATTGCAGAAAGTGGCAAGAAGGGAGCATGTAAGGTTGTTTCCGGATACAGTGGCTGTGATGCAGACCTCTGGTTTGGAACACAGGAAAGTGGCGACAACTACATGGTTGATGACTATGGTCTTTACGAGATTACACTTCACCTAGATGGCGAAAGTGGCTTCATCTCACTTGAGAAACTTGAAGGACTCTTCCTTGTTGGAACACTCAAAAACGGTAACACTTGGAGAGCTGAAGCTCAATTCAAGATGAGTGGAAACTCTATTGTTTACACTTTTGAAGCAAAAGACAGCAACACATGGTGTGCTCCTGACTTTGCAGCAGTTAAGATTGTTAATGTTGATGCAGCTGGAAACGTAACATGGTATGGAGATCCAAGTGGAAACAATGTAATGATTCCAACAGCTGGTACCTATACAATCACTCTTGCTGATGGTGTTGTCACAGTAAAGTAATAGACTAGAGGTTTTTATGAAGAAAGTATTAGTTTTTATTTTGCTCATTGCCCTAAGTCTCAGCTGTGTCTTTGCTGGTGGCAATAGCGAAAGTAAGGCTTCTGAAACAACAAAGACAGAACGCACAAAGTACGTTCTTACTGTTTGGGGAGCACAAGAAGACCAAGAGCTTCTCAAAGAACTTTGTAATGCATACGCACAAGCTCATCCAGAAAACGACTATAAGTTCTTGTTTGGTGTCCAAGCTGAGACAGATGCTGCTGATAAGGTTCTTAATGATCCAGAATCGGGTCCAGACGTATTCTCTTTTGCAAGTGACCAAATTAACAAGCTCATTCAGGCTGGTGCTCTTGCCCGTATAGGTGGGACGGCTCTTGATACTCTTAAGGCAAACAACAGTGAAGCAAGCGTTGATTCTGCAACCGTTGTAATCAACGGAGAAGATCAAGTTTATGCTTATCCTTGCACCGGAGATAACACATACTTCCTTTGCTATGATAAGTCGCAACTCACAGAAGAGGATGTTAAAAGCCTAGATAAAATTATTGCGGTTGCAGCAGACAAGGGAAAACAGGTAGCTTTCCGTCTTTATGATGATGGCTGGTACCTTAGCTCTTTCTTCTTTGCAGATTCCAATTTAAAGTATGAAGTTACTTATTCAGAAGACCTTACAGAAAAATCGGTATCTATCAATTATGATAGTACAGATGGCTTGGAGGTAATGAAGGCCTTGAGAAGTTATTTTGCAAATAGCGCTTTCACTGGCAATGTTGATGACTCCAAGATTATTGCTGGCATCACAAGTGGAAATCTAATTGCTGTTGTTACAGGCACATGGAACATGAAAGCAATCAAGGCTGTTTGGGGTGAGAATACTGGTGTAGCTGTGCTACCAACTGCAAATATTGGGGGAGAAGAAGTTGCTCTCAATGGTTATTTTGGCTATAAACTCATTGGTGTGAATGGCTATTCTCAAAACAAGGCAGAAGCTCACAAGCTTGCCCAGTGGCTCACAAACGAAGAGAGCCAGAAAAGACGTTTTGAGGTGCGTGGATTTGGGCCTACAAATAAGAATGTCATGGCATCTGAAGAGGTTCAGAATGATGATGTTATTAGTGTAGTACTTAAAGAAGCAACTTACTTCAGAACACAAAAGGGCGTTCCAAGTACTTACTGGACTCCAATGGCAAGCTTAACAAAGCAATTCCTTGATGCAGAAAATCCAATGACAATTACTGACAACGAACTTCAAGCTTTATTGGATTCTCTGTGTGCACAGGTTAGAAAATAACCTCAATTTTTGACATTTATGGGCGGACGAGAGTCTTTAAAGGCTTTCTCTTCCGCCCTTTTTCCTTAAGAAAATGAATAAAGAAAAAAACAATTTCAAACAACTTGCCTGCAGAATTGGGACCTCTTTTTCCAATTATGCTAAAGGCTTTTCTAAAGGCAATGCTTGGACCAAAGGCTCCTATTTTGTAATGGGACTTGGTCATATATCACGAGGACAGATTTTAAGAGGGCTGTTTTATCTTTTTGTAGAAATCTTATTTATCCTCTATCTAGTATTCTTTGGTGGATTATACCTTCATTTATTTTTCTACGGTTTCTTTGACCATGGAACGGTTGGAATAGTTGAAACGCATGATTACTGGAATGAAGAACTTGGTGTCTACGACAAAATAACAGGAGACAACAGCTTTAAAATTATCCTTTACGGAATTCTTACAATATTCATCATAATCTTCTTCATTCTTCTTTACAAAAACAGCATAAAAGAAAGCATTGATTTAGAAGAAAGGCAGAAAAAACACAAACCAATCATGAAAATTAGGGAAGATCTAGCAAGTTTTGTAGATGGTAAATTTCACATCACCCTACTCTCTTTGCCTATGCTTGGACTTTTTGTATTCACTTTTGTCCCCCTAATTACAATGATTGTTATAGCCTTCACCAACTATGATGCCTCAACAGAGGTTCCACAACACTTGTTTAGTTGGGTAGGTCTTAAAAATTTTGCAGATATCTTTGGAGGCAACACGACGTTATCGGCTACATTCTTAAGAGTCCTTGGCTGGACCTTGGTTTGGGCCTTCTTTGCAACCTTCAGTAATTACTTTGGAGGAATGATTCTTGCCATGCTTATTAACAGGAAAGGAATCAAATTCAAAAAAGTATTTAGAACAATCTTTGTTATGACAATAGCTGTCCCACAATTTGTATCACTTATGATAATGAGTAAAATGCTAACTGCAGGAGACAGCCTAGAAATGAGTGGAATAATCACTCAATTCTTCTCAAGAGTATTTAACTTTAACCTTAAATTTGGAATAAACATAACACAAACAAGAGTTGCAATCATTCTTGTTAACATGTGGATTGGAATCCCATATACAATGCTTATTTGTTCAGGAATTCTCATGAATATTCCTGCAGATCTTTATGAAAGTGCAAGAATTGATGGGGCTGGTCCAGTCACACAATTTTTTAAAATTACACTTCCATACATGATGTTTGTCACAGGACCATATTTGATAACCCAATTCGTTGGAAACATAAACAATTTCAACGTAATTTACCTACTTTCAGGAGGGGGTCCTGGAGACCTTCTCAAATACACAGAGGGAGCAAAAGGAACAGACCTCTTAATTACTTGGTTGTACAAGCTTTCTCTTGGTGTAGATAGGAATTACAAGCTAGCTTCCGTCATTGGAATCTTGGTATTTATCATCTCTGCAAGTCTGTCTTTACTTGTCTATAACAGATCTGCTTCAGTAAAGAAGGAGGATGAATTCCAAAATGGCTAATCAAAAAAAACAAAAAAGTCAAAAACGCATTACTAGAGCAGTAAACACCCTAGTATATGCAATACTAATCATAATGAGTGTCATTTGGCTCATTCCCCTGTTGTATTTAGTTGTTCAATCATTCAGAGGCGAACCTGGAGCTTGGAGCTCAACATTCTTCCCAAAAACTTGGACGCTAGACAACTATAAGAACCTCTTTTCCAACACCCCGTTTAATCAATGGTTCTTAAATACCCTTCTAGTTGCATCCTGCTCTTGTATCATCACTACAGCTTTTGTTCTCTCAGTAGGCTATACGTTTAGTCGTATCAAATTCCGTGCCAGAAAACCACTAATGAACATCATGCTAGTTCTTGGCATGTTCCCCGGATTCATGAGCATGACAGCTGTCTACTTTCTCTTAAAAATCATCCTTCCCAACAACTTTCAAAGCCTGTTGAGCTTAATCATTGTATACAGCGCAGGAGCCGCACTATCTTACTACATAGCAAAGGGTTATTTTGACACCATCCCAAAAGCTCTAGACGATGCTGCCACAATTGATGGTGCAACAAAAGCCCAAATCTTCTGGAAAATCATCATTCCAATGAGCAAGCCAATAGTCATCTACACCATCCTAACATCCTTCATTTCTCCATGGTGCGACTACATATTCGTCTCCTTTATCATGAGTGGAGTCCCCGATATCAGTCGCTACACTGTCTCTCTTGGAATGTATAAATGGCTCGAACGAGAGCAAATCCAGCAATACTTCACAACCTTCTGCGCCGCTGCAGTTGTGGTTGCAATCCCAATCACTGGACTCTTCTTGTGGCTCCAAAAGTACTATGTGGAGGGCATTGCCGGAGGAAGCGTAAAGGGATGATTATGAAGCAAAAACTATTCCTTATTTTTGTTGTTTTGGCCTTACTTTTAACCTCATGCGCCACCATTGGACAGTCTTTTGGATCTTCCACCTTGATATCTCCACTGGACGACGAATATCGCAACTACTACGAGATCTTCGTCTGGTCTTTTTTTGATACCGATAACAATGGCATTGGCGATTTTAATGGCATTACCTCAAAGCTTGATTACATCCAAGAGATGGGCTTTAACGGTATTTGGCTCATGCCCATGACAAAAGGCACTAGTTACCACAAGTACGATGTTGAAGATTACTACAGTGTTGATCCAGACTTTGGCACAATGCAAGACTTTCAAAACCTACTTGAAGAGGCACACAAACGAAAAATCAACATCATAATTGACCTTGTAGTAAACCACACTTCCAGTGATAACCCTTGGTTTAAAGAAGCCTGTAACTACATTCGCGAACATGGCCAGCCTGGCGGAAAGTACGGCAACTATTATAATTTTCAACAAAAATCAGAGTCTGGTTACAATCAAGTTTCTGGAACAAACTGGTACTATGAAAGCCAATTCACAAGCACAATGCCAGATTTGAACCTAGATAGTGAAGAAGTCAGAACCCAGATTATTAATATCATGAAATTCTGGCTAGACATGGGAGTTGACGGTTTTAGATTTGACGCAACAACTAGCTTTTATACCAACAACAAAAGCAAGTCTATAGCATTCCTAGGTTGGCTTACAAAACAGGCAAAGACAATCAAACCAACATGCTATCTTGTAGCAGAAGCATGGTTTTCTAACGATATTGCTGTACGTGAATACTATGAAAGCAAAATAGACAGTTGTTTCTGTTTTCCACTTGCAATATCATCTGGACACATCTATGATGCCCTGAAGGATATCAGAGCAAACAATGGCGTAGTTTTTGGAGATATGCTAAAAAATGCACAAGACATATACAATGTAGGCATCTATGCTCCATTTTTAAGCAATCATGATACAGCAAGAATTGCATCTTTTATGGGACGTCGCCAAACCGATAAAATCAAGATGGCTCAGGGAATTTTATCACTTCAAAGTGGATGTTTATTCGTTTACTATGGGGAAGAAATTGGCATGATTAGCACAGCTGACGGCTCAGACCCCTATAAACGAATTGCAATGAAATGGTGCGATAAAAACGTCTATGAAGGCTGGTGCTACACCACCCCTCAGGGAATAACTGTCACAAAAGACAATTACTATTATAGTGGTGTTTCAGAACAAGAAGAGGACCTCAACAGTATACTAAACTACTACAAGAAATCTCTACAAATTCGCAATGCAAATCCAGAGATTGCTAGAGGAAGTGTTGAAGTAATGGAGTCTTATTATGAGCAAAGCAAATACTGCTGTGTGTGTAAATGGACCTACAATGACAGCTCTGTTGTAGCTGTTATTAATTTAGACAGAGAATACGAACACAACATTATACTCAACTTAGAAGAACTTGGTATTACACACATGACAGATTTCCTTTGCGCCAATGCAGAGAATATAGTCAGCTTTGACAGCTCAAGTAAAACCGTAACCCTTGCGCCATACTCGTATGCTATTTTTAAATAGATTTGTGTAGTTATTTTTTGACTTTTGAAGATTTCACTCTTAAAATTAGATTATAAACATTCATAAACGAGGAGGCGCGAATGAATCTTAACGTTAGAGGTATCAAGTATCAAATTAGCGATGAAACACAAGAGTTCTTGAACAAGAAGCTTCAGAAACTTGATTTTGCAGAATCCTATCTGCACGACTTGGACATTACAATTAAGAGAGAAACCGTAGGACAAGGTTTTCATATAGATGCAAAGTTGCACTTCTCTTGGGGAACAGTAAAGGTTGTAAGCTATGACTGCTATGAACTCTATGAGGGAATAGAACTGATTGCTGACAAAATTGAAGCTGCAGCAAAGAAAGAAAAAGGCAAAGTAATTGATGCCTAATAAGTTATGACTAAAATTAAAGAGGGTTGCTCGTTTTTGAACAACCCTCTTTTTTTGTTTAGAGATTTTTGCAAAAATCTATTTAGCTTAATTCAAGAAAAGCTTTGTATCCTTCATAGGCTTGCTCAATATCATAGCAGGAAGTTACTTCCCAAGGAGCATGCATACTAAGAACGGAAACACCGCAATCAAGAACCTGCATTCCATACTTTGCTGCATATTTGGCAATTGTACCACCGCCGCCAACATCAACACGAGCCATTTCAGCCATTTGATAACTGACGTTGTGTTCCTTAAGCTTACCACGAACCATTGCAAGGAATTCTGCGTTTGCATCTGAAGCACCACTCTTTCCTCTTGAACCTGTGTACTTATTAAAGACAACCCCCTGGCTTAGGAAAGAAGAATTCTGCTTATCGTAGAGAGTATAGTTGAGTGGATCGTAAGCAGAGTTTACATCACTAGAGAGCATATAAGAATTTGCCATTGCTCTGCGAATTACTAACTCGGGATTCTCTACACCAAGTTTAAAAACTACTTCTGCAACAGCATTTTCAAGAAGCATTGAATCCATGCCAGTTGCCCCCTGGCTTCCAATTTCTTCCTTGTCCACGAGAACACAGCAGTTAGTTCTAGATGCAGCTGGAGTTTCAAGCATTGCAATCAAAGAAGAGAAAGCACAAACTCTATCATCTTGACCATAACCAAGAACAAGAGACTTATCAAAACCAATGTATCGGCTCTTTCCTGCTGGAACAACTTCAATTTCAGCAGAACCAAAATCTTCCTCTTCAATGCCATATTTCTCTTTTAGAATGGCCAAAATTCTCTTTTTACCAGGATCTTTTTCATCATCGGTCTGAGAAGAGTCCTTGGGGAAGCATCCAAGAATGAGGTCAAGTTTTTCGCCCTCAATGAAGTCAGAAGCAAGCTTTTTCATCTGGTCCTGTGCAATATGAGGAAGGATATCTGAGATGGTGAAGACTGGGTCGTCTGGAGCGTCACCAATTTGAATGTCAACCTTTGTACCATCTGTGAGGAAGACCACCCCGTCTATTGCAAGAGGCATTGCAACCCACTGATATTTCTTAATTCCACCGTAATAATGGGTGTTAAGGTAAACAATTCCTGTATCCTCATAAATAGGATTCTGTTTAACATCCAAGCGAGGAGAGTCAATGTGTGCACCCAAGATGTTCATGCCTTTGCAAATGCAGTCCTTTCCTATGTTGAAAAGAATGACAGTCTTACCCATCTTGCTGTAGTAGACTTTGTCACCAGCTTTGAGAGAACTTACCTCTTCAAGATTCTTGTAGCCATTTGCAACCGCCATTTTGATGACTGAAGCTGCGCATCTTCGCTCTGTTTTGTTATTATCAAGAAATTCCATATAATTCCTGATTAGATTTTCCATGAGAAGCCTCCAAAAATAGTCTGATGAGGTTTGCAAAAAACCTCCGGCAAAAAGTCTAACAAAAATGCAGAAAAAAGTGTACTGGGCTCTTAACTTTTGGTAAGTCATATGTTATCATAGTTTAAGTAAAAACCTAAGTAAAACCCAAGCAAAAACGGAGGTTCCAAGATGAAAGGACTTACAGAGCGTCAGAATGAAATTGCAAATTACATTGAGTATTTCTTTGACACAAATGGCTATGCTCCAAGTCTTAGAGATATTGCAAACCACTTTGAGTTCTCCCCAAAAGCAGCTTATGACCATCTTAGAGCCCTAGAAAAAAAGAACATAATCAAGACTGCTGACAATCTTCCAAGAGGCATGGCTTTGCTAAGAAGAACAACACCAGAAGGGACCAACGTTATCAAGGTTCCAATCCTTGGTGCCACCGCAGCAGGAAGCCCTCTAATGTCAGAAGAGGTCTTTGATGGATTTGTAGATTTACCTCAAAGCCTTGTTGGCTGTGACGAATCCGAGCAACTCTATGCCCTAAAAGTTAAAGGGACAAGCATGATTGAGGACGGTATCAATGATGGAGACATTGCCATTATCAAGAAAACAAATCACGTTAACAATGGAGATGTAGTTGCTGCCAGCATTGGAGACGATTACGGAATAACGCTTAAACATTTCTACCATATTGGGGATAGATATGAACTTAGACCTGCAAATCCAACCGTTCAAGTAATTGTATCCACACAATGCCAAGTTCATGGAAAACTCCTAATGATAATTAGACAGTATGGAAGATAATCCATGGCGGGAACATATCTACTTCTAGGCCCAGAAAAAGGGCTCAAAGATGACTACATCAAAGAGTTAAAATCCAAACTAGAACCATGTGAAGTATCAAAGTTTTATGATATTGAAGATTATGAAGCAGAGATGTTCGCACAGCTTAACAATAATGATCTCTTTGCTGACCATAGATTGGTAATATTTGAAATTACACAGGAATTAAAAGGCAAGGACAAAATTAAAGCCCTTGCAACATATATTTCAAAGCCATCTGACTGCGCAACCTTAGTTATCACTTCAACAGAACTTAGAGTTTCTCCAGAAATCATGAATACGGTACCAAAGGAAAACACCGTTACCTTTTATGAGATGTTTGAAAATCAAAAACCTCAATGGTTAACCAACTATTTCAGAAGAATTGGTTTCTCAATAACCTCAAGTGCCTGTGAAGCAATCATTGAAAAGGTTGAAAACAATGTGCATGACTTTGAAAATGTCTGTTCGCAGTTTGTAATATTTCTCAACACAATTCCCAATAAGAAGAATATCACAGAAGATGATGTTGATGATTATTTAGCACACACAAAAGAAGAAAATGATTTCTCTCTTTTCTCCTATGTGGCACGAAGAAAACTAGACAGTGCGCTTGAGTGCCTTCATACATTGTTGAGAACAAAAGATACTGCACAAGTCACATCAATGTGTGCTTCTCGTCTAGCATCTTATTTTAGAAGAACCCTAACACTTGAGATGCTTAGACAAAATGGTGCTGACTTTGAAAAAAGTTTCTCTTTAACCTATTTTGGTTCTGAATATCCCATTAGAAGAAAGAAAGACAAAGACATTTATAATGATGCTTGTAGGAATTACAACATTAGAGATGTTGAGAGAATTTTGGTTACCCTTGCCGAGTACGATATTAAAATCAAAGAAGCTCCTGTAATTGTTCAACAAACAATGATGGAAAAATGTCTTTTGGATGTAATTGTTCGCAAAGGCAGACACGCAAAACCTTTTATTTTTGCTTCTCTTTGATTTTTTAATGGTCCTTTTTTAGAGTTGTTCTTAAACTTTTAGCCTATTGATAAGATTCTGGGCTACTTTTAGAGAAATTCCAGCCCTTTTTGAAACTTCCTCTGGAGAACACTGAATCACATCATCAAGAGTTGTAAATGCATTCATAATCTTATCACTTGTTTTATCTCCAATTCCAGGAATGCTTTTAAGTAGATGGAAAGAAGCTTCCTTACTCCTCATGGCTTGGTTTGCACCAGTAGCAAATCTATGGCACTCGTCTCTTACTGCAATAAGAACTCGCAAGCCTTCATTACTGTGGTCAAGTCTCAAATCTGGTCTATCATCATCAAAGACAATTGTTTCATACTCTTTTGCAAGGCCCACAACAGGAACATCGGCCAGACCAAGTTCATCTAGAACATCTCTAGCAACATTTACCTGTCCCTGTCCCCCATCAATAAGAAGCAAATTAGGCTTTTTTAAATTTTCCTCAACAACTCTAGAATATCGTCTATAGACAGCTTCTCTCATAGCTCCATAGTCATCAATAGCTCCATTTAAGGATTTAATATTAAAGCGTCTATAACCTGCAGGATTTGGATTTCCATCTACAAAAGAAATCAAGCTTGCAACAGTATACTTTCCAGCTAATTGTGCAATATCAAAACCTTCAATGAGTTCTGGAAGTTCTTCAAGATTTAACTGAACTTGAAGAATCTCAAGAGCCTTTGTATTGTCCCTACTTTTAAGTCTTTTTTCCACATCTCTTGAAGCATTCTCAGCAGCCATACGAAGAATTCTAAAGTCTCTACCTTCTTTAGGGACTTGAAAACTGACATCGTGACCCAAGACTTCTTTAAAGTATCTAGCAATTAGTTCAATATCTATTTCATGCGAGATAAAAATATTATTAGGAATTTCTCTTCCATCCTCATAATACTGCGTTAGGAAGTTTAAAAGAGTTTCCGATTCATCTCCAAAAGTTTGAGCCCTATAAAGAGCACGCCCAATCAACTTTCCATCTCTAAATTGCATAATTGAAACAGTACAAAGAGGACTACGCATTTCAATAGCAGCATAATCTTGACTTTCTAAAAAAGCATGTGCTGAGTGGTCTTCTACCATTTGAGCCTTGCTCACACTTTGAATTGCCACCAACATATCTCTTTTTTTTGCAGCAACCTCATATTTCATAGCTTTGGAAGCTATCATCATTTCATCCCTAATTTGTTTTTCAAGTTCATCACTTGCTCCAGAGAGAAAACGTTTTATCTTTTCAATGTTCTTTCCATATTCCTCTTTTGTAATTTTTCCACAACAAGGAGCAGAACAACGGCCTATATGGTAATAAAGACATGGTTTTTCTCTTTTTTTTAGTGGCGTAGAGCATTTCCTAAGATTAAAAAGACGGTCTATAAGATCCAGATATTCCGCCATTTTTGAGGCATCAGGAAACGGACCATAGTAATCTGAGCCATCTTTAATTATTCGTCTAGTTTTAAAAACCTTGGGGAAATCCTCATTGGAGATTCTAATCATTGGATAGCTTTTGCCATCCTTCAGCATGATATTGTAATGGGGGTTATATTTTTTAATTAGATTGTTTTCTAAAACTAAGGCCTCGTAATCGTTACCGGTAATGATATGGTCAATATCCCTGATTTTTTCCACCAAAGCCGATGTCTTTCGGTCTCTATTTGGAAGAAAATACTGGCTTACTCGTTTTCTTAAACTTTTAGCTTTCCCAACATAGATGACAGTTCCTTCAGCATCCTTCATAAGGTAGCATCCAGAATTAAGAGGTAATGCATGTGCCTTAGCTTTGGCCTTTTCAAAGTTTTCCTTTCGTTGCTTTAATTCTTCCTGAGATTCCTTGGTTTGAGCCTTATCTATAGCATAACTTATACCAGTCTCAAATGCTTCCTTGTCCATAGTCAGTAGAATAACATAAAGCTGGTTTTACAAAAACCTCTGTTGTGTGTTAAAGTTTAAAAGCAAAGCAAAATCTCAAATGACAGATAAAAATATTGATAATTACATTGCAAGTTTGCCTCACTTGTCTTTTCAGCAAAAAAGAATTCTAAAAGAAGAAGCTCAAGACCTACTTCTTTGGGGAGGCCCCAAAATAACAGACTTAATGCCTTCTGTTGAAGAATTCGCAAAGCTACAAAAAAACCAAGCAAAGAATGTTTTTAACAATGTAATTGAAGAGATTTCACAACTCCGGAAAACCCCTACAGACTACTCAGACTTTGCCCCTGTTTTTAATTTTAATACCTCAAAACCTGTAATTGTACCGGATTTTCAAGTTCCAGATAGAATTATAGGCAATTGTCCTTGTCCAAAAGATGGTGAGCTCACTAGATGTTGTAACCTAAAAACATTGGATGCGGTTCAGCAGTGTGGCTTTGCATGTGCCTATTGTTCAATCCAAAGTTTCTATGCAAATGGCCAAATTAAGGTGGTGTCAAACCTTGAAGAATACTTAGACAATTTGAAGTTAGATGAAGACATCTGGCACATTGGAACAGGCCAATCTTCTGACTCTCTTCTTTTGAGTAATGACTATGGGACTCTCTCTGCTTTGGGAAAGTTCGCAACTAAAAATTCAAATCTTGTCATTGAACTAAAAACCAAAAGTGCTAGAACAGACTGGCTTTCTTTAAACCTTCCTCAAAATATTATAGCAACTTGGTCTGTTAATGCTCCTACCATTGTACAAAAAGAGGAACACCTAACCGCAAGTTTAAAAGCCCGCATTTCAGCAGCAAAACAATGTGTAGAAAATGGACGACTTGTGGGTTTTCATATTCATCCAATGGTCTACTTTAAAGGTTGGAAGGAAGAATACAAAGAACTAGTAGATACTATTTGCGACCAAATAAATCCGGATCAAGTGGTCATGATTGGCCTTGGCGCACTTACATTTACAAAACAAAATCTTAAAGCTTTAAGAGAAAGCGAAAGACCTACTCGCGTTACTCAAATGGAACTTTCCCCAGTAGCAGGAAAATATTCATATCCGCTTGAAGTGAAACAAGAAATGTTCTCATTTGTTTACAACTGTTTTCCTCAAGAATGGAAAGAAAAAGTATTCTTTTATCTTTGCATGGAAGATCCGTCTTTATGGCAACCCTGTCTAGGCAGACAATACAATTCAAATGCAGAATTTGAAGCTGATATGAAAGCACACTATCTAGAAAAACTGACAGAAAAATTGACACCTTAGAGGTTTTTTGACAAAATATTGCTTTTTGTCTACATCTAGTCTATCATTCAAACATGAAACGAAACGATGCAAAAATGGTATACGACGTACCAACCTTTAATAGAATCTTTCCTTTCTTGATGAAACGTCGTTGTGATGCCCTAGTCTATCACGCTTATGAACTAGATGTAACGAATGTAGTAAAATATATAAGAGAGTATAACGCAAAGAAGCCTGAGCTTAGGATGAAGTTTTTTTACGTTTTCTCTGCAGCACTTATGAGAACTATTGCAATGAGACCAGAACTTAATAGGTTTATTGCTTCATACCGATACTGGCAGAGAAACGAGCTTTCAATGAACTTTGTTGTAAAAGAAGATTTCACAGATGAGGCCCCAGAAACAAGCAATCCTCTTGTTTTTGACCCTAAGATGACCTTACAAGACTATGCAAAAGTCATAGATGAATACATCAATAAATCTAGAAACTTAAGTGAAGAAAATAATTATACAGACGAAACAATCAGTTTCTTTATGCATTTTCCTATTTGGGTTATTAGTCTTGTAGTCAAAATAGCTCAACTCTTAGACAGAAGAGGAAAGGCCCCATCTGCGTTAAGAGCAGCAGATGGTCTACACACATCTGTTTTTGTTGCGAATCTAGGTTCAATTGGTATTATTGGTGGAAGTCCACACCACCATCTTTACGAATGGGGAACAACGAGCCTATTTGTAACCATTGGCGGACTTCAAAGAAAACGCGAGTTCGATGATGATGGCAAACTAATATCGTCAAAGGAAACAGTTCAAGTAGGCTGTACCGTTGATGAACGAATCACCTCTGGATTCTACTTTATAAAGAGCATGGGTTATTTCCAACACTTACTTGATCACCCTGAAGAATTGGAACAAGTCCCAGACCTACCGCCTGCTCCTTTAACAAAAAAAGAATACAAAGCAAAAATCAAAGCAGAAAAGAAAGCTGCAAAAGTTCAGTAATTTCCCTCTTTCTCACTGTTTGTTCACTATATACAGTAACTCTGTATTAAATTTCCCTGAAAAAAGTCAGTTTTGGATTTTTTCAGGGAAAATTTCCCTGAAAAAGTTCGGATTTGCTAATTTTCAGGGAAAAATCAATAAAAGGATGCAGTATTTGCCACAAAAAATGAGAAAAGACCTATTCGCGTTCAAGAGGCATGCTCATACATCTAGGACCACCCCTTCCTCTAGAAAGCTCTGAACTTGCAATTTCAAGAGTTTGAAGCCCATTATCTCTCAAAATGGAGTTGGTGATAGTATTTCTATCGTAGACAATGACTTTGCCGGGTTCTACGCAAAGAGCATTGGAACCATCGTTCCACTGTTCACGCTCGGAAGCTATAGCACTATTGCCACCGCATTTGATAAATTTAACACTGTCTAATTCAAGAAACCGGCAGAAGATAGATTCAAGGCTGCCTTTTAAGGTTTCTGCTTTGATAGTCCCTCTTGAACCAGGGAAAACTCTGTAGACTTTTACATTGTCTAAGATTCCAGGATGGACAATAAAGACATTTTTATCGGCTTGAGTGAGGACGGTGTCTAGATGCATGAAGGCTCTAGTATTTGGAATGTCTATAGCAAGAATGTTCTTAATTGTGCTTTCTTCATCAGCAAAGATGTTTTTAGCTAAAAGTTCAATGGCCTCTGCACTGGTTCGTTCACTAAGTCCAATTGCAAGAGTTTCTGCACTTAGATTGTGAATATCGCCACCTTCAATGCTATACGGACATAGTGGATTGTAATACTTCTTTACATTGCCTTTGAAATCGGGATGAAAATCAAAGACGTACTTCATGTAGATAGTCTCGCGGTTGCGGGTTACCGATGACATGTGATTAAGGCTGGCTCCTGTGCCAATAGAGGCCATGGGGTCACGTGTGAAGTAGAGATTAGGGATGGGGTCAATTAAGAAGCCCGCTTTGGTGCGTGTCAAATTCAAAAGCGGATTACTTTTCTTGAAGTCAAAACCAGTATCCAAGACACCTTGCATGGTCTTAAGAACCATGTCTTTTGTATTAGGAAGGTCTAGAAGGCCCTTGTAGAGCTCTTTTTCTCTGCCAAGAACACGATTCCCTGCATTCATCAGAAATTCACGAATAAATTGCTTTTTCACGTTTATATCGGTATCCAAAGCCTGGGTTACAAGGTCGCAAAGATAGACCACGTCCACCCCGCAATCACGAAGGGTTTGGGCAAACGAATCATGTTCAATTTGTGCTCGCTTTAGATATGGAATATCGTCAAACAAAAGCGTTGACAGATAATCTGGAGTCAAATGCTCCAGCTCTCCACCCGGTCTATGAATAAGAACTTTCTTGAGTTTTCCTATCTCGCTTTTTACGCATATGGCCATTTTGTTTCCCTCCCACAGGACAACCTATTCACAATTATATCAGATTGTCTTTGCTTTATCACAAAAATTTCATTCGTGATAATAAAACGGCAATGCCTGCGCTACAGGCAGTCTCGGTTCGTAGCACACGAGAGCCCAAAAGCATAGGAGAGAATCCATTTAAAATAAACAAATTGCGCTCCCTCTGAGACCATCCACGCTCAGGCCCAATTGCCAAGACAGCGCTTTTCTTTATTGTAGCTGTACTAAGAGGGACTGCGCCAACCACGTTATCTAGGATTATCAAAGAACTCTCATCATCCTCTTTTATCCCGATATCTTTAAGTGTATTTATTGCCCCATCAACGGTATTTGTGAAGAAAATTTGGGGTATTCCAGCATGACAGGACTGCATTGCGCCATCAAGAAGATATTCTTTGTATTCATTAGTCTTATAAAGATTGCTTGAAAGATACGACTTCTCGCCAGTATCAGAACCCGTGAGAATAATCCGGTCAACGCCAAGACTTACCGCCTCTCTAAGAATTCTTTTCATACATATTGGCCTAACTTGAGCGCACAAAAGCGTTACAGGATATAATTCTGGTTTTGAAAGAACCTCATAAGAAATTGTCAAACCATTGAGATCAATATCCTCTATTGTGGCCTTTCCTTCACTCTGATTCACAATGCCCATACGAAAGTCATCCCCAACTTTAAGTTTAAGAATTTCCACTATATGTTTTGCTCGTTCATCGGAGGAAGGAATAAAACCCTTCTCTGGATATTCGTTAAAAAGAATCATATTCATAGCCTCATAATAGCACAAAGTCCCATACTTGTTGAGATAAAAGCCATTTTAGATTAGACTTGCTCTAAAGTATGAAAAAATATGTTGTTCTGATGATACTTCTTATACCTGCACTTCTCATGGCCAGTGCACAAAAGGAAGTTATAAAGATTGGGCTTGATCCTGGTGAGGAAATCATAAATCTCAATCCTTATACTGCCTCTGACAGCAATAGTATTGTCATAATGCAGAATTTATATGATGGACTTTTCTCTTATAGTGGCAGTACAAGTGAAGCCGAATATGCTTTAGCAAAAAGCCACGAAGTCTCAAACGATGGCCTAAAATGGACCTTTTATTTAAAAAATGCTTATTTTTCGGACGGTTCGGCTATCACTTCCAAAACTTTTGTTGAATCTTGGAACTATCTACTTGGGGGTCCTTTGGCAAGTAACTTAAGTTTTATAGCTAGAAAGGAAGACGGCAAATTAGACCTAGAAACCCCAGATGAGCACACTCTAATTGTTAACCTAAAACATGCAGTTTCTTACCTTCCTAGTCTTTTATGCCAACCTTGTTTGGCGGCTATAAAAGATACAACAAGTTATAGTGGTGCCTATGTTTTGTTAAGTCAAAAAGACAACAGCATTATTCTTGAAAAAAATAAACACTACTGGGGAGAGGTAGAAAACGACGGCATTGAAATACTTCTTGGTTCTGATTTTGATACAACATTTCAAGCAGGAAGTATTCAATGGTCAATGGCAGCCGTGAAAGACGCATCGGACTATATGGTCATTTCAAGGCTATATGCAACTACATTCTTTTATTTCAGCGCAAAAGAAGGCGCATACGAGAACCAATATGTCAGACAGGCGCTTATCTCCCTTGTTCCCTGGGATATTATTCGCTACATTCAAGGGACTTTGATGGAATCAGACTCCTTAGTACCAGAAAGCAAAGTAACTGCAGAATTAAGTGAAGAAACCGTTGAACTACTGGAAAAAGGTGGATACCCATACGGTGAAGGGCTCCCAATGATTAACATAGGTATTACTAGAGGATCTCAGAATGCCATGGCTGCTGAGATCATTGCTGAAATATGGTCAAAAACATTAGGAATTACAGTTACACTTAACACTGTTCCAATATCGGTATATGCCTCTAATCCAGAAGAAAATCCGTTTGATTTCTGCACAATGACTTGGATTGGAGACTACTTTGATCCCATGGCTTTCTTGAGTTTGTTTGAATCTTCCAGCTCTTATAATCTTGCAAACTATTCTAATGCTGAATTTGATAAGGTTATTGAACTGGCTCAAAATGCAGATGACGTTACTCGAACCAGTCTCTTACAACAAGCAGAAAAGATTTTACTTGATGATGGTGTAGTAATACCAGTTTCTACTGCTTTTGCTACAAACTTTGTTAGAGAAGATTTAATTGAAGGATGGCAATCGAATCCTTTGGACCTTCATCCTTTTAAGGATTTGAAATTAATAAAAAGCACTAACTAATCAACCAAGACAATAGCTTGTGCAATAACGGCATCACCTTGTCCTAATTCACCAAGAATTCCTTCTGCTGTCTTTGCTTTAACTCCAATAAGAGAACTTTCTATTCCAAGGATCTCAGAGAGTCTTTGTTTAATTTGAGCTTTATACGGTCCCA
Source organism: Selenomonadaceae bacterium (assembly GCA_963621975.1). GTDB lineage: Bacteria > Spirochaetota > Spirochaetia > Sphaerochaetales > Sphaerochaetaceae > UBA9732. The sequence goes on from CAVFGI010000003.1 coordinate 81,878, forward strand.
GTTTTGGAGTTTGTAAAATAACAGTAGTATCTACATTACAAATAGAAAAACCAAGACTTTTGATTTTTGAAACTACATGACTTAACAAGATAGCTGAATCTGCATCTTTATAAGAGGGATCTGTGTCTGGGAAAAGAGTTCCAATATCTTCTAGTCCACAAGCTCCTAGAAGTGCATCAATGATTGCATGAACTAGAGCATCCCCATCAGAATGTCCAACACAGCCTTTTTCTGAAGGAATGACAACTCCACCTAAAACAAGTTTTCTTTCTATAGCAAGTTTATGTAAATCCCAGCCTGTCCCTACTCTCATATTCTCTCCAAATCACTTGGGTATGTAATTTTAATATTCTTAGGGTCTCCATTCACAATAGCAACCTGTAAACCATAAGATGTAAAGATTTGAGTGTCATCTGTGTAAATTAGATCTTTGGAGGCTTTTTCTCTAGCAAATAAATGGGCCTTATAAATATCTTGAAAACGGAAGGTTTGAGGAGTCTGCACCCCGTAAACTTTTGAGCGATCCAGTCTAGCAACAATAAAGCCATTTTCCACTTCAACCAAAGTATCGCTCATAGGAAGTGCTGGTACTGCCCCACCTACTAAAGTTGCAGTCTTTAAGCAGTTTTCAATTATTTCTTTAGAAACAAAAGGTCTTGCTCCGTCGTGAATACTAACTAAATCAAGATTTTTGACTTCCTCATGTAAAAACTTAAGTGCATTAAAAACACTCTCCTGCCTAGATGCACCACCTTTTACCATATGAAGTTCAACTTTTTCAGGAAAGTTCAAATTCTTTAAACATTCTTTAGTTTCATGAAAACAATCTTCTTTGTACGTAACAACAACGCCAACAAGTCCATTCACGAGCAGAAAAGGCCTAATAGCACTAGCTAGAACAGTGTCTTCTTGAAGTTTAAGAAACTCTTTCTTTACACATTGAGAATCAAGAGCTCTATTAAAGCGGCTGGAAGAGCCTGCCGCAGTAACAATAACGGCATGGCGCATTGGAATCACTTCTCCAAACAACTAAAGATGGTTTTTTCTATCTCTTTCTGGTCTTTATCTAAGGCAAATGAACATTCATCTATTAAAAGTCTAATAGCATTATCATAGAGCTTTCTTTCTTGAACAGGTAACTCTTTCACTTTACTTCTGTGATATAGACCTTGTACAACTTTTGCAATTGAGAAGATTGAACCTTCTTTAATTAAGTCTACGTTCATTTGATAACGAGCCTTCCAATCAACAGCAACTGGTTCATACTTAGCAGAAATGCTTTCCAACGCCTGAAGAGCTGTCTCTTTTGGGACAATAGCTCTAACTCCAGATTCATGAACTTTATCAACAGGAATGCTAACAATCATATCCGAAATATCAATGTAGATTACGTAATAAAGAATAGGAGCATTACGAACAATTCGCTCTTTAATGTCCTTAATAACACCTACACCTTGCAAAGGATAAACAACGTGTTCGCCAATTTTAAACTCGGTATTTACATCTGAAGCCATGTCATTATTATAACCCAAATTAGCCTAATTAACAACAAGGATATGGAAAAAAACATCCTTATAAGATATAGTTTTAAGCATGCAAGAAACTAAACGACTTTGTGGTGTTTTACTTCATCCCACATCGTTTCCATCTCCTTATGGAATTGGCGATTTAGGAATTGAAGCAAGAAAAATTCTTAAGCTCATGTCCCAAGCGGGCATTCATCTTTGGCAAATTTTACCTCTTGGACCAACAGGATATGGAGCCTCTCCATATTCCTCTCGTTCATGTTTTGCAGGTAACGAACTACTCATAGATATAAGATCATTAAATGAACTCTTTTCCAATATCTCTCTTGACTACCCAGACCCATGCAAAGATCCTTTTGCACGAGTTGACTACAAATCTGTTTTTGAAAACAAACTTTCCTATCTAGGAAAGATAGCTGAACAATTCATTCAAAAACATGGTACGGATGCAGATTTCGTTACATTTTGCACAGAAAATGCTTGGTGGCTAGATGACTATGCCCTATATCAGAGTCTCACAAGCCATTTCAACGACTCACGCTGGTTTCTCTGGCCCAATGACATTAAAAACAGAAAGAAGGCTGCCATAATAAAGTGGACTAAAGAGCTATCAGTTAACATTGAAGTGACCAAAGCACTACAGTATTTCTTCTTTACACAGTGGAATTCTCTGCATGGATTTGCCAATAGTATAGGAATTCAAATTGTAGGAGATTTGCCAATCTTTGCAGCAAGTGATAGCGTGGACGTCTGGGTAAATAGAAAACTCTTTAAGTTTGACGCAAAAGGAAACCAAACAGCCATGGCTGGCTGTCCACCAGATGCATTTAGTCCCACAGGTCAATTGTGGGGTAATCCAGTTTATGACTGGAAAGAGCATGAAAAAGATGACTTTGCTTGGTGGAGAAGCAGAGTTCAAAACACTCTAAAAATGGTAGATATTCTTAGAATAGACCACTTTAGAGGCTTTGAATCCTATTGGGAGACTCCTGCAGGAGAGACCACGGCTGTAAATGGCAAATGGATGCCAGGACCTGGAATGAAACTACTTGGCCATTTTAAAGGCATGAATATCATTGCAGAAGATTTAGGCTTCTTAACTCCAGAGGTTCATAAGCTGAGAGAAGATAGTGGCTTCCCTGGCATGAAAGTATATCAGTTTGCGTTTGACCTTTCAGAAGGAAGCTTTGATACCACAAATGCGTATTTACCACATAACTTTGAGAAAAACTGCGTGGCTTATACTGGAACACATGACAATGAAACCACTCAAGGCTGGTACAACTGGCAAAGTGATGCCTATAAAGACATTATTAGACGATATCTCCAATGTCCAGACAATGAAGTTGTTTGGCAGATGATACGTACCTTATTGGCAAGTTCTGCTAATTATGTGATTTTCCCAATTCAAGATATCATGGGACTAGATAATAGCGCTAGAATGAATGAACCTTCAACCGTTGGTTCTTCCAACTGGTCTTGGAGAATGAATCCAAGTAATCTTGAAGATTGGAAGTTAAATAGACTTCATGAATACATCACGCTCTATGGAAGAGCGTGATGCGTTAACAACGTGATACGTTAATAAATAAAAAACTACTCGCAGATTAACATTGTCTTAGGATCGAGTGCTACACCAGTTGGATGTGGCACTTTTTTATGATGATCTTGGACAACTGTCATAATGACTCTACTCTTTTCATCGTTATAATGCAAACCAACAAGAACATCTATGTCATCAAGATAAGCATTTAAACCTTCTGGAATACCATATTCATTGCACTTTGAATCACGACCAACAGGAGAAACACAGAACCATACTTCAATATTCATTTCCTGGGCAAATTTCTTGATCTTTTTGATGTCTTCTGAAGATGCAAGTGTATATTGATATCCATCAAAGAATACAGCATCAGCCTTAAAAGAACCCTGCTCAATGAGTGTCTTTAGGCTAAGCAAGATCTTGTCAACGCCAACGTTTTCTTGGGAGAAATTCATCATAACTCTGTTGGTTCTGATTGTTTGATATACATCAAAAGCATCATCTAAGCTTTTAAAATCAGTAATTTCTCTAAAGACTTCCTTATACCAGCCCATGATATGCTCAACGTTTGCACCAAAGGAGACATGAATAACGTTCTCATTTCTTAAAAGCTTGTCAATTGCAAGGTGAACCATGCAGGCAGTCTTTCCAACGCCATGGCGAGAGGCAATAACGCCCAAGTTGCCACGACCAAGACCACCATTAATTGACTGCTCAAAAACTCTTATAGGACTATTTTTAATTAATTCCTCAACTTCCATTCTTTTCTCCGTAAATTATAATCGCTTCAAATTTTATCACTTTTTCGTTTTCTCTGCCGCTTTTTTCTTCAATTCTTCAGCAATTGTAGTTGGAACCTTTGCATACCTGCAAACTTCCATTGTAAACTCTGCCTTTCCTTGGGTTATTGAACGTAAAGCTGTAGAGTATCCAAACATCTCTGCAAGAGGAACCTCTGCATCAACAGTACAAATATTATTGTCTTCTGATGAGCTAACAATCATTCCTCTGCGCTGGTTAATAGAACCAAAAATTGCACCCTGAAACTCGGATGGACCTTCAACTTCAACCTTCATGATAGGCTCAAGAATAGCAGGTTTAGCCTTTGCAAAAGCCTCTTTAAAACCAGCAATAGCTGCAGTCTGGAAAGCCATGTCAGAAGAGTCAACTGGATGCCAAGCACCATCGTTTATGCAACAACGTACCCCAACAATTGGGAACCCAAGTTGTGGTCCCTTCTTCATTGCAGTTAAGAAACCTTTCTCACAAGAAGGAATGTACTCTGTAGGAATAACACCCCCTTTGATTTCGTTAACAAACTCAAAGTCTTTCTGTTCTTCGTCTGAATTTGGAGCAACCAAAATTGGCTCAATGTAACCGGCAACTCTTGCAAACTGTCCACTACCTCCAGTTTGCTTTTTGTGAGTGTAATTGAAGTCCGCATGCTGTGTGATAGCTTCACGATAAGCAACCTCAGGTTTTCCAATCTCTACTTCACACTTATACTCTCTTCTCATTCTCTCGACATAAACATCCAAGTGAAGCTCTCCCATACCCTTAATAATAGTTTGATTGCTTTCAGGGTCTGTGTAACACTGGAATGTAGGGTCTTCCTTCATGAAGCGGTTAATTGCCTTACTCATGTTATCTTGGCTCTTCTTATCCTTGGGGAAAATAGCCAAGCTAATAACAGGATTTGGGACATACATTGATGTCATTGCATAGTTAACACCACTTCCACAGAAAGTATCGCCGGAAGCACAGTCAATACCAAAGAGAGCTGCAATATCGCCACAAGAAACTTCACTTATATCTTCCATTTCAGAAGCATGCATCTTGATGAGTCTTCCAATACGGAACTTTTTTCTAGTTCTTGTATTGTAAAGTTCGTCACCTTTTCTAATCCTTCCTTCGTAGACTCTAATATAAGTAAGTTGTCCATACTGACCATCTTCAAGCTTAAATGCGAGAACTACAGGTGGCTTAGCAGGAGACGCTTCAAGAACAACTTCTTGCTCATTGTTGTCCAAGTCAAGGGCCTTGTTTACAACATCTCTTGGTTCTGGCAAATATTTAGTAACAGCGTCCAGTAATGGCTGTATACCCTTATTTTTATGCGCAGAACCCACGTAAACGGGACACATTTGTAAAGAAAGCGTTCCTTTTCTGATAGCATCTTCAATCATTTCAACTGAAGGTTCTTCTCCCTCAAGGACCATATTCATAAGGTCATCAGAGAAGTCTGAAGCAGCTTCAATAAGCATCTCTCTTCGTTCAAGAGCCTCATCCATCATAGAAGCTGGAATTTCTTCTTCTCTGAGAATGCTTCCATTTGGACCATCAAAATAAACGGCCTTCATATTAACCAAGTCAACAACACCTTCAAAGTTATCCTCAAGGCCTATTGGAAGTTCCATGAGAACTGCATTGAGATTGAGTTTTTCTCTCATTTGCTTGACTACGTTAAGTGGATTTGCACCAACTCTGTCGCACTTATTAATGAAAGCAATACGTGGTACGTGATAACGATCCATTTGCTTATCTACAGTGATGCTTTGACTCTGAACACCACCAACGGAACATAGCACTAAGATAGCGCCATCCAAAACCCTAAGAGATCTCTCAACTTCAATTGTAAAGTCTACGTGACCCGGAGTATCTATAACGTTTATTTCATAACCCTTCCAGTTGACACTGGTAGCTGCACTTGCAATGGTTATGCCTCTCTCTCTTTCAAGCTCCATGCTATCCATTGTGGCGCCAACGCCATCCTTCCCGTGAACTTCATGGATTGCATGAATTCTGTTGCAATAGAAAAGAATTCTCTCACTAAGTGTGGTTTTACCGGAATCTATGTGAGCACTAATCCCGATATTTCTCATTTTTGATAATTCTGTTGTCATTTTCTTAACTCTTTAACCTTCAGTAAAAAAACTATCATTTTAACCCTTAAAACGAGCAGTAAACTATCATATTTTAAAAATTTCTGCAATGCTGTTTTAATGGTCTTTTGAACTAGGTTACTTGTCGCAAATACTTTTCATTTTCAACAACTAATTATATTATGAGAAAAAATTACTTTTTGCGGTGGCATTATATGGATTTAGATGTAAAAAACCTTCACCCACTAGAAGTGAAGTTGCTTAGGCACGTTGACCTGTCAAGTGAAATTACAGCAGACAAGATTGTTGCGGAACTTGGTTATAAAATTGGTCAGTGCAACCAGGCTTTCAGCTGGTTGAGTGCAAAAGGCCTTTTGGTTGAAACAAGCAGAAAGACTATTGTTCAGTATGAGCTGACAGATTTAGGAAAAGAGCAGGCAGAAAAAGGAACACCTGCTCAGAGAATATTTGATTTACTTAGTTCGGGTGAAGCACTTTCTTTACCAGAAATTGCTGAAAAAATCGGGCTAGAAAAGAGCGATATAGGATCCGCTTATGGAATGCTGTCCAAGGCTGGGACCTGTGCCATGAATGGAGAGAACAAGGCCTATGTTAAAGAAAACAAGCTACCAGAAGATGTCGTGGAGACGGCAGAGCTCTTGAAAAAAGGGCTTTCTGGTGCTTTAAATGAGGCTTCTTTGACTGAAAAAGAAAAGTCTTTGATGTCAAAAATTTCAAAAAAGCGTGGTGCCGTGGGAAGTCCTTACAAGGTAATTGAACGTGAGGAAGTAGTTTATAAGCTTACAGAGGCAGGTGAGAAAGCAAAAGAAGCAGTCATCAATGCAAACATAACTGGAGAAGAAATTGGAGTTCTCACCCCACAAATTTTGGCATCTGGTTCTTGGAAAAATGCAAGTTTCCGTCCGTACGGCCTTGATGCTCCGGTCTCAAGATTAATTCCTGGCCGTCACAACCCTTATGGAAATTACATTCAATGGGTAAAAGACAAGCTCACAGACCTAGGCTTTGAGGAATTTGATGGGCCACTGGTAGAAAATGAATTCTGGAATGGAGATGCCCTTTTCATGCCACAATTCCATAGCGCAAGAGATATTCATGACGTCTACTATGTAAAAGAACCGCGCCATTGCAAGAAAATTGAAGAACCTTGGCTTACAAATATTGCAAACGCACATGAAAACGGTGGAAATACAGGATCACGTGGTTGGCAGTATAAATTTGACCACGAATTTACAAGAAGACAAGTTTTGAGAAGTCAGGGAACAGTTCTCTCTGCCCACCAGCTAACAAAAGCCAAGGTACCAGGAAAGTACTTTGGAGTTGTCCGTTGCTTCAGATTTGATGAAGTTGATGCAACCCATGGTGCTGATTTCTTCCAAACAGAAGGCATTGTAATTGGAAAGGAAGCAAACCTTAAGGACTTGCTCGGCCTGCTCAAGATGTTCGCAACGGAAATTGCAGGAGCAACAGATTTTAAATACGTACCAGGTTACTTCCCATTCACCGAACCTTCTATTGAAATTCACATTAAACACCCCGTTTTAGGTTGGTTCGAACTTGGTGGTTCAGGAATTTTCAGGCCAGAAGTTACAAAGTCTCTTGGAATAGATGAGCCAGTTCTTGCTTGGGGTCTTGGAATTGACCGCATGGCAATGATGCATCTTGGAATTAACGATATAAGGGATTTGTTCACTCCAAACATTGAAAGCGTAAGAACAAGGAGGGGAAACTAATGCCTAAATTTGAAACTACCGAAAAAATGTTTTATGGTCTTATGGGTCGTCCGTACTCAGATTCCGAGCTTGAGGACATCTTCCCTCGTGCAAAGGCCGAGCTAGATGGCCACGACACAGAAAATCACGTCTTGAAAATAGAGCTGAATGACACCAACAGGCCAGATCTCTGGTCCGCAATGGGACTAGCCCGATTACTCAAGAACTACGACAATCCATCCCCAAGACAGTACGACTTCTTCTCCTCCAAGGTTTATACAGCCAATAACAAAGGCAGAGAACTCCATGTTGGACCAAGGGCCAAAGATGTTAGACCTTTCTCTTGTGGATTTGTAGCAGTAGGAAAAGAAGTTGATGAAGAAATTCTTCTTACTTTAATTCAAAGTCAGGAAAAACTTTGCTGGAACTTTGGAAGAAAAAGAAAGTCAATTGCTATGGGAATCTACAGAAATGACCTCATTCAATACCCTATCCATTATGATGGAGCAGACCCTGACAAAACTCACTTTGTTCCACTTCACATGGAAGAAGATTTAACATTGCGCCAGATTTGCGAACAGCATCCAAAAGGAAAAGAATACGGCTACATTATTAAGGATAGCCCTGTATATCCTTATCTTTACGATGACAGTGGCGAAGCCCTCTCTATGCCTCCAATAATCAACAGTGCAAGAGTTGGCGCTGTTAAGGTTGGAGACAAAGATCTTTTTGTTGAAATGTCAGGAACAGTTCTCAAAGATGTACTGCTTTGTGCTTCAATTATGGCATGCGATATGGCGGATTTGGGTTTCACCATTGAACCTATCAAGGTTGTTTATCCATATGAAACAGAATTTGGCAAAGAAATCACAGTTCCTTACTACTTCCAAGATTCTCAAAGCTGTACTGTTGAGCAGATTCACAAAACTCTTGGAGAAAAGATTTCAGCTAAAGAAGCTAAAAAAGCTTTACTTAGAATGGGAGTCTACAGTGTTTCAGAAGGTAACACAATTTATATTACATGTCCTGAATACAGAAACGACTTCCTTCATGCTGTGGATGTAGTTGAAGATGTTATGGTTGGCTATGGTCTTGAGAATTTTGTCCCTACAATTCCCAAAGACTTCACAATTGGTCGTCTTACTCCTGCAGAGGAACTTGGGAGAAAGGTCAAGGACATAATGATTGGAATGGGTTTCCAAGAAATGATGTACAATTACTTAGGCAGTAGACGTGAATATGTTGATAATATGCACATTTCTGGCGACAAGGTCATCATGATTGCAAATCCAATGTCTGAAAACTTTGAAGCTGTTAGACCTTCCATTATCCCTTCTCTTCTTGAGAGTGAGAGCGTTTCAGGGCATGCAACATATCCTCATAACATCTTTGAGGTTGGCAAGGTTGCATTCCTTGAGCCTTCAGACAATAGTGGAACCGTTACACGCAACAATCTAGGCTTTATGTCTGCAGATGTAAGCGTTGGATTCAATGAAGTCAACAGTTTCATTAATACCCTTATGTATTTCTTAAAAGTAGAGTATACTCTAAGAGTCCCAGAGGATGATCCTAGATTTATTCCTGGTAGATGCGCTGAGATTATTGTGAAGGGAGAAAAGGTTGGAATCTTTGGGGAAGTACATCCAGCTGTTCTTGAAAGTTGGGGCTGTGGCATGCCTACTGTAGTTGCAGAGATTGACCTAGACTGTTTGCTTTGATTAAAAAAGATGTTGCATTAGAACTTTTTAGACAAATGTTGAACTCTCGGTTTTTTGAAGAGAAAACCGAGCAGTTATTTAAGGCTGGCCTGATTCACGGAACTACCCATTTAGCAAATGGGCAAGAGGCTTCTCAGGCTGGCCTTTGTTCTGCTTTAGAGGATGGAGATTGGATTGTTCCAACTCACAGATGTCACGGCTTTACAATTTGTAGAGGAAGTGACCCTTTTGCAATGTTCAGTGAGATGTTTGGCTCTATCCATGGACTAGCAAAAGGCCTTGGCGGCAGCATGCACATGCCAGACAAACTTCATTGGAATCTTGGATCTTCTGCTGTTGTTGGATCTGGCGTTCCTCTTGCCACAGGCATAGCTTTCTCTGAGAAATTTAAAGCTGTTGGGCATGCTGGCTTTTGCTCTTCTTCCTTTGGTAATCCTAAAGATTATCCTATTGTTCCTGTAAAGAATGTTACTGTTGCCATCTTTGGAGATGGGGCTTCTAGCAGAGGTTCTGTTCACGAATCTATGAACATAGCTTCAATTTGGAAGTTGCCAATTCTCTTTTACTGCGAAAACAATCACTATGGAATGTCAGCATCAAGTGACAAAATGATTAGCATTCACTCTGTAGCTCAACGTTCTGCTTCTTACACAATGCCAGGAAAGACAGTAGATGGTAATGATGTTGAGGTTGTCTATGAAGCTTCAAAGGAAGCACTTTCTTATATTCGCTCAGGCAAAGGCCCTTACCTTCTTGAAGTCATGACCTACAGAACAAAGGGACATTCTAAGAGTGATAGACGTTTATACAGAACAGTTCAAGAAGAAGAACAATGGCTCAAAAAGGACCCTATTACGCTTTTTGAACAAAAACTTATCAAACTAGGCTATCTTTCTTCTGACGAAATTACAGAGATAGAAGAACAGTGCCATGCATATATTGAAAGAATGGCAACTTTAGCCCTAGATAAAAGTTCAGACAAGCTGAGTATTAAGGATGTGGAGGGCATGGTTTATGCAGAATAAATTAACATTTCGTGAAGCATTGAGACAGGCCCTTGCAGATGAAATGGCTCGAGATCCAAATGTAATTCTGTTAGGTGAAGATGTTGGAGTTTATGGTGGCTGTTTTAAAGTCTCAGGAGATTTATACAAAAAATTCCCAAATCAAGTCATTGACACACCAGTTTCAGAAGAAGGATTCACTGGAATGGCTGTTGGTGCAGCAATGATGGGACTTAGACCTGTTGTTGAAATTATGTATGCAGATTTTTTCACTCTCGTCTTTGATCCAATTGTTAACCATGCAGCAAAAACTCACTTCATGAGTGGTGGGCAGTTTTGTTGCCCAATTACGGTTCGTCTGCCAGAAGGAAGTGGAACAGGTCATGGGGCTCAGCATACACAGAGTCCAGAGACTCTTTTCCAAAACAGTACAGGCTTAAAAATGGTAGCTCCTTCTTGTACTTCTGATGCTTACTATCTTCTTAGGGCAGCAATCAGAGATAACAATCCTGTTCTAGTTTTTGAACACAAGCTTCTATATGATACAGAAGGCGTTATAGAAAGCGAGCCTCTTCCAATTGGAAAAGCAAAGGTACTAAGGCAAGGCAAGGATGTTACAATTATTTCATATTCAAGAGCTGTTCAAACTGCGTTACAAACAGCATCTCTACTTTCTGACTCTGGAATTGAAGCTACTGTTGTTGACCTTTGCACATTAAAACCTCTTGATAAGAATACTATTTTCTCTGAAATTCAAAAAACAGGAAGAGTTCTTTTAATTCAAGATCCAAATGCTTTTGGAGGGATAAGTTCACAGGTTTGTTCAGAGATTTGCTCTGACCCAAAGACTTTTAACTCTCTTAAGGCTCCAATTATTCACAAAGGTGGCAAATGTACTCCAGTTCCTTTCTCAAAGGATCTTGAGCTTTCAATAATTCCAAATGCAGAAGATTGTGCTAAAGCTATAATTGAGTTGTTTTAAAACTTAGCACGCTTCTTCTAATTTCGAACAAAATCCTCAAAAGAGTTAAGAAAAGCATTCAGTTTTTCTTTATCTGTTATGCTAGCAGCCCCCTGAAAAAGTGGAGATCTTCCCCCACCCTTTGCATCAATGGTAGGAAGGATAGTTTTTCTAACTTCATTAAAATCCTTCTTTTCATACTTACCCTTTAAGGCAATTACCCAAAGGCTTCTTTCTTTTTCAACTTTAATAACACACATTGCAAGGTTTTCGTAATTATTAGAAGCGTGTTGAAAACCTTGCAAATCACAATTGCCATCTACAATAAATGTAACAACATCACCTTTTATATTTTTTTCAATTTGATAGCCTGAAACTATTTTCTCTAGTTCTTTTTTCTCGTGTGTTAGTTGATTTAGGCTATTATTAAGACTTTCTACTTTAGGCAACAGGTCTGCCGGAGCACAGGTCAACTTACTACAGAGCTCCTCTTGGAGGTTCAAAGCTTTTTTTGCATAGGAAAATGCTTCTTCTCCACATTTAAAATATAATCTTACATGACCTCTTATGTTTTCATGTCCAATACAATAGATAAGTCTTATTTCTGAAGTTTTTGCCACATGCACTCCCCCACAAGCAATCCTATCAACATCTTGAATTTCTACTATACGAACATTTCCTTCAACTTTAATTGAACGTCTGAGTCCCAAAGCTTCTGCGTCTTTATGGCTCATTTCGTGATAAAAGATTGGATGGCTCTCTATGATTGCATTATTGGAGGCCTCTACTAAACCCTCTATTACAGAATCATTAATCTCTGCCTGATTAGTTTCTATTGTTAAATACTCATCGCCAAGATGAACAGCTACTGTTCCAATGTTAAATTTTGTAAAAAGAAGTCCAGATAACATGTGTTGTGCAGTATGCATCACCATAAATTTATATCTATGAGACCAATCGAGTTTTAAGGTAAGGTGGTCACCTACTTCTATTGCTTTTTGTGAACAAACAATCAAGATTGAGTCCCCGTTTTCTGCTTTCTTAGTATCTATGACTTTATAAGAGCCCAAAAACCCTCTATCTCCGGGTTGGCCTCCACTTTCTGGGTAAAAAATGGTGCAATCTGTTATTACTTCAATGTGATTTTCTTTCTCGCAAACCTCAACAACAGTGCACTCTGTCTCTTTCATGTAAGTATCTTTGTAATAGAGCTTGTCCATAACTATTTATCCTTGGCATTTATTTCTTGGATAGAAGATATCCTTATTCTCAAATGTTGTCCATTGAGAGAAAAATCGGTATCTTCAGAGATAGAGGTGAAAATATGTCACGAATTAAATCGGCGTGGGAATTGGCGCTGGAAAAGACCAAAGATATAGAGATTGATGAGAATAAGTATAGGGCTGGTGTGCTAGAAAAAGAAGGTATGGCATTAGCTGGCAAGTATTTAAATGACGCCCAGATGTCGGATGAAGAGCTTTCAAAGAAGTATAATGCTTATTCAGCTGATGAGTTAGTTATTGTAAAAAAAGGCATTATCAATACAGTGTTTTCTAACTTAGGCCTACCTTCAGATGACATGTATGAGATGAGATTTGAACGAATTGTGGCCTTGGTGGTATTGATTGCAGACCAAAACAGTCAGGCAATTTCATCTATTAGACAAATTGGGGAACTTTTTGCCCAGTACGTGAAACATAGAGATGACTTCATTCAAAGAATGCAAGAACAAGTACAGCAGGCAATGCAGGAAAACCCTGAAGCTTTCAATTCAAAACAATACACACAACTAATTCAGCAGAACCTCAAGAAACTCGAGGCGCAGTATCAAGGTGCACTTGATAATGCCAAAGAAGGCCTGCGTTCACAACTTTTGTAAGTTGGCTTTTGTAAGTTGGCTTTTGCAAGTTGGCTTTTGTAAGTTGGCTTTTGCAAGTTGGCTTGAAGTCAATTCGACGATTCGATATACTCTTTTTCTGGGGTCTTGTGCCCCATAGCGTCTTCACGAAAAGGAGGAATTGTCATGGAAGCTGGTAGTAGTAGCTTATATGCAGATCCAGATCCCGTTCCGCTCGGTACAAACCTCCTTTTGTTGAGAAAAACATCTCACGAGTATTGAGCACAATCTTTCTGCATTGGCGAATCTTCCAACTCTGACTTTTCCCAAAGCCAGGGAGGTTGCATATGGCTCAGCAAACTGCAACATTGGAAAGTACTCTTAAAACATTGGTGGAAAATAAGAAATATTCATCGGTGAAGGATATTCTTATCACCATGAACCCATCAGATATCGCGGCAATTTTTGATGACCTTACAGAAGAACAACTGCCTATTATGTTTAGACTTCTTCCAAAGGCTCTTGCTGCCGATTCTTTTGTTGAGATGGATCCGGAGAATCAGGAACTTCTCATTAAAGGCTTCTCTGATACAGAACTTAAGCAAGTCCTAGATGAAATGTACGTTGATGATACAGTTGACATTGTTGAGGAGATGCCTGCAAACGTTGTAAGCAGAATTCTCAAACAAGTCACCCCTGAAAAACGTCGAGATATCAACGAGATTCTGCGTTATCCAGAAAATTCGGCCGGTTCAATCATGACTACCGAATATGTCTCTCTACGTGCCAATATGACAATTAGTGAGGCTTTCAAGCGCATTAGAGAAACTGGTGTAGACAAAGAAACTATCTACACTTGCTATGTACTCTCCTCTTTTAATCGTCTTTTAGGAACTGTCTCTGCTAAGAGTCTTATGCTTGCAAAGGACGACAGCGCCACGGTAGAAAGCGTCATGGAAACTAACCTTATTACGGTAACAACAAAGATGGACCAAGAAGAAGTGGCCAAAATGCTATCTAAATACAACTTACTTGCCCTTCCTGTTGTAGACAGCGATAATCGAATGGTTGGTATTGTTACGTTTGACGATGCCATGGATGTTATGGTACAAGAGGCAACGGAAGATATCACCATTATGTCAGGTCAGACGCCTTACGAGAAGACTTACCTAAGAACTTCTCCTTTGGAGCTTTTCAAACACAGAATTCCATGGCTAATGATTTTAATGGTATCGGCAACTTTCACTGGCTTGATTATCACAAGCTTTGAGACAGCTTTAGCTGTTCATGTTGTCCTCACCGCTTTTATTCCTATGTTAATGGATACAGGCGGAAACTCGGGATCTCAATCTTCCGTTACTGTAATACGAGCCATCTCTCTTGGCGAAGTTGAGTTCAACGATATTTGGAAAGTAATTATGAAAGAACTTGCTACTTCATTTATGTGCGGACTTGCTCTAGCAGCTGCCTGTTTTGCAAAGATTATGCTTGTAGATGGCCTTTTATTTGGAAACGAGTCTGTAACCATTGTAGTAGCTCTTGTAGTTAGCATCACAATGTGTGTAACCGTAATAATAGCAAAGCTAATTGGCTGTACATTACCTCTCTTCGCTAAAAAGATAGGCTTTGACCCAGCTGTTATGGCTAGTCCTTTCATTACAACAATTGTTGACGCCCTATCATTACTACTCTACTTCTCTATTGCCACAGCAATATTGTTCTAGTGCATATAAGAAATTTGGAGTGGCAAGTACTACTTAGGAACTGTCGCAGGCAATTTTCTACTAATTTTGCCTTGTTTTTTTAATTTTAGTAGAAATTTTCTACTAAAAAAATAATTTTACCTCTTTTTTAGTACACTTTGCTTTTCTGACACAGCCTAATAGAAGAAGTCAAATCAGTGCAAAGTAAAACTACTCAAAATACTTACGCCAAGGAAGGCAATCTTTGAATTCAAACTTACTTTCTAGGAATTTTGAGACCGCACCTATGAGAGAACCGTTGATTAAAGCACATATCACAGTGCCAAACTTAATTCCTTCAAAGTGTCCAAAGCCAAAAAAAGAAAAGGAAAGTATTATACTCACTAAACAACTAGAGCAGTCATAGATAGTCTTGAATTTATTTATGTTTATTCCAATCTTCTTAGAAACTTCCTTTACAAAGAGTTCATAGACCTCAGGAGAAATGTAGGAATGGAAAAAGAGGGAAATACCAATTGCACAAAAGAACATTCCAACCAGATAAAGGACAATTCTAATTCCAACAAAGCTGGTATCAAGAGTTTTAAGAACAAACATGCAAAAATCTAGAATAAACCCATAGAGGACTGCAGTAACAAAAGAAAAGAAGTAAGATATTTTAAATTTACGGAGTATGATTATCATTATGACTAAAAGAACAGCTTGCAAAGTGTACTCTGCCATACCAAAAGAAAAAAAGGAATATGTTGGAGCTAGCTTTAGATAAAGCAGATAGGCCGGAGCTACCACCATTGAAACACCAAAATTTGCTTTTTCCATGCAAGCGACACCAAAGGCAACAAAAACCATACCAATTAGATATGCAAGCTCATTTGAAAAAGTTGGTTTCTTCCTTTCTGAAATAGAATTATCCATAATGCCTCCACGCTATCATGTGTGCTGCCGTACTAGCTCAAGTACGTGGTGCATCCATGTTAAACAATAAATCAAATCCCAAAAAAAAGCCCTCCAAAAGGAAGGCTTTTAATAGGTGCCGACCGGATTTGAACCGGTGAACAACGGTTTTGCAGACCGCCCCCTTAGACCGCTTGGGTACAGCACCAAATTGCTCTACTACAATAACAGAAAAGAACCTGTGTTGCAATAGCTTACTTTTTTGTCTTTTCAATCCTTGCAATGTAATACAGTCTTGAACCAAAGTCTCCAAGAACCCTAACCTTACCATTGTAACCAGTTCCGCCAAACTGCGGGGAAAGATTAATGCCACCATAGGCCAAAACATCGCCAGAAACAATGTGGTGCTCATCTTCGCTCTTAAGCATGTAACTTTCATCCAATAATTTTTTAACTTTACCATCGCTTGAGAGATTCACAGGAGCAATCATGTTAATCAAGCTTCCAAAAACCTCAAGGCTAATCTTTTGAGATCTAGAAACAATCTCATAATCATAATCTGGACGTGCAAATGGAATGCGCAAAATATCATTGCTGGAATTTGGCTGATTAAGAGCCTGAAAATCAAGAACAAGCATTTCACTTAAGTCTGAATTAGCAACAACCCATCTGGTGTTTCCACCTTCACCTTTTGGCTCTTCAAGTCTAAAGAAACGACCAAATTGAAGTAAGGCTCTGTGATTTTTATAGAACTCAATTTGAGCTTTAACAATTGACTTTTGCTGGGCATTTAATGCAGTTAAGTCCATTTCGTAGCCAAAGATTCCAAAGGCAGCAACATTAAAACGGGATTCAATGTCGCTCCTTCTTAGAGTTTGATGGTTTGGGGATGCAGATACATGTGCACCCATAGTTGCAATAGGATAGCCATAAGAAGTGCCGTTTTGAATGTAAGTTCTGCAGTAGACATCAGTATCATCGCTAGTCCAAATTTGAGGCATATAACAAAGAATGCCCAAGTCAAAACGATTCCCTCCAGAAGCGCAGCCTTCAAATAAAATGTTAGGAAATGCCTGAACTAGGCGATCAAATACCTCATAGAGACCACAGACATACCTGTGAGAGAACTCTCCCATGTTGTTAAGAGAAGCACTATAGAAATCTGAGAAGGTTCTATTCATGTCCCATTTAACATAGTCAACAAATCCAAGGCAAAAAACCTCTGACATTGCGTCTACAATATAATCCCTTACTTCTTTTCTCGTGTAATCAAGAATATACTGGTTTCTTCCAACGGAAGGCTCTCTACCTGGAATTGAAATACGCCAATTGGGATGTTTTTCAAACAAGAGACTTCTCTTGCTAATCATCTCAGGCTCAACCCAAAGGCCAAACATAAGCCCCAATTTATGAATCTTGGCACTTAGTTTTGAAAGACCTCCTGGAAGTTTTCTTGCATTTACATTCCAATCTCCCAAACTTAAGGTATCGTCATCACGAGTTCCAAACCAGCCATCATCTAAAACAAAAAGCTCAACGCCAAGGTCTTTAGCACATTTAGCCAAGTCAAGAATTATGGCTTCTGTGAAGTTAAAGTAGGTGGCTTCCCAATTATTACAAAGAACAGGACGTTCTCTAAACTTCCAAAGCCCTCTTACAATGTGGTTGTTTACAAAAGAATGGAAGTTAGCACTGGCACCATTGTTACCAAAACAAGAAAAAGTCATGACAGCTTCAGGTGTAGTAAAACTCTCGTCAGAAAAAAGCCTCCAACTAAAAGTTTCTGGATTAATCCCTGTTTGAAATCTAGTGTAGCCGTAAGGAGAGGCTTCTATGACTTCTCTGTGATTACCACTGTAAATCAGGTTAAAAGCATAACAATCTCCGTGATTTAAACTACAATCAGTCCTTTCAAGAAAGATACAAGGATTATGAGAAGCGCTACTAACACCTGTTCTTGAACTAATCTCAAGCTTTCCTGGTCTCAATTTCTGTCTAGAAATTAAACGCTCTCTTGCCCAGGCTCCGTCAAAACTAACAACATTCCAGTTTGTGTCTGCAAAATCCATTTGAAGACTTGCTATATTCTGAATAAGCACGGAACTAGTAGTTTTATTGGTTAGAGTACAAGAACGCACTATTGTATCACAATTAAAAAATACAGTGTAATTAAGCTGAAGAATTATAGGAATGACCTTATCTTCTAGCTGAATTTCTAAAGTTGTGGCCTCATCTTCGTTTGCATAAGACTCCGCAAAATGTTCAAACCTTGAAGGCTTTCCCTTAATAATTCTGTGAGCTTTATAAACAAAATCTAATGTCTGAAGGCCTTTGCCATATTGGACCACAACAGAGGGGCTTCTGTAGTCTCCTTTACCTGGGGTACTTGTTTCAAGGCAGGTTGTTTCAAGAAACATTAGCGGATCTTTTTCAGAATAAGCAACTCCTGTTCCAATAGCAACTTCTCTTGGTTTTATTAAAGCCTCAACATAAGCATCTTGTTTGAGTTTTCTTCCATAGTAGATGTTCTCAAGATGTCCTGTTTCAGTAACTCTAATGATGTAAGTTGTATTCTTACTATCCAGCCTAATCATGTGCTTCTTTTCTGCCATAACTTACTCCACAATCTTTATACCACGCTTTTTAGCCTCACGCAAAAAAAAGAAACCAGACATCACCATAATACCATTATCCATCTCCCCCGTACCGAGCTTTTCCAAGACCTCGGAAACAGGAATTGAGATAATGTCTATTTCCTCATTTTTATCTAATTTACGCTCGTCTTCAGCATGAACTAGCTCCAAATCTTCTGCAAGAAAGAAATTGGCACTATTATTCATGAACGCTGAATTTGGACAAACAGAGCCGATAAACTTAAACGAATGAGCCACAATGCCTGTTTCTTCCTCAAGCTCTCGCAGCCCTGCCTCTCTAGGACTTTCGCCTTTCTCAACCAACCCAGCAGGAAACTCCAAGGTTACAGAATCTGAACCATGACGAAATTGCCTTTCCATGATAAAGCGCGGCACGCCATCTGTTCCCACAAAGTATGGGACAACATTTACCCATTGCGGGGACTCAAGTTCCACAAAATCGCCTTCTCTTCCATCCTGACTTTTTCTGTGCACGCTATTTATACTAAAAATTGGAGTATCATATACTCTGTTTCTAGACGTTGTCTCCCACATAAGTCTAGCTGGGCTAGGTGCATTTTTCATGGAATGAAAGCTGAATTCCGTCACGTGATTCATGCCAATTACTCCTGACTTCCTTTTGATGGACAGTTGGCAGAACAGCTTGCACAAGAAGAGGGTGAACAGCTAGATGGCTTTGGATCATATGGGGTATGGACCACAGTAGTATTTTCTTGAAGGTAGTTTGCAATCTTCTTAAACTCTTTTGCACTCTCTGCTTCTGGATTCTCTGCAAGCCAGTCTGTACCCTCATCTTCATCCTGTTGTAGGCCAATTTCTAAAGGAATTGCACCCAAGAAAGGAATATCCATTTCTTCGCAAAGTTTTTTTCCGCCATCTTTGCCAAAAACTTGAATATGTTTCCCACAATCAGGACATACAAGATAGCTCATATTTTCCACTAATCCGATAATATCAACATCTAACTGTCTTGAGAATGAAATACTTCTTCTGACATCCAAAATAGACACCTGCTGTGGTGTTGTAACAATGATTGAACCAGTCATATCTGGAATAGACTGGCACACTGTAAGTTGTTCATCTCCAGTCCCTGGAGGAGAGTCAATAAGGAGGTAATCTAATGTGCCCCACTCAACATCTGCAAGAAATTGCTTAATGACGCTATTTTTCATAGGGCCTCTGAAAATAATAGCCTGTTCTGGGGATGTTACAGCAAAACTTAAACTAATAACCTTCAAATTGGGCATTGGAGAAACAGGAAGAATAGAAGCTCCATCTTCTGTAGATTGGAGGATAGCACCCTCACAACCAAACATTTTTGGAATGTTTGGACCATGGATATCGGTATCTAAAACACCTACCTTGTATCCCATAGACAACAGTGCTCGGGCTAAGTTAACGGTCACAGTGCTCTTTCCAACACCACCTTTTCCGCTCATAACAATAATCTTGCGGTCAATCTTACTCATCCTATCATGGATTCGCAAATCTTGAAGTTCCATTTCATCTGGCATAATCGCCTCCCAAAACAAAGATAGACCCTAAAAAGTAATTGGGCAAGTATAAAAAGTGAACAGCTCACAAGTGGCCTCTGAGCAATTCTGAGCAATGTATACTATTATTTATATATGGATACCCACTTGATAAATTTGAACCATAAAAGCTAATATACCGGTAGCAGTTTACGGACAAATTTTTTTTTGTCCATGCAATACTAAAAGGGGAGTTAATATGTACTTGTTAGCACAACTACCTGCAGAACAGCTATCCACACAGATCAAGAACGGGCTTATTCTCTTGGTCCTTGGTATGGCTATCGTTTTTGTGTTTCTTACAATCCTTGTATTCTCAACAAAGTTGGTCTCCAAGATTGTTAGAAAATTTGAATCCAAAAGTCCTGCACCAGCAACAGTTGTTGCAGAGCCTGTTGCCCAGCCAGTGGCAAAAGCTGCAGCAAAGGACGCTGAAGTGGCAGCCGCCATTGCAGCTGCTGTGGCAAAGTCAAAGAATTGATTAAAGGACGGCAGAGGCAAATGAAAAAAATTAATTTTATGTGTACAGCATTCAGAGATGGATTCCAGTCCGTCTATGGTGCAAGAGTCTTTACAAAGGATTTCATGCCAGCTGTTGAAGCTGCAAGAAAAGCCGGCATCACACATTTTGAAGCAGGTGGCGGAGCTAGATTCCAGGCCCTTTACTTCTACACAAATGAAGATGCTTTTGAAATGATGGATGAATTCCGCAGAGTTGCAGGACCAGATGCAAATTTGCAGACCCTCTCAAGAGGTGTCAATGTTGTTGGTCTTGATTCTCAGCCAAGAGACATCATCAAACTCCATGCTAATATGTTCAAAAAGCATGGCATGACAACAATCAGAAACTTTGATGCCCTCAATGATGTTAACAACCTCATTGACAGCGGAAAAGCTATTCATGATGCAGGTCTCAAGCATGAGATTACCATCACAATGATGAGTCTTCCTCCAAAGACAACAGGTGCTCACGACCCAGATTTCTATGAAAATGTTCTTAGACAGATTCTTGATGCAGGCATTCCATTTGATAGCCTTTGTTTCAAAGATGCTTCTGGAACATCAACACCAGCAGTTGTATACGAAACAATCAAGAGAGCAAGAAAGCTCCTTGGTAATGATATTACAATTGTAATGCATAGCCATGATACCGCAGGTTGCTGCGTACAGCAGTATGTAAGTGCTTTGGAAGCAGGAGCTAATCAGCTCGACCTTTCAATGCAACCAGCATCTGGTGGAACATGTCAGCCAGACATCATCACAATGTGGCATGCACTTCGTGGAACTGAATATGATCTTGGTGTTGATATTCACGCAATTCAGAAAGCAGAAACAGTATTTGAAGAATGCATGAAAGATTACTTCCTGCCACCAGAGGCAACAACAGTCAATCCTAACATTCCATTCTTCCCTCTCCCAGGTGGAGCTCTTACAGCAAACACACAAATGCTCAGAGACAACGGACTTATGGATAAGTACCCAGAGATTGTTGAAGCAATGGGTGAGACAGTTGCAAAGGGTGGTTTTGGAACTTCTGTTACACCGGTTTCACAGTTCTACTTCCAGCAGGCTTTCAATAACGTCATTTATGGACCTTGGAAGAAGATTGCTGAAGGTTATGGAAAGATGGTTCTTGGTTACTTTGGAAAGACTCCAGTTTCTCCAGATCCAGAAGTTGTAAAGATTGCTGCAGAGCAACTCAAGAAAGAGCCTACAACAAAGAAAGTCGTTGATATTAATGATGCAGATCCTACTAAGGGCGTTAAGGCTGCAACAAAGATGCTTCAGGACAATGGCATTGAAGTTACAGATGAAAACATCTTCATTGCTGCATCCTGTAAAGAAAAAGGTATCCTTTATCTTACTGGCAAGTCCAAGGTTAACGGCGTCAGAAAGATTGACCGAGCAGAAGAAGCCGCTAAGAAGGCCGGAGAGTACACTGTTGAGGTCAACGGCAAAGCATACGGTGTCAAACTTGGTAAGAATAACGCAACAGTCAACGGGGTTGAGTATCCATTAAGTGTTGCATTTGGTATTGACGAAGCAGCAATCAAAGCTGCTCCAGTAGCTCAAGCTTCAGCTTCTGCTGTATACCAGGGTCCAGCAACAAGTGAGAAGGTTCTTGCTCCAATGCCAGGTCTTGTTCTTAGGCTTGAAGTCAAAGAAGGCCAAGAGGTTAAGAAGAACCAGCTCATCATGGTCATGGAAGCTATGAAAATGGAAAATGAAATCTATGCTCCATGCGATGGAACAGTTGGTAAGATTGCTGTCACAACAGGACAGCAGCTTATTGCAGACGATTTGATTATGACAATCGTCAATGGCAACGCACCAGTAGCACCAGTAGCTCCAGTTGCACAAGCTGAACCAGTTGCTCCAGCCCCAGTAGAGCAGGCAGCTCCTGTTGCCCCACAGGCTGTAGCCGGTGGACAGAAGGTTCTTGCTCCAATGCCAGGTCTTGTTCTTAGGCTTGAAGTTAAGGAAGGCCAGCAGGTCAAGAAAAACCAGCTTATCATGGTCATGGAAGCTATGAAGATGGAAAATGAAATCTACGCTCCATGCGATGGAACAATTGGTAGCATTGCTGTTACAGCAGGACAGCAACTTGTTACTGACGATCTCATTATGACAATTGTATGAGAGGATAATAAATGAGTACTTCATTACTTAACCTATGGCAGTCCACAGGACTATATGGATTTCTTGGAATGGATCCATCATCTGGGTTTAACATTCTAAATCTTGTTATGATTCTTGTAGGCCTTCTTCTTTTCTGGCTTGCAATTAAAAAAGGCTTTGAGCCACTACTTCTCATCCCAATTGGAATGGGTTGTGTGCTTAGTAACATTCCATTTGCATATATTGCAGGAACAGACCCTTCTCTTCCAGAAGGTGCTCTTGGAGCCACAGGCTTCATCAAGATTCTATTTGATGCAGGTATTCAGAGCGGATTGTTCCCTGTATTAATCTTCGTTGGCGTTGGTGCAATGACAGACTTTGGTCCTCTTATTGCAAACCCAAAGACATTGCTTCTTGGTGCAGCTGCACAGCTTGGTATCTTTGTTGCCCTCATTGGAGCTCTTCTTGTTAGCTTCATTCCAGGAATTAACTTTGACCTCCACGCAGCCGCTTCAATTGGTATCATTGGTGGTGCCGATGGTCCTACAGCAATCTATGTAACCACGCGTCTTGCCTCTGATCTACTTGGTCCTATTGCCGTTGCAGCCTATTCCTACATGGCTCTTGTTCCTGTTATTCAGCCACCTATCATGAAGGCTCTTACAACAGAAGAAGAAAGAAAGATTAAGATGCAGCAGCTCAGACCTGTCAGCAAGACAGAGAAGATTATCTTCCCTATTTCTGTTATCATTGTTTGTGCAATCCTTCTTCCAAGTGCAACACCTCTTATTGGTGCCTTGATGTTTGGAAACTTGCTTAAAGAAAGTGGTTGTACTGGTAGACTTGCAGATACAGCAAGTAACGCAATGATGAACATAGTAACCATTTTCTTGGGACTCTCTGTTGGTTCAAAGATGGAAGCTTCAAAGTTCTTGCAACTTAATACTCTTGGTATTCTCTTACTTGGAGCTATTGCATTTAGCTTTGGAACCGCCGGTGGTGTTTTTATTGCAAAGCTTATGAACAAGCTTGATCCTAAGCATCCTGTTAACCCACTCATTGGTAGTGCTGGTGTTTCAGCTGTTCCTATGGCCGCTAGAGTTTCCAGTAAGGTTGGTCAGGAAGCAGATCCTCAGAACTTCCTTCTCATGCACGCTATGGGACCAAACGTTTCTGGTGTTATTGGAAGTGCCGTTGTTGCTGGTGTTCTTCTTGCTTGTGTTCCTACCATGGAACCTCTTATTAATGGACTTAGACCAGCTGTTGCTCTTCTGTAAGATTAGATTCTGTAAGATTAGCTTCTGTAAGATTAGTGATAGAGAAAAAAAGGGACTGTTGCAAAAGTCATTTGACTAAGGGCAATGGTCCCTTTCTTT
>CAVFGI010000004.1:0-86264 GCA_963621975.1 Selenomonadaceae bacterium
ATATCACCACAAAGGAGGCTATATGAAAAACGGACAATTTACTTTACAGGAAACTCCTACAAAAAGATTACAAAAATGTAAAAAGCCCTTGCCTAAATATTTAAAATGTAAAGAATCAAAATAGACAAAAGGAATAATCATGAACAATACACTTATAAAAAGAAGATTGCTTCACGCAAGCAAAACTGAAGTAGATATGTCTGAGGGAGAAATTATAACCCTCCTTATAAATTTTGCCACACCTCTTTTGCTTGGTAATATTTTTCAGCAACTTTACAACACAGTAGACACATGGGTAGTTGGAAACTATGTTGGAAAGAACGCCTTCTCCGCGGTTGGAACTCTAAATCCAATCATTAACACTCTAATTGGTTTTTTTACAGGCTTTTCTAATGGAGCTTGTGTCATTATTGCTAGACATTTTGGAGCTGGAGACAAAGAGAAAGTTTCTAGAGCTGTTCATACCTTTGTTGCAGTAACTCTTATCTTATGTGTGGTTTTTACATTATTGGGACTATTGCTCACCCCGTACCTATTAAACCTTATTAAGTCCCCAGCTGAAGTTAGAAGCGAGCAATATATTTACCTATCAATTTACTTTGCCGGTGTTTCTGGTTTGTTGTTATACAACATGGGCTCTGCAATACTAAGAGCGGTAGGAAACTCAATTATACCCTTTATTTTCTTAGTGATATCGGCATTACTGAACATTGTTTTAGATTTAGTGTTCGTAATCAATTTTCATTTAGGTACCGCTGGAGTTGCCTATGCAACTATCTTATCACAGATGATATCGGCAATTTTGGTACTTATCTTGTTACTTAAAACAGAGTCAAGTGTAAGGCTATATTTCAAGAAGATACGTATAGATTTTCAGCTTTTAAAGAGCATTATCATTGTTGGGCTTCCATCTGCAATTCAGATGTCAATTACGGCATTCTCCAATATTTTTGTACAATCGTACATAAACTTCTTTGGAGCAGACTGCATGGGAGGGTGGACAGCGTACTCTAAACTTGACCAGTTGCTATTTTTGCCTATGCAATCTCTGGCGTTGGCAACACAAACCTTTGTTAGTCAAAACTTGGGTAGACATTTTACAGAAAGGGCAAAAAAAGGTGTTAGGACTGCGCTACTTTCTTCTATTGCATGTACCATTGTTCTAATTATACCAGTTATTATTTTTGCTCCTAAACTTGTTAAATTCTTCATTGATGACAACGAGATTGCGGTTATCCGCTATGGAACTATGTTCTTAAGAATGATTTCACCTTTCTATGTAGCTTGTTGCTTCAATCAAATTTTTGGTGGAGCTTTAAGAGGTGCAGGAAAGTCAACAATTTCAATGATTATTATGCTTGGTTCTTTTGTTTTTGCAAGACAGCTATATCTTTATATAATGTCTAATTTTATTAGCAATACAGTCATTCCAATATCTATGGGATATCCGTTTGGTTGGATTCTGTGTAGCCTGCTGATGTTATTATTCTATAAGATTAACTTTACAGAAAAGAATTTATATAAAACAGAATTATAAAACAGAATTATAAAGAGGTTTTTGCAAAACCCTAGAGACGTTTGCAAAAACCTCAAATAAACTGTTACTTCTTTGCAATATACTTACGAACATCAAGAGCAACGGCTACAACAATAACCAAGCCCTGTGCAATGTAGTTGTAGTATGGGTTAACACCAAGGAACTGGAGAATAATCTTTAAAACTTCAAAGACCAAAACACCAACAAGAATTCCAGGAATTGTACCAATACCTCCAGTTGTGGAGACACCGCCAATTGTACACCCGGCAATGGCTTCAAGTTCATAGCCAGAACCCATAGAAGCAGAAGCTCCTCCGGATTTTGCTGCAAGTAAGTAACCGGCAAGTGCATACATAAGACCAGCAACAGTGTAAATACGAATAATTTCATTACCTGTATTTACACCAGAAACTTCTGCAGCAACTTCGTTTCCACCAATAGCATACATGTACTTTCCATGGGTTGTCTTATTAAAGACAAACCAGAATAAAACACCAAAGGCAATTGCAACAAACAAAAGATATGGGATGTTGAAACCCTTAACACTACCAATTCTACCTGTAATGAGTGTGATGTAACTGCTTTGAAAACCTCCAATTGGTTGAGCATCTGTAAAGATAAGTGCTGCTCCATAAATGATAGTTTGAGTACCAAGAGTTGCAATAAAAGGAGGAACCTTCAGTTTGGAAATAATTAATCCATTTACAATACCAAAAATAGCACCAACAACAAGAACAATGAGAAGAACTACAAACATGTTCATCTCAGGAATACTCTTGTAAAGACGACCAGTATAATTTCCTCTCTGAATTAAAACACCAGCAAGACATGCTGCAAAACCAACCTGACGTCCAGCTGAAAGGTCTGTTCCTTTGATAATAAGACAACCTGAAACACCTAGGGCAATAAGAAATCTTACAGCTGTATTGCTTATGAGGTTAGCTAGATTTCCCCAAGAAAAGAAGTTGTCCACCGTACAACCAACAATAATTGAGGCAAAAATCAGAAGAACGACAATTGGATTTGCTTTAGCTAGTCCAAAAATTTTACTAAATGTATTTTTCTTTTTAAGTTCCATATTAACTCCCTAATCATTACCAAACTGGGTAGCATAAGTCATAATATTCTCTTGGGTTGCATCTTTGCCATCTACAAAACCAGTAACTCTACCATCACACATAACCATGATTCTATCAGACATTCCAATAAGTTCACTCATCTCACTTGAAATCATAATTATGCTCTTTCCTTGTTTGGCAAGATCAGCAATGATACAGTAAATTTCATATTTAGCTCCAACATCTATACCTCTTGTTGGTTCGTCTAAGATAAGGACATCGGGGTCATTTGCAAGCCACCTACCAACAAGAACCTTTTGCTGGTTTCCACCAGAAAGGCTTTTAATTAAGGTCTTACTTGAAGGAGTTTTAATCTCCATTTTTTTTACATTATCTTCAACAAGATCCTCAATTTTCCCCAAGTTAAGTGTTATTCCGTTTTTCAGGTATGTATAATGATTCAAAGATGCAATTGAAATGTTATCAGAGACGGGAAGAACCCCCATTATTCCGGTTCCACGTCTATCCTCTGTGAGCATTGCAATACCTTGGTTAATTGCATCCTTTGGTCTGTTAATTTTTAGCTCCTTACCTTTATAACGGATAGTTCCTGTAGTATGACTGCGCCTTCCAAACAATCCTTCCATAAGTTCGGTTCTTTGAGCACCTACAAGACCTCCAACTCCAAGGATCTCTCCCTTACGAAGGTTGAAAGTAATGTGTCTAAAACTTTTTGGGTTAATAGATGTAAAATCTTCAACTTCAAAAACAACTTCCCCTGGAACGTTTTCACGTTTTGGATAAAGATTACTAAGTTCACGACCTACCATTTTTGTAATGATAAAGTCATTAGTGAGTTCAGTTGCAGGCCAAGTTCCAATGTACTTACCATCTCGCATGATAGTCACTTCGTCACTAATACGAAGAATTTCATCCATCTTGTGTGAAATATAGACTATTGCAACACCTTCTGCCTTAAGGTCCTCAATAATTCTAAAGAGAGCGTCAACTTCGTTTTGCGTTAATGAAGAAGTAGGCTCATCAAGAATCAAAACCCTACAGTTTGCAGATACAGCTTTTGCAATTTCAACGGATTGCATTTGAGATACACTGAGATTTCCAACTTTCTCTTTAGGATCAAAATTCATCCTTACTTTCTTAAGAAGAGTGGCTGTGTCCTCATACATCTTCTTATGGTCAACCATTGGAATAAATCCAAGAGCTTTCTTCATTGGATATCTTCCAAGAAATATATTCTCACCTATGGTTCTTGCTGGTATTGGCTGTAGTTCTTGATGAACCATTGCAATACCTTTTTTTAAAGCATCCATAGGGTCTTTAATTTCAGTTTCTTTACCATCAATAAGAATCTTTCCCTCATCCATTTTGTATATTCCAAACATACATTTCATGAGAGTAGATTTTCCGGCTCCATTTTCACCCATTAGGGCATGAACTTTTCCAGCACGAAGCCTAAGTTGAGCATGATCTAGAGCTTTAACACCGGGGAAAGCCTTACAAACATCACGCATTTCTAGGAGGAATTCTGACATTTCCTCAACCCTCCTTTGCTTTATGAAGTTCTTGCAAAAATTGTGCAAAAACCTCTTATATTCTACAAAAGCGGGTAAGAAGATATTCTCACCCGCCTTCACAACATTAAATAGTTTTAAGACAATAAATTACTTTGTGACCATGACGTAGTCAACCCAGTAGTAGTTCTCAATAGCCTGACCATTAAGAGCCATAATTGTTACGTCAACTGCCTTGTGAGACTGTCCAATATGGTCATTAAGAACTGTACCTGTCATTGTTCCTGCATTGACCATTTCAACACATTCGTCAAGAGCATCAACACCAACAAGATAGATATCCTTGCCAACTGTTCTACCAGCTGCCTGAATAGCTGCTGCTGCACCAAGAGCCATTGCGTCATTGTTACAGAAAACAACTTCAACCTTATTGCCATACTTTGCAAGAGCATTAGCACAGAGTTCCTGACCCTTTGCCTGTGCCCAGTTACCAACCTGATCATCAAGACATTCTACTTTGTAGCCAGCATCTGTGAGATATTTGATTGAATATTCTGTTCTGTACTGAGCATCAATATTTTCTGGGTCACCTTCAATCATGATATAAGAGATGACTCCGTCACCATTGATATCACCATGGTTGTCAAGTTCAGCAATAATTCTGCCCTGGAAAGAACCGGACTGTCTTGCGTCTGCACCAACATAGCAAACCTTGGCGTTGTTGAGGATTCCTTCATACTGCTCATCAAGAGTGTTTCCGTCCTTGTCGTATGCAAGAGGTTCTCTGTTGATGAGAATACATGGAATATCTGCTGCAACAATCATGTCAATGATAGCATCTGCTGAAGATGTCTGAACGAGGTTAAGAATAATTGCGTCCATACCCTGTGTGATGAAGTTGTTGATCTGGTTTGTTTGTTCTGCCATATCATTCTTTCCATCTACGAAGGTGAGATTATACTTAACAGTATCTGTCTCAAGAGTGCTGAAATAGTTAGCAATCTCGTTTCTGTAGAGAGTCATGAAGTTATCATCAAACTGATAAATTGCAACGCCTACTTTGTAGGTCTTAACACTTGATTCTTGAGCTCCCTGAGCAAATACTGCTGTAAGAGTAACGAGCGCGACAACCAATACGATAAACAGTTTTTTCATATTGTTTTTCTCCTTTTTTGTGTGTTTCGTCACCAGACGATGAAAAAATTATAACTCACGAAAATTCAGCTGTAAACAAAAATATTTGTATACAGTATGAAGAATTCCACAAAAACTAATATATTAGTTCTCCCCCATATTCAATACATTTTGACAATATAAATAAAGACAGAATTCCCAATATGTGATACATTTAACAAAGTAGAAATTGAAAACGAAATCAGGAGGATTTTGGATGATTTATACAACAGAAGTACAGCATATGTGTCCTGTTGCAAAGGGTGCATATCATGGACCTGCTCCAATTCCAGAGGAAGGAAAATGGGTACAGGCCAAGGAAATTAAGGACATCAGCGGACTTACTCATGGCGTTGGCTGGTGCGCTCCACAGCAGGGTGCTTGCAAACTTACCCTCAACATTAAAGATGGAATCATTGAAGAGGCTCTTGTAGAAACCATTGGATGCTCAGGAATGACCCATTCTGCTGCAATGGCATCAGAAATCCTCATTGGAAAGACAATCCTTGAAGCTCTGAACACAGACCTTGTTTGTGATGCAATCAACACAGCAATGAGAGAGCTCTTCCTTCAAATTGTTTACGGCAGAAGCCAGACAGCTTTCTCTGAAGGTGGACTTCCAATTGGTGGTGGACTTGAAGACCTTGGAAAGGGACTTAGATCACAGATTGGTACAATGTACGCAACAAGAGAAAAAGGACCAAGATATCTAGAACTCGCAGAAGGCTATGTAACAAAA
The DNA here is from genome assembly GCA_963621975.1 of Selenomonadaceae bacterium. GTDB lineage: Bacteria > Spirochaetota > Spirochaetia > Sphaerochaetales > Sphaerochaetaceae > UBA9732. The sequence continues at coordinate 6,040 of CAVFGI010000004.1, forward strand.
ATCGCTCTTAACAGTGCCGATGAAATCATTGGTTATGAATTTGTAAACTTGGGCAAGATGATGGAGTTCATCAAGCAAGGACTCAGTGGAAATGATGCACTTGCAAAGGCTAAGGGCCACTATGGACAGTGGGATGATGCTGCAAAGTACATTGACCCAAGACATGAGTAAGGAGGACTGACATGGCTTTATTTGAAAGTTACGAAAGAAGAGTAGATCATATAAACGAAGTCATTGCACAGTACGGAATCAGCAGCATTGAAGAGTGCCGCAAGATTTGCAACGACTATGGATTTGATCCATATGATATTGTTAAGGGAGTTCAGCCAATTGCTTTTGATAACGCAGGTTGGGCTTATACAGTTGGTGCAGCAATTGCTATCAAAAAAGGCGTAAAGACCGCAGCTGAAGCCGCTGAAGCTATTGGTATTGGACTTCAGAGCTTCTGCATTGCAGGTTCTGTTGCTGACGACAGAAAGGTTGGTATTGGACATGGAAACCTTGGTGCAATGCTTCTCAGAGATGAAACAAAATGCTTTGCTTTCCTCGCTGGTCACGAAAGCTTTGCAGCTGCAGAAGGTGCAATTGGTATTGTTAAGAACGCTAACAAGGCAAGAAAAGAACCTCTTAGGGTTATTCTAAATGGTCTTGGCAAGGACGCTGCACAAATCATTAGCAGAATCAACGGTTTTACCTATGTTCAGACACAGTTTGATTACTATACAGGAAAGCTAAACATTGTCCGTGAGATTGCATACTCCAAGGGCGAGAGAGCTGCTGTGCGTTGCTATGGTGCAGATGATGTTCGCGAAGGTGTTGCAATCATGCATCATGAGGGCGTTGATGTTTCTATCACAGGAAACTCAACAAATCCAACCAGATTCCAGCACCCAGTTGCAGGTACATACAAGAAAGAATGCATTGAACAAGGCAAGAAGTACTTCTCAGTCGCATCCGGCGGCGGTACAGGAAGAACACTACATCCCGATAACATGGCAGCCGGTCCTGCTTCTTACGGCATGACAGATACCATGGGAAGAATGCACTCAGACGCTCAATTTGCTGGTTCTTCCTCAGTTCCAGCTCACGTTGAAATGATGGGCTTCCTTGGAATGGGAAACAACCCAATGGTTGGTGCTACAGTAGCTGTTGCAGTTGCAGTAGATCAAGCTCTCAACAAGAGATAATTTATATTCACTTCACAGGGCCTCCACCAAAATGGAGGCCCTTTTTATAAGGAAATACTATGCTTCACCACATAATTGTCAAATTCAATGACGATATAGATTCCAGTCAGAAGGCTCAAATAATCAAGCAAGCTTCAGACTTGTTCCAAGGCATTACCAAAATTGAGGGCATTCACAATGTCTGCCTACATCCATCTTGCATAGACAGGCCTAACCGCTTTGATTTAATGATAGTCATTGATATGGACAAAGACGCACTCCCCATCTACGACGACTGCGCCATCCACCACACATGGAAAACCGATTTTGGTAAATATATCAAGAGTAAAACCATCTTTGATTACGAATAGGTTATTTTGCAAAAGTCTTAACGTTCTGTGCTCTTTGAATTAGTTTATGGCCTTCTTCTAAAGAAGAAACAATACCACAAGCTAGGGCTTGTGTTAGGATGTTTCCAATTGAAGTAGCTTCAGAAGGGCCAGCGTAAACACGAAGACAAGTTTCTTGGGCCGTCCATTCATCTAAGATCTCATTCTTACAGCCACCACCTACTATGTATATAGAATCAAATGTTCTCCCAACAATACTCTCAATGTTCTTAACAGCTTTTGCGTATGTGATTGCAAGACCTCTGTAAATAGCACGCATAAACTGGCCTTTTGTTTGTGGTACCTGTTGGTTTGTTTCTTCGCAATATTTCACAATTCTATCTGTCATTAGGTTATCGTGAGTATTTGGAGCCATAAACCTTTCATCTAATGGATTTATGTAGCTATTAAACGAACTATCGTCTAAGGTTTGAGCATCCAATTCCTTCCATGAAATACTTTGTCCCAAAGATTTCCAGTAATTGACACATTCGGTTTGAATCCACATTCCAACAATGTTTTGCAGGAACAACGTTTCACCACCAAACCCCTTTTCATTTGAGAATCCTTCATTCAAAGCTTGAGTAGTTAATATAGGATCTTTCAAGCCAACACCTAAAATTGACCAAGTTCCAGATGATAGAAAAAGCGGATATTCTTCATCTACAGAAGGAACCGCAACAACCGCACTGGCAGTGTCATGTGCCGCAGTTGCTACAACAACAACATCAGAAGAAGCGCCAAGTTGTTTCTGTAGGCTTTCTGTTAAAGTACCAACAATGGCCCCAGAAGGCACAATCTTGCCAAAAAGTTCACTATTGAAGCCTAATTTAGCTATCAAATCCCAGTTCCATTCGTTAGTGTGTGGATTCAACAATTGTGTAGTTGAGGCATGGGTTAGTTCATTACACATAACGCCAGTTAGCCAGTAATTTAGAAGATCTGGAAAACTTAAATATCTAGTGGCAGCTTCAAAATCTTTTGGTCTATTACTCTTATGTGCATACAATTGGAAGATTGTGTTATAAGACTGAATAGAAAGTCCAGACTGTTCAAACAAGCTTTCCCTTCCTCCTGCAATTTCAATGACCTTGTCAATTACAGGTAGAGTTCTTGAGTCTCTGTAGTGATAGATAGGACTTACTAAGGCCCCACTTTCATCCAGTAGGCCGTAATCCACGCCCCAAGTATCTATACCTATACTTACAATATTGTCCCCATATTTATCAAAACACTTTTTTAGACCTTGAAGAATCTCCATATAGATACCATGAGCATCCCAATAATATTCTCCAAGAACATCACAATTAGGGGTTGTGAATCTGTGAACTTCTTCAAATGATTCTAGGTTTCCAACTATAACTCTTCCACTTGTTGCACCTAAATCAACGGCAATGTGTTTTTTCATGGAATACTCTCCTATATATTCTCAAGAAGATACTTTTCAGCCTCTGCACACCATAATCCTTTATGTGCTTTAACAATTCTGTCGAGTTCTGCAAACAAAGGATTCTCTTTTGCTTTAATCTCAAAGTCTGCTATTGCAGTTAAAGGCATTCTGATATGTGTATAGATAAGTTTCTTACCACCAGGAATTGAAGGCAGATTGATTATTGTAGATGAAACTGCGTCTAATCCTCCTATGTGTGTAATCATGGAAGATGGTGTTAACTGTCCCTTTGACATCATATCAAGAGCTTCAATCATGTCACTTGTTGTTCCACCACTGGTTCCAACAAGATGATGAGAAGCATAATGAACATTGTAAAAATTAAGCATAGCAGAGAAATCGGTCTTGTTGGGGCCGGCAAAGAAGTTAAGGCAACCGTCATGCGCCAGGATGGAATCGGCTTGCTCCACAAGAGGCTTTACAGGTGCCATGACCAAGACATCGTCATAGCCATGATCATCCTTTGTTAGACCACGCAATGCACTAACTGGGTCCTCAACGTCCTTCGTGTTCAGGTAGATCAACTTCACCCCGTTGCGTGCAGCTTCCTGCTCAGATAAGAGCTCTTTTGCACGGGCAAGTCTTGCTTCATCAATATCAGTTACAACCAAAAGACCAGGCTTTCTTGGATTATGAATGGCATAGTCTATGGCACCAAGACCCATTGGCCCAACTCCTGCTATAATTGCGAGATTCCCACCTTCAACAATGCCCATTTCATGGTCATAACAGCCTTCTTTTGTGTGATACATTGCATGGAAAGTGCCAATAATGCAGCTTACAGGCTCGGCAAGAGACCCTTTGTAGAAGGCCTCACCGTTGTATTTCAGAAGACCACCACCCTCTATAATGTGTGGCGGAATAATTGCATAAGAGCTAAAACCTCCGCAGTATGGAAAACTGTAGCCGGGATTGCGCATCATGCCTTTATAATTGATTGCAGGTTGAATTGAACAGAGTTGTCCTACTTGATAATCGCCAGCCCATTTTTTGCCTACTTGAACTATCTTACCGCAAAATTCATGGCCAACAATTATTGGATTTTCAGCAATATCGTTTGGGACTCTTTTGTGCGATGCCCCTTGCTCTGCTGCCTTATGGTCACTCATACATACCGAGTTTGTAACTATTTCAAGAAGAACTTCGTCTTCTGCTATTTCTGGAAACTCAAAGCTCTCCATTCTAAGATCATTTGCACCGTAAAGTCTAATTGCTGTAGTTTTTACTGCCATAAAATCCTCCTAGTTAAGCATTACTTGTCCACCAGTAACTGGTACTGCTTGTCCTGTTTCATATTCTTGTTCCACAATGTAGAAAAGTGCCCTCATTACATCATCTGATGTACAGCCTCTTCCCATTGGTACTTTGGACTCATAATATTTTCTTACATCTGCAACTGTTTTTGCTCCTGGAACTTTTCCAGTATTCAAATATTGAACAAATAAGCCTCTAACTGGATCGCTCCAAAGTGGCCCGTCCAAGAAATTCCCTGGACATATTGCATTAACTTTTATTCCGTCTTTTACTAGTTCTAGTGCAAAGCTCTGGGCTAATCCAATTACACCAAATTTTGCTCCAGCATAGGCTCCGTTTTTATTAGAACCCTCAAGGCCACTCTTAGAAGAAATGACTATTAAATCTGTCAAAAGATCTTTTGCAGCCTCGTGCTGCACTGCCATTTGTCTGCTGGAATGTTTGGCGCAAATAAAAAAGCCTTTATAGTCAATATTTGTGACAAGCTCAAAATCTTTGAGTGGCATTTCTTTAACACTGCCAGCTCTCAAAACACCTGCATTACTTACAAAAATGTCTAACGAGCCTGTTTCTTGCTCTACAAAGTCCATCATCTTTATTACTGCTTCCTCATCACAGACATTAACAGCAACACCAAGAGCAACTGTGCTTTTTGCCTCTTCATTTAATTCATTAGCAAGACGTGTTGCCCCCTCAATGTTCATATCTGCAATAAAAACAAAGGCACCATTTTGTACAAGACTTCTAACAATGCCTTCTCCAAAGCCTTGTGCTCCTCCTGTAACAAGAGCAACTTTTCCACTGACAACTTTGTCACGACCAAGTTTTACATCTTTGGCTGGTTTTACTGAAACTCCTTGACCTTTACAGGCTTCATTGTATGTGGAACCAAGTCCAAAGATTACATTTGAACCCTCTACGGCTATTGTTGCTGGATAGTTTCCTTTAAGAATAAAGTCCTCAAATGCTTTGCTCCACTCTTTTTCTTCACCCTTAAGTAGTAATGAGGGCATTGTTTTATCAAGATTTGTCTCTAGAGTTTTAACAAAAAGACACCTGCTTCCATTAAAAGTTAATCCTCTTATATATGCTGCTAAATGCTCCATAGTACCCCCTCTGAAAGTTTTTTTGCACTTTCTAAAACATTAAAATTATCGAGCTTTCTTCCAAGCTCTGCATACTTCTTTATTCTGCTTTCCAAGTCCAAATCCCTCATTGGGTTAGAGATAGAAAACAATCCAAGATTTGGATTTATAGTCGACAGTTTCTCATGTGCAACTAATGCCCAGGCCGAATCTACAAGATGAAAACATCTGGGATTGAGAAGTTCTGGACAATTAAAACTCTGTCTGCTTGAATTAACATCAACTCCGCTTATTTGCATGAGATTGTTTTCTCTGCAAAGCGTTACAATCTTTTTTATTTGGGCTTCTGAATTCCTTGGCGGCATAAATGTCACAGCCTTAAAACCAATGCTTGCAAGATATGGTATAAACTCATCCAAGTAAGAATCCTCAAATTTCTGAGCTTTCTTATCTGCAGTCCTAGAATCTTCAACATCACCAAGATATGCATAAGCAGGGATGGCACCAATAGAATTGGCAAAAGAAATAACATTCTTAACATCTGGGCATTCTTCTCCATTTGGTTGAATAAAAAAGAGAGAAACAAGATTGCTTTTGAGAATACCAAGTAGATCGTATGAACAATGTGGGTTATTTACATCCAAAAGATATTTTTTTTGCTTTTCTTGTAATGCAATACCTAAGTCTTTTTCTAAATATTCCGTAAGTTCTTCTCTATCCTTATATTTACTCATTATTTTAAGAGCTAGAGCATAAAGAATGTGGCGCTCAGTAACTGAGCCTCCCTCTTCATGTCTAGATAAAGGAAGAACTTCTTTGTCGTAATCTATGTTAAGACCTAGTCCAAGAGAATTGAATTTATTGACCATTTCTCTATTGCGCAGCCCTCTTGCTTCACAAATTGGACGTAAAAAATCCCTACACTCGTCAATTTTACCATTAGGAATACCATGTACACATAGGTAGCCAATGCCAAGGGTATCGGGATTATTAAGTCTATTGGAGGCAAATGGTGTGCGCAAAAAGCTAGCTCTAAGCTCAAAGCCAACTGTTGAGGCTATTCCAAAATATTGTGTGCATTCTAGAAGCTCGCGTGCGGCGCCTATGCTGTCGTGATCTATAGAGCCAACTATCCCCAAACCTGCTTCCCATGCCTTGAAAGCAGCGAGAGCAGGCTCGTATGGAGAAAAAGAATAAGTTGTGTGAACATGGTTGTTCACTTCTTCTAGAACAGTTCTTGTAAGACGCCCTTCTTGGATTTCTTTACCCAAGACCCTTGCAACTTGAATACGTTTTTCGTAGTTTTTATCGTTTAAATCAGGCTGTAGAGTCTTGTAAGAATCCATAATCAAACTCCCTTCATTTGAGTTCTAAGGAACTCCACGTCATTTCTGTTTGATTTAGGGATATATCCATTTAGAGGAATAATTTGTTCATGTATAGAATCAAGAATATCTACAGTATGAGCAAAATAATATTCTTCCATCTCTGCAGGAGGAGTAATCCAGTTTCTGGAGCCAACAACAACACAAGGAGCATCAAGTTTGCCAAAACAGAGTCTGTCAAGATTTGATGCAACAGTATGCATATAACTACCTCTTTCTGCACTGTCTGTAACAAGAACACAACGACCAGTTTTGTTAACAGAGGCAACAAGCTTCTCGTATCTAAGAGGATTTATCCAACGAAGGTCTATGACCTCTGCCTTAAGTCCATACTTAGTAAGTTCTTGTGCAGCTGATATTGCAGTATAAAGAGATGGTCCTAAAGCAATAATTGTAATATCATCACCCTCAAGTTTAACATCTGGTTCACCTTCAGGAATTTCATAGTAAAGCTCTGGGACTCCCTCTTTGTGGAACTCTTCGCCCTTTCCATATAGCTTTTGGCTCTCAAAGAATACAAATGGATCTGTTCCTCTAAGCGCTACGTTCAATATACCCTTTACATCATAAGGAGTTGCTGGATATGCAGCTTTAAGACCAGGAACGCAAGAAACCATTGAAGTCCATTCCTGAGAGTGCTGTGCACCATACTTATTACCAACAGAGACTCTCAAAACAAGAGGCATCTTAAGGACTCCCGCACTCATTGCCTGCCATTTTGGCATTTGGTTAAAGACCTCATCACCTGCGCAACCCAAGAAGTCACAATACATAAGCTCAACAACTGCACGACCACCAGACATTGCGTACCCTACACCACTACCAACAATTGCAGCTTCACTTATTGGAGAATTGAAGAATCTGTGATAAGGAAGCAGTTCAGTAAGTCCTCTATAGCAAGCAAATGCACCACCCCAGTCTCTATGGTCTTCACCATATGCAATCATTGAAGGGTCATTTACAAATCTATGAAGCATTGCCTCAAAGACAGCATCTCTGTATTGATACTGTTTAGCAGCCGGATATGCCTTCCCATTTTCATCAAAAGCATACCTTTTTCTTCCAGCAATTTGCTTGACACGTGGATTTTCTTCAATTGGCTGAAGAAGTTCACTCTTTCCTTCTTGCATGGCCGGAGTATTTGTGTTGCTAAACATAACATTTTCAATAAAAGTTGGCTCAATAATTGGAGAGATTTCATCATCCACAACAATAGAAATAGTTGTATGCATCTTGTCCTTGATGATTTCATCCACTTTCTTGAGGTCTTCATCCACAACAAGGCCATTTTCTACAAGATATTGCCCATATGCTTTAATTGGATCCTGTTCTTTAAACGCTTCAAGTTCTTCTTTTGTCCTATAAGTCATTGCATCTGATGGGCTGTGTCCACTAAACCGATATGTAATAGTATCCATCATCACAGGTCCTTCTCCCTTAAGGAGAAGTTTCTTTTTGCGCTCAATAGCATCTGCAACAGCCAAAGGATTAAAGCCATCTACACGTTCAACATGCATTCCTTCTGGGTTTACACCAAGACCAACTCTTGCAGGCATTCCATAACCCATGGTTTCACCAATTGGTTGGCCACCCATAGCATAGAAATTATCAAACACATTGAGCATATATGGAGGATTGCCTGGGTTTTCTTTCCACAAGGTTCTATACTGGTCCATGGCACTCATAACCAAAGCTTCCCAAACAGGGCCTCTAGCCATAGCTCCATCACCGATATTACCAATAACAATTCCCTTCTTATGGTTAATTTTCTTAAACAACGCTGAACCAAATGCAATAGTTCCGCTTCCACCAACAATAGCATTGTTAGGCATAGAGCCAAACGGAGCAAAGAAGGTATGCATCGAACCACCAAGCCCTCTGGAAAAACCAGTACGTTTTGCATAAATTTCAGCCAAAGCACCATAAAGAACAAAATTTTCTGCTGTGTCTTTAACATTCTTACCCTTAAAGTACTTTTCAACCACAGCGTAGGTCTCTCCATCATTGAACTCTTTAATTATTTGCTCAATTTCTTTGTCATCCATCTTTTCAATTGCAGACAAACATTTTGCAATAATCTCACCATGGCTTCTATGGGAACCAAAAATAAAATCTTCTGGTCCTAAATTCATAGCTTGTCCAACACAGGCACTTTCTTGGCCAGCAGAAAGATGGGCAGGTCCTTTATGATTAAACTTAACCCCTTGATAGACGCCTTCTTTCTTTATGCTGTCTAGCATTGTCTCAAATTCTCTTATGACAAGCATGTCATAATAAACTCTTATAAGACGTTCTTTTCCATATTTCTTAAGTTCTTTCTTGAAATCACTCTTGTATTGGTTTACAGGAATGTCCTTACCTTTGACTACCTCTGTTTTTCTAAGCTCTGAAGGTTTAAAATCCTCAACATATTTAGACATATCTCTTTACCCCCTAACAATTTCGCTACACGCATCTTTAATAAGTTCTGAAACACTAGGATGTGGAAACACAACCTCAGCAACATCTTGAACTCTTAACTCGGCTTCTATTAATGCACTGGCGCCCCAAATCATCTCACTTGAGTATGGTCCAAGCAAATGAACACCTAAAACTGCTCCTGTTTCAGAATCTGCAACAACCTTTACAAGACCTGTAGCACGCTTGCCGTTCTCAGCTAAGAACCTTCCATTTGCTCTCATTTGAACAGTTGCTGCCTTGACTTGTTTTCCCAATGCCTTTGCAGCACTTTCAGTCAAACCACAACCGGCAGCCTCAGGGCTTCCATAAACAGCCCATGGAATTGCATTGTAACGCATAACTTGAGAACTCTTACCAAATATATTGTCAACAGCAACATCTGCCATCCTAGATGCACTATGAGCAAGCTGACTTTTTGCGTTAAGGTCTCCAATAGCATAAATGTTTGAAACATTTGTCTGCATGGTTTCATCAACCACAACTGCGCCTCTTTCTACATGTAAATTAAGAAGTTCAAGTCCAGCAATATTTGCCCTTCTTCCAACACTCATTAACACTAAATCACATTCAACTTTCTCTTCCTCTCCCTTTGCATTGAGGAAAACAACACCATTTTCAAGAACTTTTGTGACTTTACATCCAAGATGAAAATCTACAGCTTTCATTTCTCTTCTTAAGATCTTTGAAAATTCTCCGTCCATCATAGGAAGAATTTCAGGCATCATTTCAATTACATCAACTTTTGTTCCTAGCAAAGAAAAAAATGAGGCGAATTCAATGCCAATGACTCCTCCACCTATAACGGCAAGTTTTTGTGGAATCTCTTTGAGTTCTAGAATTTCATCACTGGTTACAACATTTGCCCCTCTTGATCCTTCAATTGGAGGAATAAAAGGAGAACTTCCAGTTGCAAGAATTATATAATCAGTCTCATAGACTGCCTCTTTTACTTTAATATGGTGATTGTCTTCAAAGACAGCCTCTCCAAAAACAACATCAACCTTGTTGGACTTCATTAGAAAGGCAATTCCCCCTCTAAGAGTCTCAATTGTTTCCATCTTCCACTTCATAGCCTCTGAAAGATTAAAACTAACATCTTGGCAATGAACGCCAAACTTCTGGGCTTCTTTTGCATGAAGATATTGCTTTGCACTATTCAATAGGCTCTTGGTTGGGATACATCCCCTATTTGTACATACCCCACCCAAATTCTCTTTTTCAACAAGAAGGACTTTCTTTCCAAGTTCTCCTGCACGCTGAGCTGCAACATAGCCACCAGGGCCAGCTCCTACAACTATAAGGTCATACTTTTGCATAAACTACCACCTTAAACCGATGCCAATAGCACATCTATATTTGCTATGTTTTCACACAAAGCTTTTAGGAATCTTGCTCCTGGAGCCCCATCCACAGCTTGATGATCAATAGTAAGAGAAAGGCCAATACTTTCCCTGACAATTATCTCTCCGTTTTCTTCAACATTCTTTAATACAATTGCTCCAACCCCAAGAATTGCAACTTCTGGAACATTTAGAACAGGAGTGAAGGTTTCAATACCAAAAGATCCAACGTTTGAAACCGTAAAGGTTGAGCCTGTCAAATCATCTGGCTGAGCTTTGCCTTCATGACAAAGAGATCCCAATCTCTTTGATTCCATACTAATCTCTTTCAATGTAAGAAGATTTGAATTCTTAATTACAGGGACCATGAGGCCTTTCTTTGTATCTGTAGCCATTCCGAGATGAACATTAGAGAATACTCTTATTTTGTCACCCAACCAATGTGCATTCAAATTTGGGAAATCTGTAAGCGTTCTTGAAACAGCAAACATAACTAGGTCATTTATTGTTATTGCGCCAACTTGCAAAGATTCATTTGCAGACTTAAAGACTTTTCTTAAAGCCTTTAGCTTTCTAGCATCGGCATAAGTCATGAGGGTAAGTTGTGCAGTGCTGTTAAGAGATTGGTACATGCGTGATGCTGTAACCTTTCTGATGCCCTTAACTGGAATATCTTCAAATTCACACAAATGTGCTGCTTCCGTGTTGGAAGAACTTGTTGCTAAAGCTTTATGAAGATCACTTGCAAGAATCCTTCCGCCAATACCATGACCAACAACAGGAACACTGCCAACTCCTTGAGATGCAACAACTTCCTTGGCAAGTGGAGTTAAGGGTTGCATGCCCTTCATTGCTTCCTTTACGTCTCTTTCAACAACATTCCCCTTTGGGCCAGAGGCGGGAATTGAAGAAATATCCAACCCAGCTTCCTTGGCTAGATTTCTTGCTCTTGGAGAAGAACCTACAGTTTCTTGAGTCCTTAAATCTTGACTTATAGCGGTAGGAGCAACATGGACCTCTGATTCTTTCTTTGGCTCATCTTTTGAGTTTTCATTTATGGCCTGTGAAGTTGGTGTAGGTGTCAAAGCACTTAAATCTTCTCCAACTTGCCCAACAATAGCTATAGGTAACATAACAGGAACCTCATCCCCTTCTTCATATAATAGCTTAAGTAAGGTTCCTTCTGCAGTAGACTCAACCTCTATAGTTGATTTATCGGTCTCTGCTTCACAAATTATATCGCCTACTGAAATAGGTTCGCCTTCCTTTTTTTTCCACTCAACAATGATACAAGATTCAACACTGTTACCTTGCTTTGGCATCACAACTTGACTGGCCATAAAAACTCCTTTAGAGGTATTTGCAACTATGCAAATACCTCCATAAATTAATTCTCAAAGGTTTTGCAAAAACCTCAGTACTTTGCATAAAGAGGACCAAGGGCCTGACATGCTCTATAGTCTTGTCCTTCTTTGTCTTCACCAAAAGCATTCCAGTAACTTGGTCTGAAGATCTCATCTTCAGGTATGTTATGCATACAAACTGGGATTCTGAGAATAGAGCAAAGAGTAATAATGTCAGCACCAACATGCCCATATGCAATAGCACCGTGATTGGCACCCCAATTATTCATGACAGAATAAACATCCTTGAAAGCACCTTCTCCAGTAATTCTTGGAGCAAAATAAGTACTTGGCCAAGTTGGGTCTGTTCTTGCGGCAATCTTTTCATGTACTTCTAATGGAAGGTCGCAGGTCCAGCCTTCTGCAATTTGCATTACAGGGCCAAGTCCCTTAATCATGTTTAATCTAATCATTGTGCAAGGCATTCCACCTTTAGAAAGGAAACAAGAACTAAATCCACCACCGCGGAAATAAGGTCCGTTTGCAACTTCCCATTTAACATTCTTCATTGATTCAATGACATCTTTTTCTGTTATATTCCAGAATTCTTTACCACATGGATTGCCTTCGCTATCAACCATGCTTCCTTCAGCATCAAGTGTTGTTGCTCCACTATTTCTCAAATCAAGGAATCCGTTCTTTGCAAGACCTTCAGGCTTCCATCCAGTAACACGTTCACATGCTTTTGGGGACCAATATGTTCTTACATCACTGAACATTGCTGGCTTGTTGGTTATTAGCTTACAGAAAAGCATTGCTGTTCCATTGCAGAAATCATTTTCAGTTGCTAAGACAAATGATTCTCTAATACCATTCCAATCCCAAGAAGTATTAAGCATTGTCTCCATGAAGTCACCGTTGCACCAGTGATCTGTCCACTGTCTTTGGCCTTGGAATCCTGCATAAAGAGCATTATGACCATTCCCCTCTTCTGGATACCCCATCTCCTTAAGTTTTGGGTTTCCAATCATTAAATCTCTGCCAATCATGACCATCTTAACGCAGAATTCCCAATCCTTCTTTCTCTGCTCTTCACTTCTTGCCCAGCTACCCTTATTAACTTTATCTGGGGCTTCAATACAATATTCGTGAACCCAATCCATTGCTTTTTTGAATTCATCTGGATCGTAGATTCCTTCCTCAATTCTTCTTTCAATTTCACACATATCAATGGCTTCTGTACCCATTCCAAGATATGCCTGCAAGAAATCTTGATCTACAATAGAGCCAGCAATACCCATTGCACAGCCACCAATAGACAAGTAATTCTTTCCTCTCATTGTGACAGCAGCTAAAGACACTCTTGCAAAACGTAAAATCTTGTCTTTTACATCTTCAGGAATTACATAATCGTCCTTATCTTGAACATCACGTCCGTAAATACCAAATGCAGGAAGCCCCTTCTGTGAATATGCGGCTAAAGCACAAGCAAGGTAAACAGCACCCGGTCTTTCTGTTCCATTTAGACCCCAGACAGCTTTGACTGTGTGTGGGTCATGATCTATTGTTTCAGTTCCGTAACACCAACAAGGAGTAACAGAAAGGGTTATTGCAACACCTTCTTTTTTGAACTTTTCAGCACAAGCGGCTGCTTCTGCAACTCCACCAATAGTGGTATCAGCAATGACACACTCTAAAGGCAGGCCATTAGAATGTCTGACATTCTCAGAGATGAGCTTTGCAGCGTTTTGTGCCATTTTCATGGTCTGCTCTTCAAGTGCCTCTCTAACTCCTTTTTGCCTTCCGTCAATTACTGGGCGAATTCCAAGTTTTGGTAAATCTCCTTTATACCTCAACTCTGAACCAACATTTCTAATTGTAGATTCTTTTTTGTTTGCCATAACGATTCTCCCATGGTAAGATTTTTATGTAAACGTTTACATTGTTCCACATATGAGTATCTCACAGTAAACGATTACACGCAAGCTTTTTTTATTTTTAAGGAGGATTAAAATGTTAAAAGGAATTCCATCAATATTGGCACCGGAGCTTTTAAAGATCCTAATGGAAATGGGTCACGGTGATGAAATTGTTATTGGAGATGGAAACTTTCCAGCTGCAAACTACGCTAGGAATCTAATCAGATTAGATGGACATGGTGCAAAAGAGGTTTTAGAAGCAATTTTAAAGGTAATGCCTTTAGATACATATGCTCCAAACGTTATTCTGATGCAAAAAATGAACTGTGATAAAGATTTAGAAATTCCAATTTGGAAAGATTTCAAGGAAATTGCACAAAACGGAGACAAAGGCTTTAAGGATCTGGAATATATTGACAGATTTGAGTTCTATGAAAGAGCAAAGAAAGCTTATGCCGTTATTGCAACCGGAGAAACTAGCATTTATGCCAATGTAATTCTCAAAAAAGGAGTTGTTTCCCAGTAAGTCCACAACAGAAAAAAGACTGACTATGAGTTTCTGTTTTGCCTTTACATCTATATATATGTGGCATGAGTGGCAGAGGAGAAAGAAAAAGAGAATAAAATGTAAACGTTTACTTTTTTTCTTGACAAGTCCAATTTTGTGCAGTGATAATCTATGTATGAGCAGTTTGCTCATGGTTCATACCAAAAGAAAAAGGAGAACAAGTGTATGAAGAAAGCGACGATGATTCTTTTGTTTGCTTTAATTGCCGTTAGTTTGGTTTTTGCTCAAGGGGCACAGGAAAGCCAGCAGGCAGGAAAGATCAAAGTAGGTGCTCTTATTAGAAACCTTAACGAAACTTTTGTAAGAGACTACACTGACAACCTCAAGGTTCTTGCTGAAAAGGCAGGAGTTGACCTAAATGTACAGGATGCTAACAGTGACGTTGACAAACAGCTCACACAGCTTCAGACCCTCATCTCTCAGGGTTATAAGTATTTTGTAATTATTCCTCAAGATACTTCTGCAACAGAACAAATGTGTGAATTAATCAACGCCGTTGGTGGAGCTGCTGCATTCTCTAATATTCAGCCATCTGTTGCTGCTCTCAAAGTTGGAAAGAACTTCTTCTTAGCTTCTTCTCCAGAACAGGTTGCAGGTCAGTATCAGGCAGAGATTGCTATTGAATATTTCACAAAGTATCCAGAAAAAGCTCCAAACAAGACTATTAACGTTTTGTATCTTAACGGACAGCTTGGACACCCAGCACAGGTAAACAGAAGAGCTGGTTTTGTCAACACACTCCAAGCAAAGGGTTGGACAGTAAACTTTGTTGCTGAAGACACAGCTAACTGGGGTGCAGAACAGGCACAGCAGAAGATGGATGCTTGGGTTACAGCATTTGATGGCAAGTACAATCTTGTTGTAGCACAGAATGACGACATGGCACTTGGTGCAATTGAATCTCTCATCCAGAACGGAAAAGTTAAGACCGATACTTCTGATGGCACAAGATTGTTGGTTCCAGTCCTTGGTGTTGACGCAACAGCAACTGGTTGTGCATCAATCGACAGAAAGGAAATGTATGCAACAGTTCTTCAGGATGCTATTGGCCAGAGCACAACAGCATTTGAGATTGTTCTTAACATAGCAAAGGGAAATTCTCCAGACGGCTTTGTTGCTGGTGGAATTGCTCCTGCAACTGAAACAATTGACGAAGAGCCAGCAAATGATCCTGCTATCATTTCCCAGTGCTATTTGGTTCCTTTCAAACCAGTTACAATGGAGAACTATAAGGATTATCTATAAGCCTTATTTAGGAAATGTGATTACTACGCGAGTTGGTCTTGTACTGACTCGCGTTATAGTTTTCTTTATTTTGCAAAGAGTTTGATGCTTGCAAGGTCATTGCAAAATGGAGAAAAAAGGAGAAAGCAGTGGAAGAAAAATATGCTATTGAGATGCTAGACATCACAAAGCGGTTTCCAGGTGTTTTAGCTCTAGACAATGTAACCTTTAGAGTAAAACCTGGCACGGTACATGCCCTTATGGGAGAAAATGGTGCTGGAAAATCAACCCTGATGAAATGTTTGTTTGGCATTTACAAAGAAGACAAAGGGATTGTGAAAGTTAATGGCCAAGAATGCCATTTTTCTGGCTCTCATGACGCATTAAAAGCTGGTGTTTCAATGATTCATCAAGAGCTTTCAAATGTCCCAGAAAGAACTGTAGCAGAAAACATTTGGTTGGGAAGAGAGCCAGTAAACAAATTTGGCTTGATAGACCATAAAAAGATGGTAGAAGATACTACTACAGTTCTAACCAATTTAAGCATGAAAATAGACCCAAAGGTTAAGATGAAGGATCTTTCAATCTCTAATCAGCAGGCCTGCGAAATTGCAAAAGCTGTTAGCTACAATTCATCTGTAGTTGTGATGGATGAGCCAACAAGTTCACTTACAGAGAATGAAGTTGACCATCTTTTTGAAATCATCAACAACCTAAGAGAAAAAGGCGTTGCTATAATCTACATTTCACACAAAATGGAAGAAATTTTCAAAATTTCTGATTGCGTTTCTGTTATGCGTGATGGAAAAATGATTGGAACATGGCCTATATGTGAGATGACAACGGATAAACTTATATCCAATATGGTAGGAAGAGAATCTACACAAAGATTCCCTGAAGTACCTCCTTGCACTTCTGATGAAGTCATGTTGCAAGTTAAAGGTCTTTCATCTCCTAATCCTCGTTCCTTTAAGAATGTATCATTAGAACTGCATAAAGGAGAGATCCTTGGAATAGGTGGTCTTGTTGGTGCCCAAAGAACAGAATTTGTAGAAGCAATTTTTGGTGTTAGGGACATCTCTGAAGGAGACGTTTATGTCAAAGGAAAAAAGATCTTAAAACTAACACCTAAAAACATGATTGCAGAAGGCGTAGGCTTTGTTACAGAGGACAGAAGAGGCAGTGGAATCTTCCCTCTTCTCTCTATAACTAAGAACACATCAATTGCTTCTTTGTCAAACTACAAAAATAATGTCAAATTGCTGGATCATAAACGTATAAACAATGATGCAGAAAAGTATAATTCAACTCTTAAAACTAAGACTCCATCCATGGAAACACTTATTCAAAATCTATCTGGAGGAAACCAGCAAAAGGTAATTCTTTCAAGATGGCTTATGACTATTCCTGATATTCTTATCATGGATGAACCAACCAGAGGAATTGATGTAGGCGCTAAACTTGAAATCTACACAATTATGAGCGAATTAGTTAAGAGCGGAAAATCCATCATAATGATATCTAGTGAAATGCCTGAACTCATTGGAATGAGTCATAGAATAATGGTTCTTTGTGAAGGAAACCACACAGGCACGCTAAATCATGATGAAATTAGTCAAGAAGCAGTTATGCGACTAGCAACACAATTTTGCTAAAAGGAGAGAACATGGACAAAAACAATAACGTAAGGATGAGCTTAACCAAGGTAAAGGATTTTTCTTCAAAATATACAAGTTATATTACTTTTGTCGCCCTTTTTTTGTTTCTTGCTATTTTAACAAATGGTGGAACTCTTCAGTGGCCATCAATTAAAAACTTAATTGTTGCAGAGTCAGTTAGAGTTTTTGCAGCATTAGGTGTTGGAATGATTATCATTACAAGAGGAATAGACCTTTCTCTTGGTGCAATTGTTTGTTTGTCTGCTTCTGTTGCAGCCTCCTTTGCTCAAACTGTTGATTATTCAAGTGCAATGTATCCAGGAAAAGAATTTGCTCTAATCATTCCTGTTGTAGCTGGAATTTTAACTGGAACTCTTTTTGGTCTTGTAAACGGCTGGCTTATAGCTTATGGTAAGCTTCCTCCATTTATTGCAACACTTGGAACCAAATCTATTGCTACTGGAATTCAGCTTTTGTATACACATGCAGCAGTTGTAGGTTCTCTCAAAAAAGAGTACAAGCAAATCTCCCAAGGAAACTTGTTTGGAACTTTCCCATATCTTGGAATTTATATCATAATCATTGCAATAATTGTTTGGATTATATTACGCCATACTAAATTTGGTTCTAGCCTATATGCCATTGGTGGAAACTCACAGGCAGCTAGAGTATCTGGTATAAGTGTTGAAAAGAATCTACTTTTAGTCTACATGATTGCAGGTTTCCTATACGGAATAGCCGGAGTTCTTCAAAGCGCAAGAGTTGGTCTTGCAAACTCTTTGACCGCAGCAAACATGGAGCTTGACGCTATTGCGGCAGTAACTGTTGGTGGTGTTTCTCAAAGTGGTGGTGTTGGAACTATTGGTGGAATGATGATAGGTGTCTTTATCATGGGACTAATAAACTATGGTATGACATATTTAGCAATAGATTCCTACTGGCAACAAATCGTAAAAGGACTTATAATCGTCGTTGCAGTCTACATGGATATGAAAAAGTACGCTAGACGCGGGTAAGAAAATATTTCTGACAGATTTGCAAAGGACTCTTTCTTTATTATGGCTACAATCAAAGATGTTGCATCTCTATCAAAAGTATCTACCGCTACCGTTTCACGGGTTCTTAACGGACAAAGTGTAAGTAATAAAACAAGACTCAAAGTTATACGTGCAATGGAGCAGCTTGGTTATATTCAGAACCAGGTTGCTCGTGCGCTTAAAACAAAATCTACAAAAACTGTAGGAGTACTAGTCCCAGAACTTGGAACAACCTTCTTCCTTTACATAGTTGAAAAAATGGAAGCAATATTAGCTGAACAGGGCTATTCAATGATGCTTTGTTCTTCTAACGGTTCAGTAGAAAGGGAAAAAGAAAAGCTACAAGTTTTAATTAATAGAAACGTTGATGCTCTAGTAGTAATCCCTGTTAGCGATACCGGAGAACACTTTGTAATTGCCAAAAACACAGGAATTCCTTTAATTCTGGTAGACAGAAGTTTGCCCGGTGTTAATCTTGACTCTGTCCATACAGACGGTGTTTGGGGCACAAAAGAAGTTGTAAAAGCACTCATAAAAGAAGGCCACACTCGCATTGGTTTTCTTGGTGGAGACGAACACATCCCTACTGCCTTAGAACGATATCAAGGATATTTGGATGCTTTTAGAGAAATGGACCTTCCAGTTGATCAAAGTTTTATATTCTTTGGTGAGATGACTGAAAGAGGTGGTTGGAATTTGATGAAAAAAGCCCTTTCAAAACCTAATTGTCCAAATGCCTTCTTTTGTGTAAATGATAATACCCACTTAGGTGCCACAGCTTATCTTTATGAAAAAGTTCCTGCAGAAGTCTATAATAAAATAGCTTTTGGAACTTTTGACTTTTTGCATTACTTCCCTCTTCTAAAAAACTGCCATTATTCGGTTTCTCAGCCTTTGTCAGAAATTGGAAAGAAAGCAGCGGAACTCCTTTTAAAAAGACTGCGTGGAGATGTTTCAGATTTTCCTCAGTCCATTACCCTCAAGCCAGAAATAATTATCTTTAAAAGAAACGGAGCCACAGTTTACGATATTGAGGGATCTAAAACAGTTGCAGATACCTCCTATCCATATTTCACAAATGCAGTTTTTTCCTGAGGCTCTTGTTATAAACCTTACCTATTAGGAATTTTTTCCGTTTTGTCAAAAATTCCTAATAGGAGAAAATAATGATAGACAGGCCTCTTTTTTTAATGTAGATGCTTTAGAGGTCTAGACAATGAAGAGATTTCATACCCTGAATGCTTCTACGAAGGCTGTCCAGCTCACATGGCATTTGAGTTCTGTCCTGTTCAAGAATCATGTAGTCCACCTTCCCGTTCTTTGCCACCGCATCAATGGTTGCTTGGAGATTAAGGAGACCATCACCAATTTCTGCAAAAGCGGTAAAATCGCGCTTAGACATGTAGAAATCTTTTGTAATATTAGCCTTAGGACCTACGACCTCAAACATATTAAGAGGCTGTTTGCAGGTTTTGGAAAAATCTTTAAAATGAACCATCTTAAGACGGCTACCCAATTTATTAATAAGTTCAATATCATCCATTCCACCGCGAATAGCCCAGAAAGCATCTAACTCAAAACTCACAGCTTCTGGAGAAGTGTTTTTAACAAGTGTTTCGTAGACTGTTTCCCCTCCTAAAACCTGAAATTCATGGTAATGGTTATGATATAGATAATGCATTCCATTTGCATGGCAAATCTCACCAATTTTCTGAAGTTTTTCAGCCGTTCTAAGAGCATCATCGTGACTTGAATACATCATCATTGGCATAGTTAAACAATGGTTACCAAGAATTTTGTGATATTCAATAACCCTCTTAACGTTTTCTTCCTCCAACGGAGAGACATGACAGTTCACTACCTGCAATCCCAAATCATCCAAATACTTCTTCAATTCTTTTGCAGACATTCCAATACCAATTCCAAAGTCTTTGTCTGCATTTGAATTTGCTGGCTCAATATATTTGAATCCTAGCTCTGCCACGTTTTTAAGGCACTTAATTGGGTTCTCTGCCATTGCATTTTTTACAGAATAAAGCTGTACACCTACTTTCATAGTTTACCTCAATGGTTAAAGAAGGACTTCCTTTCCAGTCCTAGCAGATTCATATATTGCTTCCAATATTCTTGTTACAGTAAAGGCTTCTTCTGGCTTAACAACAGGTTCAGTATCATTAATAATACATTTAAGCCACTGGTCTGCTTCTCTAATTGCAGGAGTTACTACTTTTCCATCAAAGTAAGCAATGCCACCCTTCTCTGCATTATGCTCATTTGTAAGTAATCCATGATTTGTTCTGTGATAGCAAATATCACCATCAAGATAAACATCTGCACCAGCTTTTGTTCCGCACAAGCATGTGGAAGCTTCTCTTCCTTTCTCTATATTAAGAACCCATGAAGCCTCTAGCATAACAACAGCACCATTTTTAAACTTAATAAAACCAAAAGCAGAATCTTCAACGTTATATTTTTTTGGATCCCATGGACCAAAGAGGTTTGCATCTGGTTGATCTGCCATTTTGTAGAAGGTCTGACCGGAAACACTGACAGGCTCGTAATTGTTCATCATCCAAAGAGTCATATCCAACGCATGAGTCCCAATGTCAATTAAAGGACCACCACCCTGCTTTTCCTTATCAAGGAATACTCCCCAAGTTGGAACACCCTTTCTTCTGAGAGCGTAAGCTTTAGCAAAATAAATATCTCCCAATTCTCCGTTAACGCAAGACTCATGAAGAGACCAAACTTCTGGACGGAATCTGTTTTGATAGCCTATTGTGAACTTCTTTCCACTTTTTTTCCAAGCATCTAACATTCTTTGAGCATCTTCACTTGAAGCTGCCATTGGCTTTTCGCTCATAACATGTTTTCCAGCTGCAAATGAATCAACAACTATTTGAGCATGAGATCTATTTGGGGTTAAGACATTAACAACATCAATTGTCTTATCTTCCAAGAGTTCTTTGTAGTCCTCATAAACTTTTGCATCTGAGCTACCATATTGTTTTGCAGCCTTTTCTGCTCTCTCTTTAACAATATCACAAAAGGCTACCATCTCACATAATTCTGGTAATGCGCTAAGTGCAGGAAGATGTTTCTTTTCTGCAATTCCTCCACATCCAATTAGACCAATACGAAGTTTTTTATTCATATCTATTCCTCCAATGTATTCTATGCACTTAGATTTTAACTAAGCTTCCTTAGAATACCACCACAAAAGTCCATTTTCAAGAAAATTACACTTTTTTAGCATATTTTTTCTGAAATTTAAAAGAAAAATAGTGCTTTTTTTCACAACTGTGATATAATACTTTCTAAGAAGAGGCTTCTAAATGAAAAAAGTTACATATAAAGACATTTCTAAAAAAACAGGAATATCACTTGCAACTATTTCTCGTATCGTCAAAGGAAACCCAGATGTAAACAAAGACCTTGTTGTTAAAGTGAAGGAAGCAATTAAAGAACTTGGATATGAAATTCCACCAAAAAAACTGACAGATCAAGGCCCAAACAGATTGATAATCTTGGAAGTCCCATCTGTTGTAAACCGCTTTTATACTGAGGTAATTAGAGGCGTAACAGAGAAGGCGTCTTGTTGCAATTATTCTATTCTTCTGCATGAGAGCACGTCAGTTTCCCCTGTAGAAGAGCTAGTTGATATTGTAAAAAGAACTAAAGCAGCAGGAATTATTTCAGCTATTAACCTTGAAAATGAGAAAGAAATCACAAGCTTAGTTCCAATTGTTCAATGTTGTGAGAAGAGTTCTAAAGGAACTATTCCATATGTCTCAATTGATGATATTCAAGCAACAATAAGAGCAACAGAACTTCTTTTATCACATGGAAATAATAGAATTGCTTTTATCAATGGACCACTTTCATACAGATATGCAATTGATAGACTAAAAGGCTTTGAAATTGCACTAGAAAAAGCAAACAAAAAAATCATTCCTCAACTGGTTACATCTCTTTCAGACATTAATTATGACATTGCTTATTCTGCAGCTCACACTCTTTTTTCAAAGGAAAAGAAACCAGATGCTGTATTTGCTGCAAGTGACATAGTAGCAATTGCCGCTGCAAATGTTGCAAAAAGCTATGGACTTAGAATTCCAGAGGATATAGAAATTATCGGATTTGATGATATAGATATTGCAAGAATGACAACACCGGCTTTGACAACTGTTAGACAGCCTTGTTATCAAATGGGATTGAATTGTTGTGAGATGTTAATTGAACTGATTGAACAAGGGGAAAGCAAATCTAGATATCTACTACTTCCCACTGAATTGATTATAAGAGAGAGTACAAGATAAGACTCTGAAAAAAATGGAGATTTTTTCACAATGGAAAAAGTAAAAATTGGTATTATTGGTTTTGGGTACATGGGCTACTATCACTATAAGTGGATAGTTCCGGATACAGAAGATTTTGAAGTTCTTGCTGTCTACGATACAGACCCTTCCAGATTGGATGCTGCACGCACGCTTGGACTCAAAGCTTATGCTACTCTTGAAGATTTTCTTAAGGATGATGACTTTAATACTGTTATTGTTAGTGTCCCTAACGATTATCATCTTCCAATAGTTTTGGCGGCTCTTAACGCAGGGAAAAACGTCATTTGCGAGAAACCTGTTTCTATGAATGCAAGCGAGCTTGAGCAAATGATTGAGTGTAGCAAGAAGAATAACAAAATCTTTACAGTCCATCAAAACAGAAGAAATGATGGTGATTTTCTCATGGTTAAAGATACTATTGCTTCAAATAAACTTGGAAAAGTTTTTAGAATTGAGAGCCGTGTTGACGGAAGTAATGGAATTCCAAGCGACTGGAGAAGAGAAAAACAACATGGTGGTGGGATGCTTCTTGACTGGGGACCACACCAAATTGACCAAATTCTAACACTTGTCCAAAGTAAGTTGGTATCTGTTTATGCTCATCTTTATACCGTTAATTATGAAGTAGATGACAACGACATAATTGAGCTCAATTTTGAAAATGGAATGACTGCATTGGTTGAAACTTTTACATCGGCCTTTATTCAATACCCACGTTGGCACGTCCTTGGAGATGAAGGTTGCCTTGATATAAAAGAAATAAACGGGGAAGGTCAAATTATTCGTGGAAAAATGAAAGAAGTTGAGTGGGCTCCTTATCTTATTAATTACAAAGGCCCACTAGACCATAGAAAAGAATCAACCTCTGCAACAAGAACTATGCAGCCAAGACCAGAAGAAACAATAGAGAGAATTACCGTTCCTGCAGTATCACAGAATTGGCAGTCTTTCTATTATAACTTCTTAGAAGTATTAAACGGCAAGGCAGAACTGGCAGTAAAGCCAAGTGAAACTCTAAGAGTAATGAGAGTTATTGATCTTGCATTTGAGTCGTCAAAAACAGGAAAGTCTATTTCCTGCAACCTATAATTTGTAAAAAACTTATGAAAAGGAGCCTAAAATGAAAATTGGTTTTATTACATCTCTTTTAAATGAATTTACATTTGATGAAGTAATTGATGTAGCCGCAAAGTATGGCTATCAATGTGTTGAAGTTGCTTGCTGGCCACATGAGAAAGCAGACAGACGCTACAGCGGAGTTTGCCACATTGATGTTGACAACCTAGATGATAAAACAGCCGAGCATATTCTAAATAAGTGCAAAGAAGCCAACGTTGAGATTTCTTCTCTTGCATATTATCCCAATACTTTGGAGCCAGATTTGGAAAAGAGGGCAGTCATTCTCTCACATCTTTACAAAGTAATTGATGCAAGCAAAAAACTTGGCGTTAACATGGTTACAACCTTTATTGGAAGAGACCCAAAAAAGGACGTTGAAGAAAACCTAGAAGAGGTCAAAAAGGTCTGGCCGGCAATTGTTAAATATGCAAAAGATCAGGGCGTTAGAATTGCAATAGAAAACTGCCCAATGTTGTTTGATGAAGATCAGTGGCCAGGTGGAAAAAATCTATTCAATTCCCCAGTAGTTTGGAGAAAGATAATAGACATAATCAACTCCGATAACTTTGGAATTAACTTTGATCCAAGCCACTTTGTATGGCAACAATTGGACTATATAAAACCAATTTATGAGTTCAAAGATAAGATGTTCCATATTCATTTCAAAGATATGAAAGTTTACCCAGAAAAGATTGCCGAATATGGTATCTTAGCCTATCCACGGAAGTACACAGCAAACAAACTCCCTGGTCTTGGAGATGTAAATTGGAGTAAGTTCGTATCTGCTCTCACAGAGATTGGATTTAATGGATATGCCTGTGTAGAAGCTGAAGACCGTTCTTTTGAAGGTTCAACGGAAGATAAACTTAAGAGTCTTGAGCTTTCAATAAGATATTTATCTCAGTTTGTAATCTAAATCCAACACAAAAAAAATAGGAAAAGCCTTTGCTAGAAAAATCTCAAGCAAAGGCTTTTCTTTTATCCTTTTATAGATTTTGCAAAACTTTTGCAAAAACCTCTATTCAATTGGGTCTGAAGCAATCATTTCATAGTACTTTTTAAGGCGCAAATCCAGCATCTTATCCCAATAGGTTTTATCAACAAAGGGATTGCCCTCAACTTGTCCAACTAAAGCTTCTTTCTCAAAAGTCTCAGCCTGTCCAGGATGATTGCCAAGAACAACATCAACAACAAGTCCCTTAAGTTTCTTTAAAGTGTTTTCATAGTCAACACGACATTTAGGATCTAGGTTTAATTCTTTGATAAACTTAGAATTTAGTGTATTTAGACCTACTCCTCCATGCATTGCCGCAATTAATCCACTTGGCAATGTAATAAAATATGCCATAGTTCCAGGAGTGTGGCCTGGGGCAGCTACAGCCTTAATTGTTGTGTTTCCAAAAGTTAAAACATCACCATCATTTACAGGAACATCAACATCAAAGTATGTGTCATATGGGGGTTCATAATTATAACCCGCTCTTGTAGTCAAATTTAAAACAGGCGTTTCAGCAAGGTATGGAATATCCATCGCTGGCATATAGGTTTTGGCACCATATTTCTCAACTATAAGTCTGGTTGCTCCAAAATGATCATAATGACAATGGGAATGAAGAATCCATTTAATATCCTTGGGATTAAAACCAAGTTCCCTTATAGATTCCAAAAGTAAATAGGAAGTCTGTAAATAAGTTGTATCCAACAGAAGAAGCCCATCTTCTGTATCAAATAAATGCGATGATACAGATTTATTTCCAACATAATAAACATTATCTACAATGTGAAAAGGTTTCACATCATACAACCATGGTGAACGAGTCACTTTTTCGCCATTATTTGCCATTCTTTCCCCTTTAAGCTCTTAAAAAATTAAACTGCACACTTGGTGCAGTTTAATTGCATTTAGTATTTAATAATCTACTTTATCTATCAACTTTTGGGAACTGCTTAGATGCATTCTCAACCATCTGAGCTACTGCAGACTCTGGAGTTCCTTTTCCTTCAAGAATAAGAGCAGAAAGAGGTGCTTTTATACAACCAGGAAGGTTTGGTTTATAAAGAGAGAATGGAAGTTCACAACCATAATTTAAAACTCCCTCATAACCAACCTTGTATTCTGGATTCTCTGCCCAATATGCCTGCATCTCATCACTCTCAGCTGCTGACTTTGTAGAAACAACACAACCAGATGTCTTTGCAATCTTTGTAACTTGCTCGTCTGATTCAAGGAATTCAATGAATCTCCAAGCTGCATCCAATTGCTCTTTAGAATTTGAAGCTGCAATCATGGCAATGTTTGTTCCACTAAGAGGAACCTTTGTAACTCCATTGTACCAACCAGGGAAAGAAACAACACCTAGATTAAAACCAAGTTCCTTAGCTGCCTGAACATAAGCTCCTGTATTAGCAGCAGAATTCAAGAAAGCTCCAATACGACCATTAAACAAATCAGAAGACATAACAGAAGAAGAATTTGATGTTGGGTACTTTGAAATCCAACCTTCGTCAATACCTCTCTTCCACCATGTTAGGAGTTCCAACATAGAACCATCGGTCAACATGACAGGATTTGTTCCTTCATCTGCAATAACTTCAGAACCAATTGCAGCACAAATAGGATATTCTACAGAGAAATCGTGATGGAAGCATAAACCAGAAACAAGGACTGTTCCATTGTCAGAAACCTTTGTGATAGCCTTTGCTGCTGCTTCTACATCTGCCCAAGTCTTTGGTTCAGGATAACTTGCTTCAGTGAACAAATCTTTGTTATAGAAAAGATTGAACGTTGTTCTAATAAATGGAAGGGAGATGATTTCTCCGTCTGGTGAATATGAGAAACCTGTTAAGGCATCAACAAAATTGTCCATATCAACAACATTGGAATTCTCAATGTACTCTGTCATATCACAAAGAATACCCTCATCCCAGTATGTAGGAATATTGTTTGATCTTTCACCCTGGATAATCTGAGCAACTTCCTCACCTGCAGCTAATGATGCTAGGACCTTTGTCTTAATGTCTGTATAACCACCCTGATAAGTTCCTACAACAACAATACCCTCTTCTTTTCCAATTGTATTGTTAAAATCATCAATAATTGCATTAAGAGTATCTGCATTTGCTCCAACATTTAAACTATGCCAGAAATTAACAACAACTGGTTCTTTTTTCTCTGCTTCAGTAGAAGAAGTTGTCTCTGAAGTACCATTTGCATAAACCGCAAAAAGAGAAAGAAGGACAACAAGAACCAAAATTAAACTTTTTTTCATAAAAGCCCCCTTATTATATTCCAACAGCAAAGCTGTTATTTAACACCCTTATAACCATAGGTCTTAACGATATTTTTATTGGCAATAATGTAAACAATCATTATTGGAGCAATAAAAACAAGGTTTGCAGCCATAACTGCATTCCACTTAACTCCTTCACCATCAGGAGTCATTGTAGAAACCTGTTTAACAAATATAGAAAGCGGTCTCACCTTGTCAGACTGAGTTATAACCAACGGCCAGAAATAGGAATTCCAGTGTCCAACAAAAGAGAACAAAGCAAGAGTAACTAACGTTGCTTTCATCATTGGAACTAGAATAGAAACAAGTAACTTCCACTCGCTAGCTCCATCTAGTCTTGCGCTTTCAATAATCTCGTTTGATACTTGCTTAAAATTCTGACGCAATAAGAAAATACCAAAAGCATATGCACCAAAAGGTAAAATCTGAGGCCAAAGAGTATTAATCAGTTTTGCTTTAGCCATTACCATATAAGTTGTAATGAAAGTTACCTGACTTGGCATCATAAGAGCAGAAAGAACAATTGCAAAAAACGAACTTTTAAAATAAAACTCATGCTTTGCAAAAGCATAACCAGCAGGAATAGCAACTATTAGTTGAAGGATAATTACACTTGCTGTTACAACAAGAGTGTTTTTCAAATACAACCAAATGTTTAAATTCAAATCCACCAAAAAATACTTATATCCGGCCAGTGTCCAAGTTTTTGGAAAAAGAGAATATGAATTTGCCATAGTCTCAGTTTGAGTTTTAAATGAAGTTGTAATTAAAACCCAAAAAGGGAAAAGAAAGATAAGTGTAAATAATACTTTTATCACACTAGAAATGATCTGACGTGTTCGTGCCTTTTGAAAATCTGTCATTCTATTTTCCCCCTTTCTCTATTCGTAATGAACTTTCCTATCAAGCATACGGAAATAGAAGATTGATAAGAAACCAAGAATAATGACAAATACAATACTAACTGCAGCAGAATCACCAATCGTATTATTGGAAACATTTGTAAGATGATATATGTATCTTGTAATGACTTCTGTTGAAGTTCCAGGACCACCATCTGTCATGATATTAACAACATCAAAAACCTTGAAAGAACCAATTGTGGTTGTAATTAAAAGGAAGAACAATTGTGGTGTTAACATTGGTAAGGTTATCTTGAAGAAGGTTCTAGAAGAAGTTGAGCCATCAAGTTCTGCTGCCTCATAAATTTCAGAAGGGATAGCCTTCATTGCAGACAAAATAATAATTGCACGGTATCCAACATTCTTCCATACGCTAACAAAAATGATACAGCCTAAAGCGGTTTTTGATGAATCTAACCATTCCACTGG
The DNA here is from genome assembly GCA_963621975.1 of Selenomonadaceae bacterium. Lineage (GTDB taxonomy): Bacteria > Spirochaetota > Spirochaetia > Sphaerochaetales > Sphaerochaetaceae > UBA9732. The sequence continues at coordinate 34,398 of CAVFGI010000004.1, forward strand.
AGCAATTCCAAAAACTCCCAACAAAGTATTGAATGCACCATAGGAGTGAGAGTTAAACATCCAGCTAAAGACAAAAGCAACGGATATTGATGCAATTAGGTGTGGTGCGTAGATTGAAATCTGCATAAAACGGTTTACTTTGTTGTCTTTAAACACCCAAAGTGCAAAAAGAACAGCAAGAGAAAGCTCAATTACAACTATTGAAGCAGTATAAATTAGAGTATTTTTTATTGATGCCCAAAAATTTATATCCGTTCTGAGATTTCTAAAATTTTGAAGTCCTACAAATTTTTTTGTTGAATTCAGAATACTGCCTTTAAACAAACTCAGATATATAAGGTTAATCAAAGGATAAACAACAAAAATTGCAAGAAAAGTAATTGCAGGAAGGATAAAGAGATAAGGTATAAAGTCTCCCCATCTAAATCTGCCATTAAATGCAATATTCCCATAGAAAATTGAAGCAAAAAATAGCACAATTCCAACACCAATAAATGCATACCTACCATTAATAATAGCAGAAGTAAATGCATTTTCAGGAATGGGTGCATTTGCGGTCTTAATTTTCAAACCATAAAAACCAGCAACAAAAAGTATAATTCCAAACCAAGTCACTAAGTTTAAGGGTTTAACAGTTTTGGAAAGATCTTTCATTTAACCCCTCCACAAGCAATTTCAAAACACTTTTGAAATCTTGAATCTTCCTTATTAATTCTTAATTCATCTGAGCCAAAGAAATACATATCTTCAGGTACAACAGAAATCCAAACTTTTTCATCACCCTTAAAGTCATGTGCTGGAATTTTAACCATAACGGAGACATTGCCATTTGAAACCTTATACTGAGTGTCATCTCCCAACATTTCGCGTGTAACAATTGTTCCTTCCATTGCAAAGCATTTGTCAGAAGGTTTGTCTTTTGTGAGTCTAATACGCTCTGGTCTGAAACCAAGTTTATTTCCATCAGCACCAAGCTCCAAAATATTCATTGGAGGTGTACCAATAAATCTTGCAGTAAAAACATTTGCTGGATTGTAATACAAGTCTTCAGGACTACCAATTTGTTGAATAACACCTTTCTCCATGAGAACAATAGTGTCTGCCATAGACATAGCTTCAATCTGGTCATGTGTGACATATACAAAAGTGGAGCCAAGTCTCTTATGAAGTTCCTTAAGTTCAACTCTCATAGCAGCTCTAAGTTTTGCATCAAGGTTTGACAAAGGTTCATCCATTAAGAAAACTGCTGGTTTCTTAACCATAGCACGAGCCAGTGCAATTCTTTGACGTTGTCCACCAGAAAGTTCATTAGGTTTACGATCAAGATAAGGCGTCATATCAACAGTTTCTGCACACTCTTTGATAAGTCTCTCTCTTTCTTCTTTTGGAACCTTTCTGTTCTTCAAACCAAATTCAATATTCTGCCTAACAGTCATTGTTGGGTATATTGCATAATTCTGGAAAACCATTGCAATATCACGTTTTGCAGGGGCAACTTGAGAAACTTCTTTGCCGTCAATGTAAATTTCACCAGAAGTTGCAGGACCAATACCTGCAATAATTCTCAAAAGAGTTGTTTTCCCACAACCTGAAGAACCAATAAGAACAGTAAATTTTCCGTCTTCAATCTCCAAGTTCAAATTCTCAATAACTTTTGTTTCACCAAAAGATTTGCAGATGTTCTTAAATACAATCTGACCCATCTTAGCTCTCCTTTTTTACTATATCAATAGAGTGTCCATCTGCATTATTCAGTGAAACGCCCATGATTTTTGCGTATGTTGGAGCACCATCAACAAGCTTTGCGTGCTCAATAACTCTTTTTTCATAAATATCGGGTCCTACTGCAAGAAATACAGGTCTAGGCCCTTTATCTGGATGGAAGCCGTGTCCTCCTCTCTCGGCCTCATATAAGCCCATAGGGAGAGACTCAATTTCTTTTCCATTCCAGTTAAATCCAAATTTGGTGTACCCATCTGTTTCAAGAACGAACTCAAAGGCTCCTGAAAGTTTTTCTGTATCATTGGTTTCTTGAACTGTATAGACTTTCTCAAAACCATGCATATTAGACTCTGCAGCTTCTGTTAACACCTTGTACAAATCTTCTTTGCAACTTGGGTCTTTAACATAAACCTGAACACCCATTCCTTCTCCTAAAGCAAGGGCCTTCCAATCTGTGATATTTCCATCTTTGTCTGTAGAAATAAAACCTTTTTCTTTCAAAAATACGTTAGGATAAGCCATCCTTGAGCAAGTCATTTGTCCATGGTCAGAAGTAACAACAAAATTTGTGTGCTCAAAGGTGCCAGCATCTTTTGTTGCATCAAAAAGCATACGAATCATTGAATCTGTATCTGAAAGACTTCTCTTTGTTGTTGCAGAGAAAACACCTGTTGTGTGCCTAAAATGGTCAAGGTTTCCAACATGGATAATCATGATATCTGGGGTGTACTTTCTAATTATATCGCAGGCAATTCTCACAAGAAAATAACTACTGCTTGGCTGTTTTCTTCCACGACGCATCCATATTTTATCTCTAACAATTTCGTCATAAAGCCACAGAGGAGTTCCAGATGCTAGATAAGCCTTCTCCCAGTCTTCTGAGGAGTCCTCTTCCTTATTCTCAGGCCAGGTTTCATTAACTAGATAATCAACATTTGGATGATTGCCAGAAATGGGCCAACCAATAATGGATGTTGTATATCCTGCCTTTTTACAGACGTCAATTATATCTTCACACTTCACATCTTGGTGAAATCTATGCCACCTTGTAATTGGATTTTTTCCTTCCTCAAGAATAATCTGCTCGTTACTTGTAATTCCATGTTTGTTGGGATAACAGCCTGTAGACATTGTAGTATGACAAGGATAGGTTACTGTAGGATAGATACTCCTAAAATCTTTTACATATGATCCATGTTCCATTATGTAGTGAACAGCTGGCATATCTTTCATAACAGCTAGGTCCTGCTGAACCATAGCATCCATAGATATAACCACAAGTTTATTATGCATATACAGAGCCTCCCTAGCGAATAGTTAAACACGTGATTGCAAATATGTCAAGTTTTTATTCGTTTTTGTTTAATTTTACACAAACTCGCTCATTATCGCTTATTAAACAGTATAATACCAGCTATTTAAAGGGTATGCATGCTGAATTTTGTAAAGCTTTTGTAAAGTTTTGCGCACTTATCTATACTCACCTATCCACTGCTTATGTGCTTCAAACAAATCATCGCAAAGTGCTTTAATTTCATCTAAACTTAATTCACTTGCAGTATGAGGGTCCAACATGGTTGCTCTATAAACATCCTCTTTACTTCTTGAATGAGCTGCCTGAATTGCCATTAGCTGAACGTTTATATTTGTTCTGTTCAATGCCGCACACTGCTCTGGAAGATAGCCAATAATTGTAGAAGATATTCCGTGTGCATCAGCTATACAAGGAACCTCAACACAGGCATCATTTGGCAAATTCTTAATAGAACCGTTATTGATAACATTACCGTTAAATTCATAAGGAACATCAGTTGTTACAGCCTGAATTATCAAGGATACATACTCATTAGACCTCTCGTGTGTAAGGTTTGGATTTTCAACCAATTCTTTGCGCATATTAGCCCATTTTTCTATGTTTTTAAGACACCTTCGAGGATACTCATCTAAAGGAATGTTATAGTTTTCGATAAATTCCGGATAACTCTTCTTTATAAAGTATGGAAGATACTCAGAAAGATGTTCACTTGATTCAGTTATGTAATAACCAAAACATTGCATTATTTTATGTCTAACTAAGTCGTTAGCTGGAGCTTTTTCTAAAGATAGTCTCTTGATTTCTGGGTAGATATCTACACCATCTTCTCTTACCTCCAGTAGCCAGCCCATGTGATTAATGCCAGCAACCTTATATGTAATCTTACCTTTTACAGGACGATCCAATCCTTTAAGTAAACTTGCCACAACCCTCTGCACGCTATGACAAAGGCCAACGGTTTTAATTGGAGTGTAACGTTGCATATAACCGGAAAGAATAGCCATTGGGTTAGTGTAATTGCAGAACAATGCATTTGGACAATTCTTTACCATCTTTTGAGTGAAGGTTTCCAAAACTGGAATAGTTCTAAGTGCGCGGAATATACCGGCAGGGCCAAGCGTATCTCCAATAGTCATTTTAAGACCATATTTATTACAAATATCAAAATCGGCTTTTGTTGCTGGATCATACCCACCAACCTGAATAGCATTACAGACAAAGTCAGCACCGCGTAAGGCCTCATCCAATTCTAATAATCCACAATAAGCCTTAACTGTTGCCTTGTTTGCATTTAAGTTTTTATTTAATACAGAACAAATTGCAAGAGAATCGTTCAAACGCTCTCTATCTATATCATACAATGCATACTCCATAGACTCCAAACCGGGAGTGAGCATACAGTCCCCTACTACGTTACGTAAAAAAACAGAACTTCCAGCGCCCAAAAATGTAAGCTTCATTCTTAATCCTCCTTTAGCTTAACTTATCAGCAAACTCCAACTCCATTGCAGCCCATATAAACATTGCCACACCGTGTAGATTATCCGTAACTCTTGGCTCGTACTCTGTATAATACTCAAAATTAGCACTCCTTACCGGCTCTTTATCCTTAGCCAACCCAAGACACGCAGTCTTACAAGTATTATGCAAATGCAACTCGCCGTTTGAATCGCAAGTTAACTCACGTGCACACATCCCTTCAAACCCTTTTTTTGCACTCAAATTGTAGGAATCATCCAAAAATCCCAGTCTATGCATCTTTAAAAAGAAATAGATAAACATAGATGTGGCCGATGTCTCCAAGTAATTTTCACCCACACCTGGTTTATCCATCACCTGCCACCACATCCCACTTTCTGCATCTTGACAGCGCAACACAGCTGGGGCCAGCGCTAAGGCCAATTTAAGTAGACTATCCCGATACTTCTTATATTCTTCAGGAATAATTTCAAGTAAATCTGCTAAAGCTATAACGTACCAGCCAAGTGCACGAGACCAAACCTCAGGGCTTCTTCCTGTTTTAGGGTCACACCAAGGACTAAGACAAGACTCGTCCCAGCCATGATGAAGCAAACCAGTTTTCTCGTCTTTTGTCTTTTCGTAAACAAGTTCAAATTGATGAACAACATCTTCTAAGCACTCTTTCAGTCCACCAAATTCCATTGTGTACTTAACATAAAAAGGGGCTTCCATATAAAGACCATCAAGCCACATCTGGTTCTCATGCTTCTTTTTATGCCAAAACCCACCAGATGGCGTTCTGGGTTGACCTTGTAGCTGTTTGTAAAACAAATCCAAAGCAGTTTTGAATTTCTTTTGCCCAGTTTTTTTATAAAACTCAATAATCAGATTTCCCATTCGAATCTGATCCATACTATATTCTTCAATATTGTAAGTACTTATCACTCCGTCTTTTGGGATATAATAATTAAGCATAGTGCTCACATAGTTGTAAAGCTCCTCGTTCTTAAGAAGTTGAGAAGCCTTGTACAAAGACTCAAGCAAAATTGACATTCTATAGCTGTATTTAGTGTTTTCAGTGTTATACTTTTTGATGGCAGATAGGCTCATTCGTTCTGTCATGGATTTTGTGCTATCAATCATATTTCAGCCTCTTTTTTTGTTATGAGCGATTGTATCGTATAAAAGAGGTTTTTGCAAAACAAAAACTATTAATAACAAGTAAAATTTAACACAGTCGCTCATATTCGCTTGCAAAGCATCACTTTTCTGCTATCATAATAGAAAAAGTTGTTTGGAGTAAATATGACCGAATATTTGCACATAATTGATGAAAAAAGAGATGAGCTTAAAGCTATTTCTGATTATATTTGGGACAATCCAGAGCTAATCTTTGAAGAATATAAATCATCGGAATGTATTATCAATGCACTAAAAAAATATGGATTTGAAGTAGAAACAAATCTTGCAGGAATTAAAACAGCATTCAGTGGAAGCTTTGGAAAAGGCTATCCTGTCATTGGAATTCTTGGAGAATTTGATGCTCTTTCTGGTTTAGGACAAGTTGCTGGATGTCCAACAAAAAACCCAGATGGAAAACCAAATGGGCATGGGTGCGGACATAATTTGCTTTGCATAGGTTCTTTAGCAACTGCTTTAGCAATAAAACAATATTTAGAAACAACAAAGAAAGACGGAACAGTAATATTCTATGGATGTCCAGCAGAAGAAGGGGGCTCCGGAAAAGCTTTTATGGCCAAGCATGGTGTTTTTGATAAACTTGACTTTGCCTTATCTTGGCATCCAAATGCACAATGCAAAGTAAGAACGTATAGCTCCCTTGCAAATTACCAAATTCTTTACAAATTTGATGGAATTGCGGCTCACGCTGGCGCCTTCCCACATTTGGGAAGATCGGCATTAGATGCAGTGGAGCTCATGGATGTTGGCGTAAACTATCTACGCGAGCATATTATTCCAGAAGCAAGAGTTCACTATGCAATCACAGACTCCGGCGGAATTTCTCCTAACGTTGTACAACCTCACGCGGAAGTGCTCTATCTTATAAGAGCCCCTAAAGTAGATCAACTTGTAACTATATACGAAAGAATAAATAAAATTGCAGAAGGAGCTGCCTTGATGACTGAAACAAAGACAAGTCATGATTTTATAAAAGGTTGTTCCAATCTTATAATGAATGATACAATGCAACGCCTAATACAAGAAATTGCAGAAAATACAAAACATCCAGTCGTTTCTGAAAAAGAGTATAAATTTGCTCAAGAACTTACAGAAACATTTGTCAACTCTCCAGATGCAGACAAAGAAGACCCATTAATGAATGAAATTCTTCCCTATGAACCTAATGCAGTTTTGGGCACAGGGTCTACAGATGTTGGAGATGTTTCATGGATTTGCCCTACCGCACAAATTCTTGGAGCTACTTGGGTAAAAGGAACTCTAGGACACAGTTGGCAAGCAACAGCACAAGGGAAAACCCATTATGCCGTTGATAACGCTCTTTGGTGTTCCAAAGTACTTGCGCAAACTGCAGTGAGAATGATTGAAGATCCTTTAATTGTTTGTAAGGCAAAGGAAGAGTTTAAGCAAAAGACAGGAAAGGGTTATATCTGTCCTATTCCTGACGGGCATAAACCACGAACTGTGTCAAATTTAACAAAATAAATACACATCTTGCTCAAAAGGTAAAAAACATGTAATCAATAGCAGAAAAAAAGAATGAAAATTTTCACAAGCTCTGTTATAATGTCTCTTGTATCAATCAAAAAACTAAAAGGAAATTAAAATGCTCAGCTCCGAAAGACGTAACAGAATTTTAGATCTTATAAAAGAACAAAAAACGGTAAACATAAGTGAACTTGTTGAGAAATTTGGTGCTTCCGTTGCCACAATCAGAAGAGATTTAACGGAAATGGAAAATCAAAAGTTGATTCACAGGGTTTATGGTGGCGCCGTTGCCGTTAATGACTCTCAGCTTGCATCATACTCAATGCGTTCAGATACAAATACTTCAAAAAAGAAAGCAATAGGTAGAGAAGCTGCAAAACTAATTTCGGATGGCGAATGCATTGTCATGGACATAGGAACCACAACTCAAGAAGTTGCAAGAAATCTTCATAATAAAAAGAACCTTTTGATTGTAACAAGCAATCTTACAATCTTAAACGAATTCAGTAATACTCCTGAGTCAACAATTTCTGTTACCTGCCTTGGAGGAGAGCTACTTCAATCACAACAGTCGTTCCTTGGTGCTATTCCAGAAAAAGCTTTAGAGAATTATTTCTTTGATAAAGCAATAATTGGAACAGCTGGAGCAGATATAAGCAATGGAATTTCCAATTTCTGTGTTCCTGCATCTTCTTTAACAGCAAAAATAATTAGCAGAGCAAAGGAAGTTATTTTAGTCACAGATAGTAGTAAATTTGACAACAGAAAACTAGTAGTCACTTCCAATTGGGACAAAATTGACGTAGTTGTAACAGACAGTGATATTAGTGAAAAATACAAAGACGCATTCCGGGGCTTAGGAATACGTCTTGTAATAGCAGATTAAAAAACCTCTAAATACTACTAAACCACCCTATTTAAAACTTCTTTACCTTCACTTGCCTTGATTACATTGCCAGCGCAAATGATGCTAATTGCATCTAATGCTTCTTTGGAGTATGACGCAACATGATTTGTAATAATAACTTGTGAAAGTGTAAGAAGGGGGTTTTCCGCCTCAATTGGCTCTGAAAGAGTAACATCCAGACCGGCTCCTGCAATAACTCCATTCTTTACAGCTTCATACAAAGCCTTTTCGTCAACAAGACCCCCACGAGCAGTATCAATTATCCTAGCAGTAGGCTTCATAAGCTTAAATTGCCCGGCACCAATCATGCCTCTAGTCTCTTCTGTCAATGGAAGATGTACGCAAATGAAATCGCTATTTCTGAGAACGTCCTCATAAGAAACCAGCTTAACATAGTTTAATTCATCTGGAACCTGACTGACATAGGGATCATAAGCCACTATCTCCATATTAAATCCGCGAGCCCTCTGTGCCACCTTTCTTGCAATATGCCCAAAACCAAGAAGGCCCAACTTCTTATTGCAAACATCCACCCCGATATTTGCTACAAAGTTTCTCTCCCTCAAGGCATCGACTGAATATACAAAATTTCTTGCACAAGCAAGCATCATCAGAACAGTGAAATCAGCAACAGCATCAGAATTAGTATTTGGTGCATTTGTAACAATAACATTGTGCTCTTTTGCAACTTGTAATGGAATATTATCTAAGCCAACTCCATGCTTACAAATTATTTGTAAATTGGGACAAGAATTAAAAAGCTCAGCAGGAAATGGATGCGCACCAATGATTAAAGCTTGGTAGTTTGGCATTTCCTGTTCAAACTTAGCTTGGTCAAAGTTGGTAGTCATGTAATCAATTTGCCAACCTTGCTCTTTTAACATGGCAGTAGAAACATCAGAGGTTTTGCCAAACGACCTAGAGGTAACAAGTACTTTTTTCACATCAACCTTCCAATGCCTTTACGTATTCTTGGGCAACAGCTGTGATTTCATCAAACATACCAGCTTCAACCAAAGCCTTACTAACAAGATTTCCACCAACACCAATTCCAATACAACCAACATCAATAAAACTCTTGCAGTTAGCAGGATTTACACTTCCAACAGCCGTCATTGGGATATGTTTTAAAGGAGCACGAAGAGCCTTAATATAGGAAACACCAAGAACTCCAGCAGGAAACAACTTAACAATATCGGCACCACACTTATAAGCAAAAGCAACCTCGGTTGGAGTCATGGCACCAGGGATAGAAACCTTTCCAAGTTTCTTTGTCTCTTTAATAACTTCTTCATCAACATTTGGAGAAATAATATATTCAGCACCAGCTTCAACAGCCAAATTAACTTGCTCAACTGTCATTACAGTACCAGCACCAACACAAATACCTTCAATAGAAGAAAGCGTCTTAATTCCTTTTAAAGAATCCTCTATTCCCTTCTCTGATGACTGATCAAGGGTAATTTCAATACAGTTGATTCCACCTTTCTTGATAGCAGTTGCAAGATTAACAATATCTGAACTAGAAATCCCTCTAACAATTGCAATAACTTTTCCGGCTTTGATTGTGTTCAAAACATCACTCACAGCACTCCCTCCCGAGAATTACTTACTCTTTTTGTAACATTTATGACAATTTGATTAAAACACGCCGGCGTTTTTATGTCAAGTTTTTATTCACTTTTGATTGAAAGTTACTAACCTTTCAACAAAGTCGCTCATAATCTTTCAATAAGATAAAGTTCTGTTGAAAAATCTGGTAAAATTCTTGTTAAACAAATATCTCCGTTTCCTGCAAAACGTTGATTTAATAAGATCCCAGAATAGGCAAGCTGGCCACCCGGAACTGTGACTTTATATTCATTTGTATATTGTCCATCCTCAAACAAATTAGACTTCTTTTCATCAAGCCTAGATTTATCAATCAGTTGCGGTCTTCTGCATAAACTATAATATGTGCATGAAACATCCTCATTGGATATTTTATCAATTGGAATAATTAATCTATTATCATTTGGTTGGCTTGGAAGACTATGCATAAAGCCCTTCATAAAAACAGTCTTTTTGCCATCTGTCACAACCCAAGACAGCTCTCCCATTCCTTCGTTATAGTCTGATATTCTTGAAAACTTCCCAAACTGGAACAATTTTCTGTTTTCTTTGTAGAATTTAACTTGTTTCTTGATTGCATCCAATTCATGCTTTTTTAGTTTTGTTAAGTCCAATTCATATCCAAAAGCTCCAAAGGCAGCAACATTAAATCTATCATCAATTGAACTTATGCGCATTGTTTGTTTATTTGGAGAAGCAGATACATGGGCTCCAATGGAAGATATAGGATAGAATAAACTAGTTCCATCTTGAATATACTGACGCATAAAAACATCGGTATCATCGCTTGCCCAAATTTGAGGAGTATAACATAAAGCACCAAGATCAAACCTATTACCTCCAGCAGAACAGCCCTCAAAAAGAATCTTTGGATATTTATCTACTAGAGAGCCTAAAACCTTGTAAAACCCCATCACATATCTATGGAAAAATTCTCCCATATAATACTGGTTAGGACCTTGGGTATTAGGATCAGAAATGAACCTATTGAAGTCCCATTTTACGTAGTCGGCCTTAGAATCTTCAATAATATTTGAAATACAGGCTATCATATAATCTGTAACATCTTCTCTGGTCCAGTCTAAGACGTACTGATTTCTTCCTACTCCAGGCTCTCTATTTGGAATTGAAATTCTCCAGTCTGGATGAGAGGCAAAGAGGTCACTATCTTCACTTATCATCTCCGGTTCAACCCAAATTCCAAACATCATTCCCTTTTTGTGAATATTCTTTGAAAGACCAGATAATCCATTTGGAAGTTTATTTTTATTTACAGTCCAGTCTCCTAATGAAGTAGTATCATTATTGCGTTTTCCAAACCATCCATCATCAAGAACAAGGAGTTCTATTCCAAGGTCCTTTGCACAATCTGCTAATTCAAGAATTCGTTTCTCATCAAACTCAAAACCGGTTGCTTCCCAGTTGTTGATAAGTATTGGCCTTTCCTTCTGTGCCCAGTAGCCCCTGCAAATATGATTTTGGATGAATTGATGCATTTGCTGGCTCATGCCATTTAAACCTTCGTGAGAATAAGTCATAACCGCTTGAGGTGTTGAGAATTTATTTCCTGCTTCAAGTTTCCAAGTAAATGTTTGTGGATTAATGCCAGTTAAAACTCTTACTCTTCCAAAATTACTTACTTCAACCGATTCCTGATGATTTCCAGAGTAAATCAAGTTAAATCCATAAACATCACCAGTAAAGTTTGTAGCTCTTGGGCTTTTCAAAGCAATTGCAGGATTGTGCATAGCGCTACTGGCACCATTTTTACTATCATTGATATGAATTCCCTGTCTAAGATGAGCCTCTTGTATAAAACGTTCTCTACTCCACGCACCATCAAGGGTAATTAGATTCCAGTTTGGACTTGGAATATCCAACTGAAGTGAAGCCAAAGAATGAATATAGATTGAATTGGATCCATTATTCTCAACTGTTGTAAACCTAACAATGACATCACATGTGTTACTCACTACATAGTAAAGCTTTACAGTTAAAGGAAGTAATTTTTCTTTTAAAGTAACAATAAGCGTCTCAAAATCATCTCCGTAAGCACAAGGAAGACCTTCAATAACTGGAGCACCTTTTTTGATTTCATATAAATCATAGACAAAGTCTAAAACAAAATGACCATTATCATACGAGGCCTTCATTGCTGGAATTCTGTAATCGCCGCGACCTTCAGTTGAAAACTCTGTCATGAGATTCTCTAAGAAAAGTAGCTTGTGCTCTTTATTATATGCCACAGCATCTGCGAATTTAACTTCCTGATGATTTGAGAGCAAATCAACATTAAAGAAATCTAACCGTTTCCCATAATGCAAATGCTCAAGAATATTACATTCACCAACTTTGAAAATGTATGATGTTTTTGGTGTCGCTAAGTGAAAGACTCCGTCTTTTACTTTAATCATGATTATTCTCCGGCGATTGTGAGAGTTTAGAGATTACTGCAAAGAGCTCTATGCTCTAATTTTAAACATCTTGTAAATATGTTGTCAATTTTATTCAAACTCGCTCAATAATCTTGCTTGTTTCTCTTTTGTTGTCTAAAATCCTCATCAAAGGAAATAAGGAGGCCTTCTATGATTACAGAAGAAATGAAATCCTATATTGAAGATTCCCATGAACTAGCAAAACAACTTGTTCGTGAACTATGTGAAATTCCAGCCCCATCTGGACTTGAAGATAAGCGCGATGAATATATGATGGCTTGGTTTACGTCTAATGGTGGAAAAAATGTAGTCACAGACAAAGCAAAGAACGTCATTTGCTCTTATAATGTAAAGGACGAAACTTCACCTCTAATTGTAATTATGGCACACTTGGATACTGTTTTTCCTGATTTAGAACCAATGCCGTTTACAGAAAAAGATGGTAAATTCTTTTCTCCTGGAGTTACTGATGACACAGGGAATTTGGCTTCAATGGCTATTGCAGCACGTTATATAATGCAAAACAATATTCCTACAAAATACGGAATCCTCTTTGTTGCAAACGCCTGTGAGGAAGGTCTTGGAAACTTGAAAGGTAGCCGCGAGATTATTAACACTTATGGAAATAGAATTAAACACTTCATTACAGTAGATGGGACCTGTTTTGACAAGATTGTCACTGAAGGAGTTGGATCTCATAGATACAAAGTAACTGTCAAGACAGAAGGGGGACATTCTTTTGTTAATTTTGGCAACAGGAATGCAATTTCATGTCTTTCAAGTATTATAACAACACTTTATGACGTAAGAGTTCCTGTTGAAGGCAATAGCAAAACCACCTACAACGTTGGAATTATTCAGGGTGGAACATCAGTAAACACTATTGCTCAAGAAGTAAGCATGCTTTACGAATATAGATCCTCAAACGCTATATGCCTTGAGAAGATGAAAACTATGTTCAACGCTGTTATTGAAGCCTACAGAGCTATGGGCCTTGAGATTGAAGTTGAAAAGATTGGAGATAGACCCGTAGGGATAGAGCCAGAAACCAAAGAAGCAGAAGAATTAGTAAGAATAATTACCTGCTCAGTTAAAGAAATTACTGGAAGAGATCCTTTCTTTGTCCCAAGCTCAACAGATGCCAACATTCCACTATCAAAAGGCATTCCTGCAATTTGTATAACAGGAGCAGAAGGCGGGGGTTGTCACACAAGAGAAGAGTGGCTTGATGTTGCTAGCATGAAGACTGGTGTAGCACTAATCCTTGACTTTTTAAGTAATTATTTTGTCTAAAGTCTCACTTAAAGGCTATGTTTCCAAGGTAGAGAGGTTTTTGCAATTTTCTAACTTTCCCTGAAAATAACTGGGTTTGAACTTTTTCAGGGAAAAATTCCCTGAAAATTACCCAATTTTAACTTTTTCAGGGAACTCTCATAGAAAAAAAGGGTGAGACAGTGCAATATGCACCGCTCACCCTAAAGTGACATCGTAGCTCGCCCAAATTTTGGGATGAGATACTAGAAACAAAGCATGGGACAGTGTTCTAGTACACGGCCCATGCTAAAGTGACAACGTAGATCGCCCAAAGAATGCTATTTGCCGGAAATGACTATGTTGTTGACGGCTACATACGGCATCACCATACTTCCATCAGCGACAGTTTCTTTTGAGATAGCCTTTACGTTTTGGATCATTGCGCCAAGGTTGCCGTTAATCATTGTCTCACTGACAGCACCTTTAATTTGTCCGTTTTCAATTAAGTAGCTGTTCTTTGCAACACCAGAGAATTCACCATTTGTACCAGGTTCTCCTCCAGAGAAACCACCAACCAAAAGTCCATGGTCAATGGACTTGAGAATATCGGAATATGGGAGGGAGCCGTTGGCCATTACAAAGTCGCTACTGGTGTTCTTTAAGACAGGACGTCCCGTTTTGTTGGCAATGTAGAGGTTAAGAATGAAGTTCTGCAATACGCCATCTTTAATGATGTAAACATCTTGAGTCTTAAAGCCATCGGAGGTGTAGCTTTCGCCATCTACAATACGAGCATCTGAGGAGTTAAGGGCAATTGAAATGCTCTTGTCTGCAACCTGCTGGCCAATCTTGTCAATCCAAAGACTTGTACCATCAAGAATTACTGCGCCGTCTGCATAGTTACCAAGAGTGTACATCAAGAATTGAGCAAAACAGTCTGGAGTAAAGAGAACGGTGCCCTCAAATTTACCACTGAATGGAATTTGATTAAGTTGGTTTGTTGCATTCTCAAGGTGTGCTTTGAAACTTGAAAGTTCAATAAACGGCGTATCTAGATTATCTGTAGAGACTTCTGCATAATCTAGGCTTGTTGATTTTTCCCCATCATTTCCAGAGAACTCTAAGGTTACTGAATAGTAACCTCCAAACTTTTCAAAATCCGTTCCATTGGAATTAAGGTAAAGATTGTGCCTTTTTGTGTGAGAAGCATAGACATTGAGAATTTTTACCTTTGGATATTGAGACTTAACATCTGAAAGCAATTCTTCAACACGAGAGAAGAACTTGTCAATGTTGGGTTCATAACAGCCAGAATGGAAAATTTCCTTTGGTTGTTGTGGTGCAATATCATGGGCTGGGTCTGCAACGGCAGATTGAGCAGAAAGAACTGCATCATTGACTGTAGACTGTAACGCTTCATCAGAGAAATCGTTTCCTGCCTTGGTTCCTTTCTTGCTGTCTATATAGACATCTACTACAACGTTGTTTCCAAACACTGTTCTATAAAGAGTAAATACTCCAAGATCTGCATTAAATTCGCGAGTTTCGCTTTCAGAGAGAGCAAAATCGTACTTTTCTACGTTTGCAGATTTGAGAAGATTCTCAACATAAGTTGCTGTAGTTCTAATATCTTTCATATTGCCCTCCTTATCTTCCACCAATCATGATTTTACATCTGAGTTCCGGACCACCCATACCAACTGGCATTCTTTGTTTCTTGCCACAGAAGCCACTTGAAGACCATGTGATGTTGTCAGAGACCATATCAACAGTTTTGAGCATATCAAAAGCAATTCCGGTGACGGTAGTATCTAAGATGGCCCTTCCAAGTTTGCCATTCTTAATTTCATAACCCATGTTAATTCCAAACATGAATTCGCCTGTGAGATCTGCTTGGCCATTGCCAGTAGAAATAAGATAGTAACCATCGTCAACAGAAGCAATGATGTCTTCCAGTTTATCTTTACCTGGGAGAACTGTTGTATTTCTCATTCTAATCAGAGGTTCATCACTGAAAGCCCACGCCCTTGCATTTCCTTGTGGAACTACACCAAAGTGATCTGCAGTTTCTCTATTGTTCATATAGCCTTTAAGGAAACCATTTTCAATGAGGACAGCGTCTTCTGCCTTGGTTCCTTCGTCATCCATATAAACTGGAAGTGGCGCTTGTCCACCAAGAGCTGTATGAGCAAAGTCCACCATAGTTACAAGGTCAGATGCAACTCTTTGATTAAGAGTTTTACTTGCAATTGAACCACCCAAAACAAGGTCTGCTTCTACTGTATGGCCTACAGCTTCATGAGCCAACATGCCTGCAAGCTCGGCTCCTAATACAACTGTTTTATAGCCTGCTTTTGCATAAACACCCTCTTTTTTATCCATAAGGTTCTTATATAGGGCATCAATTCCTGGCTGCATCCATTTTGTATCTGAGAAGTGATCTTCAAAACTGCCATATCCGCCAAAGGCTTTAAAGAGCTCAATTGGAACTCCATCTTTTGTTACAGAATCAAGAATTACATAGATGTAACAGCGTGGATTTGTAACATGTCCATCGTGGGCATCTGATGTGTAAATAACCTTATCCATTGAGTCTTCTGAATAGCTAATTGTTCTACTTGTTAGATCTGGATATGTCTTTGCTACATAGTCATCAACCTGCTTACAAGCCTCAATTATTCTCTTTTGTTCAAAATCAAGAATTTCTTTTCCTGTTGGAATACTTCCTTGACCATACATCTTTGCCATTGGCATTGACTTTGGAGCATGAGTATTCAAGAAAAGAGCATTTTCTGTTGCGGCTGCAAGAACTGCATCAGCAGCTTCACTAGAATAATCTGCCATAGAAGAAAAACCATAAACTCCATTTTTGCAAACACGAGCATTGATTCCTCTAGATTCTGCCCTAATATTCCTTACAAGATTTCCTTGTAAAAAAGTTACAGCTCTGGCCCTGTTCTCCTGTCCTCTTAGGACTGTTTGAACACCATCTGCAAACAGGGCTTTTTTGCTTTTTAAAATATCGTTAAGCATTGCTGCCTCCTACCTTTGGATACCTTCCATTGGATAATATAATCTCATGGGCTTCACTTGACAAGCGAGCACTATTTTGTTTAGCATAACCTACGATTTGGGGCTGTAGCTCACCTGGCTAGAGCGATTGAATGGCATTCAATAGGTAGTCGGTTCGATCCCGATCAGCTCCAAATATTTCATTTTCTACTGAGTTTTTCTTTCAGATATTGCCACCAGCGCTTCAGCTTTCCTTTTTCCTGTGTTTTTTTCATTTCTTTTGCAGCCGTATCCTCTGTGATTTTGGCATCTTTTCTCTTCATTTCATCCCATTTACGAACTAGCCACATATAGATATCGGCCTCTGTACACCCCGGGTAGAGAGATTGCAAATGCTCGTGGTCCACGGCCTCCACAATTGGGGTGTAGACATTCTTGTACCAGCTGACTGCACCCTCCTCAAAAGTAAGCTCGTGGTCAAGATGTTCGTTGGCATAGTATTTGTGCACGAGAATGTGGTTGACCATCTCTGGATATGAGCCGGCCGAGGTAAAGACTATCTTGTCCATGGGCAGATAAGTTGGATTGTATTGCTCTATAAATTTGGAGCGCTCATAGGCAACCACACGCTTTTTGAGCTCGTTCAGCGTCATGCCCTCCTCAAGCGGAATCTTAGAAGACAGCTCCACCACCTCAGCATCAATAAACTCCTGCCCCCTACTTCGTGCCACAGACACCCTGTGATTTCCATCTCTCACAAAGTACCAATCGCCCAGTTTGTATACCGATATTGGTGGCAAAACCACATCATCCAAGTGTGCTGCATCTATACTTTCCCACCGGTGTTTAAGTATGTGTGATTTTGGATAAAAGGCCGATGAAAAATCTTGATATCTATTTTCAGAACCAATAATCTTTTTTACTGGAATGGTTTGCATTCCTTTGTAGAATTGAGCTTCTGGTTTGATGAGTTTTGTGACCTCATAAAAAGATAAAAGATTTGGATTTTTCCATTTAAGAGTAGCAAATACTTTCTGAATTTTAGCCCTTCGGCAAGCTGCGTCAAAATCCCCTGTGACTGTTAACTTGTCTGCCATCAGCGCCCTCCCTGGCTTCCTAAGGTTTCATCATCAAGTAGATGAGAACCATAAACATTAATAATTTTTGTATTCCCTCTGAAGTTCTCCCGTGGAGCATTTCTATCGTCAAGATGAACATGCCCATGGAGAAGATATTTTGGCTGATACTTATCAATAAAAGATAAAAAACACTTAAACCCTCTATGACAAAGATCTGGACCATCGCCAATGCCAAACGGTGGCGCATGGGTAATAAGGATATCTAAGTACCTACCATACTTGCGTTTATTGTACATAAGTTGTGGAATGAGCTTCCACATTCTGTATCGCATTTGGCGTTCTGTATACTGGCTGTCTCCACCATTGTAATTCATACTTCCACCAAGGCCGGCAATTAGTAAACCTGACTTCTTATCTCTGTAACACTTTCCATCAATCATAAAACCATAGAATTTTTGATAACCAAGCTCTTGTTCTTTGTTCTTTATAGATCCCTTAAATAAAGCATCTTCTTTTTTCAAGGCTTTGTTGAAATCCTTCAGATTGTGATTTCCGTAAACATAACAAAGATCTCTATTTAGCATTGTGCTTACATAATCGTAGGACTCTAAAGGCATATCTCCACAAGAAAGAATAAGATCTACGTTTTTATAAATCTCCTTTACATTAGCGGAAAAAGCTAAAGTTCTTGTAGTATCGGAAATGCAAAGTATCCTCATAACGGCCCTAACTTTAGAGGTTTTTGCAAAAACCTCTTCGATAAAATTATATGAAAGAAATGTGTTTTTTCAATAGACAGAATTTTAAAGAGAATAGAAAATAGAGTTTTGGAGGAGATATGGCACTTACTATAGTTTTAATTGTTCTTGGCATCTTTATCATTGTTATGGCAGTTGGAATTGCTTTCTTTATTAAA
The DNA here is from genome assembly GCA_963621975.1 of Selenomonadaceae bacterium. GTDB lineage: Bacteria > Spirochaetota > Spirochaetia > Sphaerochaetales > Sphaerochaetaceae > UBA9732. The sequence continues at coordinate 52,798 of CAVFGI010000004.1, forward strand.
ATGATGTGTAGGCCAAATGTTCATACCCATCAGGAAGGTATGACTACTATGAAAGAATGTGGTTTTGATTGTGCTGACTTTGAAAACGCACATCCACATGAAGAGTTTTCTTTTAAGTCTCCACGTGGATACACTTTAAAAGGTCTTATTTATAGAAATGAGAAAGAAACTGATAATGAAGCCCTGGGCACAAAGCAAAAGGCTGTAATCTTAGTGCATGGCTATACCGGAAGCTATTCTACTATGTATCCATATGCCAAAATGATGTTTGATTTTGGCTATAATGTCATTGTTTACGACCACAGAGGCCATGGGTATAGTGACAAAGGTAAGAAAGAATTCTGTAGCATGGGATATTTTGAATCCATGGATTTGATTGACCTGTTCAACTTCATAAAACCACGTTTCAACAAAGACTGTATTTGGGGCATTTTAGGAGAATCAATGGGAGCAGGAACTGTCATGCAAAGCGCTTGGCAAATAAAAGATCTCTCTTTTGCAATTGAAGACTGTGGCTATTCTTGTATGATGAAACAAGCAAAATCAATCATGAATTCAATGCATGTTCCAGCTTTTCCAATGCTCTATCTTGGCAACATAATCATAAAAATGCATTTCAAGTTCTCATTATATGACATCAATGCAATTGAAGCCATGAAAAAGACAGACATCCCAATGCTCTTTTGTCATGGAGATGCTGACACTTTTGTTCCAACGGCAATGGTTCATGAAGTTTACAATGCAAAAAAAGACAAAAAGACCCTACAGCTTTATACAGGCTCCCCTCATGCTCGTAGCTTATTAGACCACACAGAGCAATACTACAAAGTTGTTGAGAAGTTTCTTAGAACCTATAATCTTATTTGAGCTTTTTCCAAGAAACTACAAACTTAATCTCATAGTCTTGCTTTGCCTTAAAACAATGTTCCTTTAGTGTGTATGGGCCACAACTTCCTGTTCCTATGCCCTGTTGGAAAGCACTTAGAGTAACATATGTTCCTGTAGTCTTTTCATCACTTTGGTGTTTCATTTCTGTGAGCTCTAGGTCAGAGTATGGTTTGACTCCAAGATTAAAAGGTTTACCCACAGCATCAAAGCGCACCAAGGTTGTCTTGTTACTTACTTCAACAAATGTTGTGTCACATCTATTTCCACTTTCTTGAGGACGAATATTAGGTTCTGTCATTTCCTTGGTTGCTCTTTCATTTAAACATATTGGACTTTGTTCTTTCATATCCTCATAAGATTCAAGAGCTCTTCCAAACCAACGCACCTTATTAAAGGATGCATCAAACTTGAAGGTTTTTCCAAATCTTGGAAGATAACCTTTAACGCTAACTGGATGCAAAATACTTGTTACTAAAACAGCGTTGTCAAAACCTTCTGGGGCCTGACAAGCCTCATATGTATCCACATTTAGGAACCTGTTTCCAGCATCTTTAATTGAGCTCATTACAATAAGCGGAGTTTTCCTAATATTCCCTTGCTCTATAAGTTCAGTGGTTTCTTTATACCACTTCAGCATTGGATTTTTTCTTAGAAGTGGCTTGTCGTTGTCCGTTGAAGCTCTAAACAGAATTGTATACGGACAGCCTGAAATCATAGTATTAGAGCCAAAACTAAATGAGACATTCCCATTTAAGACATCAAAACCTTCAGGAAATTTCTCTACAATTTTGGGGCAAGGAAGACTTTGTGCCTTTAACTGAATTTGTTCTTGCCCAACTTCCTCTCCGTTTTTGTTGTAGGTGGTAAAAAGAATAAAGGTGCAATCTTTTACTTCAAAGTTGGCTCTGATTTTTTGAAGAGGCTCAACATTTGGAATAAATTCAAAAGCCTTGTTATCATCTATCTTAACTAGTATTTTGAATTCATTGCCATTAGTAAACGCTGTAGTATTGAAGATTTCAAACTCGTTGTCTTTTATGTGAGAAACTCTAATTGGCCTATAGGTATGTCTTACAAGATAAGCACCTGTTGAAGGACGTCTGTCTGGATAGAAAATTCCATCAACACAGAAATTACCATCATGAATCCATTCTCCATGGTCTCCACCGTAGGTATAGCTTCCATCTTCATGGAGAACTGCATGATCTACCATTTCCCAAACACAACCACCAATTAAGCTGTCATACTTGTAAATCTGCTGCCAATAGCCTTCAATGTTTCCCGGGCCCACTCCCATTGCATGAGCATACTCACAAAGAAAATAAGGTCTATCATTAAACTGTTTTGTTTTGCTTGTTCCCTCACCTGCAGCCTTAACGTCCACAACAGGCGGATACATTTGGCTGGCCACGTCATAGGCTTTCCGTTTTGCATGAACCACACTTTCATAGTGCACTGGAATTTTACTTACGCTCTTAAAATACTGGTACATTGCAAATGTATTACAGCCATCTCCAGATTCATTTCCAAGGCTCCACATTACAATAGGAGTTGAAAGAAGTTTGTCTCTATTGTAGTGTCTGACCGCTCTATCTACATAGTGAGATTTCCATGCTGGATTATTAGAAAGCCAATTCATTGAAGTTGGTAATCTATGAACATAAACTCCATGTGTTTCTAAATCAACTTCATCCACAATGTACAAGCCATATTCGGCTGCAAGTTCTAGCAACAATGGGTCTGGTGCATAGTGAGAAGTTCTGACAGTATCAATATTGAATTTCTTACAAAGCTTAAGATCCATATCAATGTCAGAAGGACTCATCACATATCCGTTCTTTGGATTTGTATCATGATGATTCACCCCGTGAAATTTAATTTTATGTCCATTTAAAAGAAACAATCGCTTGTCTATTTTTACTGTTTTAAAACCAATCCTTTGCTTTATACAGCTGTCTTTTGTCTCTATATAGAGATCATAAAGAGTGGGTTTTTCTGCATTCCATTCTATAGCTTTAATGCTCTTAAATTCAAATATGGCCTTATTTTCTTGAGCTATAGCAGTGTGATAAACCATTGTTTCATTTCCTTCCAAAGAAACTTTAATTTCAAGCTCTCCAGAAGTTTCAACTACAACAGTAGCATTGTACAAGCCCGTAGATTCATCTTTTGCTGTTGTAAAATCTATGTCCCAAATATCACAAAGATTGGAAGTTCTAAGAAGTACATCTCTAAATATTCCTGTGTTTCTGAACATATCTTGGCATTCAAGGTATGTGCCATTACACCATCTTCTTACAACACATACTAGCTCATTTTTTCCTTCATGAATGAATGAAGTAATATCAAATTCTGCTGTGTTGTGAGACTCTTCAGAATATCCTACAAAAGAACCGTTTACATGGACTTCAATGCAGCTCATCACTCCTAAGAAAGATAGAATATAACGCTTTGCTGTGTTGGCTATATCAAAGAAAGTTCTATATACTCCTGCGTGGTTGTATTCCCCTTCTGGTGCATGCTTAAAGCCATCAAGAACGCTGAAATATTCTCCAACTGGTTTTGTTGTAGGAACTACAGGTGGATTATATTTAAACGGATATCTCAGATTAAGGTAGGCAGGTTTCCCGTAACCTCTAAACTGCCAGCAGGAAGGAACATCCAATTTGTCAAATTTCATGGATTCTGTATCAATACTAGAAGCAAGGTCATTTGGATTTTCATAATAGGCAAAATCCCATATTCCATTGAGAACTTTCACGTATGGTGATTTATATCGCTTTTCTAGTAGAGAAACTTCGTTTGCCTGATCCCTATTAGCAAAGGGAATAAAATAACTTCTTGGCTTGAGTTTATTGATCTCAAAAACGTTAAAATCTCCGCATAGGTTATTATGAAGTTCGTAGCGCATGCAAAACCTTCTTTATATCGTCTATGTATATAATACCTCCATTCTTGAATATGGTCATTTGTTTTGAGATAATCTTAAAGACATCGGGGTAAAAAAGATGAGCAGAGCAGATAAAATTTTTGTGGAAAATATTAAAGATATCTTGGAAAATGGGTTCTCAGATGCAAACTTAGAGGTACGTCCTCATTGGAGTGATGGCACCCCCGCTCATACAATCAAGAAATTTGGGATTGTAAACAGATATAACTTGCAAGAAGAATTTCCAATTCTGACAGTACGACGAACGTACATGAAATCTGCTATTGATGAGCTTTTGTGGATTTGGCAGAAGAAATCGAACAAAATTAGCGAGCTCAAAACGCATGTTTGGGACAGCTGGGCAGATGAAGAAGGTACTATTGGCAAGGCTTATGGATACCAACTGGGAATTAAGCACAAGTATGCAGAGGGAGAATTCGACCAAGTAGATAGAGTTTTGTATGATTTAAAGCACAATCCTCAAAGCCGAAGAATTCTCACAAATATTTACAATTTCCAGGATTTACATGAGATGAGACTTTACCCATGTGCATACTCAATGACCTTCAATGTTAGTGGAAATGTGCTTAATGGAATACTAAATCAAAGGTCGCAAGACATGCTAACTGCAAATAACTGGAATTTGGTGCAATATAGCGTGCTTTTGTATATGATGGCTCAGGTAAGTGGCCTTGTCCCGGGTGAACTTATTCATGTTATTGCAGATGCACACATCTATGACAGGCATATTCCAATTGTTCAGGAAATACTTGAACATGATCAGTATCCAGCCCCCAAGTTCATCATAAATAAAGACAAAAAAGATTTTTACAGTTTCACTGCAGATGATTTCAAACTAGAAAATTATCAATATTGCAAAAAGAAGTACAATATCCCAGTTGCCATCTAATGAGCAAAAAAATAGGAGGAAATACACGATGCAGGCTATTCTTCACTGTGACAGTAAATGGGGCATTGGCAAAGGTAATGACCTTATGTTTAAGCTTCCTAAAGATATGAATTTCTTTAAAACACAAACAACTGGAAAAGTTGTTGTGATGGGATCAAATACTCTTTTGTCCTTTCCAAACGGAAAACCATTGAAAAATAGAACCAATATTGTGCTTTGGCCAAATTGCCCAGAAGCAAAAGAAAAAGCAAAGAAAGACAATTTTATTTTGGTCGAATCTCTGCTTGATTTAGCTTTTGAGATTGCAAAATATCCTTCAGAGGATGTCTTTGTAATTGGCGGAGCAATGATGTATCACACTTTACTTCCCTATTGTGATAAAGTTCTTCTAACTAAAGTTAAAGAAGATGGTGGGGCACAAGTTTTTTTTGATAACTTAGACAAACTTGCAAACTGGAAACAAACATATACTTCTGATGAACAAGAAGATAACGGCCATATAATCCAATTCACTACATATGAAAACAGCTCTGTTAAAAGTCTTGCATCTCTTGGCTTTGATGCAGTTCTACAAGAAATAAAAAATTTTGACACCATAATTATACATAGGCATACAAAACCGGATGGAGATGCTATGGGAAGCCAAATTGGCCTTAAAAATATTATCAAAGCAAACTTTCCAGAAAAGAAAGTTTTTGTGGTTGGCGATCTTTCTTCTCGGTTTGCTTTTATCAAAGACTCCCAAATGGATACAATACCAGATAGCACCTATGATAACGCTCTTGCAATTATCCTAGATTGCTCTGCCTCCTCTCTTGTTAATGACAGTAGATACACAAAAGCAAAGAAAACACTCTCTGTAGATCATCATCTCTTTTGTGAAAAAATAGCAGATGTTGCAGTGATGGATTCTTCTTATGAAAGTTGTTGTGGAATGATTACAGACTTTGCAAAAGAATGTTCACTAGATGTCCCAGTTTTGGCAGCTGAAGCACTTTTTACTGGCATGGTTACAGACTCAGGCCGTTTTAAGTACGACAGTACAAGTTCTAGGACATTTGAACTTGCAGCCTTCTTGAGAAAAAGAAACTTTGATATTTCTGAAATTTATAACAATCTATATAAAGAAGATTTTGTCTATACCCTTAATAAAGCCAAGTTCATTCTTAAAGTTAAGTTTACAAAAAACAGTGTTGCTTACATCTACACCACAAAAGAAGAACTCAAAGAACTTGATCTTGATGCTCTAACGGTAGCGAGAGCCTATGTAAATGTCATGAGTGACGTCAAAAATGTAGATATTTGGGTAAACTTTGCTGAATACACAGATAACAGCATTGCCTGTGAGCTCAGATCCTCAAATTTTAACATAAACCCTATTGCCGTCAAATATGGCGGGGGTGGCCATGCAAAAGCTAGTGGAGCTACAGTAAAAGATAAAGCTACTGCTATGCAAATACTTGAAGATTTAGATAAAATGATGGATTCAAAAACAATTTCCAAGACGGAGCAAAGAACATGAGAGGACTTGAAGCAAAAAAGGCAGTACTAAAAAAAATCAAACAATACGACAAAATAATTATCTCAAGGCATATCCGTCCAGATGGAGATGCTATTGGCTCAACAAAAGGCTTATGCACAGCTCTTAAACTCTCTTTTCCTAATAAAGACATAAGAGTCATCAATGATGATAGTTCCGAATACTTAGCATTCTTAGGCCCTGAAGACGAACAGGTTTCAGAAAACTTTTATAATGACGCCCTTGCAATGGTTTTAGACACAGCAAATCTTGATAGAGTCTCTAATAAGAAATTACATCTAGCCAAAGAGATTATCAAGATTGACCATCATATTGAAGTTGAATCTTATGGGACTGTTTCTTGGGTTGAAGATGAAAGATCCTCTGTTTGCGAAATGATTGCAGATTTTCTTTACACTTACAAAGAAGAACTAAAGTGCAATACGGAAGTAGCAACCTACATTTTTACAGGCCTAGTCACCGATTCCGGCCGTTTTAAATTCAAGGAAACAAACAGCGAGACCTTCAAACTTGCAGGCTGGCTTCTTGGCTTTGGCGTAGACACAGAAACCTTATATGCCCACTTATATTTAGAAGACTACAGTTTTTACAAATTCAAGGCATCCATACTTGAAAACATGAACATCACTGAACACGGAGTTGCATACACTTACGTAGACAAGGCCATGCAAGAACGCTTTAATCTCTCCCGAGAACAAGCCAGCGACAGCGTGAACTTTATGGACAAAATCAAAGGAAGCTTAATTTGGCTAGCCTTCATTGACAATCCCGATAACACAGTACGTGTCAGACTGAGATCTAGATTTGTAACTATTAATAAACTTGCAGAAAAGTATCATGGGGGTGGACATGCCTGTGCTTCAGGCGCTACAGTTTACAACCCAGAAGAAATGAAAAGTTTAATTAATGATGCAGATACTTTGCTTGCTTCTTACAAATCAAACAATAAAGGGTGGTTATAAAAATGAATATTTTAATTACAAATGATGATGGATATAAATCTGAAGGCCTAATAATTTTAGCCCAATGGGCTAAGAAATTAGGCACAGTAACAGTTGCTGCACCAAAAACAGAACAAAGTGGCAAAAGCCATAGTATTGAATTACACAAACCTTATGAAGCAAAGAAAGTTGATGTTATTGAAGGCATTGATTGGTACTATGTAGACTCCACCCCGGCAGATTGCGTTAGATTTGGTTTTAATGGCCTAAAACGCAACTATGACATGGTTTTTTCAGGCATTAACCGCGGATTAAACCTTGGAGAGGACATTTCTTACTCCGGAACAGTAGGTGCAATCTTTGAAGCAGCCTACATGGGAGTCAAGGGTTTAGCTTTCTCAACAGACCCAGAATCCTTTGATGCGGCAAAAGCAAACCTAGATAAAGTTTACGACTTCATCACAAGAAATGAATTATTAAAATACAATGATCTCTATAACATAAACATCCCACTTATTCCTCATGATGAGATTCTTGTAACAAAACAAGGGGGTCCTTACTTCAAAGATAGGTTCCATCATATTGGAAACGATGTATATGAGGTTGAGGGTTATTCTGTTTATAAAGGAGCAGAAAACTACAGTGAAGACTTAGATGCTACGCTTAATGGCTACACATCAATCTCCCCACTTACAGCATCAAGCAATTGTGATTGTGCTTTTGAAGCAATAAAGCATCTGAACCACAAAATAGATTAAAGTTCTACTGGATGATTTCTGCGGTATTCATACATTAGAATGCCGGCAGCAACAGAAACATTAAGAGAATCAATGTGTCCACTCATTGGAATAGAAACCATTTGGTCACATTTTGCTCTAACAAGAGTTCTAACACCACTGCCTTCGCTTCCCATAACAATAACAGTACGATTAGAGAAATCCATATTGTAGGAGTTGTTTCCATCCATATCTGCACCATAAACCCAAAAGCCATATTCTTTTAGAACGTCTAATTCTCTTGCTAAATTGGTTACCGTTGACATGGTGACATATTGAGCAGCACCCGAAGATATTCTTATAACAGTTTCGTTGGCGCTAGCACTTCTTCTCTCAAGGACAATGATGAGGGCAACTGAAAACTGATCTGCACTTCTGAGAATAGCACCAAGGTTGTGAGGGTCTGTAATCTCATCAAGAGCCAAAACTAAGGCGCTATCTCCTTCTTTGAGGCTATCACAGAAGTCTCTTACAGAAACTTCTCTAATTCTTCCTCCTTGACTTGCAGCAGCCTTGGCACCAAGATCAAGAACGGCTCCCCTATGATTCGTATTTCCAGCAAGTTTTTCAAGTTCTGCATCACTTACCTTCTTCACGGCGGTCTTGCCATTTGCTATAGCTTCCAACTCCAAGGAAGCGTTTCTTTTGTCTCCTCTAAGCAAATAAAGAGTGGAGCCTCTAGAAGCGTTCTTTAGAGCTTCTTCTATTGCATGTATTCCTGTAATCTTGGTTCCCATAATAAATCCTTAAGTTTTAGTCGTTATCAAAAGGCACTGGACTTGGTGCAGGATTCTCTCCAAGGGTATCAGAGAGTTCTTTCATAAGTTGCTTTGCCTTAATTCCTAAGCGTTTTGGAGTCTCAATTTGGAATTTGATATACATATCGCCCATTGAAGAACTCTTATACCTTGGAAGGCCTTGTCCTTTGACTCTGATAATCTTTCCATTCTGAACACCAGCTGGAATGCTTACCTTTATTGTTTGACCCATAAGGTTCTTTACTTCAATATCAAGACCAAGAGCAGCTTGAGTCATTGAAATTGGAATTTGAACAAAAAGGTCTTCATTCTGTCTAACAAAATACTTGTGAGGTCTAATATTAACTCTTACATATAGGTCACCTGGAGTTGCATTGTTTTGACCAGCATTACCCATTTGAGGAATAATAATATCGGCACCATTCTCAATTCCTGCGGGAATTTTAATTTTTAGAGTCTGGCTCTTTCTTACAGTACCGCTACCCTTACAAACTGGACAAGGATCAGTAATAACAACACCCCACCCACCACAAGTTGGACATGTTCTTGACATAGAAAAGAAGCCACTTGATTGATGGATTTGACCAAGACCACCACAAGTTGGACATGTTTGGGATGAAACTGTTCCCTTAGAAGAACCTGTACCATGACAAGCCTCACAAGGAATTTGATGGTTATAAGTCATCTCTTTCTTGCAATCTCCCATGACATCCTGCAAATCAACTTCTATATTTACTCTAATACTTTGACCAGTTTGTGGACCACCTTGAGCTCTTGATCTAAACGAGGAAGAAGATCCTCCACCAAATCCAAACAAATCTCCAAAGATACTACCAAAACCACCAGAGAAGAGATCACTAAAATCTCTGTATGCCGCATTGCCAAAGCCTTGTGAACTGTCAACTCCAGCAAAACCATAGCTATCATAGTTTTTACGTTTTGTATCATCCGACAACACTTCGTAAGCTTCTGTAGCTTCCTTAAAACGCTCCTCAGCGGCCTTGTCACCAGGATTTTTGTCAGGATGGTTCTCTATGGCAAGCTTTCTATATGCCTTTTTTATTTCTTCTTTTGTTGCTGTCTTGGAAACTCCAAGAACTTCATAATAATCTCTTTTATCAGCCACGTTTGAACCCTCTCATATAACTTAACAAAAAACATAATAAAGCACAAGTTTGAATATATTCGTGTAGACGCCATCTATATTCAAGAAAATAGCCGGTCAATTGACCGGCTATGTGCTTTTCTTTGTTTGGCTTTAGTTGACAACCTCATAGTCAGCATCATCTGCTCCCTGCTGAGGACCATTACCACCACCTGGCTGTGGGCCCTGCTCAGGACCAGCTCCTGGGCCTGCTTGCTGTCCGCCTTGAGGATTTGTATTCTTGTAAATTTCCTCAGCAAGCTTGTATGATGCCTTCTGTACGGCATCTGTCTTTGCCTTGAGCTCATCAGCGGATGCACTTTGGTTAGCAAGAACCTGTTTGAGATCAGACAGGGCAGCTTCTACAGTGGCTTTGTCGGATTCACTAATCTTATCGCCATAGTCTTTGAGAGCCTTCTCTGTCTGGTAGACAGCGCTATCTGCTGTGTTACGAGCATCAACTCTCTCACGTTCCTTCTTATCCTCTTCAGCATGCATCTCTGCATCCTTGACCATCTTTTCAATCTCACTCTCATCCAAGCCACTGGAGCTCTGAATTTGAATGCTCTGCTCCTTACCAGTTCCAAGATCCTTTGCAGATACATGAACAATACCGTTTGCATCAATATCAAAGGTAACTTCAATCTGAGGAACTCCTCTTGGAGCTGCTGGAATTCCAACAAGATCAAATGTTCCAAGTGTTCTATTCTGAGAAGCAAGCTCACGTTCACCCTGAAGGACATGAATACTTACAGCAGTCTGTCCGTCAGCAGCAGTTGAGAAGACCTGACTCTTTCTTGTAGGAATAGTTGTATTACGCTCAATAAGCTTTGTTGTAACGCCACCAAGTGTCTCAATACCAAGTGAAAGTGGTGTGACATCAAGAAGAAGAACGTCTTTAACTGATCCACCAAGAATTCCACCCTGAATTGCAGCACCCATTGCAACAACTTCATCTGGGTTAACACCCTTGTGAGGTTCCTTTCCAAAGAGCTCCTTAACAACAGCCTGAACTTTTGGTACACGAGTTGAACCACCAACAAGAATGACTTCATCAATGTCAGAAGCTGAAAGGCCAGCATCCTTGAGAGCGTTTCTGCATGGAACCTTTGTTCTCTCAATAAGGTCATCAACCATCTGCTCAAAAGCAGCTCTTGTAAGGGTCATCTGCAAGTGCTTTGGACCTGTTGCATCAGCAGAAATAAATGGCAGATTGATGTCTGTAGAAGTTGAACTTGAAAGCTCAATCTTTGCCTTTTCAGCAGCCTCTTTAAGTCTCTGCAATGCCATCTTATCCTTTGAAAGGTCAATGCCTGTATCCTTCTTGAAACTCTCAACCATCCACTCAATGATTCTCTGGTCAAAGTTATCTCCACCAAGGTGTGTATCACCATTTGTAGACTTAACTTCAAAGACGCCATCACCAAGCTCAAGAATTGAAATATCAAATGTACCACCACCAAGGTCGTAAACGGCAATCTTTTCGTCCTTTGAAGAATCTTTGCCAAAACCATAAGCCAAAGCTGCGGCAGTAGGCTCATTAACAATTCTCTTTACCTCTAGACCTGCAATCTTACCGGCATCCTTTGTTGCCTGACGCTGTGCATCGTTAAAGTAAGCAGGAACTGTAATAACAGCTTCTGTAACAGTTTCGCCAAGATAGTCTTCCGCTGTCTTCTTCATCTTCTGAAGAATTCTTGCTGAAATCTCTTCTGGACTGTATTCTTTGTCTCTAATAACAACTTTAATAGTGTCATTTGGTCCAGAAACAACCTTATATGGAATCATAGAAAGTTCATCAGGAACTTCTCTGTATTTTCTTCCCATAAAACGCTTAATTGAGAAAACTGTGTTTTCAGCGTTTGTTACAATTTGGTTCTTTGCAGGCTGTCCAACAAGGCAGTCTCCCTTTGCTGTAAATCCAACAATAGATGGTGTTGTTCTCTGACCTTCAGAATTTGCCATGACAACAGGCTCGGAACCTTCCATTACCGCCACGCAACTGTTTGTTGTTCCAAGGTCAATTCCAATGATTTTTCCCATAATATATGCTCCTAAAAATGATAAGTATCAGTTTTAAACTCTCGTGGACTTTTCCAAACCCACAAACGTTCAATGGTAATTTACAAATCTCTTACAAAATCGTCAAACGAAATACCCTGAAATGTCGGGGTTTTGCAAGAAACTACAAAAAACCCTCTATTCAGGTTTTCCAATTCTAACTTTTGAAGGTCTTAAAACTCTATCGTGCAAGGTATAACCTTTAATGAAATCTTCAAGCACTGTCTCATGCTCAAGGGAGTCATCAACTGTTACCATGCAGGCTTCATGCTTTTGAGGATCAAATTCTTCTCCAACTGCATTAATTACCTTAAGCCCCCAATCCTTATCTAGGTTTGACAAGAATTGACTCTGAGCCATTTCAATTCCTTCTACAAGTTTCTCTGTATCTCCACCACTCTTTGCTGCAGCCAAAGCTCTATCTAGATTATCTAAAAATGGAAGAATGTCTGAAATAAGCCTTGAGTTTGCAAACTGTACAGCTTCTTCTTTGTCTCTAGCAAGACGTTTTCTGTAATTATCGGTCTCCGCTTGACGTCTAATCATCTGATCCTTAAGCTCTGCGTTGCTAGCTGAAAGTTCTTCAACCTTCTTTTCTAATTCTGCAATCTTATTCTCAGCTGATTCAGTAGATTCTTCAGCTACAGGTCTTTCTTCTGTGCTTTCCGGATTTTCATTTTCAGCTCTTTTTTCTTCATTTTTTTTACTCATATTTCCCTCATCGAACGAAAAATACAAAGACTCTGAAGTAACGTCAAGTTGTTATTGCTCGTCATCAAAATCAACAACTTCTTCTTCCCCATAGGTTTCCCATTGTTTCTCAGATTGTTGTTCATCTTCTTGGTTAAGATCATAATCTATGTCTGTAATCTCAACTTGAGAAATCTCATCTCTTGACGGCTCAACATAATCAGGCTGAACTACTCTCTCAGTTTTCTCTAACTCAGTTCTCTCTAACTCAGTTTTCTCTAACTGAACAGATACTTCCTGGACAACTGGCCGTGAAACTGGTTGCGAAACAACAAGCCTCTGGCTCTTTTCAATTAGAGCATCAAGTCTATTCGCTTCATTATCAACTATGTCTAGTTTATTCTGAAGTTCCCCAAAGAACTGTTGTACTGTGTGAATAACAGCTTGAAATGCGTCATCTATTTTCTTGAGTCGCTGGTCTATGTCTTTGCTTGTCATATCCTTGAATGAAGCTAGAACATCCTGACTTTCTTTGTGCAGACTAGCCATAGCCTCATCCATACTATTATCGGTCTCACTGACAGCCTCATTCATGCGGGTTACAGATTCGCGCTCAAGCTGGATAACGCGTTGTTCATGCTTGCGCAGGTGCTCGTCTGCATCCTTCATGTCCTGTCTAAAGCCGTCAATGACGTTTCTGACGTTATCAAGCCTAGAGGCCTCATTTTGTACGGTGGAAATCTTGTCGTCTGCATCCTCTGTAAGCTTTGCAAGTCCCTCTAACGCTGTCTTGTATGTATCCATGGCGTTCTTGAGTTTGACCAAGTCTTCTGAATATTCACGAAGTTCTGCAAGCTGTGCATCAAGTTTATGAACCATAGCTTGAACCTCGTCGTTCTTTTTGGCAATTGTTTGCTCAAATTCGGTAGCAAAGTGCCTGAAAGAATTTTCGCTGTCTTCAACCTCGCCCTTGTATTTTTCTAGCCAAGCTTTAACAGTTTGTATGCCTCTATTTTTCTTGTCACTTGCTCGTAATGAGAAAATGATTACCAATGTTAACACAAATAAGAAAATAGGTAACAGAACAGGAACCAAAGAAACCAAATTCATTTTATTTACTCTCCATTTGCTTTAATAGCCATCTATCAAACCCTTTCCAGGATTCAAACACTCCACAAGCCAAGGGATATTCTTTTTCAGATCCCCTCGCATTCACTAAAACTGCATCAATTCCCGCATCATGTGCTCCTACAACATCCTTGTCATAGCTGTCACCCACATAAAGCACTTCCTTGGAATCTAGCCCCATATTATACAGCAGATATTCAAAACAGTGGACACTTGGTTTTAAAAATCCTACATCCTCACTGCTAGCTGCTAAATCTACATAAGAAGAAAGCCCCATAGACTCAAGTTTCTGAAAAAGAGGAAAGTCACTAAAGACTCCAATCTTGAGTCCTTTTTCTTTAATTGACTTAAAAGTCTCTACCACCCCGTCATAAGGTTTTGTGTTTTTATACAGCCTTTCCATGGGCAGATAAATCCACCTTTCTAAGTGCTGTCTTGTGCTTTCAATGTCCTGTTTTGTACATGAGCCATTATTTTTTAATATAACAATAGCTTCTTTGGACATCAAGTCTCCATTCAAAGACTCTTGGCACTTCCTAAGCGCTCTTCTCATTTTATTATACTTCAAAGAAAAGACAGGATGACAAAGTCCTAAGGCAAGAAGTCTTTTGTTCATTACAGCTTTGGGGTAAAGAGTTCCATCTATATCAAAGCAAATTGCCTTGTATTTCATCCCTTCTTACCCTTCTTCTTATAGGTGTCTCTAGCTTTCTGTATTGCAATTGCCTTGGCTTTAGCACCAACCTTCTTAGCTTTTGGAGTTGCTTTTGCCTTTCCCCCTCTAGGTTTTTCTGCCACAGCCTTTGTACTTGGCCTTACGTTCTTTGATACTTCCACCGCAGCATTTTTCACCTTAGCCTTTTGACCTAGCTTATGGTTGCTCTCACTTCGTTCCCTTTCTCTAAGATTTATCTCAATAGGAATTAAAGTTAAACCCAAGTCTCGTCTAATGCAATTCTTTAAATACTGAACATACATTTGTGGAAAGTCTTTCTTTCTGTTTATAAAGAACAAAAACTTAACCGGGTTTACAGAAATTTGTGTTCCATAGTAAACCTTGTAATGTCCTTCTGTTCCACGAGGAGGCTGATATGCTTCTCCCCAAGACTTGAGTGCTTCATTTAAAATAGCCGTATCAACTCTCTTTCCCAACTGATTATAAATCTTCAATACTGTATCGAGCATTTCAGAAATATTAGTTCCTCTAGATGCCGATATAAACTGAATTGGTGCAAAATTTAGAATTGGAAACTGAAACCTCACCCTATCCTCAATAGCTTGAGTCTCATTAGGAACACCTTTTAAAAGATCAATCTTATTTAAAACAAGAACTACCCCTTTTCCTCGTCTTACAATCAAGTTGGCAATTTTCTTATCCTGTTCTGCAAGACCCTCAACTGCATCTACAACCAAAAGCACTACATCTGCTTCATCTATGGTCTTAATTGCTCTATTTACAGAATAATACTCAACATCCTCTTCAACTTTTGTTTTTCTTCTTATGCCTGCAGTATCAAGAATGGTGAAATTTTTACCCTTATAGCTAAAACCACCCTTCACCACATCTCTTGTTGTGCCCGCAATAGGGCTAACAATAGAGAGGTCCTGACCAGTCAAAAGATTGGTCAACGTGCTTTTACCGGTATTTGGTTTACCCAAAACTGCAAGCTTCAATGCATCAGCGAAAACTTCCTCATTAAGCTCTTGTACCGAGTCCACTTCATCTTCAAGGTCTAACATCCCCATGAGGGTCTCTTCCAACGAATCTATTCCGTTTCCATGCGCCGATGAAATCCCCACAATCCTCTGATATCCGTAAGAGAAGAAATTCCAAATCATATCCTCTCTAGACACGTCATCTATCTTATTCACCGCCAACACAATCTTATCTGTGTAAGGGCGAAGCTCATTCATAAGCATTTGATCTTCTGGTGTCACGTCCATGCAATCCATCAAAAAGATAATTGCATTGGCACCTTCCAACAAAGAGAGACTTTTTTTTGACACAAGTTCATCAAAGCCTTCAAGGTCCAGCTTCACCCCACCGCTATCTGTGAGATTTACAGCATGCCCACACAAAATCCACTTCTCAGATATAGGATCACGCGTAACGCCTGGGGTTGGGTCTGTGATTGCCCTTCTTTTTCCCACGAGCCTGTTAAATAGCGTTGATTTTCCAACATTTGGCCTTCCAATAATCACCACGTTCTTCATACTTGCAATACTAAAACATAAAAGAAAAACAAACAATAATACACATCTACACTTTCCTTTATCCCGATTTCCTTGTCCTTGTCCTTTGCTACTGTTATAATCAATTCCAAGATGATTGAAGACCTTCAAGATGAATTACAAGATGTAAGACCTCAAAGAAAGAAAGAAAAAAAACATATCCCTTTTTTGCTTTTGGCTTTTCTTATTTGGATTCCTTACGCTGTAATCATTGGGATTATCGCAACCCCAAAAGCAATAATCACAATCCGAGAATCTGGAGTACAAAGCTATATTGCAAATGCAATTACCCAAAAAGACCAGTCCAAGACTAGAGAAGTCTCGCTGTGCTTTATAATTCCAAGCTCAGATGGCCATTTAAACTATCAAATGTACATGCAAAAGGTCTCAAAAACGGGTGAAAGTATCTATCACGATGCTATTGAGGGCCTTCTTGCTGGAGCTGAATATGAGGCTCTAGGCTCAGGAGCTGTATCATTTATTGCAAGTGGAACCCATTTAAATGGGCTAACAGTGTCCCAAGGCACTGCTTTTGTGGATTTTTCAAGCGACTTTACCACTTCTGGGAGCAATTGGGGAACGGGCGGACTGGAAGCTGCAAAAGAACAGGTTGAAGAAACTCTCAAGACCTTAGATTCATCAATCAAAAAAGTTGTAATCCTTGTTGATGGCATTGAGCTTTCAATATAACTTTTGGAGCGTTAACTTTTTATCTCACTTTTAATCTCACAGGCATTTAGAAATTGCTCACAAGACCATGAACTTCCGTGTTTTAAGAGAGCCAAAAACTCTGTGTTGCCCTTATGTCCCTTGATGGGAGATTTCACTGCATTATATATTCCTATGTTTTCATCTTGGAGGTTATCAAAAACGTTTTTAAGTGTTTCTTGCATGAGATTTTCATCTTCAACAACACCAAAGAAATTCTCTTGCCATTTTGGAACTTCAAATTGAGGTTTTATTAGTGCCACAAGCCAAGTATCGTTTACTAATTCTAATATATGGCTTGCTGCTCCCTTTATTGAGCGGAACGATAAATCGGCCACAGCAGCATTTGGCTCTGGTTTTAAATCTCCTTTCTCAAGAGCCATGATGTTTTGTTTTTCATGAACATAGACTCTGCTGTCTGTTCTTATTTTGTAATCCAAAAGGTTAAAACCAACATCTACGCTATGAACCCCAAAGGCTCCATGTTGCAAAAGGCAATCTGTAAAGCCCCCAGTGGAGGAACCTGCGTCAAGCATAAATAGGCCGTTTACATCTAGTTTAAACGTCTCCAATGCCTTCTCAAGCTTAAATCCACCACGAGATACATACTTTGGGAAAACTATCTCAACAATGGCCTCTTTTGGGTATGTTGCCCTAAAATCTGTGCAAAGATCTCCATTAACGTACACGTTTTTACAGCTGACTAGCGCTGTAGCTTGGTCCTTTGTTAAAAGAGGATCTTGTTGGCGTAATAACTGGATGATGCTTTGTTTTGCCACTTAATTACTCCACAATCCTTGTTATCTCTATTGCCTTTCCGGTTTCCAGATCTGAAGAAACGCAGACTCCATGAATCTCTGCAATATTTTCGTGTACTTTTGCTTTTATTGGAAGTTGTGTTTTTTGACGTCTTATAGCAATATCGGGATTACAGCCTATGATGCTACCTTTAGGTCCGCACATGCCAAGATCTGTGATGTAAGCAGTGCCGTTTGGAAGGATGCGTTCGTCCATGGTCTGGACATGTATGTGGGTGCCAACTACGGCGGTGACTTTGCCATCTAGGTAGAATGCAAGAGCTTCCTTTTCCTCTGAATTTTCTGCATGGAAGTCAACAAAAATGGTTTTTGCTTTGACGCTCTTGAGAAGATCTGTGGCTGTCTTGAAAGGGTCATCTATAGGGAACATGTTAATGCGCCCCTGCAGGTTTATAACGCTGACATCTCCAAGCGTGACAATCCCGTGACCCGGTAGTAAATTACCGTAATTTGCAGGTCTAAGCAGGGCTTCTTTTGAATCCAAATAGGATGAAACCAAATCCTTATCATGCCAAATGTGATTTCCGGATGTGATTACATTCACACCGCACCCAAAAAGGAGGTCTACTTGGGAAGTGGTAATTCCAAAGCCATTGCAGGCATTTTCCCCATTGACAACGACAAAATCTGCCCTGTATTTCTTTATCAACGAAGGTAGTTTAAAACAAATAGCCCTGCAACCTGGGTCTCCATAGATGTCCCCAAGCAACAGGGTTGTAAAGGTTTTTGCGCCCATAAGCTATCGTGCGTACTCAACAGCGCGCATTTCACGAATAATAGTAACCTTAATTCTTCCTGGGTAGCGAAGCTCAGCTTCAATTCTGCTTGCAATACCCTTTGCAATTGTTTTTGCATCGTCATCCGATACCGTTTCTGCATTTACGAGAATTCTAAGCTCTCTTCCTGCCTGAATTGCAAAAGCTTTCTCTACACCTTCAAAGGATTCGGCTATATCTTCAAGATTTTCCAATCTCTTAATATAGTTATCAAGAGATTCTCTTCTAGCACCAGGTCTTGCAGCACTAATGGCATCTGCAATTTGAATAATGATGCTCTCTATGCAACAAGGCTCAACATCACCATGGTGTGCATGTATTGCATTAACAACTCTAGCATCTTCTCCAAGACGTTTGGCAAGATCTGCCCCCATCTCTGCATGGTTGGACTCACTTTCCGTAACAATCCCTTTGCCTATATCATGAAGAAGTCCACCTCTTCTGGCAATCTCAACGTTTGCTCCAACTTCAGAGGCTATCATTCCTGCAATCACTGCAACTTCTCTTGAATGGTTAAGAACATTCTGACCATAGCTTGTTCTGAAGAAGAGTCTACCAAGAGCTCTAATTGTTTCCTGACTCATGTTGTGAATGCCAAGGTCATATACAACCTTCTCGCCTTCCTCCGCACAAATCTTATTAACTTCCTTGGTAACCTTTGTGACAACTTCCTCAATTCTTGCAGGATGAATTCTTCCATCCTGAACAAGACGTTCAAGAGAAACTCTAGCAATCTCTTTTCTTATTGGGTCAAAACAAGAAATAACAACAGCTTCTGGGGTATCATCAATAATGATATCAACACCAGTAAGTGTCTCTAAAGCTCTTATATTTCTTCCTTCTCTCCCAATAATTCTACCCTTCATTTCATCACTTGGAAGGCTCACAGAGCTAACTGTACTCTCTGAAACCACTTCTGTTGCGAGTCTTTGAATTGTAGTGACAACTATGTCTCTTGCTGTTTTGTCTGCTTTAGCCAGTGCTTCCTGCTCTATTTTATTGATTAGAGCCTGAGCATCCTTGTGAGCTTCTGCCTGCATCTTATCCATAAGGACATTTTTTGCTTCATCAGTGGTCATATTGGCAACTCTTTCAAGTTCTGCAGTCCACTGATCTTCCATTTCCGTAATTTTTTTATCACGGAGCTCCAGTTGCTCTTCTTTATCTTGTTGCAAAGATTTGGTTTTATCCAGATTTTCCTGGATTTTTTCCAAATTCTCTTCCTTTTGAAGCAATCTTCTCTCAAATCGCTGAAGTTCACTACGTCTATCGCGAGCTTCACGTTCTTGTTCCATCTGCTCCTTAAGGAGTTTATCTCTAGTCTCAAGCAACAGTTTGTTGCTTTCAGCTTCGGCTTCCTTAATAGCTTCCTGATTCAGTCTCACAGCTTGCTGTTCAACCGATGTAAGCTTTACTTTTCCATATAGCCAGCGCACGAGCCAGCCAATTCCTATACAACTAAGACAAAGAAGGATCCATATGATTGTACTCATACTTTCCCCCTTTAACCAAATAATTTTAAGCATTGCAAGATATAGTGTCAAGGGAGGGACAAGCCTGTAAGACTGCCTGTAAGACTGGCTACAGTTGCACACTTCTTCCTCATTCACTTATACGAGGTTATGAAGTTTTTGCATATTCCGTGGCAACATCTTGTGGAACCACTTCAAAAACTGCAAATGAAAAAAAGCACCCTCCGGCATGGGGTCCAGGGGGTGCATGGGAATAATAATAAAAATTTATGTGCACTGCCTATGGTGTGGCAGGTATCACCTATGTGGTTTCTGGATTCTTCCAAATTTGATTACTACTGGTATCTTTCAAATCAATAGTAGCTCCGTAGGCTGAATCTTTACCAGCTGAATCTTTACCATTATAAGTCTTGCCACCACCATTCGTTACATCAAGAGTTCCACTTACTTTTGTCGTGTATTTACCACTTGATACCTGTGACACCCAGATGTGTTTCTTAATATTAATATTAGCAACCTTAAGAGTTACATTAGTTAGAGTTGCCTCAGTAGAATATTCATAAGATCCATCCATATGGTTTCCTATGACAAGTGCTGCTTGAGGAACGTCATATGCTATATCCCACGTATCGCTCGCTGCTTTATAGCCATATGTTTTTTCAGGAGTTATTGTTCCTGTTGCCTCAATTATGGTATTAGAAATAGTTGATGTAGCTCCACGAAGGATTACTCCCTGTAGCTCCCCTTTGATTGTTGAATCTGTGATAGTCACAGTGCCAGGAACATTAATCAAAAGACCAACTGTCTCTCCAGCCTTATCGCCTTCTCCTATACCCTCAATTTTCTGGCTTGTTGCTATAAGTATGCTGTTCGTAATTGTAACATAGACTTCTGTATTGTTTCCTTCCTCAGCATTACTTCCAACACAATACGTTCCAATATTTGTAAGAGTAGAATTGTTGATAGTTAGCTTAGCAGGGTTCGATCCCTGAACCAAATAGACCAAAGCCTTACCACTTACAGTACCAGCATATTTAGGATTTTCTTTTCCAGCTTTAGAAATATATTTACTATTTGTATTATCTAGATTTACTGTAACTGAATCTAAATCAAGGCTACCTCCATCTTCAACACTGAATAATGAATTATTGCTACCAACAATCGTACCATTTGTGAATTTTACAGCTTGAGTATCACTTGCCTTAGAAATAATATTTTTAACAATTATATTTTTCCCACTGGCAACGGTCACGGTATGCTTATTCAAGTCGAATGTTATATCATTTTCGAGTGTGATTATATCACCAATTGTTAAATCACGGAGAAGAGTAACAGTATTACCAGCATTCTTTTCTACATCTTCGAGGGAGTAATACAAGGTGTCACCTATTTTAGCAACAGCTTCTTTAGTGACAATTGTTATTGAAGAAGCATGGAAGACACGGAGAGTCATCACACCAGTTTCTGAATTGTATAAATAGCTCTCTGTCGTAGATTTTGATTTTCCATCTGTGCCCGCATCGTCCGAAAGAGTGCTGTATTCATCAAGAGAAACACCATCATGATATACAGCAGAAACCACACGGTTCTTACCGTAGAAGAATTCAACTTTAACAAGCTTACTATTAGTAGAGTTTGCACTCTCTGATGCACTCAAAGTCAATTCATAGTTCTCTTTTGCCTCATTAAATTCTATTTCAATACCCTCGGGTGTTGCTTCATCATTACGTACAATACCCAGCTTAGCATCAGCTGTTCCTTTTTTAGAGACAGAATCTTCAACAGTAACACCGTCAGCTGTTGTACTAATCAAAGTACCATTTTCATAAGTAACTTTGAAGTTATTACCGTATGTGATAGTTTTTGAAGATGAAACTTTTGCAGTATTGACACTCTCATCTATATTTTCAACATCCAGAACTCTATGCATTGTTAAAGGCTCAACATTCTGAACAGTGTTAATCTGAATAGTTCCAGTTGTGTCATTCTTTAATAGTGTTCCACCAATTGTAGTCTTTGTTCCCTTCTTAACAGTAAACTTCAATGTATAGACAGCAGCTTCAATTGTTGTATTTTCAGTTTCATTTGTGCTGTCTAAATTCTTCAATTTCTGTGAAAGGACGAACTTCATCACATGCTCGCCTGTAATATCAGTATTATCAGAAACAGTATAAGTTATATTCTTAAATGTTATTTTGCCATCCGCTTTGACAACATCACCATCACCTGTTGAGACTGTAACAGTTGAACCTACAACGCTATCTGTTACAGCAAGAGTAAAATCACTTGTTGCCTTGATATTGCTTGATGAGAAGCTTATAGCATTTTCACCACTAGCAAATACAATCGTTGTCTCAGCATTATCACCGAGCTCAATTTCAGCTGTAGCATAGTTTGCACCCTTGTTTACAAGGAAGTTATTTACTGTTGATACGTACTCAGCATCAGTATTGTCTTTTATTGTAACTGTACCCTCTGTCGACACCTCAACATTTGCTTCCTTGTATCCCTGAAGCTCAATCTTCCAGAGGCCGTATGAGAAACCTACAGAATCAAGTGTCTTACCTGAAAGACCCTTGGTTGGTGTATAGCTTGTTGTTTCCCCGGATTCCTTTGTTGCGGCTGCAACAGATACAAAACCATTGGTCTGACCTGTAGTATAACCATCGTCAAGTTTGGTTGCACTGTAGAACCAAACCAAGTCTTCTACTTCATTACTGTACACGACCACAGTAGTGACTGCTTTTGATTTTTCTTCTCCGAAAGTAATCTTTCCAAGTTTGTCCTCAGGAGCAACGTTCCCTGAACACGAAACAAATGCGAAAATCAGTAATATCGCCGCAATTGTCGTAAAAAGACTTTTTTTCATGTTTTTCTCCTATTAATTAGTTTTCTTATATAAACTGCATTCAAATGCTAAGTTTCCACCTTCGGTTCCAATCTGAATATTCAATATGTGTTCTGATTTGTTATTCAGTGTGAAAGTGACTATGTAATTACCGCTACTGTCCGTTTCACCTTTTTTTTCCTGCATCCTACCGCCGTTTAAAACGTATGTAGACGTATTCGTATAGTTAGTATTACAGCCAAAATAAGGCCTAAACTCTGCCGTTACGGTAGAGCTGTCAACTGTAATTGTTGCTCCACTCTCTACCTTGGTGTTGTTGATATAGAAGTCTCCACATGGGGTTGCCTCTAGGGCTTTAAGCTTTATCTCTCCAATTCCTATGTCATAGACAAGATACTCGGGTTTTGTGGCAACCTTTCTTGCTCCACATACACTACATTCCTTATAGAGGTGCTCTACATTCCCAGAAACACGTGTCTGCCAATCTCCCCAGCTGTGCTCTGTAACATAGACCTTGATTCCCTCAACTGTGCAAATTTGCCAGTGATTGTCTATATCATACTCATAGGTTCCATTTACTTTATGTCCAGTAGCAGGGATTACTATATCTTCCTCTATCTCATTTTCTGCTTGGTCATCTGAGAAGAAATGCCCGCAGGTATTACACTCCCAGCAGTCTTGGGTATAACCATCTTCTGTGCAGGTGGCATCTGACTTTTTATGCTCAATCAGTTCAACATACAAATACTTGGCATATATCTTTGAATGCTCTGGGTCCATCTTGTCCCCATTTTTTACTTGCTCTTTTGTATCTGTTGTAAACCAGCCTACAAATTCAGTTGTGCTTGTATGTAAAAACTCTGGTAGATTTGTCCATACAGCATCACTTTCAACATCTTCATATCCAATTGTCTCAAGTACCCTTGCTTGGTCTAATGATTTGAGCTTTATCTCTGTTATTGAAGATTCAATGGTGATGCTTGTTAGGTTTACTATGTCATCATCACTTTCAAAGCCAGTAAAGACCTTTACAGGAAATGAGCCTGTTTCTGACTTACTGTCTTCCACATAAGAAGGAATGTAAACACTTGCTACCTTTGCTCTTTCTAGGATAGATGCTGTGTAATAGTAATTGCCATCTTCATCTTGTAAGCGTTCAAACTTGACATATGGGAAAATGTAGTGGTTGATACTTCTACTACTATCTATTGGCTCAAGGTTACATGAAACAAATAATGCACAGAGGGAAATAATAATGATGAAAACAAGCAGACCCTTTCTCATCTTTGCTCCCCTACTTAAAATTCATACCTCAATGAGATGCTTGCTGGGTCTATTAACAGTGTGATTGAGTTGTATAGTGAGTCCTTTTCTATTATATAAAGGCCTGCTGTCACTCTTGCCATTGCTCCTATGTACAATGCGTCTGCTATCTTTGTTTCAAAACCACATCTTACTCCAAAGTATGGCTTTGGATTACTTCTCTCTGTGTTATTGATATCTACAATGCCATATCCAAATAGACCAGCATATAGGTTTGTCTTTTCTGTTATCCCTACTAGATAGTCTATTCCTCCACCTGCCTTAATGTAGTGCACAGCATATTGCTTTGGGATTACTGTTTGTGCCTTTAATACAAATGAGTACCCTACTTCTGGATAGACTCTAAGATTATCCAACAGATACCAATCAAGCTCTATGCTTGTAGAGGCTCCATATGTTGTTCCCATAAGGGTTCTAGCTTCTTCTATGTCATGACTATTATAGAAATCAAAAACAGCACTTGAGTATGGTGCAAGGTTTACTCTTAATGATAAACAACTTCTCTTATAAGTTCCTATTGTAGATTCTGTCCAATTATTACCATCTCTAGATGCCTGTAGATAGAATGTATTTATGCCCATATGTGAGACAAGCTTTACGCTATTTACACAGGCATCTACTATTTGCCAATTATTTTCATCCTCTTTATCTCTTTGATATCTGTAATACTTAATACTTTCATCTGTACTACTCCACATCCATTCAATAGGAGTACAAAGATAAAGTCCGCTGTTATGATTTAACTGTAGATATCTTTCATAAGAAGAGTCTGACCAGTGAATTCCATCATACGAGGCCTGAACATAAAGTACATCACCACTACTGGTTTCTAGGAACACTCTTGTGTTTGTGCTATCTATTACAGTCCAAGTACCTTCTTCTTCACTATTAAGCTGATATCTAAAGTATTTGACTTTCTCATCGCTTGAGTTCCATTTCCATTCAACCTTTGCAGTAAAGGCTGAAGTTAGAGCAAATAATAAAAAAAGACCAAGCAAAACTGCTCTTTTTAAGCACATGCTTAGTCTCCTTGTATGAGTTCTTTTAGAGTTAGTGCACGAGTTTAGTGAGGAGTACCCCCCCCCAGTCATATTTAATTGATTACATTGTAAAGAGCTACAGAAATCTATCCCCATGATCATCCCTTCTAGAAGTTTTTTCAAGCCTCACTAATTTACAATAATTATTCAATTCATAGTTGCTTCAACAACCGATACAATCATTATCATACCATATTCTGAACATTTTCAAGTTTTTCTCTGGCTCTTTTTTCTTTTACATTGGATAAACCTTCATACTACAAAAAAACCGGAGTCACATTGACCCCGGCTGAACCCCATTTTAAGGTTTCATTTGTGAAGAGGCTTATTTTGCTGTCTCTTCCTTCTTTGCCTTAGACTTTTTCTCAGGCTTTTCTGTTTTCTTTGTAAGCTCAAGAATAGCCATTTCAGCTGCATCTCCAAGACGGTTTGAAGTCTTGATGATACGTGTGTATCCACCGTGAACGTCGGCATAAAGCGGAGCAATCTCAGTGAACAACTTGTTTACGACCGCTTCATCAAAAAGGATAGCGGAAGTAAGTCTGCGGTTGTGTACATTGTCAACCTTTGCTCTTGTAATCATTTTTTCTGCAAGGCGCTGAACTTCCTTAGCCTTAGCCTTGGTTGTCTCAATTCTTTCATAGCGGAATAGGCTTGTTACCATGTTGCGCTTGAGTGCTTTGCGCTCTGCAGAGGTTCTGCTAAGGGCATTGAATCCAATCTTATGCTTCATTGTTTTCTTCCTTGTTGCCTGGGACTCTAATTGAGTTCTTCAGGACACTGTAATCTGTCATTCCAAGTCCAAGATTCCATTCCTTGAGCTTGTCTTTGATTTCTGATAAGGACTTCTTACCAAAGTTCCTTGTCTTTGCAATTTCCTCTTCAGTCATCTTTGTAAGATCACCAATTGTGCGAATATTTGCATTCTTAAGGCAATTGCTTGAACGGACAGTAAGCTCTAACTCTTCAACAGAAGTAGCAAGAATCTTTCTAATCTGTTCCTCTTCTTCATCGATTTCATCGTTACCACTCACCATGCTCTCATCAAAGTTGATGAAAATTGAGAAGTGATCCTTTGCAATCTTTGCAGCCTCAGCTAAGGCATTTTCAGGGGAAATTGTACCGTCTGTCCAGATTTCAAGGTTCAACTTATCGTAATCGTTTCTCTGTCCAACGCGAGTAGGCTCAATTGAGTACTTTACGCGAGTAACAGGAGAGAAGATTGCGTCAATTGGAATGGTTCCAATGATTTCAACATAATTTTGGCTGAGTTCTGCAGGAACATAGCCTCTGTCAAAATCAATCTGTACGACCATTTCAATATTTGCGTCGTCCATCATATCAAAAATCTCAAGATCTTTGTTAATAACCTCAACACGGTCCTTCTCAAAATCAGCACCTGTGATTGTACCTGGCCCCTTGCATTCAAGGGAGATAGTTGTTGTTTCTACCTCTTCAGGCATTCTCATTCTAAGCTTCTTCAACCTAGCGATAATTTCACAGATATCCTGCTTAACACCAGGAAGAGCTTCAAACTCGCTTGAAATGAGGTGGGCACTTCCATCTGCGTCGTAGTAGGTAAACCAAACTGCGGTTATTGCATAACCTTGAATTGAAGACAAGAGAACTCTGCGTAGGGTGTTACCAATTGTGGTACCAAAGCCCCTCTCAAAAGGATAGGCTGTGAACTTGCCATAATTGGCCTCAACCTTGCTGTGCTCCATTGAAATCGATTTAGGCTTCTTAAAGCCTTTCATTAGGTTTTTGCGTGCCATTGACACTCCTTTACTATTCCAAGGCCTTGTCCATTTTTGGACGTGGCCTCAGATAACCGAAACTCAAAGCTTATCTAGAGTAAAGTTCAACGACCAACTGTTCGTTGACACCCTCAAGCTCCTTGACTTCTTCTCTTCTTGGTACTGCGACAAACTGTCCCTTCATGTTATCAGCATCAACTGTGAGCCATGGGCATACACCGCTCTTGCTAACTTCAACCAAGCTTTCCTTAATCGCAATCATTTTCTTGCTCTGTGGAGCAATTTCAACAACGTCGCCAACCTTAAGTCTATATGAAGGGATGTCTACACGCTTTCCATTCACAAAGACATGACCGTGGCTTACAAGCTGTGATGCCTGTGGGCGGCTGCATGCGAAATGCATTCTGAAAACAACGTTGTCAAGACGACGTTCAAGAAGACCAACAAGATTCTCACCTGTTTTACCAGGAAGTCTGCTAGCTTCATCAAATGTAAGCTTGAACTGCTTCTCAAGCATGCAGTAGATTCTCTTGAGTCTCTGCTTTGCACGAAGCATCAATGCATAGTCTGTAGGCTTCTTTGAGCGAGCCTTTGGATCCTTGCCAGGAAGTCCGCACTCTGCTGGATTATTCATTGGGCATTTTGCGGAAAGGCATCTTGAACCCTTAAGAAAGAGCTTAGCTCTCTCTGCTCTGCAGTATCTGCACTTTGGTCCTGTATATCTAGCCATTTTCTAATCTCCCTTCGTCAGATTCTTCTTGTCTTGCGTGGTCTGCATCCATTGTGAGGAATTGGTGTTACGTCACGAATGGAACGAACCTTAAGTCCTAAAGTTCCAAGGCAGCGAATAGCTGACTCACGACCCTGACCTGGTCCCTTTACGAATACGTTTACTTCGCGAAGACCAAAGTCCATTGCCTTCTTTGCTGCTGTTTCACAGGTTGTCTGTGCAGCATAAGGAGTGGACTTCTTAGCACCACGGAAACCAAGTCCGCCAGCACTTGCCCAAGACACAGCATTGCCGTTCAGATCTGTAATAGTGACAATGGTATTGTTGAAAGTAGCCTGAACATAGACATTGCCTTCAAATACAGTCTTCTTGACTTTTGTTTTGCGTTTTGCGTTTGCCATATTCTACTCCTTACTTCTTCTTACCAGCAATGGTCTTTTTCTTACCCTTACGTGTACGTGCATTGGTCTTTGTTCTCTGACCACGTACAGGAAGACCCTTTCTGTGTCTTAATCCGCGGTAGCATCCAATATCCATCAATCTCTTGATGTTAAGGTTGACCTGTGTGCGAAGTCTTCCTTCAACAACATAGTCATTTTCAATTACCTTACGGAGTTCAGCAAGAACATCTGCACCAAGTGTATTGATACGAGCATCAGGATCAACACCAGTCTTCTGGCAAATCTCTTCAGCTGAAGTTCTTCCAATTCCGTAGATGTATGTCAAAGCAATTTTTGTAGCCTTGTTAGGTAAATCTACACCTGCAATTCTCGCCATCAAAGGCCTCCCTAATTATTTCTGTCTCTGTTTATGCTTTGGGTTTTCGCAGACAATGCGAACAACACCGTTTCTTCTAATAACCTTGCATTTGTCACACATAGGTTTAACACTTGCTCTAACTTTCATGATCTGCTCCTTGCGCAATTATAAATTCTTGGATTTGATCTTCTTCACGCCCACAAATCCCTCGTGGTGGTGCATCTTCATGATACTCTCAATCTGCTTCATCAAATCAAGCTCAACACCAACAAGGATGATGAGTGATGTTCCACCAAACAGCATTGCTACTGATGAAGGGAACTTGAAGATGATTTGGATAAGTGTAGGAATCAATGCAATAAAAGCCAAGAAGAGTGAACCTGGAAGAACAATACGATTAAGAACCTTTGTGAGATACTCTTCAAGTTTCTCACTACGAACTCCTGGAACGCTTCCGCCGTTCTCTCTAATTTGCTTTGCCATCTCAACAGGATTAAGTGAAACCTGTGTGTAGAAGAATGCAAAGGCAATGATCAAGATGGTGTAGATGATTAGATAAGGGGCACCCTGAGGATCAAGCCAATTTGCAACTGCATTCAGCCATCTTACGTTTGGGCCCAACGCTTGTGCAATCTGCAGAGGGAATGTCAGGATTGCAGAAGCAAAGATAACAGGAATAACGCCACTTGGGTTAATCTTGAAAGGAATATATGAGCTCTGAGCGCCATACATCTTTCTACCAACAACTCTCTTAGCGTAGTTAACTGGAATCTTTCTCTCGCCTTCCTGCTCGCAGACAACGAGGGCTACAACGATAACAAACATAACTAGAACAAGGACTACTAGTAATGGATTAATTGTACCTGCAATCATTCCTTGGATGAGCTCATTAAGAGCTGATGGAACTCTTGCAACAATACCAGCGAAAATCAACAGAGAGATGCCGTTTCCAACACCAAACTGTGTAATCTTTTCACCAAGCCATACCAAAGCCATTGAACCAGCTGTTACTGTAAGCATTGAAATAAGTGTGAAAGGTAGCATGTCTATTGTTATGACACCTGGCAAGTAGCTTTGAATGCTTCTTGCGTAAACCGTCACGACAAAGGACTGCAACAAACACACGAGTATTGTACCATATCTGGTAAGCTTCTGAATCTTTCTTCTGCCTTCAGCATCCTCGCCCCACTTCTTAAGTGTAGGAATTATCAGCATAAGAAGCTGGACGATAATCTGCATTG
Source organism: Selenomonadaceae bacterium (assembly GCA_963621975.1). GTDB lineage: Bacteria > Spirochaetota > Spirochaetia > Sphaerochaetales > Sphaerochaetaceae > UBA9732. Next base: position 82,267 of record CAVFGI010000004.1, read on the forward strand.
AAATGTAAGGCATAACACCAAGTGTGAACAAAGAGAAGTTGGAGAAAGCTCCACCAGAGAAGAAATTCAGATATTCCACGAGTCCCAAGTTTCCACTATCGGACTGGCTGAGGAAATACTGCTCAAGAAGAGTTGGATTTATGCCTGGAACAGGTATTACAGTTCCAATTCTCGTGATGACGAGAATAAGAAGAGTAAATAAAATCTTCTTCCTGAGATCTTCCATCTTGAACATGTCGGAAATGGTGTTTGACATCACTACCTTCCTTTATTATTTGACTTCGCCACCAGCGGCTTTGATTTTCTCTGCCGCAGAAGCGGAAACCTTTATACCTTCAACAACAACTTTCTTTGAAATTTCTCCGTTGTTGAGAATCTTAGCTTCAACATCGCCTTTGACAATGCAAAGGTCCTTGAGAGCCTGAAGATTAACTGTCTCGCCATCTTTGAAAGCTTCATTGATGACATCAAGAGATACAACGGTATATTCCTTCTTGAAAGGATAGTTGGAGAAACCTCTTCTTGCTACACGGCGGTAGAGAGGCATCTGACCACCTTCAAAACCAAGACGAACACCACCGCCAGAACGGGAATTCTGACCATTAAAGCCCTTTCCACATGTTCTGCCTTTAGAGGATGCGCCACGGCCTACTATGGTCTTTTTCTTGTTGGCACCTTCTGGTGCATGAATCTGTCCCATATTATATCTCCTCAACTTTTACGAGATGTTCAACAACACGAACCATTCCTCTCGTTACAGGAGTGTCATCCTTAACAACACTACTGTTAATCTTACCAAGGCCAAGAGCTTTAACTGTAGCTCTCTGCTTTGGGAGGCAACCTGCGAGGCCTTTTACTAATTCAATACGAATCTGCTTTGCCATACATTACCCCCAAAGTTCCTTTAGATTCTTGCCTCTATCCTCAGCAACTTTCTTTGCTGAGAAAAGATGTTCGAGACCATCAAATGTAGCCTTGACAGTGTTGATTGTGTTCTTTGAACCCAAAGACTTGCTAAGAAGATCCTTAATTCCACAAGCATCACAAACGGCACGAACTGCACCACCTGCAATGATTCCTGTACCAGGAGAAGCTGGTTTAAGAAGAACGCTTGCGCTCTTGAAATTACCAAGAACTTCATGTGGAATTGTAGAATCCTTAACATTGACAACAATAAGGCTCTTTTTTGCTGTTTCGGTGGCCTTGCGGATAGCATCGGACACATCATTAGCCTTACCCATACCGTAGCCAACTCTACCCTTTTGGTCACCTACGACCACAAGAGCTGAGAAGGATCTGCGGCGTCCGCCCTTGACGGTCTTGGACACTGCATTGAGTTTGATCAGCTTCTCAAGGAATTCCTTGGGCTGGTTTTCTCTCTCTCTCTTATCTCTGTTTCTTTCCATACTAACCACCTTAGAACTTTACACCGGCTTTTCTGGCGCCATCAGCGATAGCCTTAACAATGCCGTGATAGAGGTAACCATTTCTATCAAATACAACAGTCTGAATACCTTTCTCAATGCATCTCTGACCAAGAATTTCTCCGAGCTTTCCAGCATCTTCTACGTTATTCTTGAGACCGGCAAGTTCCTTCTCTACTGTTCCAGCACTAACCAATGTGTTGCCTGTTGTATCATCAATAACCTGAACATACATGTGGAGGTTGCTTCTGAAAACAGACATTCTTGGTCTGAGGGCAGTTCCGGAAATGGATTTTCTGATATGAAGCTTTCTTCTTGCGTGCTTTCTTTTTTTATCAATAACTCTATTCATATCTTTAACCCGCCTTATTTCTTACCAGACTTTCCGCTCTTGGAGCGAACGTGCTCTGTATCGTACTTAATACCCTTGCCTTTGTAAGGTTCAGGCTTTCTAAGACTACGAATATCGGCTGCAACCTGACCAACAAGCTGCTTATCAATTCCTGCAACGTTAATTTTGTTAGGAGTCTCAAGAGTAACCTTGATACCTTCAGGAATGACAAACTCAATGTCGTTAGCGAAGCCAAGAGTCAAAACAAGGTTCTTCTGCTGAAGTTCAGCCTTATAACCAACACCAACAATCACAAGGTTCTTCTGGAATCCTTCGGAAACGCCAATAACCATGTTGTGAATCAACTGTCTTGTGAGACCATGAGCAGCTTTTGTAGCCTTCTCTTCGTTCTCTCTTGTTACAACAATCTGGTTCTCGCCAATCTCAACATGGATAGCTGGCAAAATAACCTGGGAAAGTTTTCCCTTTGGACCTTCTACGGTAATAACTCCGTCTTTGATGGAAGCCTTGACCGTCTTAGGCACATCAATTGGTAATCTACCTATACGAGACATAGTTAACCACCTTTTACCAAATTGAGCAAATCAGCTCACCGCCGACCAACTGCTCAGATGCCTTCTTGCCAGTAATTACACCGCAGGAAGTCGAAACGATGACAATGCCATAGCCATTGTAAACACGTGGCATTTCTCTATATCCAGAGTAAACACGACGACCAGGAGTTGAAATTCTCTCAATGCCGTGGATGACAGGATTTTGACTATCATCATACTTCAAGAATACGCGAAGAAATGTGGCACCGTCTTTGGTGACTTTCTTAAAATTCTTAATATAGCCTTCATTCTTCATGATTTTAACAATCTGAAGTTTAAGCTTTGAATTAGAAACATCTACTTTTTCATGCTTAGCCAAACTAGCATTTCTGACTTTTGTCAGCATATCAGCAACAGGATCACTTACTGCCATTTCTGCACTCCTACCAACTGGATTTGGTTACGCCAGGAATCTGACCTTCGCTGGCAAGCTTTCTGAAGCAATGTCTGCACATGTCAAACTTGCGCATATATCCACGGGGTCTTCCGCAGATTCTGCAACGGCGAACAGTTCTTGTACTGAACTTCGGTTCTCTCTGCGCCTTAACAATCATTGACTTTTTTGCCATATTCTACACCCCTTATTTGCTGAACGGCATACCCAACTTCTTAAGTAGGGCAAAACCTTCCTCGTCTGTCTTGGCTGTGGTTACAATTGCAACGTTCAAACCACTGACACGAACGATTTTATCGTAATCAATCTCTGGGAAAATAATCTGTTCAGTAATTCCCAGGGCATAGTTTCCATGACCGTCAAATGCGTTTGGCTTAACGCCCTTGAAGTCCTTAACACGTGGAAGAGCAATGCAAATCAGCCTTTCAAGGAAGAACCACATATTGTCGCCTCTAAGGGTGACCATGGCGCCAATTTCCATTCCTTCACGAAGTTTGAAGTTAGCAATTGACTTTCTTGCCTTTGTCTTAACAACATGCTGACCAGTAATCTGTTCAAGCTCTTTGACTGTAGCTTCCAAATACTTCTTGTCCTGAATTGCGTCACCAACACCAGCGCTGACAACAATCTTTTCAAGAGCAGGAATCTGCATCTTTGAAGTGTACTGAAAATCCTTAAAAAGTTCAGGAGCAACTTCCTCAAGATACTTTCTCTTTAAGTTTGGTACGAACTTTTCCATCAGATTGCCTCTCCGGTCTTCTTTGCATAGCGGACTTTCTTTCCACTTTCATCAATCTTGTAACCAACTCTGCTTGTTTCTCCGCTCTTATTTACAACAAGAGCAACATTTGAAACGTGGATTGGAGCTTCAATCTTTACAATTCCGCCCTGATCCTGCTGGTTCCTCTTCTTCATGGCCTTGGAGACCATGTTGGCACCCTGAACGTAAACTCTTTCGTTCTCTGGGTCAACCTTAATGATCTTGCCGGTGACACCTTTGTCTTTTCCAGCAATAATCTTGACTGTGTCGTTTTTCTTCAGTCTCATACGGCTCTCCTACAACACTTCCGGTGCAAGGGAAACGATCTTCATGTACCCGTCTCTCAACTCACGAGCAACCGGCCCAAAGATACGCTTTCCGCGTGGGTTATTGTTGGCATCAATGACAACACATGCGTTATCATCGAACCTGATGTATGTACCGTCAGGTCTGCGGTATTCCTTCTTTGTTCTGA